>CAWEFJ010000016.1:0-37393 GCA_963808395.1 uncultured delta proteobacterium | reverse complement strand
CGCGGCCACTTTCAGGCCGTATTTGGCCTTCAGGCCCTTGATCAGCCCCTCGGTTTGCGCCATCTCCGGAGTCTGTTGGGACTGGGTGAACATGAAGTCCTGGAAAGCTTCCCGGGTGAAGGACCGGTCTTCGTAAAAGACCACCCGGGCCAGGTATTCATCCAGGCTTAATTTGCCTTCCTCGTAGGTGTCGAAGGTGAGATTGTGGCGCTCATTCATCTCGTCGGCATCCAGGCTGAAGGTCTCCGCGGCCAGCTGGCGCATGCGCCGGTCCCAGCCGTTGGTGAGCAAGACGCCGCCGATGTCCAGAAACATGGTGGTAAGGTTCATTGCTCCCCTCCCGGCGAAGCCGGGGCCTCCGGGGCCTGCCGGCGCTTGCCCTCCAGGCTGCACATCAGGTTGTCATAGGGCTGGTTGAATTTTTCCACCCCTTCGTCTTCCAACTGCCGGGTAATCTGGTCGAGGTCGAGGCCCACCTCTGACAGCCGCCGCAAGATGGCGGCGGCCTGGTCTGCGCCCTCCCCCAGGCGGCTGGCCGGCTGGCCGTGGTCCCGATAGGCGTTGATGGTTTCCAGGGGCATGGTATTGATGGTTTCCGGACCGATGAGGGGCTCCACGTATTTAACGTCGCGGTAGGCCGGGTTCTTGGTGCTGGTGCTGGCCCAAAGCAGGCGCTGGGACCGAGCCCCCTGGTCCTGCAAGGCCCTGAAACGGCGGCTGCCGAAGACCTGGCGATAGATGGCATAGGCCATCTTGGCGCTGGCAATGGCCACCTCCCCCTGGAGGGAGGCCGCGGCTGGGCCCATCCCTTTAAGGGTCTGGTCGATCAGGGTGTCGATGCGGCTCAGGAAGAAGCTGGCCACCGAAGCCACCCGGAGGTGCTGCCCCTGGGCGCCCCGCTCCTCCAGCCCCGAGAGGTAAGCCTCGGCCACTTCCCGATAGCGGGGCAGCCCAAAGAGCAGGGTGACGTTGACGTTGATGCCGGCGCGGATGAGCTGCCGGATGGCCGGCAGGCCCTCCCGCGTGGCCGGCACCTTGATGAAGACGTTGGGCCGGTCCAATTTGGCCCACAGGCGCCGGGCCTCGGCAACGGTGCCGGGGGTGTCGTGGGCCAGGTGAGGATTGACCTCCAGGCTGACGAAGCCGTCGCCGCCCTGCAGCTCGCGGAACATCGGGAGGAAGAGGTCCGCGGCCCCCTGCACGTCGGACACCGTCAGGATCTCGTAAATCTCCTGGATAGTCTTGCCCTGCCGGGAGAGCTTGCCAATATCCTCGTCGTAATCCAGGCTGCCGGAGATGGCCTTATCGAAAATGGCCGGATTGGAAGTCACCCCCCCCAGGCCGTCGGCGTCGATGAGGCGCCGGAGTTCCCCGGAATTGAGCAGTTGCCTGCTGAGAAAGTCCAGCCAGACGCTCTGACCGCAGCCGCGGAGTTGGAGCAGAGGGTTCTCTTGCATGTGCCGGTCTCCCGTTAGGTTAATCCCGCTCCAGGGCGGTGATCTTGTTCAGGCGGCGCTGGAAACGCGGGGCGGTCTGGAACCGGGACTTCAAAAAGGTCTGAATGAGGTCCCAGGCCAGGGCGTAGCAGGTGACCCGCCCCCCCAGGCACATGACGTTCATGTCGTCATCCTCCACCCCCTGGTGGGCGGAATAGGCGTCGGTAATCAGGGCGGCCCGGACTCCCGGGATCTTATTGGCGGCCACCGAGGCGCCCACGCCGCTGCCGCAAATGGCGATGCCCCGTTCCACCTCCCCCCGGGCCACCGCCCGGGCCAGGGGCACGACCAGATCGGGGTAATCGTCCTGGGCGTCGTATTCCTGGGCGCCGTAATCCACGATCTGGTGGCCGGCCGTGCGGAGTTCCTCCAGCATCTGGGTCTTCAGCTCAAAACCGCCATGGTCCGCGGCCAGCCCGACGCGCATAACCTTCTCCTTTAGGCAGCGATCCTTAAACCGGTGGCCTCAGGCCCCTCGGGAGCCTGAGCCTGGGGCCAGGAGCGGCGGATGGCGAAAAAAAAATGTGGGATTAGCGGCCCGGGATGTCTTTAACCCGCTCCCCTGGTTGCTTCTTGTAAACGTATCTGGCTACGACAAATCCATTCAGCCATCCGATGGAAAATCCATAACAAATCAAAGCCACGCTCTTAAAGGCTTTGCCCCCGTTAGACAACCAGGCAATGCCAAGCACCACTGCGATTATGCTAATGGTTACCAGCACCTGCCCTCGCAGATTCTTCATACGCTTCACCCCAGGCAGGTGCGAGTCAATGGCTCATCTCCCTTTAGCCGGCCGCCAACTTGAACTGGCGCAGGAGGTCCTGGACTTTGTTGATGATGGCTCCGTGGGAGATGCCCTCATAATCCAGGAGTTCCTCGGGCTTGCCGCTCTTGGGCCTCAGATGCACCGCCAGGGAATAGACCGGGGCCGGGGTGTCGGCCAGGGCGGCGCGCACCGCGTCCCCCAGCCCCCCTTCGGGATAATGGTCCTCCACCGTGATTATGGCCCGGGTGGCCGCGGCCGCCTCTTTCAGGGTCCGCTCATCCACCGGCTTGACGCTGTAGAGGTCGATGACCCGGATGGGAATTCCTTGTTGCTGCAGCTCCTCATGGGCCTTCAGGGCCTCGACCACCGTAATCCCGGCCCCGATGACCGTGACCGCATCCCGGGGGCTTTGGCGCAGCACCTTGCAGCCGCCGATGCTGAATTCCTCCTCCGGACCGTAAAGAATCGGGGTCGCCATCCGGGTGGTGCGCAGATAGACGATGCCGCGGCGCCGGGCCGCGGCGGCCACCAGGTGCTCGGTGGAGACCGCGTCGCAGGGGTAAAGCACCACGCTGCCCAGGATGGCCCGAAACATGGCCAGGTCTTCCAGGCCCATCTGGGAGGGGCCGTCTTCACCGATGGACACCCCGGCATGGGAGCCGCAGAACTTGAGGTTGGCGTCCGAGTACTGGCTCATGCGGATCTGGTCGTAGGCCCGGCTGAAAAAGGCCGCAAAGGTGGAGACAAAGGGGAGCTGGCCCCGGCACTGCAGCCCCAGGGCCATGCCCACCATGTTCTGCTCGGCGATGTACATCTCAAAGAACCGCTCCGGATGCGCCTCCTGGAGGATCTCGGCATAGGTGGAATTACTCACCTCAGCCGTCCAGGACCACCATCCGGGGAAATTCCGGATAGAGCCGCCTCAAGGCGTTGCCGTAAGCCTTGCGGGTGGCCACCGGTTGGTCCGCAGGGTAGAACGGCGGCGGCGCGGGTTGGGGGGGACCTCGGCGGGCTTCAGGTCCTCCGGCTGGAGCACGGTCCCCCGGAGCGCCCGGTCCACCGGGCCCAGCTCCGCCAGGGCCCGGGCCAGCTGCTCCTGATCCAGGGTCTTGCCGTGCCAGCCGTTTAGGTTCTCCACGAAGGACACCCCTTTGCCCTTCACCGTCCTGGCAATGATCAGGGTGGGTTTGTCGGTCACCGTTATGGCCCGCTGATAGGCGGCCAAGACCTCGGGGAAGGAGTGGCCGTCGATCAGGATGGTTTCCCAGCCCATGGCGGCGACCCGGTGTTCATAGGCCATCAAGTCCCAGCCATACATGGTCTCGCCCCGCTGGCCCAGCCGGTTGACGTCCAGGACTCCCACCAGGTTGTCCAGTCCATAATGGGCCGCCAGTTGGAGGGCTTCCCATTGGGAGCCTTCCGCCATCTCGCTGTCCCCCAGGAACACGTAAGTCATATAAGGCAGCTTATCCAGGTACTTGGCATTCAGGGCCTGGCCCACCCCGATGGACAGGCCCTGCCCCAGGGAGCCGGTGGCGGCCTCCGTCAGGGGGAAGACCGGGGTAGGATGGCCCTCCAGAGGGCTGCCGAAATGGCGGTAGGTCATGAGTTCCGCTTCCGTCAATTTCCCCGCCGCGGCCCACAGGGCATAAAACAAGGGCGAGGCGTGCCCCTTGGAGAAGATCAGCCGGTCATTGTTGGGGTGCTTGGGGTCATTCAGGTCATATCTGAAGATGCCGCCGAACAAGAGACCGGCCATCAACTCCACCCCGGACAGGGAAGAGGTGGGGTGGCCGGAGCCGGCCTGGGTGGACATGGTGAGGATGTGGTAGCGTATCTGCGCGGCAATCTTCTGCAAGGTTTCCAACTGTTCCGGATTAGCCATAACTGCGGTCCTCTCGGCAGGCGCTCTGGCCGTGGGAATATGGGTTCTTTTAGCTGTCAGCCATCTCTATAGTAGGGGCGACCCGTTGGGTCGCCTGGGTGTCCAGCTGATCGCCCTACGCTGATAGCTGATAGCTATTTAGAATTTAACTTAAGACCCAAAGTCCGATTTTCAAGGTCTGGTCCCATCTCTTCAGTCGTGGTCCAGCGGAAAGACCAGGGTGGCTCCATACCAGCCGATGAGGCTCACCAGGGGCCAGAGGGCGAAGATCATTCCCAGGTAAACTTTGCCGGTCCAATCCCCCCCGGCCGCCAGGACTTCCGGGCTGAGCCAGCGCCAGGCAAAGGCCCCGGCCCCCACCGCCAGCATCAGGGGAGTCAGGGTCAGCTTGATGAGCACCGGCCGCAGGGGACGCCACTGATAGTTGTACCACCAGGTGGCCAGCCCGGTGATCAGGGCCACCGGGGTAAAGAGCACCCCGCCCCCCAGGCAGTGGAAGCCGGTGACCTCGAAGGACCTGACCCCGGTGAGCAGATAGAGCAGGGTGAAAGCGGGGCCGGAGATCAGAAAGACGATGGGAAAGTGCACCACCATGGGGTGGGGATGGCGCCGCAGGATGGGAAAGCGTTGCAGCAGACGGCGCAACATCCCGGGCGGCGCCGGAGGCGCTGCCGCTTCCCGGGCTGCGGAAACCTTCCCGGGCGGGGCTCCCGGGCTGCCGGGGCTCTCTGGCAGCACCCCCACCTGGGGATAGCGCTGGAAGACCTCTTCTCCGTGGGGGGCCGCGGGCAGCTCGAAGGTAAGGTCGGCCCCGGCCAGATGGCCGGCCATGTGCTTGCCCCCCTGCCACAGGGCGCTGCCGCTGACATCATAAACCCGGCCCTGGTAGGCGATCAAGACGGGCTGGCCGGCGGCGCCGTTGCACTGCGCCAGCTCTTCCGGAGTGAACCTTCTCTGGTCCTCAGGCAAATTCTCTTTCCTTAGGCAGTGGCGGCTTAAGACCGCCGCCCCGCTCAGGGCGAAGGTTTTGAGGCTGGCGGTTCCAGGGGAAAGGTCAGCATACCCCCGAAATAGCTGATGAGGGTCACCAGCGGGGTCAGCGCCAAAACCAGCAACAGATAGAGGAAATTCACCCCTTGCAGGTCCCGCAACACCTGGGGGTTGAGCAGCCGCCAGCCAAAGGCCCCGGTGGCCATGGCCCAGAGCAGATACGCCAGCCTCTTTTCCAAGCTTAGGGTGGGGCTGGGTTCGGGATAATTCAGCCTTTGGCCGAACACTCCGGTGGCAATGGCCGCGGGGGTGGCCAGCACTCCGCCCCCCAGGCAGTGCCAGGCGGTGGTGTCAAAGGACTCCACCCGGGTCAGCAGGTAAAGGACGCTGAAGCAGCCGGCGGCCAGCATAAAGGTAATGGGGAAGTGGGCCACCGCGGAATGCGGGAAGCGCCGCAAATAAGGGTGGCGGGCCACCAGTCCCGACAGCCAGGGAGGCAGTGGCCCGGGGCCCGCCGGGCCCGGCGCCGTCCCCTGCCTGCCTGCCGCCGGTCCGCGCTGCGGTGTCTTCAGTGGCGTCCATGTCCTTCCCGCGTCTTTCCCCTTCCGGCCATACTTGGCCGGGCTCATTCCCTCACCGGTGGTCTGGTTGGCCGGGTGGCAAACCGCCCTGAAGCTAGTGGTCTGTTCCGCAATTGATTATCCATTGAAAATGACTGATTTTTAACCCCCCTTTGAAAAAGGGGGGTTAGGGGGGATTTAATATAACCTCTTGAAATCCCCCTAAATCCCCCTTTTCAAAGGGGGACTTAACCATGCCAAATCCAGCGTTCCAGTCTTGATATTATGTCCAGTTAATTATGAAACAGGACAATAGTGTGATACCCACAATTACCTTAATAAAAGATTTGAGATAACCCCCCCTCCCTTGAGGGGAGGGGGTTGGGGGGAGGGTGGCAACATTTTTAAATAAAAGAAAATTTGCCACCCCCACCCGGTGTCCCCCTCAAGGGGGAGGGAAAAAGGTAAGCATTTATGCAACGGTTCCGCGGGACGCAATCGCCCCTCGCCGCTCGCTTCCCCAGTCCCCGGACCGGACCTCAGGCGGCCAGGCTCAGCAGCACTACGGCCAGCACCGCCAGGGGATAGTAGCTGGCCCGATTGAACAGGGTCGCCGCCCGGCTCCGGGCGCCGCGGCGGAGAAGACTCCAGGCCGGCAGCAGCAACAGATAGACGCCTCCCCCAAAAATCAGCAGCTGCTGGAAGAGCGAGAACCGGGCCGGGGACATCTGCAAGATCATTAGGGAAAAGACCAGGCTCAGGCTCAGGAAACCCAGGGCCAGGGCCCGGGCCTTCTGCGGTCCGTAAACCACCGGTATGGTCTTGGCGTTGAGGTCCCGGTCCTGTTCCAGGTCGTGCCAGTCCGCCGGAATATTCTGGCCGCCCAGCTCCCAGAAAAAGAACCAGAGAAAGAGGACCGCCAGGAACCGCGGCGCCGGCCGGGGGTCCACGGCCAGGACCGCGGCCAGGGCCCCCAGGCTCTTGACCACCCCGGCCACCAGCAGGCGCAGGTGGCTGACCCGGAGCAACAGACAATAGGCGGTCTCCAGGAGGCAGCCGGCCAGAAAGATGAGGGCGCACACCGGATTCAGGCAATAGGCCCCCAGGAAGGCCACCAAGGCCCAGGCGCCGGTCCACAGGAGCCCTTCTAAAAGGCTCACCCGGCCCGCGGCCAGGGGGTGGCGCAGGAAGACGGCATCCAGGTAATGGTCCGCCCCCGGCCCCCCTTGCAGGCGAAGTTTATCCCGGTCCACCCGGCAATCCACCAGGTCGTTCAAGGCATAGACCGCGGTATAGCCGGCAAAGACCGTCAGCAGCCCCAGGGCCGTGGTCCTCAGGGGCGGCAGGCGTCCCAGCCAGAGAAGCGCGGCCAGGGCCGGCGCCGCCAGATCCAGCAGGCCATGGGGCGTGCGGGACAGGGCCAGGAGCAGCTTGACCCGGGAGAAACCCAGCGCCAGCGGCCCCGGCGCCAGATCAGCATTAAGCACGGTCGAGTCTTTCATGGCCTTGGAATTGGCGGCCTCAGGCCTTCCAGCCAGGGCGATGGTTTCCGGATTTTTTATTAGGCCTCCAGGCTGCCAGGCCGCTCACTGCTGACCGCTCGCTCACTGCTCACTGCTCACTGCTTACTGCTTACTGCTCCCTAAAGATAAGGCCAGGGCCGGGTCTGTCAAGAACCGCCGGGGCGCCGCCCCGGCCCGGGAATCCAGCCCCCGGTTGACAGGCTGGCGGCGGGTTCTTAAAGTTCCTAACAGGATCGCAGGATGGCAGGAAATTGCCGAATCCCGCAGGGCATAATTTTATGAGATTTTCCGGCAAGCCCGGGCGCCGCGCCACCGGCTGCAGGCGCGGCGCCCCCGGCCAGGGGAAGGTATGGTTAGGTCCAGCCTGGAGCCCCGGGGTTCCGGGCCTCCTGGGCCTGGTGCTCTACACTGCCATGGTCCTGGGCTTGCTGGCCCTGCTCCTGTTCCTCACCCGCTGGCTGGGGGAACGGAAGCCCGATCCGGAAAAGGCCCGCCCGTATGAATGCGGGGTGATCCCCACCGGCTGGGCCCGTTTCCGTTACCCGGTCCCCTTTTACCTGGTGGCGGTCTTCTTCCTCATCTTCGACGTGGAATCCGCCCTGATCTTCTCCTGGGCCGTGGCCCAAAAAGAGCTCGGTTGGCGCGGCTGGCTGCAAATCTCCTTTTTCATCGTGGTCTTGCTCGGCAGTCTCATCTACCTGTGGGCCAAAGGAGGGCTCGATTGGCAGTCCCGGTCACCACGAAAGGCGTCACCACCGCTGCATTAGAGCGCGGTCTGGAACACCTGGCCAAACCCCGCTTTCCCGAGGCCGGGCCGGACGGCTCCCTGGTGGTCCGCGGCCTGGACCGCCTGATCAACTGGTGCCGGGCTTACAGCTTCTGGCCGCTGTTCTTTGGGCTCTCCTGCTGTTTCATCGAAGAAATCACCGCCTGGACGCCCCGCTTCGATATCTCCCGCTTCGGGGCCGAAGTCCTCCGGGGCACCCCCCGGCAAGCGGACCTGCTCATCATCTCCGGCACCGTCTTCAAGAAGATCGCCCCGGTGGTCCTGCGCCTCTACGAGCAGATGCCCGAGCCCAAATGGGTGATCTCCATGGGTTCCTGCGCCAACTGCGGCGGCATGTACGATTGTTACAGCGTGGTGCAGGGGGTGGACCAGATAATGCCGGTGGACCTCTACATCCCCGGCTGCCCGCCCCGGCCCGAGGCGGTGCTGCAGTCCATCGTGCTGCTCCAGGAGAAGGTGCGGTCCGAGCGGCCCACCCGCAAGATTCTGCACCTGTCCGGGGGCAGCCAGGGGACCCAAACCCCCATCCTGGTGGACGGCCTCAGCAAGACCCGGGACTCCCGGGGCCCCGGCTTTTACGGCGTCCCGCCCCGGGGCACCTCGGTGACCATGCCCTGGTTCTGGGATACCCGCTCCGACCTGATGTGGACCCCGCCGCCCCATTGGATCGAACTGACGGACGCGGACCGCTCCCTGGCCCAGGCCTTGAAGGACAGATTCGGGGAGGCGGTGGCCCCGACGGAGCAGACCGCGGACATGCTCACCCTGCAGGTGCCGCCGGACCGGGTCAAGGAGGTCCTGCGGTATTTGAAGACCGAGGCCAGGCCCGGGTTTCTGCGGCTGGACGATTTGACCGCGGTGGATGAATCGGCCCGGCGGGAGCGGCAAGATTATCCGGATTACACCCTGATCTACCAGCTCCTCTCCTTTGAGTCCGCCTCCCGGGTGCGCCTGCAGGTGCCCCTGGCCGGCCCGGAGCCCAGCCTCGGCTCCATCACCGATATCTGGCCGGCGGCCAACTGGTACGAGCGGGAAGTCTTTGACCTGTTCGGCATCCGCTTTCCGGGCCACCCGCGCTTGTGGCGCCTCCTCATGCCCCATGACTGGGAGGGCTACCCCCTGCGGAAAAGCTACCCCGACCGGGCCACCGAGATGGCCCCTTACACCCATGACGACGCCCAGAAGCAACAGCCCCTGGACGCGGGCGAATATCTGGCCGGGCGGCTGGCCGAAGACCAGTACGTCCTGAACATCGGCCCGCACCACGTCGGCACCCATGGCCTCATCCGGTTCATCCTGGGCCTCCGGGGCGAGACCATCACCGCCCTGGACACGGACATCGGCTATCATCACCGGGCCGCGGAGAAGATCGGCGAGCGCCAGTCCTGGCACCAGTTCATCCCTTACACCGACCGGGTGGACTATCTCACCGGGGTGGCCAACAATCTCACCTACCTGCTGGCGGTGGAACGGCTGGCCGGCATCCAGGTGCCGGACCGGGCCCAGTTCATCCGGGTGATGCTCGCCGAGTTCTTTCGCCTGAGCAACCATCTGATCTGGTTTGCCACCTATACCGCCGACACCGGCGCCATGACCCCCACCTTTTACTGCTTCGCCGAACGGGAAAAGATCCTGGACATCGTGGAGCTGATCACCGGGGGGCGGCTCCATCCCTCCTGGTTCCGCCTGGGTGGGGTGGCCATGGACCTGCCGCCGGGCTGGAAGGAGCTGGTGGACGATTTTGTCAAGGTCTTCCCCCGGCGCCTCAAGGAATTCGAGGCCCTGATCACCAAAAATCCCATCTTCGAGGCCCGCACCCGGGAGGTGGGTTATCTCTCTAAGCAGGACGCCATGGAGTGGGGGGTTACCGGCCCCAATCTCAGGGCCAGCGGCCTGGAGTGGGACCTGCGCAAGAAGATGCCTTATTCCGGTTATGAAGCCTTCGACTTCGAGGTCCCCACCGCCGCGGCGGGGGACTGCCTACGCCCGCTACCTGGTGCGGGTGGAGGAGATGCGCCAGAGCCTGCGCATCATCGAGCAGGCGGCCAACCGTATGCCGCCGGGGCGCTGGCTCAGCGACGACTACCGCTATATCATTCCGCCCAAGGGAGAGACCCTGACGGACATCGAAACCCTGATCCACCACTTCATCAATGTCACCCGGGGGCCCAAGATCCCCCGGGGCCAGGCCTACATGGCCACGGAGCACCCCCGGGGCGAGCAGGGCGTCTATGCGGTGAGCGACGGCCTGAATATGGCCTACCGCCTGCGCTTCCGCTCCCCGGGCTTTGCCCATGTCCAGGCCCTGCCCCTGATGGCCGAGGGCCACCTGATTTCGGACCTGATCGCCATCATCGGCTCCATCGACTTTATCTTGCCGGATATCGACCGGTGAGCTTCGAGTTCGAGTTTCGAGTTTTTAGTTTCGAGAAGCGCAGGTTGAAGCCCGCGGCTACTGTTGGGATGCTATGATTCCTCAAGAAATACGAGACAGATTGCAGGCCCAGGTCGCCGCCGCCGAACACCCCCGGGAGCAGGCCATCAATGTCATGTACGCCTTCCAGCGGCATTACGGCTACTTCTCGGATGAAGCCCTGGTGGAGGCCGCGGCGCTCCTGGGCCTGACCCCTTTGGAGCTGGAGGAGCTGGCCACCTTTTACGACTTCATCTACCGCCGGCCGGTGGGCAAGTTTGTCATCCACGTGTGCGACGGGGTGGTCTGCTGGATGTTCCATGAGAACTTCATCTTCGATTATCTTTGTAAGAAGCTGGGGGTGGGCGCCGGGGAAATCTCCGGGGATGGCCTGTTCACGGTGCTGCCTACGGCCTGCATCGGCTTTTGCGACCGCGCCCCGGCCATGCTGATCAACGGCAAAATGTACGGCCCCCTCACCCCGGAGGGGGTCGACGAGATCCTGGAAGGCTTGAAGACCGAACCCTGCGGGATGGTGATCTGAGAGTAATGAAGGGCGAGACCTCCATGTTCGAAGCAGTGCTCTTTAAGAACCGCCAGCCGGACCGGCCCGCCACCCTGGATGAGTACCGGCGCAGCGGCGGCTACCAGGCGCTCATGGACGCCTTGAAGAACCGGACTCCGGAAGAGGTCCGGCAGTTGGTGCTGGACTCCGGCCTCCGGGGCCGCGGCGGGGCCGGCTACCCCACCGGCCGCAAGTGGGCCGGGATTCCGGCCCAGGCCGGCTTCCCGCGCTACGTGGTGCCCAACACCGATGAGATGGAGCCCGGCACCTTCAAGGACCGGATCCTGGTGAATATCGACCCCCACCTGGTCCTCGAGGGCATCATTCTGGCGGGGTACGCGGTCCGGGCCGAGGCCGCCTATTTTTTCATCCGGCCCTCCTATGAGCTGGACGCGCAGCTCATTGAGCGGGAAGCCGAGGTGGCCCGGCAGGCCGGATTCCTCGGGAAAAATATCCTGGGGAGCGATTTTTCCTTCGACCTGGTGGTGCACCGCAGCGCCGGGCGCTACATCTGCGGCGAGGCCACCGCCCAGGTCAACGCCATCATGGGCCACCGGGCCCACCCCATGAAAGACCGCCACATGGCCCAAGACGGGCTCTGGCACCGCCCCACCATCGTGGACAACGCGGAAACCCTGGCCTGCGTCCCTCCCATCCTGCGGCAGGGGGCGGCCTGGTTCAAAGGCCTGGCCCGCAGCGAGGGCGGCGCCGGCACCAAGCTTTACTGCGTCAGCGGCAAGGTCAACCGGCCCGGCTGCTACGAGCTGCCCATCGGCACCCCCCTGCGGGAAATCCTGGAGGGGCCGGCCGGGGGGATGCTCCCGGGCTCGGAGTTGAAGGCCTTCATGCCCGGCGGCGCCTCCACCGCCTTAATGCCCGCCCAATACTACGACGTGGAGATGGATTTCGCCCCCCTGGAAAAGGTGGGACACCGGTTGGGAACCGCAGCCATCATGGTCTTCGACCAGAAGACCTGCATGGTGGGCGCCACCCTGAACCTGATGGAATATTTCGCCCGGGAATCCTGCGGCTACTGCACCCCCTGCCGGGAGGGACTGCCGTATATCCGGGACCTGCTGTGGCGGATCGAGGCCGGGGAGGGCCGGGAGGAATTTATCCCCCTGCTGCAGCAGATGGCCGAGCATATGGGCAAGTCCTATTGCGCCTTCGCCCCGGGCGCCGCCGAGCCGGTGCTGGGGCTGCTGAAGTATTTTATGGATGAGATCCGGGAACACCTTAGCCAGAAAAAGTGCCCTCTGGGGGCCGATCAACCCCGGCGGACGCTCTGGTATCCGGCGGTCTGAAATTTTCTTGACGGGTGGCCCTGCCGGCCGCGGCCCGGGCCGGCGAAATTTAGAAACGAGCCATTCAGGTTCCAAGGGGCCAGCGAAAGCTATGAAAATCTTGGCATTCGGAGGTTTTAAGTTCCCCCTCCCTTGAGGGGAGGGGGTTAGGGGGAGGGTGGCGGCCGCCTTTCGCAGATGCACCGGGAGACGCCACCCCCTCCCCAACCCTCCCCCCTCCAGGGGGAGGGAGTGAACTGCTAGGGTTTTGCTGGACTGGCGGGATTAGCGCCGCGCCCCATTTTCGGAGCAGAGAATTACATGCCCAAGCTCATCATCGACCGGCGGCCCATCGAAGTCCCGGCCGGGACCAAGGTGATCGCCGCCGCGGAAAGGCTGGGGATCATGATTCCCCGGTTCTGCTACCACCCCGGTCTGGGCTCCTTCGGGGCCTGCCGCGTGTGCGCCGTGAGGTTCCTGGAGGGCCCGGTGAAAGGGGTGCAGATGAGCTGCATGGAAGAGGCCCGGGACGGCATGGTGGTCTCCACCACCGACCCCGAGGCCGTGGAGTTTCGCCGCTACGTCATCGAGTGGCTGATGCTGCACCACCCCTTGGATTGCCCGGTGTGCGACGAAGGCGGCCACTGCCTGCTCCAGGACGAGACGGTCTCCGGCGGCCACGGGATCCGGCGCTACCTGGGCCCCAAGCGCACCTATCACGACCAGTACCTGGGAGCCCTGGTGCAGCATGAGATGAACCGCTGCATCCAATGCTGGCGCTGCCGCAATTTTTACCAGGAGTTTGCCGGCTACCGGGATTTCGGGGCCATGCAGATCGGCAATCGCCTCTATTTCGGCCGCTACCAGGACGGCCCCCTGGAGAGCCCTTTTTCCGGCAACCTCATTGACGTCTGCCCCACCGGGGTGCTCACCGACCGGCCGGCCCGCTTCATCGGCCGGCGCTGGGATTTTGAGCGGGCCCCGTCCCTGTGCCTCCACTGCTCCCTGGGGTGCAACACCACCGGCAGCGCCCGCTACCGGGCCATGGTGCGCCAGGAGGGCCGCTTCCAGGAAATGGTGAACGGCTACTTCATCTGCGACCGGGGACGCTTCGGCCTGTTCTACGAGAGCCACCCGGAGCGCCCCCGCCGGGCCAGGATTGCCGGGACGGAGGTGGAGGGGCGGGAGGCGGTGGCCGCGGCCGCGGCCAGGCTGGCGGGCATCGTGGAGCGGTTCGGCCCCGGGGCCGTCGCCTGCCTGGGTTCAGCCCGCAGCAGCCTGCAGACCCAGGCGATGCTGAGACGCTTCTGCCTGGCCCTGGGTTGGCCGGAGCCCCGGTTCTTTGCGCTCCCCTCCCGGGAGGCGCAAGGTGAGGGCCGCGGTCTCCCGCCTGGATGCCCGTCTGGCCGTGTCCCTGCGGGAGCTGGAGGAGGCCGATTTTATCCTGGCGGTGGGCGCCGACCCGGTGAACGAGGCCCCCATGCTGGCCCTGGCCCTGCGCCAGGCCTGGCGCCGGGGCGCCCGGGTGGCGGTGCTCGACCCCCGGCCGGTCTTTTTGCCCCTGCCGTTTGAACATCTGCCCCTGGCCCCGGAGACCTGGAGACCGCCCTGGCCGTCCTGGCGGCCGCGGCCCTGGGGAAAGAGCGCCTGCCCGCGGGGTGGGGGGAACTGCCGCTGACTGGCTACTTTGCTGCCCCGGTCCAGGACCGTCTGGCCGCCCTGGGGGGGCTCCTGGGCCGGAGCCGGCGTCCGGTGCTGATCTGCGGCGGCGATATCGTCCGGGGGACCACCCCGGCCCTGGCCGCGGACCTGGCCCTGGGGCTCCTGGCCGCGGGCCTGGCCGCGGGGCTCTTTTATCTGCTGCCCGGGGCCAACGCCTTCGGCGCCGGCCTGTTGTCCCCGGCGGCGGGCCAGCGCCCGCTGCTGGAAGCCCTGGAAGCCGGCGCGGTCAAGGCCTTGATCGCGGTGGAAAACGACCCCCTGTGGGATTACCCGGATCAAGAGCGCCTGGCCCTGGCCCTAAATAAGCTGGAGCTGCTGGTGGCCCTGGACTACCTGCCCTCGGCCACGGTGCAGCGGGCGGACATCGTCTTCCCCACCCTCACCCTGTTTGAGCAGCACCCCTCGGCCTTTATCAATCAGGAGGGGCGTCTGCAGCAGGCCCAGCCGGTGCACCGGGGCGGCGCCCCCATCGCCCAGATCAGCCCGGAGAAGCATCCGCCCCGGACCTTTCTGAACTTTATTCCGGGAGGGGAACCCCGGCCCGCGGCAGAAATCCTGCAAGATTTGGCGGCCGCCCTGCCCCAGGCCGCGGACCTCCCCCTGGACGGCCTCTGGGACTGGCTGGCCCGGGAAAATCCCATTTTTGCCAAGATCGGCCTCCTGTTGGCCGCGCCCGGGGGGGGGCGCCTCCTTCCTGAGGCCGTCCCGGGCCAGGCCGTTTCCCCGGCCGCGGCCCCGGCCGCGGCGCCGCCGCCTCCGGATCAACTGGAACTCCTCCTGGTGGAGGCCACCTTCGGCGCCGAGGAGCTGGCCAGCTATTCCGAGCCTATCCGGGAGGTGGAGGAGCCCCCCCGGCTCCTCATGCATCCCGGTGACGCCGCCAGGCTGGGCCTCAACTCCGGGGATCAGGTGGCCCTGCGGCTGCCGGGCGGTGAATTGCGGGTGGCGCTCCAGGTGGCGGCCCAGATGGCCCCGCAGGTCCTGGTGCTGCCCCGGCACCGCCTCCTGAACTGGCGCCTGGCGCCGGACTATCAAATAATGGTCGCGGATCATGACCTGGTCAAGGTGAACGCCTGATGTCCGCCTGGGTCGCCGGCTTCATCCTATTGCTCCTTGAGCTCCTGGTGGTGCTGGTGGTTCTGTTGGTGCTGGCCGGCTACCTGGTCTACGTGGAGCGCCGGCTCCTGGGGTTCATGCAGCTGCGCCTGGGTCCCAACCGGGCCGGGTTCCAGGGCCTGCTGCAGCCCATCGCCGACACTGTGAAATTGCTGGTCAAGGAAGATTTCGTCCCCGCCGGGGCCGACCGGGTCATCTTCCTTTATGCGCCGGCGGTGGTGGCGGCCAGCGCCCTCCTCATCTTCGCGGTGGTCCCCTTTGCCCGGGGCTGGACCTTTCAGGGGCCAGGAGATCCCCGGGGTGATCAGCGACCTCAACGTCGGCCTGCTCTATCGTCCTGGCCCTGTCCTCCCTGGGGGTCTATGGGGTGGCCCTGGGAGGCTGGGCCTCCAACTCCAAGTTTTCCCTGCTGGGGGCCATCCGGGGCGCGGCCCAGATGATCAGCTACGAGATCTCCCTGGGGCTTTCCCTGGTGCCGGTGGTGATGCTGGCCCACTCCTTCAGCCTGGTGGAGATCGTCCGGGCCCAGGAGCGCCTGCCCTTCATCCTCCTGCAGCCCCTGGCCTTCCTCATCTTTTTCATCAGCTCCGTGGCGGAGATGAAGCGCATCCCCTTCGATATCCCCGAGGCGGAAAACGAATTGGTGGCCGGCTACCATACCGAATACAGCGGCATGCGCTTCGGCCTCTACTTCCTGGGAGAGTACGTCACCATGGTGGTCCTGGGGGCCCTGGTGGCGGTCTTCTTCCTGGGCGGCTGGCGGGGGCCGTGGCTGCCGCCGCTCTGTCTGGTTCCTGCTCAAGGTTTCCCTGGTGGTCTTTGCCATCATCTTGATCCGGGCCACTTACCCCCGGTTGCGCTACGACCAGCTGATGGAATTCGGCTGGAAGATTTTGATCCCGCTGGCGCTGCTGAACATCGTGGTGACCGGCGGCATTATGCTGGCTATGGAATTAATCTAATCGCGGGCTTTAACCGGCGCCGGCTGAGGCCTGCGGCTACAAAGGTAAACTTGTCAGATGCTGGGGAAATGAGATGATCCAGACTCTTGATTCCGCCAAAGCCAAGCCCCCCGGGGCCGGGAAAAGCAGCTTCGACCTCATCGAGCCGGCCCGGCTCCTGGAACGAACTGCCGCTCAAGCAGGGCATTACCTTTCTGGACCTGGGCTGCGGCGCCGGCAATTACACCCTGGCGGTGGCCGAAGCCATCGGCAAACACGGGGTGGTCGTATGCCCTGGACTTGTGGCAACCGGGGATCGAGGGCCTGCAAGAGCGGGCCGCGGCCGCCGGCCGCCGAAATATCCGGGCTATGCTGGCCGATATCAGCAAGCTCATCCCCCTGGGCGATCACAGTGTCGACGTCTGCCTGATGGCCACGGTGCTCCATGACCTGGTGGAATCCGGCATGGCCGAGGGCGCCCTCGGGGAGGCTCGGCGGGTCTTGAAGCCCGGGGGCGCCCTGGCCATGGTGGAGTTCGATAAGGTCGAAGGTCCGCCGGGGCCGCCCCTCAGGATACGCCTGACTCCGGAGGAAGTGGAAGACCTGGCGGCCCCCTACGGTTTTAAAAAGAGCCGGCTGGCCCGGATCGGACCCTATAATTACCTGCTCCTCTTCACCAAGGGGGAGGCCTAGATTGCGGAGGCTCCATGACGGAAGTTAAAGACCCCGGGCGGGGCCGCTTAAGTCCCTGGAGCGTGGCCCTGAGGAGCGTCGCCGGGCTGTGGGCCGGCCTGGCCATGGTGCTGCGCCACCTGGGCCGCCGGCCGGTCACCGAGGAATACCCGGAGTATAAGCGGCTCCTGCCGGAGCGGTCCCGGGCCCGCATCATCCTGACCCGGGACCCGGATGGCGAGCGAACGCTGCGTGGCCTGCTTTCTCTGCGCCGCGGTCTGCCCCATCAGTTGCATCTCCATGGAGGGGGCGGAGCGGGCAGGATGGCCGCCGCTTTGCCCCCTGGTTCCGCATCAATTTTGCCCGCTGCATTTACTGCGGCCTGTGCGAGGAGGCCTGCCCCACCCTGGCCATCCAGCTGACCCCCTATTTATGAATTTTGCGAGGCCGATCTCCTGACCATGGTGGCGGAAAAGGAAGACCTGCTGGTGGACCATGGCGGCAAAAATCTCGAATACAATTTCTACCGCTTCGCCGGGGTGGCCATGGTGGGCGACAAGGGCACCCATATCCAGGAGGCCAGCCCGGTGGATCTCAAGAGCAATCTGCCCTGAGCGACGGGCTTGCGGAAGAATGGTGATGAATCTTTACGCCGGCATCTTCTATCTCCTGGGCGCCGTAATCCTGGGGGCCACCGCCCTGGCCGTCACCCGGCGCAACGTCATGCACGCCATTGTTTATCTGGTGCTGTCCTTTTTCGGCACGGCCCTGCTCTTTTATCTCCTGGGGGCGCCGTTCCTGGCGGCCCTGGAGGTGATCATTTACGCCGGGGCCATCATGGTGCTGTTCCTGTTCATCGTCATGATGCTGGAAATCCGGCCGGCGGAGCAACCTCTGGGGCGCGTACCTGCGGCAATGGCTGCCCGCCGCTGCTCTTGGGCGCCCTTCGTCTGGCGGTCCTGGTCCTGATTATCTGGTTGGCACCCGGCGGCCGGCCCGTCCCTGCCCCTGGCCGTGGCTTCGCCCCTGGATTTCGGCCGGTTTCTCTTCCAGAAATACTGGTTTGCGGTGGAAATCGCCTCCTTTCTGCTCCTGTTCGTGGCCCTGGTGGGGGCGCTCTACCTGGGCCGGCGGGAGGAGTAGGGGCGGTAGACCCACCCAACCGGAGGGCTGGATGGTCATAAGGTAAATCCATGACAGCCTGGTCCCTTACAGCCACGTGCTGGTCCTGGCGGCGGTCCTGTTCTTCCTGGGGGCCGGCCTGCGCCGTGGCCCGGCGCAACCTCATCATGATCCTCATCGGGGTGGAAGTCATGCTGAACGCCGCGGGCCTGGCCCTGGTCGGCCGCCTCCCTGCGCTGGCAGCAGTCTGGACGGCCAGGCCCTGGTCATCTTCATCATGGCGTGGCCGCGGCCGAAGTGGCGGTGGGCCTGGCCCTCATCGTCTATTCCCAGCGGCGCACCGGCACGGTGGATGCCGACCGCTACGATCTCATGAAGGGCTGACGTGGAAACCGTCCTTCTGCTTCTCTCTGCTTTTGCCCCTGGGCGGCGTTCGTCATCAACGCCCTCCGTGGGCCGTTTGCTGCCCCGGCGGGCGGTGGAGGGGATGGCCTGCGCCGCGGTCCTGGGGGCCCTGGTCTGGCCGCGGTGGCCCTGGTCCTGGCCGCCGACCGGGCCCATGACCTCACCTTCTTCCAGTGGTTCAAGGTCGGGGAATTCTCCGCGGCCATGAACGTCCATTATGATCCCCTGGCCGCGGTCATGGCGCTGATGGTCACCTTTGTGGCCAGCATCATCCACCTCTATTCCGTGGCCTTCATGCGGGACGACCCCGATTATGTCCGGTATTTCTGCTATCTGAACCTGTTCGTCTTCGCCATGCTGGTGATCACCGTGGCGGACAACCTGATTTTCGTCTACCTGGGCTGGGAGGGGGTGGGCTTCTGCTCCTATGCCCTGATCGGTTTCTGGTATACAAGACGAAGCCAACGCCAATGCCGGCCGCAAGGCCTTTATCTGCACCCGCATCGGCGACATCGCCTTCGGCGTGGCCCTGGCCCTGTTCTTCTGCCTGTTTCGGCAATTTTTCCATCACCTATATCAATAGCCATGCCGCCGGACTCAGTCCCACCCTGGCCACCATCCTGGCCCTGCTGCTCCTGTGGGCGGCCGCTGGGCAAATCGGCCCAACTGCCCCTGACGGTGTGGCTGCCGGACGCCATGGCCGGCCCCACCCCGGTGTCCGCCCTGATTCACGCCGCCACCATGGTCACCGCCGGCACCTACCTGCTCATGCGGCTCTTCCCGTTGATCCTGCTATCTCCCCCGGCCATGCTAGTCATTGCCGGGGTGGGCTCCATCACCACCCTTTACGCCGCCCTGGCGGCCCTGGCCCAATGGGACGTCAAGAAGATGCTGGCCTACTCCACCATCAGCCAGGTGGGCTACATGTTTCTGGCGGTGGGCGCCGGCGACATCGTGGGCGGCCTGTTCCACCTGGTGTCCCACGCCTTCTTCAAGTCCCTGCTCTTTTTGGCGGCGGGGTACGTCATCCAGGCCCTGGACGGAGGAGCACAACATCTTTCGCATGGGCATCCTGCGCCGCCTCCTGCCCAGGGCCTACTGGCTTTTCCTGGCCGGGGCCATCTGCCTGAGCGCCTTTCCGCTGCTGGGCGGCTTCTTCAGCAAAGACCGCATCCTGCTGGCCACCTTTATCTATCCCGGGGACGCTTATAAGATTTTCTGGTTGCTGGGCCTGGCCGCGGCCTTCTTGACGCCCCTGTATACCTTCCGGGTCTTCTTCGTGGCCTTTCCGGAGCGGCCGGACGGCCGCACGCGCCGAAGAAATCCAGCCACTCCCCGCTTCATGGCCTGGATCCTGTGGCCCCTGGCGGTCCTGGCCCTGGGCGACGGCCTGCTTGAACCTCCCGGGGGGCTTTGGCAAGAATTTCCTGGGCTACTACCTGGCCACGGTCCCCGGGGCCCGGCCGGACCTGGGGGCGGCCCTGGCCACCGAGTGGGCCATGGGGACTGCTGAGCGCCGCCATCGTGGTGGTCTCCCTGACCCTGGCCTATTTCCTCTATCGCGCGCCGGCCGGCCCGGGAACCGGCCCTCACCGGGCTTCTGGGGGCTGCTCTTCTCCGGCTTTTATCTGGACCGGCTCTATAGGTGCATCTTCGTCCGGCCCTATCAAACCGCGGCCCGATTTCTTGGCGGCGGATGGATGATCCCTATGACCGGGGCCTGGTCCGGGGCGGCCAGGGCCTCTTCCGGCCCTATCGCGCCATGGCCGCCTTCTTCTGGCTCAAGATTGACGAAGTCTTCCTGGACGACGGGGTGGTGAGGGCCGCCGGCGGCCTGGAAACCCTGTCCCGGGGCCTGGGGCACTGGACCACCGGCCGGCTTTCCACCTATCTGAAGATGTTGCTCCTGGGACTCACCATTTTCTTCGGCGCCCTGGCGTGCCTGGCACCTGCGGTAACGGAGGCCTGAGCATGCCTGACTTTCCCATCCTTTCCCTCATCATCTTCTTGCCGCTCCTGGGAAGCTTTGCCGCCCTGGCGGCCTTCCGCAACCCCCGCCTGTGCGCTGGATCAGCCTGGGGGTGACCCTGGTGGAGTTGGGCCTGGTGGCTTCCCTATTTTTGGGGGACTGACAGCCCCACGCCGGTCCCCGGGGTCCTGGCTGCTGGCTGGAGGACTATCCCTGGATCCACTGGCTGGGGGCCCGCTACAGCCTGGGATTGGACGGCATCAGCCTGACCCTGGTGCTGCTCACCGCCTTCATCAACGTCTTTTGCGTCCTCATCTCCTGGCAGGCCATCCAGGTCAAAGTGGGGTCCTTCTTTTTCTTCCTCCTGTTTTTGGAAGGCACCCTGGTGGGACTGTTTATGGCCACCGATCTGCTGCTCTTTTATCTCTTTTGGGAAATCCAGATCATCCCCATGTTTTTCCTGGTGGGCATCTGGGGCCACGAGAACCGCATCCACGCGGCCATCAAGTTCATCCTCTACACCCTGGGCGGCAGCCTGCTGATGCTCATCGCCCTCATCGCCCTGTATGTCGTCCATGGGCAGCAGACCGGGGTCTATACCTTTTCGGTAGCCCAGTTGTTGCAGCACCCGCCCCTGGGCCGCACCACCGAAATCCTGTTGTTCGCCGCCTTTTTATTGGCCTTCGGCATCAAAATTCCCCTGATTCCGGTGCATACCTGGCTGCCGGACGCCCATACCGAGGCCCCCACCGCCGGCAGCGTGGACCTGGCCGGCTCCTGCTGAAGACCGGGTTCTATGGCCTGTTTCGTTTCGCCATGCCGCTCTTTCCCAACGCCACCCGGCTCTTTGGGCCGCTGCTGATCGTCCTGGGAGTGGGCGGGCTGTTCTATGCCGCCTGGATCGCCCTGGCCCAAACCGACATCAAACGGCTGGTGGCCTATTCCAGCATCTCCCACATGGCCTTGATGGTCATCGGCCTGGTCATCTGGAACTCCATCACCCTGAGCGGCTCCCTGCTGCAAATGGTCAACCACGGCCTGTCCACTTCGGCCCTGTTCATCATGGTGGGCATGCTGGATGAGACGGATTCACTCCCGGGATTTCGCGGTCTTGGGCGGCCTCTGGGCCAAGATGCCGATATTCAGCGCCTTTTTCCTGCTGTTTGCCCTGTCTTCCCTGGGTCTGCCGGGCCTCAATAATTTCGTCGGGGAGATGCTGATCCTGGTGGGCGCCTTCAAGGCCAGGCCGGTGATCGCCATTTTGGGTTTTCTGGGCATCGTCTTTGGGGTGATTTACATCTTGAGGATGGTCCAGGATACCCTCTTCGGCGAACCCCGGGCCGAACACGCCCTCTGGGACGTGAACTTCAGGGAGATCGTCATCCTGGGGAGCCTGGCCCTGGCGGTGCTCTTTATCGGGCTGCACCCCGGACCGCTGCTCCACCTGCTGGAACCCCCGGTGCAGGCCATGGTGCAGCAGCACGCCACCCAGTTGGCCGGGGTGGCTGGTTTTTAGGGCGCTCTGGGAGCGGCGGGCGTCCCTGGCCCGCCCTAGAACAAGAGACAAGTTGGTGATCTTCCGGAAATCGGAAACGGAATTACATGCCCACTGATTGGCTCGGCTTGCTCCCGATTCTCATCCTGGCCGGCGGCGGCTCCCTGGTCTTCTGCGCCGGGGCCTTCTGGCGGCGCCCGCCCTCCTGGCTGCTCTTTGCCCTGGCCTTGCTCACCGCGGGGGCTGCCGGGGCCGCGGCCGCGGCCCTGACCCCGGCCGGGGCCACCTTCGCAGGCCTGCTGGACCTGGGCGGCTATGCCCGGTTTTTTACCTTGCTGTTCATGGTGATCACCGTGCTCACCGCCTTGTTCCTGCGCCAATACGCGCGGGACCCGGGGCTTTGCCGGAGATGAACTCTACGGCCTGCTCCTCTTTGCGGCCCTGGGGATGGTCCTGGTGGCCGGGGCCTTGAACTGGATCATCTTTTTCCTGGGACTGGAACTCCTCTCCCTGGCCCTCTACGTGCTCATCGCGGTGCGCAAGGGCGAGGCGGCCTCCGCGGAAGCCGGCCTGAAGTACTTCATCATGGGCGCGGTGGCTTCGGCCTTCCTCACCTTCGGCATCGCCCTGCTCTATGCCATGAGCGGCACCCTGGAGGTGGCCGGCTCCCTGGCCGCGGCCCCGGCCTCTCCGGAGCGCCTGCCGGTGGTGCTCCTGGCCCTGGCCCTGATCCTGGTGGGCATCGGCTTCAAGACCTCCCTCGTGCCTTTCCACCTGTGGACTCCGGATGTCTACCAGGGGGCCCCGGCCCCGGTCACCGCCTTTTTGGCCACCGGCTCCAAGGTGGCCCTGTTCGCCGCCCTGCTGCGCTTTTCCCTGGCTGACGGCCCCGCCGCTCTGGGACTACTGCCTGCCGGGGCTCTGGGTCCTGGCGGTCCTCACCATGGTGGTGGGGAACCTCACCGCCCTCTACCAGACCCGGGTCAAGCGCCTCCTGGCCTACTCCTCCATCGGCCAGATGGGCTATCTCACTCATGACCCTGGTGGCCGTCAAACAGGGGGGCCTGCCGGCCCTGATGTTTTACCTGGCGGTCTATGCGGTCATGGACCTGGGGGCCTTCGGCCTCATCGGCAGCTTTTCGGCGGCCCAGGCCGACCCCGACCTGGATAACTTGGAAGACTATCAGGGTCTGGGCTATTCCCAGCCCTGGCGGGCCGCCATCCTGGCCGTTTGCCTCATCTCCCTGGCCGGGCTGCCCCCCACCGCCGGCTTCATGGGGAAATTCGCCCTGTTCCGGGCGGTGCTGCACGCCGACTACGCCGGGCTGGCGGTGATCGGCATCCTCACCGTCATCCTCTCCATCTATTATTATATGAAGGTGGTGGTCGCCATGTATATGCGGCCGGCCGCGCCCGGCCTCACCATTCCCGGGCGAGACCCGGCCGGCCGTCTGGCCGGCGCCGTCGATCCTGGCGGCCATTATTTTTCTGGGCCTCTGGCCCGCGCCCCTGTTCAACCTGACCGCCAGGCTGGCCGCGGCCCTGCCCCTGCCCTTCTGAGGCCGTGACCGGTTCCGCATAATTTTCCTCTCCGAACTGGCAAACACCGTTTCCCGGACTTAAATCCTAGAGGGTCCCCCCATTAAGAATATTTTAAGGAGCGCCGCCATGGAAACCATCCACCAGGAATTCCAGGTGAGCTTTCGCTACCCGGTTCATTTCACCACGGGTCTCTTCGACCCGGAGAATCCTCTCCTGCACCAGGTCATCCGGGACGGCGGCGGCGAACTGCCCAAGAAGCTGCTGGCAGTGGTGGACCGGGGCCTTTACCGTCATCATCCCGGCTTGCTGGCGCACCTGGAAGAGTATTGCCGGGAACACGCCGGGGTCATCGACCTGGCGGGCGCCCCCCTGCTTTGCCCGGCGGCGAGGCGGTGAAGAACGACCCTTTATACGTCGCCATCCTGCACCAGGCCATGCAGGCCGCGGGGTTGTGCCGCCACTCCTATGTGGCGGCGGTGGGCGGCGGGGCCCTCATCGACACCGTGGGCTTCGCCGCGGCCACCGCCCACCGGGGCATCCGGCTCCTCCGGGTGCCCACCACCGTCCTGGCCCAGGCCGATGCGGCCATCGGGGTGAAAAACAGCGTCAACGCCATGGGCCAGAAAAACTTTCTGGGCGTCTTTACTCCCCCGGCGGCGGTGCTCAACGACTTCGCTTTCCTCAGCACCCTGTCCCAAAAAGACTGGATCGGCGGGGTGGCCGAAGCCGTTAAGGTGGCCCTCATCAAGGACGCGGCCTTCTTCACCTTTCTGGAAAGGCGGGCCCGGGCCCTGGCCCGGCGGGACTTGCCGGCCATGCGCCAGGTCATTTACCGGTGCGCCGCCCTGCACCTGGACCACATCGCCTCCGGCGGCGACCCCTTCGAACAGGGAAACTCCCGGCCCCTGGACTTCGGCCACTGGGCCGCGCACCGCCTGGAGCTGCTCAGCGGCTTTGAGCTGGGGCACGGGGAGGCCGTGGCCATCGGCCTGGCCCTGGACACCACTTACTCCTATCTGGCCGGGCTTCTGGGAAACGCCCCTGGCGGCGGGTCCTGGACCTGTTGACCAGCCTGGGGTTGGTGCTCTACGTCCCCCAACTCGACAACCAGGAGGCCGTCCTGCGGGGATTGGAAGAGTTTCGCACCCACCTGGGAGGCCGCCTCACCATCCTCCTCCTCGCGGATATCGGCCAGGGGCGGGAGACCAACCAAATCGACCCCGGACGCACAGGGCCGCCCTGTTGGCAGCGCCACCGGCGCCGGCGCCGTTGCGGGCAGGTATTTTTTGCGGGCGGCTCGCCCCCCGGCTGTTGGGCCGCGCGAGCCAGCAGTCACGCGCCTTGGCCAGAGCAGAGGACCGGCGGAGACTCTCATTCTCCGTGCTGACCGCCCTGCCGGCTCACCGGAAGGATTCCCTTGCAGATCGGCCCGGACGGGTTATTCCACCTGACTTACTGCACCAAGGTCCACCCCGGCCGGGGCTGGCCGGAATTGTTCGGCAATCTCCGTTCCCTGACGCCGCGGCTCCGGGCCCGCCTGGCCCCGGAGCGGCCCTTCGGTCTGGGCCTGCGGCTCTCCGCCGCGGAAAGCCGGGAGCTTTTGGGCGGCGACACCCTGGCCAGGTTTCAGGACTTCCTGGCCGCCCAGCAGCTCTACGTCTTCACCCTCAATGGTTTCCCTTACGGCGATTTGGGAGCGCAGCCGGTTAAGGAACGGATCTTTGCCCCGGACTGGCGCGCCGCCCGCCGCCTCGACTATACCTTGCGCCTGGTGGACATCCTGGCCCGCCTGTTGCCGGCGGGCGGCGAGGGCGGCATTTCCACCCTGCCCCTGTCCTACAAGCCCTGGATCGCCGCGGGCGACGCCGCCGCCCTGGCGGCCATCATCGACAACCTGGTGCGCCTGACCGCCAGGCTTATCCGCGTGGAAGAAGAGGAGGGCAAGCTCATCCACCTGGACCTGGAGCCCGAGCCTGACGGCCTGCTGGAGTGCAGCCGGGAGGTGGTGGAGTTTTTCCAGGACTGGCTGCTGCCCCGGGGGGCCCCCAGGCTGGCCCGGGCCGCCGGCCTCTCCCGGGACGAAGCCCGCCGCCGCCTGCTCAGGCACCTGCGGGTCTGCCTGGACACCTGCCACCTGGCGGTGGCCTATGAGGATCCGGCCGCGGCCCTGAGCACCCTGGCCCAGGCGGGCATCCGGGTGGGAAAGGTCCAAATCACCGCGGGGTTGGAGGTGGCCCTGCCGGATCAGCCGGATAATGGCCACCGGGCGCCTCTGGCTCAGCAACTGGAGCCTTTCTGCCAATCCCCCTACCTGCACCAGGTCAGGGTGCGGGAGGACCGGGGCCGCGTCCGGCGGTTTCCGGACCTGCGGCCGGCCCTGCCCTGGCTGGACCATGGCCCCGGCGGCCAGTGGCGCATCCATTACCACCTGCCCCTGTTCATGGAGCGCTTCGGGGCGCTGGCCTCCACCCGGGAGGAGACCCGGACGGTGCTCAAGTTGCTTAAAGCGCAAAAATTCTGTCCGCACCTGGAGATCGAGACCTACACCTGGGAGTGGCTGCCCCCCGGCCTGAAGCGCGAGCTGCTGGAGTTCCTTACCGAGGAGTATAGCTGGGTGCTAACCGTGATGGCGGAAGGTGGGGAGACGCCCCCGGGCGCAGCCGGGGCGGCTGCCGGCGGCGGGGATACTATAAGAAAGTCAGGGTGATAGAGCCCAGCAATAATCGCGGATCACTTGCCCTGAACCGGACTTATCGGTGGACTGGGAAAATTGCAGATATTGCCCGGATAGAGAGACACTTCCAGACCATCTTGAGGAGCGCATTAATAGCAGTTATCCGCAGTTAACAGCTGCTTCAATCACTGCGACAACTCATAGAAATCATGCTGGCTCGCAGTACATGAATCTGTTTGTAGTCATTCTCATCTTTATGTCTCCACCTAAGCAATGACAGATGGAAAAAAGACCGTCTGTATATAGCCGATCAGCTTTGCTCAGATTACCCTAATTTTTTATTACCTGTTCCGGCGCTTTTCCTGGAAGGCTTCCATTTCCGCCCCTTTTAGTCTCTGGGTGCGTGCTCTATTGCTCTTCTTTGTAGGCTTGATTCATCGTCCTCTGGGAATGAAGCCGGGAATACCGGTCTGTGTGACGGGATTAAATCTATACTCTGTCTTGATACCCTCACTTATTTCTTTCATGGCGGTTTCCGGAAGGGTGGCAACCTCGAAGTTTTCTCTAATGCGGCTCGGGGCCTTCGAGGTGGTCAGGAGGGCTGTACCCCGCTGGAGAGCCCAGGCGAGCAAAACCTGGGCCGGGGTTTGGTTGACCCTCTTGGCGATGTTAGTGATCACCGGGTCTTCCAGCAATTTTGGTTCGATGGCATGGCCCAAAGGCGCAAAAGCCTGCATCACGATGCCATGCCGTTTGCAAAAATCCAGCATTTCCCACTGCGGCAGGTACGGATGGGATTCTACCTGCAGCACTGCTGGTTTTACCCTGGCGGCTGCGAAAATCTCCTGGAGCTGCGCCAGGCTGACGTCCGACAGGCCGATGGCCTTGCACCTACCCGTCTCTACCAGACTCTCCATGGCTTTCCAGGTATCCAGCAACGTTACGGCCTCATCATAAATAACATTGCCGCTTTCATCTCTGGGGTCCTGCTCGTCTCCGGGTTTGAAGGCAAATGGAGTATGAACGGAATATAGGTCGGCATATTCGAGCTGGAGTCTCCTGAGGCTCGCTTCGAAGGCGGGTCGGACCCGTTCCGGTCGGTGATTGTTGTTCCAGAGCTTCGTGCCGATGAACACCTCCTCACGGCTGACTTTGCCGGATTGGAACATCTGCAGAAATGCCTCGCCCACCGCGGTTTCATTACGATAACGTTCGGCACAGTCGAATTGGCGAAATCCTACTTCTAAGGCGGCTATAACGGCATTTTTAGTGTCAGTGGGATCAGGAATGAGTGTGCCAAAACCAAGGGCAGGAAAGGCAAGGCCGTTATTGAGCGCGAGCTTTGTAAAGCGGAGGTTGTCTGAGATTTCCATAGGATCTCTCCAAGTCGTTCTCTTCCCGAAGTCTCTTGGCCCGGTTCGGGGATCGGAGGGGAATGGATCGCGGGCCTATGAGGAAAAAGGCATTGGAGATGATTATAAAATAGGTCCTAAGATCACTGTGTCAAGAGAACTGCAATGATGGGAAAGGTAGAAAGATCAGATTTCCTGGGAGCCCTGGGATGATAGCGACTATCTTGCCAGGATCGGCACCTATCAGTGAGGCGGGAAAAATTGCGGATATCATCTGGATAGGGGAAGTTTTACAGTCTTGATGCGGCTTCAGGCGCTCCAGGAGGGTGTGGGGGAAAGGGGGGGCAAAGGGCAGCCTTGCGCTACGTAGCAAGGCTCTCAGAAGGCCAAAAACCAAAATTGTAGCGTGCCAGCGACACTAGTGATGATGGTTTATTTGGCGCTGGGTGGCTTAGGCTGCGCCTGGAGCGCCTTGGGCTCCGCCGGCTTCAATTGCCCCTGAGGTCTCTTAGAGCCCGCTCCTCTTGCTGTAGCTTCTCCAGGGTAGCGATCATCTCTTGATGGACCTGGGACATGACATCGGCCCTGTAATCGCCGAGCTTATGGCGCACGGATTTTCCTTCCGGGGAGCCGTAAAAAGCCGTCAGGGCCTTGATTTCATTGACAGTAAAGTGCTTCACCAGGGCGTTCAGGCTAATACGGTAGGTAGCTCTGCAGAGATTTGCCCTTCATCACCTCCAGAAAGACCTTCTGGTCCTTTTCCGGCAGCATCTTCACTACCTTATGGCTCATCTCCGTCAGCATTTCCTGGGGCGGCGCCACCTCAAGGTACTGCTTTGCCGCGGCCTGACGGCCCTCTTCGCTGTCGGCCACCGGCGCCGGCTACGGGTTGGGGAGCTTTCTGCTCCGAGCAGGCCACCGCCACGAACAGAACCAACAGAAGAAGAAGTGATTTCACTCTGAGCATCGGGCATACCTCCAAGGAGAAGATGACAATCCACTAAACCCTACTAAATCCACTTCTAAAGCGCAAGATTTGCCTGAGTTCCCCGGAGGTATAGTTGTTTGCTTCAGCTATTCTAAAACTCTATTTCATGCTCCCGGTGATGGACCAAACCCTGGACAACTTCAGGCTATTTCTAATCTCAGACGAGATTATGCGGCCGCCTTGGCTCCGCAGTCAAAAATTAGTTTTGGGATATCTCTGCCCGAGTTTAACCCCACAAGATTCCTCTTTTGTAGCCAAATTGTCTCGTGGAAATTGGCTAACCACCTACCATCTCCTTCCATGGTTAACGATCACTTGCCATCAACCGGACTTATCGGTGGCCTGGGAAAATTGCATATACTGCCTGGATAGAGAGACACTTCCAGACCATCTTGAGGAGCACAGTAATAGCAGATATTATATCAGTGATTACTCAGTCGAGGGCCATGAGGATTGCGCGGCGGTGGAGCGAAAGGAAGGGAGTGGGTGAACGCCAGCCATTACCCGACGCGAAAGGAGCGTTAGCGAATGTGGCGGTCGGGTGCATGGCCTCGTTGAGCATTTGTTGTTAAATTGCGGATTCAAGCCGTTTGAGTATTAAGCCAGCAAGTTTAGCTGGCGACATATCATCGATATTGAGGTAGCCATCAATCCCGAATAAACCATTGATTGAACAACGATCAAAGCGGAGAATCATTATTTTACTATCATGCTTTTGTTTAATTAGATCCCTTATCGCTCTCCATTCCAGTCCACGCCACTCTTTATGCTCGTAATCCTAACAAAGAAATACCACAACCAAATCGCTATTCTTATGATAAATCCGTTGCAATAATAGGTCGAGATTTGGTCGCGCTAGTTCTGGCTGATAGTAATTGTCATAAAAAACCGCATGATCCCCCATTTCAGATCGCAGTGCATCGGCAACTTCACCAACAAAATCTCGTTTTTCTCCGGGAAAGGATAGGGCAACCCTGAAATGCCTATTATCAAGACCTTTTTTCTTGTATTTCGCCGAATCAATCATTCCTGATTCTACAAGATCATCTATCGCAGAAAGTGACGCCGCAAACGGGTAAGATCGATTCGGACCTCTGGCATATATAATGGGTGTGTTTTGCCAAGATGGTACAAGACGTGATTCAACCAGACGGCTAAGCGACTGTCGTTCTCCACGAACACGGGCTTACGCTGAGATTCTTGTTGTTGCTGGCGATTGAGTAAATTAGATTTGAAATCATCTATAGCGTGCGCCTTTATTGCCCGTATTTCTTTATCCGAAAAGATGCTTCCGGCTCGTTTCGCCATCCTGATAAACCGATCAGTTTCATGGCCCTCAATCAAGGCATAGCATGAGAATTCGCTACCTCGAACACCGATGGTTGCTATGTCACTTTCTTGTAAATTCGCCAATAAAGTAGCCACTTCCCGGCTCTCACCGACTGTTCCATAGTATTCCCAAAGCATAATTACATGATTTTTTTCATGAAAAGTGCGCCCAGTTGCTGGTTTCATCTGGGTTATATACAAGACCGAAAGTCGTGTATCAGGAAAACGAGCAGCCTCAGCCTCGAAGGCATCTCGGAGCCTTATCAATTCACGACGTTTCGTTCTGACTGACATGAGTCCTTTGTTTTGGATGCTTAACAATAATTAGAATGACCTGCATAAGATGCGGGGATTGGGTTTCCTGTCCCTATAAGATGCCATTGCCTCGCGTCTTCTGATGACCATAAATCTATTGATATCAATGTGTTAAATCGAGGCTGCCCACTTATCACGGCATCTTAGGCGGATCGGCATAATAACTTCCTCGATTACCTCAAAGCGCGTCAATCGGACTGCGAACGCCCGCCGAATCCACTATTAAGGGCATTGGTATAGATCATCGTTGTCTTGACGTCGCGATGGCCCAGGAGTTCCTGGACCATACGAATATCGTAACGGCCTTCGAGCAGGTGCATGGCGAAGGAGTGCCGGAATGGATGAGAGTCCACCTGCCTGAATACCCCGGCCTTAAGGACGGCTTTCTCCTCTCTCCAGAGTTTAACCACAGAAAGGTTCCTCTTTTTTATCCTATAGTCCCGCTGGAGCCATGTTAGCACAGGCTTCGCCGAAAAAGAATTCTTTTTGCTTGGGAAACAAGAGGATAGCCACTATCTTGCCAGATTATTCAACTATACTCGGAAGGGCAAAAAATCCCGATATGATCTGAATATCGATACTCTTCAAAACCAAAAATCTGTCCGTTTGCACGACTTTCGCGGACCACTTACCCTGAATCCAGGCCTGACAATTGCAAATATCGCCTGGATAGAGAGACACTTCCAGACCATCTCGAGGAGCGCAGTAATAGCTGACCTTCTCCTGGCGAGAAGCGTATTTGTCCTCGGTCTTTCCCCTATCCTGGTATATTAGCCTAAACCACCACTATCCGATAGTGGTGAGCCAGTGGAAAAGCCAAATACTCCCGAATCCCGAAAGGATACAGCATTCCCCTCTCACAAATTCATGTTTATCGAAGGCCAATACCAGGAAAACCCCGATTTTATCTTCTCCCGCCAATGAACCATATTACCATCAAAGCCAAAGCGACATCGGCAAATCAATCAGGCAGGAATGGCTCAATATGGCGAGTGACCATATTAGGAGGGAGATTCTTGCGGCTTTGATAGAAAGCCCGTTTTATTTCAATATACCGCTTCGAGCAAGGCTGGAATTCCTAAAATTATTTTCCCGGGCAATCATTAACTTTGGCCCCAAATTGGCCTGTTGGAGGCGGCGGGTTAATGGAAATGGAATACAGAAACCAACCTGCTGGGGTACTTTCCACAAAAAAAGTTCTATGTATTAATCAAGAATAATATTAGGAGTCCGTGATGATTCAGGACCATCAAGAATTCTTAAGTGTAAAAGCGTTCGCACAAATACTCTGGGGTTTATTGGTTCACCGTATGGAGATGGACCGTTGAAAAGCGTATAAAATACAAGCAAATTAAAATCGGCGGAAAATCCTAATCCCATTTTCAGAGTTGTCCAACTTCCAAGGCCGCTCTGGGTAATCTCTTAGCATCCTTTAGCATTTCTTAGTTTACAAGCTTTCAATATATAAATATCATGCCTTAAAACTGACGAAAAAGCCAAACCTGTCGAAAGGTGGGGGCGGAAAGCCACGGGTCCACTTGAGAGGATAGCCGGGTTGCCTAAAAGGTAACCTGGCTTTTAGTTTTTGTCTCCTGAATATTTAAATGCCAGCTAACCATTATAGGGAAATCCTGTTTTAGCTTTTCCCAGCGGAGGTAGGAAGATCATGGCAGCCCCATTCAGTATACTGCTGGCTGATGATCACGTGATGTTCCGGCGGGGGATAAGAGGAATCATCCAGGCCATCGGCGATGTGGAGGTGGTGGGGGAAGCCGGCGACGGCTTCGAGCTGATGGAGATCTTGAAAACGACACCCCCGCACCTGGTTGTTTTGGATAATTCCATGCCCAATTTCCGCGTCCTGGAGGCGACCTGGGAGATCAGAGTTATCAATCCCGAAAGTTAAGGTCTGATCCTGACGATGCACAAAGACCAGGAATATCTATATCACGCCTTTTCGGCCGGGGCGGGAGGGCTATCTGCTGAAGGAGATTCCGACAGTGACCTGATCTCTGCTATCGACACCTGAGGAAAGGGGGCACCTATGTCTCCCCGCAACTGTCCAGGCCATTGGCGGAACTGTTCATGGGAAATCCCGGGCCGCCGGGACGCAAGCGCCGGCCAGCCCGGAGCCAGTTTCTCACCATCCGGGAGCGGGAGATCATCAGCTCATCGCCGAAGGCAAATCCACAAGGAAGTGGCGCGAGTTGTTGTTCATCAGCAGCCGCACGGTCGAACACCACCGGGACAACATCATGCGGAAGCTGAATATGAAGAAGACTGCGGACCTGGTGAAATACGCCATTCGGAAAGGCTATACTGCACTCGCCGATTCAGGACACCTAAATTTATAGAGAGAAGTCAATCCATATAGATGAAAACCGGCCCCGAAAGGAATTCCAGCGCTACCCCAAAATCGGGGGATTCTTTGGTCGGCTGCTCTATGCGCTTGACTTTCCCCCTGGCCTTGATTTTGTGGGGAATGAGGGGATTCGCCTGGTCAGGCTGGAATTTGAAAATGAAATCGGCAATATCGTCAGGTTGCAGTTTAGGTGCGGTCTCGGACATGTGCAGGCCGCCCATGCTGATGTCTTTCATAACGGCCCGGCTTGAAAAGGAATCTTCCGAACCCTGCAATTGTGCCTGATATTCAAATTGCAAGGATTTATAGATCCGGGGAAATAGTCGCCGCTCCATGAGCCATCCTCCTATTCCAAATTTTTTAGATAGTAATGCCGTGACTAATTTTCATTCTACGACTCCGCATAATAATTTAGAAATCGGGGAATTCCTGGTTTTTCAGGGAAAAATCCTGCTTTTATCCGCAAAATGGCTGCGCCTGGTAGGGATTAGGCGGCTACCCCGGTTCACCGCGGTCAAAAAATGGTCTTGGAACCTCCATCCCGATTTTTAACCAGGTTTACCCGGGGGGACGGAGGCGGGTTAATTTTTCCCAGATGCTGCCTGGATATGTTCCGGCTTCCGGCGCTCCGTTAAATCTCTGAAGATTCCCTGGATGATGGTTTTGTCGCCGTATTCCACTTTACTGGCGACAAAATTGACCGGCACCCTTTGGTTGTCCTTCCTGATTATCCAGCCATTGACCAGATCGCTCTCGCCCGTTTGGACTACTTTTTCCAGGGTGGACCGGCTCCTCTCGAGCTCTTCCTGGAGGAAAACTTGGGTAAGGTTCATGGTTAAAAGTTCCGCTTCGGAAAAACCTAACAGTCCCTCCATCTTCTGGTTGGCTTCCAAGAAATTCCCCTCGGTATCCAAGAGCAGAATTCCATCACTGACATTCTCCACCAGACTTCGATATTTCTCTTCAGCTACCCGTAAATCATTGGCATAATGCCGGCGGTCCTCTCTTTCCATCTTAAACTGATTGATGACATTATTGAGATTATCCGCTTTTATTCCCAGGCGGTACTCTATATTTTCCAGAAGCGATTGATATTTATGTAATATTAATGATGCCACTAAGTTAACCGCCAAACAAGATGAAATCATTATGGTCATTTCATAATACCCAGGGGATATGCGTGGGAAATAAGAGATGTATTAATAACCTAAAGGACAAGATAACACTTAAAGTAAATAATGATATCGAAATTAACTGCAGGATTCTATTGCGGTTATTTTGGTTGGAGTCGTTTCCAAATATATCTAAATGCATAAAATTCTTTTCCATTCCAGACTCGCCTTGTGAAATCTTTTTGTGCTTTCCCAGCTCACTTTCCAAGTAATTTAATGAGATTACATATTGATACTACAATATAACATGAATTAATTATCTTGCTGAATTATGGTTATTTGTAAATTATATATTAATTAATTTCCTGCATGTCTTTTGGGGATAGGCACTCCAATATAAATATCTTAGATAATCTATTTATCTAAGATTTTGGAGTGCCTGTTTTAATTTGGTTTAGCCCTCAACTGGCGGCGGCGATCGAGGTGGAGACCGAATTGAACTTAGTGCTCAGGGTGGTGCCCAGGGTGGTCACCGCACCGATGATTACGACGGCGATAAGGGCCACCAGCAGGCCATACTCAACAGCGGCTGCGCCGGATTCGTCCTTGAAGAAATTTCCGAGCTTTTCCACGGTTCTCTCCTTAAAGTGTTTGAAAGGTTAGCATGGCGAATTCAGTTCCGGTCTCTGGCCCCGGCTATCAGTTAGCGATTTGTTTGATAGGCTCTCCATTTCTGATGGATTTGTAAATGCTCATGATTCTGGATGATACTATGGGTCATCGGAGGAAAAAGATAAATCGGGATTTACCTGATATTTACCTTCGAAAACCATGATTTTGTGAAGGATCAATGCAGATTCCGACCGAAGCCCCCAGGCCCCCAAAACCATGGTTCCACGGCGGCGGCCAAGGCGGCCCCTAATCTCGGATTATCCGGGGCAAGGCAGATCAAAATTTAAAATCCGCCAAGGTCCAGGATGTGAAAGGCATAATAGCATACTTTGTTCTTATGTTATCTTGAATAGATGGAGATTATCTGCTGCAAGTATTGATGTATATTCACTTTTTAGAAGCATTTTACCTATCCATTTTATCAGACGTTGCAAAGTAGTTAGAATACGGTATATAAACTGCGTGATTCCTTGATCTCCAAATTGTCCACTCACTCAGCTTGTTGTCCATGATAGTAATTATAGTATGTAATTTTTGAATCAGCCAGTATAGGCCCGGTAATTCCTCCCTAAATTTGGTAAATGTTAACTCTAAACCCCTTAAGAGGTCAGCAATAATGTTATCTCGTCCTCGAAAAATAAACCGGGGGTTAGATATTACCATCTTTATACCACTCACATGCCCGTATCTCTGAGCTATGCTAACTTCGAGTCTATGTCTTGCATACTTGAGTAGTTCTCCCTCTTGTGACGGAATTTCTTTTTGACCTTTATAACGCACTTTTTTCTTGGCCAGTTCGGATTTGCTCTCCTTTACAGCCTGGAAATCCCCTGATAATATTCCATGTCTAGAGATCTAACAAACGATGAAAAAGGATGGATACCCCATAATTCCAGAAAGCTCAACCATATCTGCTTGAAGATCCAAGGTTCTATAGCGTTTATTCATTTCATCCCACCATTTTCTTTTCTCAAGAAACCATGCAGTGTTGCCCTTTTTCCTATGCTCAAAACCTTCAATCAAGTGTTTCTAATGCCACATTACTTGTATCTAATATTCTGATTTCATGGTTACCCCTATCTATGAATCTAAGAACTTCTTGGTCAATAACGATTGACGGCTGACGACCACTTGTCATCGGTATATTTTTGATTGCATTAAAGTACTCCCCAGAAAAGTTTTCAGATTCTCCACGTGCACCAATTAATTCAAAAAAATTAACAACTGAAATTAAAATCCTAAAATTATGGTTCCCAACCGCCTTAGCAATTTTATCGATAGTTTTTTCCTTATGATTCACATACATTTTGAATATATCTATCCAAGCAGAAGTATCCAAATAAAGAAAATCGGGATTCTTTGCCACTTCAGATTTACCGTTTTCCATAATTGGCGAAATCAATATTCTATCCATCTTGTTTCCCTAAACATTGCTATATGTTATTGGATAATATGTAGAAATTCTGCCGCAACAATGGAAAATATCATTTTAATGAAAAAATTATACCATATATCTTGCCATTATCGCTGAACTTATTAAAAATACCAATAAGTTATCGATATGACCTGGATAGCGAGGGGGATTAGGGCTTTGGTGGAGGTCTCCGGAATACCGGGGCGTAGCCGCCAATGGCCAGCGCCGGGGTCGCCGGGGCGGGCTGCGCCCGCCAATTTTGGCGGCCACCAGGCCGCCCTATAAGGCTGTCATTCTGAGGGAGCAGACGCGCACCGCAGAAAATATCATAATTGCTGGGCACACACCTGGGTGCGCCTCTACAGAAGACCGGCAAAGACAAGATCGTTCGCTTCATTTGAAAATGTAGCGCCGGCGCCCTCGCCGGCCGCGCCAGCACCGGGTAGTGTATCTGATACACTACCAACCGCCGAGGGCGGCGGTTCTACATTTTCATTTTTGTTGTGGCCGTCAGGTCATCGTGGTTCGCTCAGGATGACAAAATGACTCTTGGCAGAGGTTTCAACTTGCCAGGCTTTTTTGGGCAGATGATGTTATACCGGGTTGCCTCAACGGTTCTTTTGGGGTAGGGGCGGACCGGGGTCCGCCTATGGGCGGGCGCACCCAATCACAGGCTGGAAGCCTGTGCTCTGCGCGCCCCTACCAGAGATGCTGCTGCTTTTGAAGGCAACTTGGCATTAAATGTTCATGGACATTTCGGCCAATGGGGCGATGGGCCTGCTCCAACAGGGGAAATGCACCGGGGCGAGCCGCCAGCCGCCGGCGCAGTCCAGCCAGGGCCGGGGGGATGTACGGGCGAACCGGTCTTCCCCTTCACCCGGGTCAGGTAGCCGAAAGCCCCCAGGATCTTCAGGTTGCGGCACAGGGCCAGGTGCTCGTATTGCTCGCGGAAGGCCTGGCGGTCCACGTCCGGAGCCGCGACTGGATCCGTTCCAGATAATCGGCCAGCAGTTCGGCCTGCCAGGCGGACTCAGGTCCACATAGGGGTCGATGAGCAGGGACGCCAGGTCATAGCCCAGGGGGCCCAACCTCGCCCCCTGAAAATCGATGACCCGGAGGCGGCCGTTCTTGATGAACAGATTCCGGGACTGGAAGTCCCGGTGGAGGACGAAGTTGGGAGCCGGGGGTCAGGGCCCGGGTGAGGAGGCGTTCAAAATCCGGCGGCCGTCAGTTCATCTGGACCTTCAGGCCCGCATAGCTATTCAAAAAAGCCCGGACGAAATAACCGCACTCCCGTTCCCATAAGAAGGGCCGGTGCACCACCGGGGTGTCGAAGCACCAGGCGGGGTCGAACCCTTCTTTCCCCTGATCTGCATATTCACCAGGATCTCCAGGGCCTGGCGGTACCAGTAGCGGAACTGCTCTCCTGGGCTGTCGCTGAGGACGGCCTCCCCAGGCTGATGTCCCCCAGGTCCTCCAGCAGCATCCAGCACTCTTCCCGGCAATAGGTATAAATCTCGGGCACCGGCGCCCCTTGTCCCCGGAGGTGGCGGCCCAGGAGGAAGTAGGAATCGTTTTCATTTAATTTAAGGCCCGGTGGCAGGGGATGGAGCAGGAGAATCACCGTGGGGGACCCCAACAGGCGGAAAAAGGGCGGTCGGAGCCGTCCCCGGCCAGGGTTTGGGGCAGCCCAGGGAGGCGCCTAAGCCGGCCGCCGCGGCTTGCAGCCTGGGGGTCCAAAGAATATCCGCCATGGGATTAATCGTGGTCTTTTCCACCGCCGATGAACGCCGATGGACGCATGATTAAAAGTTATTGACACATGCGCCTGATTTCAGTCTTGGGCTTGCCGAAGTTTACCAGCAAGCATACGCAAAGACCGGTCGCCTTCTATTTGTATTTCATCAGCGTTCATCGGCGGT
>CAWEFJ010000015.1:0-34790 GCA_963808395.1 uncultured delta proteobacterium | reverse complement strand
GGGTTGGCTGGGGCTGTCATTTGGTTACACCTCTCAAGCGATTAACCGCGGAGACGCGAGGAACGCAGAGAAAACACTGAAGCGATAGTTTTTGACCGCCAAGATGCCAAGAGAATCTGGATGATTGTCGCTACGTTCGAGCTCTAGAGCTCGATCTTCTCTGCGCCCTCCGCGTCTCCGCGGTTCGGGCTTTCAATACTCCTGGTTCGCATCCGCGTTCCAGTGATACAGCTCCGCGCTGGACGCGACGCGCTTGAACTCTTTCGGATCGTGATTGAAGCCGGCCCGTTCAGCAGTCCGCCAACCTGTCGTAGTCCGGCGCGGTCATCGGCTCGATCCTGCGCGTCGGCACCGAGCGATTTGATCTTGCCGCGCACGTAAATCACCGCTTCGTACAGCGAATCGCCGAGCCCGTCGCCGGCATCGCCGCAGACCACCAGCCGTCCGGCCTGCGCCATGAACGCCGAGAAGTCACCGACCGCGCCGCCGACCACGATATCGGCGCCCTTCATCGAGATGCCGCAGCGAAGCGAGGCATCCCCCTCGATCACCAGCAGGCCGCCGTGTGCCGCAAGCGCCCGCAGACTCGGACGCGAAACCCTTCACGCGCACGCTGCCCGACATCATGTTCTCGGCCACGCTCCAGCCGACGTTGCCGTGGACGGTGACGTCGGCCAGCTTGTTCATGCCGCCACATAATAGCCGGCATGGCCGCGGATCTCGACTTCGACCGGCGCGTCGATGCCGACGGCGATGTTGTGCGCGCCGTCCGGATTGAGCACGCGACGTGCTCACGCCGCTACCCGGCAGCCGTGGTGCAGATACTGGTTCAGACTCGCGCACCGCCGCTTGCGCCAAGTCGAAGCTCGCAGCGGCCGCCGCCGCGGAGGCGTCACTACACTCTCCATACGTACAGCTCCTCGGGCACGGGTTCGAATATCGCGGCGTTCTTCACGTCCGGCAACTGCGCCAGCGAGCGGAACTCGGAGGCAATCGCGACGTAGTCGTCGGTTTCCGCGACGACCGCCGGCTTGCATGCAAAGGCATCGCGCACCAGTGCGAGTTTGTCGCCCGTGCCCATCAGGAACGTGTAAAAGCCGTCCAGCTCCTCGAAGCCCTTTTGCATGCGCCTTCGAGGTCGTCGCCTTCACGCATGCGCCATTCGAGAAAGCGGCACGCGGCCTCGGTGTCGTTGTCGGTCTCGAAACGCGATGCCCTGCGGCTCGAGCTTGCGGCGGATCCTGTATGGGTTCGACAGCGACCGTTGTGCACCAGGCAGAAGTCCTCGCCCGCGGTGAACGGGTGAGCGCGATCCGGCGTCACGGCCGATTCGGTCGCCATCCGCGTATGCCCGACCAGATGTGTTCCGGACAGCTCGAAGTCGTAGCGCTTCGCGACTTCCGCGGGGGGTCCGATGTCCTTGAAGACCGATCGCCCGGCCGGCGGAAAGCACATGCAGCTGCGGGAAGCGCTGTTTGACCCAGCGCTTCACCTGGCTCCGCCGCACTCGCCACAGGTCAGGACAGCGTGGTTTCCCTTCACCCCCATCTGCGCTTCGGTACCGAAGTGCTTGATGAACTCGGCCTCGAACCCGGCCCAGTCGTAGTCCCAGACCGGCGCGTGAAGACTGTATTTGCGCGCGCCCTCGGGCAATTCGCCTCTGAAGACGGCGAGGCCGGCCGACTCGGGACCGCGCGCGCCCATCTCGACGAGCATCGGCGTCATCAGTTCGCCCAACCGATCCCGCATCGCCGGGTTCTTGATCAGAAATCCTACTATTCCGCACATGGTCTACTCCTTAACCTAAAGCAAATGCGTTTGCCGCGCCGACGCGGAGAACGCGGAGAAAGCATCAAGTTCAAATCGCGTCATCCCTCGAGCACGGAGAAGTGCGGGAATCTAAAACGGGCACTAGTACTTTAGTTTCCAAGATGTTGTTCTCTGCGTTCTCCGTGTCTCCGTGGTTCAACCCCTTCAAAAAATTCCAATACCGCTCCACCTCCCAGGTCGACACGTGGCGCGAATACTCGACCCATTCCATGCGCTTCAGGCGCACGAATTCCTCGGCGAGTCTTTGCCGATCGCGAGGTCAATACCGTGTCCTGGTCGAGCGCATCGAGCGCTTCTTTGAGGTTCTGTGGCAGGACCCCGATACCCGCCTTCACGAGTTCCTCGTGGCTCCACTCGTACAGGTTCGTGTTGTTGGGCTTGCCCGGATCGAGCTTCTTCTGGATGCCGTCCATCCCCGCGGCGAGAATCCCGATCGTAGCGAGGTACGGATTGCACGAACCGTCGGGCAAGCGCAGCTCCAGCCGCCCGTACGGCACCCGCACCGTGCAGGTCCGGTTGTTGTCGCCATACGCGATGTAGGCCGGCGCCCAGGTCGCGCCGGACAATGCGCGGCCAACCACGAGCCGTTTGTACGAGTTGATCGAAGGTGCGCACAACGCCGCCAGCCCACGCGCATGCGCCAACATAATCCCGGTAAATCTTCAGTGAGGCCAACCAGAGAACCATGCGGGGCAGGAACCGGAGGGCGGGGAGAGAAGGATGCCGATTCCCCTTTAACCAACCTGCTGATCTGATTGAGTGCCTGGGGCCGGACTCGAACCGGCACGGAGCGAACCCGAGGGATTTTAAGTCCCTTGCGTCTACCTATTCCGCCACCCAGGCATCCACCTCAATTTATTATATCAGCGGCAAACATTCAAGTTCTTCTGAGGGTTTCCGGGAGCGGGCGGGCAGGGCCCACCCGGCGCGAGAAACTGGCCGGCGAGCACCTTGACAAAGGGGGTGGTCTCGGATTAACTAGAGCGGCAAAACCCTGAATTTTTGAGGGTTTCCGGATGGGTCGCCGGCAGCCGCCGCCGGCCTCTGAGGGCCTGGTCCAAGGCGGGGGGCCAGTCGGCGGGCGGGAGGTCCGCCCCCCGCGGGAAGGGAGCGTGCGAGAGACGCACCAGATCACTAAATGTGCGCAGTGCGCACCCTAATGGGCGGCGCCCACCCTGCCCTGCTGTTTTCCGCCTCTGCCCAGGGGCCTTTCACTTTGATTTTGCCTTTCACAGAAACAGATAACCGATAACCGCATTTTAGGAGGCGACCATGCGAATCCGGGAACGGATGCTGCCGGTGGGCTGGTATCCCGGCAGCGCCAGCGGCTGCCGGGCGGAAATCGAGCAATTTGTGGCAGGGGCGGCGCCGCTGCCCGCGGGCGCCAGGTTTACGGCGGCATCGTGCCCCACGCCGGCTGGTACTTTTCCGGCAAGGCCGCGGCCCGGGTCTTCGACCTCAGCCGCCAAGGTGACCCAGCCCCAGGTGGTGGTGGTCTTCGGCGGGCACCTGGGCGGCAACTCCCCTCCCCTGCTGGTGAGCGACGAGGCCTGGGAGACCCCTCTGGGGAACATCCCCCTGGCCACCGAATTTTACGCGCCTTTAAGAAAGCGCCTCACCCTGGCCGAAGAATACCCGGGGGACAACACCATCGAGGTGCAGCTCCCCATGGTGAAATACTTTTTCCCCAACGCCAAGGTCCTGGCGGTGCGCTCCCCCGCATTCCCCCAAGGCCATGGAACTGGGGGAGGCGGTGGTGGCGGTGGCCCAGGAGCTGAAGGTCTCCATCCTGGCCTTCGGCTCCACCGACCTGACCCACTACGGCCCCAACTACGGCTGGGCCCCCAAGGGCCTCGGCCCCGAGGCGGTGAAATGGGTCAAAGAGGTCAATGATCAAGCGCTTCATCGACGAGGCCCTGAAACTGGACGGCCCCGGCATGCTGAAGGCGGCCCAGGAAGACCAGAGCGCCTGCAGCGCCGGGGGGGCCGTGGCCGCGGTGGCCGCCGCCAAAAAACTGGGGGCCCGGAAGGCCGTCCTCCACGACTACTACACCAGCTACGACGATCATGCCCGAGCGACAGCTTCGTGGGCTATGCCGGGATCGTGCTGGAGGGGTGAGGTGAGTTGAGTTTCGAGTTAGCAGTTTGCAGTCTGCAGTCCGATTTTAAAGCCTGCGACCGGGGCATGCAACCTGGCGGTAAGACTAAGAATGATGTGGCTTGGAGTGCACCATGCATGAAGCTCTCCCTTGGGTAATCCTGTCTGTTGCCGTCGTGAACCGCGGTCCTGGTCGTCATCCTGACTGGTCCGGGCGTCAAAGGCTTCCGAGGGCGCCGGGAGGGAGGTGCGCGACGAGCTGCGAGCGAGCCGGGAAGAAGCCCGGAGCGCCGGGCGGGAGCTTCGTGAAGAAGTGTCAGGCGGCCTGAAATCGACTAACGAGGTGCTGTCCAAGACTCTGGAGGGCATGGGCAAGTTCCAGCAGGCGCAACTGGAAGGCATGACGAAGCAGTTGGGGGAACTCACCGAATCAAACCAGCGCGCCCTGGATCGCATTCGCCTCACCTTTGACTCTCGGGTCAAGGAGCTGCAGGAGGGTAACGAGAAGAAGCTCGACGAGATGCGCAAGACGGTGGACGAGAAACTGCATGATACTCTGGAAAAGCGGCTCGGAGAGTCGTTCAAACTCGTGAGTGACAGGTTGGAGGCGGTACACAAGGGTCTCGGGGAGATGCAGCATCTGGCCACCGGCGTGGGAGACCTCAAGCGGGTCCTGACCAACGTGAAGGTGCGGGGCACGTGGGCCGAGGTTCAGCTCGGCGCGATCCTGGAGCAAATCCTCACCCCGGAGCAGTTCGAGAAGAACGTCCGGGTGAAGGCCGACTCGTTGGAGAGTGTGGAGTATGCGGTGCGGCTGCCGGGCCCGAAGGACGAGCCCGAGGCCTGCGTCTGGCTTCCCATTGACTCGAAGTTTCCTCAAGAGGACTACCTGCGCCTGCAGGAAGCCGCGGAGAGAGCCGATCCGGCCGCAGTTCAGGCGGCCACGGACGCCCTGGCGCGGACCGTGCGGTCCGCGGCCAAGGACATCCACGATAAATACATCAGACCCGCCCAGCACCACCGATTTTGGGATCATGTTCCTGGCTACCGAGGGGCTCTATGCGGAGGTGCTGCGGCAGCCGGCCTTGGTCGAAGACCTGCAGCACCGGTATCGGGTGGTGGTGGCCGGTCCCACCACGTTGGCGGCGATTCTGAGCAGCCTGCGCATGGGCTTCCAGACCCTCGCCATCGAGCAGCGGGCCGTAGAGGTGTGGAGGGTCCTGGCCGCGATCAAGACGGAATTCGGGAAGTTCGGCGATATCCTGGACAAGGTCAAGCGCCAGCTCCACACCGCCAGCCGGACGATTGAAGAGACCGGGGTGCGGAGCCGGGCCATAGAGCGCAGGCTCCGTTCCGTGGAGAAACTGCCGGAACCGGAAGCCTTGGAGATTCTTGCCTTGCCTCTGGTAGGCGAGGAAGATGAAGAAGAAGACCACCGCGGTGGAAGGCAGCGGCCACAGAGCCCAAAAATGAAAATGACTAGGGCAATGCCCTGCGCCTGGCGCACAGAGGTTCTGTAAACGATTTTCCTGGCAAACGCGATAATGCCGGATTATCTCCGCTAGCCGCAGGCTGCAGCCTGCGCTCGCCCAGGCGGGATGCCCAGGCTACCGGTTTGATTGCGACCTTATGACCGATAAAGCGGCAGCGGCGGAGATCGCGGTCCTGGGCCGCCTGTGCGGCATCGCCCCGGAATACTGCGACAATTTCGGCGGCCGCCACCCCACCTCCGCGGTCCACTACCCAGGCCCTGCTCAGCGCCATGGGCGTTCCCTGGGAGGACCCGCGATAGCGCCGGGAAGAGTTGCGCCGGCGCCGCCTGGGACCCTGGGGCCGCTTCCTGGAGCCGGTGCAGGTCCTGGCGCCAGCCTCCCCGGGAAGGCTGAATTTTTATCTCTGGACGCCCTCAGCCAATCTCCCCTCCCCTCTCAGGATCGAGGCCACGGTGCAGGGCGAGGACGACTCCGGCCAGGGATTGGAGTGGCAGGAAGAATTCGCCGCCCCGGCCACCGCGGCCAGCCGGGCCGTGCCCGGCGGGTTGCGGCACCGTCTGGAGCTGCGCCTCCCCCGGGAGCTGCCCCTGGGATATTATGAGCTGCAACTGCGGGTGGAGGCCGCGCGGCCGGGCGGAGTCGGGGCGGACCCGCCTGCTGGTGGCCCCGGACCGCGGCCTATTTTCCCGGACTGCCTGGCGGGCGGCCGGCGTCTCTGGGGGTTCAACCTGCCCCTCTACGCCCTGAGAAGCGCCGGCAACTGGGGCATCGGCGATTTTCGCCGACCTGATGGCGGTGCTGGACTGGGCCGCGGCGCTGGGAGCCGCCTTTGTGGGGGTCAATCCCCTGCACGCCCCCGCGCCGCTGGCGGCAGCCGACCCCAGCCCCTATGCCCCCACCAGCCGCCTTTTCCATAATTTTCTCTACCTGACCTGGAGCAGGCCCCGGAGATGGCGCACTGCCCGGAGGCCCGGGACCTGCTGGCCAGCCCGGAATTCCAGGCCGTCAGGCCCGCCTGCGGCAAGGGCCGCTGGTCCCCTACGCCCAGGTCTTTCGCCTGAAGCGCCGGGTCCTGGAACTCCTGTTCCAGGCCTTCTGGGACCGGCACGGCCCGCCGGAGGCCCCCCGCACCCGCCGGGGCGCAGGAGTTCGCCGCCTTTCTGCGGCAGGGGGCGACTCCTGCAAAGGTTCGGAGAGTTTGCCGCCCTGGCGGACCATTTCCAGCAAGGGGACTGGCGGCGCTGGCCCGAAGAGTATCGGCACCCCGGCAGCCCGGCGGTGGCCGAGTTCGCCCGGGAGCAGCCGCGGGAAATCCGGCTTTACCAATATGCCCAATGGCTGGCGGCCGCCCAATTGCGGCAGGTGTGCCAGGCGGCCCGGAGGCAGGGCCTGCCGTTCACCCTCTACCAGGACCTGGCCCTGGGGGCCGACCCCGGGGGCTTCGACACCTGGGCCCACCAGGAGCTCTTTGCCCGGGGCGCCGGCCATCGGCGCCCCGCCCGACGCCTTCAACCCCAAGGGCCAGAACTGGGGCCTCCCGCCCCTGATTCCCCGAGCGCCTGCGGGATTCGGGCTACCAACTGTTCATCGACACCCTCCGGGCCAACGCCCCGCCCGGCGGCATGCTGCGCCTGGACCACGTCATGGGGCTGTTCCGCCTGCTGTGGATCCCCGAGGGATGGCGGCCGGCCCGGGGGGCCTATGTCCATTATCCGGCCCGGGAACTGCTGGCCATCCTGGCCCTGGAGAGCGTGCGCCGCCGCACCCTGATCATCGGCGAGGACCTGGGCACCGTGCCGCCCCGGATCCGCCGGGAGCTGGGCCGCCTCGGGGTCTTTTCCTACCGGGTCTTTTACTTTGAGCGGGACGCGGAAGGCCACTTCCTGGCCCCGGAGGCCTATCCGGCCCGGGCCATGGCCGCGGTCACCACCCATGACCTGCCCACCCTGACGGGATTCTGGCAGGGCCGCGACCTGGCCTTCAAGCGGCAGGCCGAACCTCTATCCCGAAGCCCGGCCTGGCGGAGGCGGACGCCGCCGCCCGGCAGCAGGACCGCCTGCAGCTGCTGGAGGCCCTGAAAAGCCGGGGGCTGCTGGCCGAGAGCGCGGCTCCCCGGCGCCCGAGGCGCCGAGTCCCTGCCCGCCCGGAGGTGCGGGAAGGGGTCCTGGACTACCTGGCCCAGAGTGAGGCCGCCCTCCTGGAGGTGCGCCTGGAGGAGGTCTTCGGCTGGCCGGAGCAGCAAAACTTCCCGGGCACCAGACAGGAGCACCCCAACTGGCGCGGCCGCCTTCCCCTGACCCTGGAGGAGATGGCCCGGGACCCGGAGCCGGCCCGCCTGGCGGCGCGGTTAAATAAGTACCGGGAGCGATAATGGTGAGCGGGAGGCGAGGGGTCATTATGCACCCCACTGACCCTGAAAGGTTTCCTGAACAGGAGGATTCCCCATGTCCGAACCGACCTTGATTTATAATCTCTTTCCGCCCCTGGCTGGGGCCATCCCCCAGTGGGAGAAGCACCTGGACCGCATCGCGCCGCATGGGCTTCACCTGGATCTTCCTGAACCCCATCCACACCCCGGGGCTGAGCGGCAGCCTGTATGCCGTCAAGGACTATTTCGGCCTCAACCCCCTCTTTTATCCCGGCCTGGGCGAGGACCCGGAGGCGGCCCTGGGCCATTTCCTGCAAGAAGCAGCCCGCCGCAACCTCAAGGTGATGCTGGACCTGGTGATCAACCACACCGCCATCGACTCGCCCCTGGTGCGTGGAGCACCCCGAATGGTACGCCAAGGACGAGCAGGGGCCCATCAAGCACCCCGGGGCCATCGACCCCGCGGACGCCACCCAGGTGACGGTGTGGGGCGACCTGGCGGAGCTGGAATACTGGCCGCCCCCGGACCCCGAGGGCCTGCTGCGCTACTGGGAGGCGGTGCTGGCCAAATATCTGAACCTGGGTTTCCTGGGATTCAGGGCCGACGCGGCTTACAAGATCCCGGGAGATTTCTGGGGCCGCCTCATCGCCAAGGCCCGGGAATTGGAGCCCCGGGTGCAGTTCTTCGCCGAGACCCTGGGCTGCCGCCTGGAGGAATGCTCCCAACTGGCGACCGCGGGATTCGACTTCCTCTACAACAGCTCCAAGTGGTGGGATTTCCAGGAAGACTGGTGCCTGGAGCAATACCGGACGTTCCGGCGCCTGGCCCCCTCGGTCAGCTTCCCGGAGAGCCACGACACCGAGCGGCTGGCCGCGGAGAGCGGCGGCGCCCCGGAGGTGGCCCGGCAGCGCTACCTCTTCGCCGCCTTTTTCTCCACCGGCCTGATGATGCCCATGGGTTATGAGTACGGCTTCAAGAAGCGGCTGGACGTGGTGAAGACCCGGCCCCAGGATTGGGAGGGGACCAACTACGATCTAAGCCGTTACATCGCCGGGGTGAACCTGATGAAAAAATCCTGCCCGGTGCTCCTGGAGGAAGGGCCCATGGTGCGGGCCAACCCCCAGGGCGAAGCGGTGGCGCTGCTCCTCAAATCCCGGGAGCGCCAGCCGGGGCGGGTGCTGGCCATAATCAACTCTACCCGGAAGAGCGCCCCGGTGAAGCTCGCCAACCTGGCGGAATTGCTGGGGCCTCCGGCCCGGGCCTGGCACGACCTGACCCCCGACCTCAAGCCCCTGCGCCTCAAGCGGCAGATGGCCTTCAACCTGGCCCCGGCGGAGATGCGGATCTTTTATAACCCCGAGGCCGCGCCGCTGGCGGAGCCGGACCAGGAACTAATCCAGGAGAGCGACCTGATTGACCCAGGCACTGGCGGGATTCAATGAGCACGGCGTCATCCTGGCCACCGACAGCCGGGCCAGCCGTTTCGATGCGGCGGGGCGGGCGGAATATTTCCGGGTCAAGAAGCTGTTGCCCCTGGGAAGCCGGGCGGCCATCCTGAGCGGCGGCGCCGGGGTGAGCCTGCCCCTGTCCCAGGCCCTGCGCCGGGAGATCGGGCGCCAGCGGGGCCTGGACCACCTGGAGGACATGGTGGACTTCGCCCTGGGTTTCCTCTCCCAGGGTTACCGGCGGTTTCTGGCACGCCACGGACCCGAACCGGAGGGTTTTCGCCGCCTCTACTTCATCCTGGCGGGCGCGGTGGCAGGACAGCGCCGGGGTACTCGCTCCACCTCTTGGGCAGCGAAGAAAACGAATTGCCCCTCCGCAACCTCCCGGTGTCCAACCTGGTGGTCATGCCCCGGAACCTGGGGATGGAGATGCGCCTGTCCAAGGCCCTGAGCCGGGGAGCGCCTCCGGAAGAACTGCTTAAGGAGAGCCGGGATTTCCTGGAGAAAATGGCCGCCGCCAACGAGGAAGTGGGGCCGCCCTTCTACTTCGCCACCATCACCGCCGGCGGCTACCGGGAGGTCGGGGCGGGGGGACTCATCCCCTGAAGGGCGCAGGCTAAGGGAGGCGGCCAGCCGGCTCGCCAACAAAAAGGGGCGACCCAACAGGGCCGCCCCTACGTTATTTTTTATTTATTAATGAGGGGCGGGCGCACTGCGCCCCGCCAACCGTCGCCGCCTTTAGCGGTAACCGCCGCCCCCGCCGTAGCCGCCCCGGCCGCCGCCGCGACCGCCACCGCCGCCGCCGCGACCGCCGCCGCCGCCGCCAAAGGAGCTTTTCGCTGGGGCCGGGCCTCATTGACCGTCAAGGGCCGCCCTTCCACGGTGCGGCCGTTGAGCATGGAAATGGCCTTCTGGGCTTCCACCTTGGTTTCCATCTCGACAAACCCGAAGCCCCGGGGCTGACCCGTCTGCCGGTCGGTAATGATCTTGGCCGAGGCCACGTTGCCGGCCTCGGAAAACAGGGTATTCAACTCTGCTTCGGTCATGGCGTGGGGCAGGTTGCCCACATATAATTTGACACTCATTTCTTCTCCTTATGAGTCTTGCCGGAGGCTGAGGTTGGCCAGCTCGGTCTCGGGCGCACTAGTTTGGTTTAGATCGTCAACCGCCTCCGGATTTTCCTCCGTAGCCGGCGCCCCGGCCTTGCCCTGGCGGCGTTTCATCTTTTCGTCGTTTTTCTGTTTGCGGGCCATCTCTTTGGCTCGTTTTTCCCAACCGTAACGATTTCGCGCCAAGTCTTTACCTCGCCAAGTTGATAATCAAATTTACCAACCAGCTCCCACTCACTCCGCCAGGAAACGGCCAGACCTTACTGAACTTTGGTAAATGGAGAGCTGGGTTAAAAAAAGGCGGGACTCCGGTGCTCTGAAGAACGCCGGAGTCCCGGCCAATACAGGCGGGAAACCGCCTAGAGTTTACTCACGTTTTGAGCCTGGGCGCCCTTAGGACCCTGGACCACCTCGAACTCCACCTCCTGGTCTTCGGCCAGGGTGCGGAAGCCTTCACCCTGGATGGCGCTGTGATGTACGAAGACATCGGGGCCGCCCTCCCGGGAGATGAAACCATAACCCTTGGAATCGTTAAACCACTTTACTTTACCAGTCTCCTTCACTTGAAACCTCCTACCGGTACTGCTGAAGATATACCTGCCCAAAAAGCAGGGGCGCAGTAGTCAGGCAAAAAAAAGCGGCGGGACTCGGTATCCCCGTCCGTTCAGAGACCAGCATCTGCGGCCCTGCTTTCAGTCTGACCTGCTCACCAGTATATATTTTTATCATAGAAATCTCCCCTGTCAAGCCCGACCCTTGCCAAACCCGGCGAACTCACGGCTATAACCCACGGGCGGTGCGCTTTCGCCCTGGCCGCGCCGGGCCTTAACCCTGGTTCCCGGCCTAATAGGGTGGTGTTCGGAGCGCTGGCGGGACCATCTCTCACTGAGGCGCGCCATGAGCACGAAAAAGACCGGCACAAAGGGGATGGCCAGAAGGGTCGAGGAGAGCATGCCGCCAAAGACCACGGTGCCGATGGCCTGCTGGCTGGCGGCGCCGGCGCCCCCGGCGGTCAATAACGGCACCACCCCCAAAATGAAGGCAAAGGAGGTCATGACGATGGGGCGGAACCGGCGCCGGGTTGCTTCTATCGCGGCCTCGGTGATGGACTCGCCGCGGTCGTGCAGCTCCCGGGCGTATTCCACGATCAGAATGGCGTTTTTACTGGCCAGGGCGATCATCAGCACCAACCCTATCTGGGTGTACAGGTTATTATCGAACCCGCGCACGATGAGGCCCAGGAGCACCCCCACCAGGGCCAGGGGCACCACCAGGACGACCGCCCCGGGTCTCGTCCAGCTTTCATAGAGGGCGGCCAGCACCATGAAGACCAGGGTGATGGAGAGGGCGTAGATGAAATATGCCTGATTGCCCACCTGCTTCTCCTGGTAGGAGGTGGCGGTCCAGTCGTAGCCCATGCCTTCGGGCAAGGTATTTTGGGCGATTTGCTCCATGAGGTGGATGGCCTGCCCGCTGCTGTACCCGGGGGCGGCGCTGCCATAGATCTGGGCCGCGGGATAGAGGTTGTAGCGGGTGACCAATTCGGTTCCCAGGACCTTACGGACCTGCATGAGGGCCCCCAGCGGCACCATCCCTCCCTGGATATTCCTGACATAAAGATTTCTAAGGGAGGCCTCCGGGTGCATGCGATATGGCGCATCGGCCTGGACATAGACCTGGAAGACCTGGTTGAACTTGTTAAAGAGATTGACGAAAGACGAACCCAGGTAGGCTTGCAGGGTGTCAAAGACATTGCTCAAGGGGACCTGGAGCGATTCGGCCTTGGTCCGGTCGATGTCCAGATAGAGCTGGGGGCTGTGAGAGCTGAAGGTGGAGGCCAGGTTGCGCAAACCGGGCTCGGCGTTGCCCGCGGCAATGATCTCCTGGGTGACCTTGAACAGTTCGGCGGTAGCCCAGGCCCTGGCGATCCTCGATCATCATCTGGAAGCCCTTGGATTGGCCCAGGCCCCGGATAGGCGGCGGCACCGCCACAAAGGTGAGGGCATCCTGAATCGCGCCCAGTTTGGGGCGCAGGGCCGCCAGGATGTTATCCTGGCTCAGGGCGGCGCCGCGGTTGGCCCAGCTATCATAGACGATGAAGGTGCTGTTGATGTTGGAGACGTTGGCGAAGTCCAGAAAGGAAAAGTTGCCGATGGTCACCCAGGCCAGCAATCCCTTGGTATTCTTGAGAATCTCATTGACCTTCCGGTACGCCGCCTGGGCGCGCGGCTGTGAGGCTCCTTCGGGCAGGATGCTGACAATGGCGGCAAATCCCTGGTCCTCAGTGGGCAAGAAGCCGGTGGGATGACGGAGGAAACCGAAGCCGGTGACCCCCATAATCAGCAGAAACACCAACAGCATCAGGAAAGGGCGGTGCACCATCCAGGAGACCAGGGCCACATATCCATCCTCCAGGACCTTATAAACCCGGTTGAAGCCGCGAAAGAAGAGGTTGGGTGGTTTCTCCGACCTTGGGGCGCAGCCACAGGGCGCACTGGGCCGGCTTCAGGGTGAGGGCGTTGATGGCGCTGATAATGGCGGTGGCGGCGATCACCAGGGCGAATTGCCGGAAGATCTGGCCGGTGATGCCCGGCAGAAAAGCGGCCGGCAGGAAGACCGCGGTGAGCACCACGGTGATGCCCATGACGGGGCCGGTCATCTCCTCCATGGCCTTGATGGTCGCCTCCTTGGGAGGCTGGCCCTGTTCGATATGGTAGGCGGAGTTTTCCACGATGACGATGGCGTCGTCCACCACAATGCCGATGCACAGGATCAGGGCGAACAGGGTCATCAAATTGATGCCGAAGCCCAGAAGGGACATGGCCGCAAAGGCGCCGATGACGGTGACCGGCACGGTGGTGGCGGGCACCAGGGTGGCCCGCCAATTCCTGCAAAAAAACCACGATGACGAGGAGCACCAGGAGGCCGGCTTCAAACAAGGTCCAGTAAACATCATGAATCGTCTGTTCCACGAACTTGGTGGTGTCATAGTGGCTTGACCAGGTCGAGCCCCGGTGGAAATTGTTTGCTCATCTCCGCCATGGCGCCGCGCACTTCTTTAGCGACATCCAGGGCGTTGGCCCCGGGCAGGGTGAAGATGATGATCTGGGCCGCCCAATGGCCGCTCATGCGGGCGAAATTGGCGTAGCTCTGCTGGCTCAACTCCACCCGGGCCACGTCCCGGATACGGACGATCTGGGCGGATTCGCTCCGCTGGCTCTTGATGATGATATCCTCGAATTCCTTCGCGTCGGACAGCCGGCCCAGGGCGTTGACCGTGAACTGAAAGGGTTGATTGGCAGGCGCCGGCGGCCCGCCCATTTGGCCGGCCACCACCTGGACATTCTGGCCGCTGATGGCAGCCATGACGTCCGCGGTGGTCAAACCGTAGGAGAGCAGTTTGTTGGGGTCCAGCCAGACCCGCATGGCGTAGGGGCCGGCGCCGCGCACATAGACGTTGCCGACGCCGGGCAGACGGGCCAGGGGGTTTTCCAGATTGATGACCGCGTAATTGGAGAGGAAGGCTTCATCAAATTTGTCTGGTTTCCGAGAAGAGGCTGACCACCATCAGGATATCGGTGGAGACCTTTTTGACCTGGACTCCCTGGCTCTGGACGGCGGGGGGCAGCTGGGCATTGGCGCCGGCCACCAGATTCTCCACCAGGGCCACCGAGGAATTGAGGTCCGTCCCCACATCAAAGGTGACGGTTAAAGTATAACTCCCATCGCTGCCGCTGACGGAAGACATGTAAATGGAGTGCTCCACGCCATTGACTGCCTGTTCGATGGGAATCCCCACGGTAGCCGCCACCACTTCGGCGCTGGCCCCCGGATAGCGGGCCGAAACCTGGATGGTGGGCGGCACGATGGGAGGAAATTGGGCTACCGGCAGGCGGTAGAAGCAGACCATCCCTATGATAATGGTGACGATGGCGATGACGTTGGCGAAGATGGGCCGCTCGATGAAAAACTTGGAGATCATTTGGGGCTCGCTCCCCGGCTTGCCCTGAGGCGTGGCGCCGCCGGCGGCCGGAGCCTGCGGCTGCGCCTTCCTGGACCGGGGTCACCGGCTTGCCGGGAATGGCATGAACTGCCCGTTGATGATCACCTCTTCATCGCCGTTCAAACCGGTGTCGATCACCCTGTGGTCCCCCACCCGGGTGCCCTCCTTAACCGAACGGCGTTCCACCACATTTTTGTCGCCCACCACCAGGACGTAAGGGCCCAACTGGTCAAAGCCGAGGGCCACCTCCGGCACCACCCAGGATTCCTTCGCCGGACCCACCACCGGGGCCTGAATGCGGGCAAACAAACCCGGCAGAATCTTATAATCCCCATTGGGAAAAATGCCGCGTAACTGCAAGGTGCCGGTGGTGGAGGTGACGCTGATGGCGGCAAAATCGAGGTAACCCTGGTGCGGATACCCGGTTTCGTTGGCGAGGCCGAGATATAAGGGGATCTTATCTTTTTCGGCCTTTCCGGGCAGGTTTTCCCGTCTTGCCCATGACCCGCAGCAGGTCCGCCTCATTGATGGTGAAATAGACGTAAATGGGATCAATCTGATTGATCTGGACCAGGGAGGTGAATTCGCCGGCCCCCACCAGGTTGCCGGGGTCCACCAGGCGGCGGTCGATGCGGCCGTCGAAGGGCGCGGTGACCTTGGTATAGCCCAGATTGAGCGTGGCCAGGTCCCGGTTGGCCTTCGCCCCCAGGACCTGGGCCCGGCTGGAGTCCCGCTGGAACCGCCAGTTGTCCAGGTCCGATTGGGCCCCGGCCTTCTGTTGCACCAACTTGGTGTAGCGGGCCACTTGAATCAAGGCGTAGCGGTAATTGGCTTCTTGCTGCAGAATTTGCGCCGCGGCCTGCTTCAGTTGGTCCTCATAGGTGTTGGGCTGGATGAGGAACAATAACTGCCCTTTTTTCACCCGGTCGCCATCCTGGAAAAAGACCTTTTCCAGAAAGCCCTGCACCCGGGCCCTGAGGGTCACCGTATTAATCGCCTGGGTATTGCCGGTGAATTCGAGGTAATCGGTAACCAGGCGGCGCTCCGGCCGGGCCACCGTGACCTTGGGTGGCGGCGGCGGCTTGTAGACGTTGGCTCGCCGCAGGCGGTGAGGCTCAAGAGGAGGCCGAGCCCTACCCCGGCCAGGGGTTTCCCCCGCAGAAAAGACCAGAGCTTACCGGCAGTCATGCCATGATCTCCAAATGGTGATCCCTCCCGGGACTCATCAGTTCAAAGTTCAAGGTTAAAGGCTCCTTAGTTCAGGGTTCACTGACGTTGATGCCTCTGCCCGGTCCCTGGTTTACCAATCGGGGGCCCGGATCAGACGCTTTTGCTGCTGCTCTTCCGGCGTCGGCGGCGGCTGCGCCTTCCGGGGTCAGCAATTTCCCCCAATTGGTGCGCTTCTCCATCGCCTCCCTGGTCTCGGCAGGCACAAAATCCTGCCCTTCCCGGATTTCCCAGCCGCCGCCCAGGGCCCGGTAAACCCCCACCAGGCTGCCGGAAATATTGCCGCGGGCGGTGGCCAGACTATCCTGGGCGCTCAACAGAGACTGCTGCGCGGTGAGGACGGTGGTGAAATCCGTGATCCCCTCCCGATATTGCACCACCGCCAGTTTCAGGGAATTCAGCCGCGGCGGCGGCGCCCTCCTCCAAAAACCTGGCCTGCTCCTGGGCCCTCAAGAAGGCGATCAGATTATCCTCCACCTCCTGCTGGGCGTTGAGAACGGTGTTTTGATAAGTGATGAGCAACTCCTGGAAGCGGGCGTCCTGAACCCGCACCAGGTTGGTGATCTGACCGTAGTTCAGGATATTCCAGTGTCACCGTGGGGCCGATGGAACCCTGCCGGTTGCGCCAGTTGAAAAGATTGCCGAGCTGATCTTTGCCCACGTCGGTGGATAGCATCCCGAAGATTGCCGGTCAGGGAAAAAGCCGGGAATAGCTGGGCCTTAGAGACGCCGATCTGGGCGCATTGGGCCGCGGCCTGGTATTCGGCGGCCCGGATATCCGGCCGCCGCCGCAGCAATTCGGCGGGGATGCCCACCGCCACCTGGGGCGGCGGCGCCGGGATCGACCGCCTGATCCCGCAACTCAGTCCGCCAGCCGGCTCGGCGGCATGCCCAGCAGCAGGCTGAGGGCATCTTTGGCCTGGCGCAGTTGGGTTTGCAGGACCGGGATAGTCGCCTGGGTGCTGGCCAAGACCGTCTTGGCCTGTTCCACGTCGCGCTGCGAGGTGGCGCCGCCTTCGTACCGGGCTTCGGCGATTTTCAGGCTCTCCCTTTGGGTCTCGACGTTCTCCCGGGCGATGGCCAGGCGCTTTTCCAAGGTGCGGATGGAGATATAGTCGCTCGCCACGTCCGCCGGTGAGGCTCACCAGGGCGTTGTCGTAATTGGCGACGCTGGCCAGCAAGCCGGCTCGGCGGATTCGATGGCCCGGCGGAATTTGCCCCAAAAATCGACTTCCCAACTGGCCGTCAGGCCGACCTGGGATTGCCAGTAGCTGAGGCCGCCGAATCTGGGCGACGCAACCCCGGTTCCGACAATCGGGGTTCCCGCGCTTTCCCGTTCTTTAAGCACCGAGCCGGTGGCTTGCTGAGTCTGGGGATAGAGCTGGCCGGTGACGACGCCCAGTTGGGCCCGGGCCTCCAGGACCCGCACCCCGGCAATCCGCAGGTTCAGGTTTTCCCGATAGGCGGTGCCGATGAGCCGGTCCAGGACGGGGTCCTTGAATGCCTGCCACCAGGCGCGGTAATCCGCGGGCTCGCGGCTTAGCCCGCTGATCGCCCGCCTCCAGCCAGTCTTGCGAGACCTTGGTCTCGGGCCGCACATAATCCGGCCCCACTTTGGCGCAGGCGCCGCTGAGCAGGACGAAAATCAGCAGAATGGGGGGCCAGATGCCGCGATACATGGGGACTTGCGCCTTTCGGCAACACTCCCGCCGCCGCGGCTGCGGGGCTGCCTGCCACCGCGGCCTCAGGCGAAGAGGTTCGAGGTTCGTAAAACTACCCAAGCTGTTTTACGGAATTTCTCCCCAAAAGTCACCCTAAATAAACCCGGGGCCAAGGCTCTCCTGGTCAACTCCCCTTAATTTTTAGTATAATGGCGCGGTGGATTTAATCACCCTCCTGCAGCAACTGATCAACGGCCTGTCCCTGGGCAGCCTCTATGCCCTGATCGCCATCGGTTACACCCTGGTTTACGGCATCCTGCGCCTCATCAATTTCGCCCACGGCGACCTGCTGATGGTGTCCGCCTACGCGGCCATCATGGGGGTGGGGATCTTCGGCTGGCCCTGGCCCGCGGCCTTCGCCCTGGCCATCGCGGCCACCGGCCTCCTGGGGGTGCTGCTGGAGCGGGGCGCTTACCGGCCCCTGCGCCGGGCCCCCCGCATCTCTTTGCTGATCTCCGCCATCGCCGCCTCGTTTTTACTGGAGAACCTGGTCCTGGTCATCGCCGGGGGCACGGCCAAGCCCTTCCCGGTCCCCGCGGCCTTCAGCGGCGCCGTCTCCGTGGGTGGCCTTTACATTCCCCGCCTCAGTTTTCTGATTCCCCTGATCACCGCGGGCTTCTTGGCGGGCCTCTTTGGGATCATCTACCGCACCCAGGCGGGCCGGGCCATGCGGGCCATCGCCCGGGACCAGGAAATGAGCAGCCTCGTGGGCATCGACGTCAATCGCCTCATCGCCTTCACCTTCCTGCTGGGCTCGCTGCTGGCCGGGGTCGGCGGGGTGTTATGGGCCATGAAATACCCCCAGGTCAATCCCTTCATCGGCATCCTGCCGGGTCTCAAGGCCTTCATCGCCGCGGTGCTGGGCGGCATCGGCAACGTCACCGGCGCGGTCCTGGGGGGTCTGCTCCTGGGTTTGCTGGAGATCATGATCGTCGCCCTCTTCCCCAGTTGGGCCGGCTACCGGGACGCCCTGGCCTTCGCCCTGCTCATCCTCCTCCTGCTGGTCCGCCCCACCGGCTTGCTGGGAGAGGCCCTGGGGGAAGATAAGTTGTAGAGGGAGGCGCGACCGTCGCTTAGCGGGCGGAGCCCAGCGTGTGCCGCCCACCAGGTCCCGGCCGCTTCGGAGAAGCAGAAAATTAGGTAGCTTGTATGCCATCGGAATGCGGCGAGCACGCACCCTACAAGACCTGACGGCCACCGCGAAAAAGAACATGTAGAACGGCCGCCCTCGGCGGTTCCCGCGGCTGGCGAGGGCGCCGGCGCTACATTATTTCATATAAAGCAGTGTAGGGTGGGCACTGCCCACCAATTCCTTAGAAAAGAACCGCTTAACTGAACCGTATTAGATTTAAGGGGATTGCCATTCGCAGGTCATGGTTAAACTTGGGCGCCATCGCGGCGCTATTTCTGCTGCTGGGGGCGGCGAACCGCTGGGGCGACGAATACCAGTTGCGGCTGCTGAACAACGTGGCCATCTTCATCACCCTGGCGGTAAGTTATCACCTGATCAACGGGGTGTGCGGCCAGTTGCACCTCGGCCCCAACGCCTTCATCGCCCTGGGCGCCTATACCGCGGCGCTGTTAACCATGACCCCGGCGGAGAAGACCCTCAACTTCCTGGTCACCCCCCTGTGGGGGCCCTTGAGCCAGCTAACCCTGCCCTTCCCCGCGGCCCTGCTGGCCGGGGGGCTGGTGGCCGCGGCTTTCGGCTTTCTCATGGGTTTCCCGGTGTTGCGGGTGCGGGGGGATTATCTGGCCATCGTCACCCTGGGGTTCGGGGAGGTGGTGCGGGTACTGGCCAACAATCTCCAGGGGCTGACCAACGGCCCCCTGGGGCTCAAGGGCCTGGCCCCCTACACCAATCTCTGGTGGTCCTGGGGAGTGGCGGTGGCCACGGTGGCCGCGGTGGCGGCCCTGGTTAATTCCAGTTACGGCCGGGCCATGCAGGCGGTCCGGGAGGACGAAATCGCGGCCCGGGCCACGGGCGTCGATTCCTTCCGCCATCTGATGCTGGCCTTTGTCTTGAGCGCCTTTTTCCTCGGGGTGGGAGGCGGTCTCCTGGCCCACCTGATCACCACCATTTCGCCCTCGCTCTTCAACTTTTTCCTCACCTTCAACCTGCTCATCATCATTGTGGTGGGAGGCCTGGGCTCCACTACCGGGGCGGTGGTGGCCGCGGTCTTCTTCACCCTGGCCGGGGAATGGCTCCGGGTGGTGGAGGAGCCCATCCGGCTCTGGGGCCTCGATTTTCCCGGGATCCCCGGGCTGCGCCTGGTGCTGCTCTCCCTGGCCCTGCTGCTGGTGATCCTCTTTTTCCGCCGGGGCCTGTTGGGCCGCCGGGAGTTTTCCTGGGACCTCCTGGAGGGCCTCCGGAAAAGGCTGCTTAGCCCATGAATCTCCTGAATATCCAAAACCTGGGCATGCGCTTCGGCGGTCTGCTGGCCCTGGAGGATTTTTGCCTGGAGGTTCCGGAAGGGGCGCTCTATGGTCTCATCGGCCCCAACGGCGCCGGTAAGACCACGGTCTTCAACCTGATCAGCGGCTTTTTGAAGCCCAGCCGCGGCCGCATCTCCCTGAACGGGGCCGAGATCACCAGGCTGCCGCCCCATCGGATCACCTATTTGGGGGTGGCCCGCACCTTCCAAAACATCCGCCTGTTCCAGGAGCTCAGCGTCCTGGACAACGTCCTGGTGGGGTTTCATTGCCGCAGCCGCGCCTCCTGGGGCGAGGCGATCCTGCGCCTGCCCCGCTACCGCGGCGAGGAAAGGGAGCACCGCACCCGGGCCCGGGAACTCCTCCGGGAGGTGGGCCTGGCAGAGGCCGCGGCCCAACCCGCCGGCAAACTCCCTTACGGCCACCAGCGGCGCCTGGAGATCGCCCGGGCCCTGGCCACCGGTCCCCGCTGCCTCTTGCTGGATGAACCGGCGGCGGGCCTCAACCCCCAGGAAACCCTGAGCTTGATGGAATTCCTCCGGGAGATCAAAGAGCGTTACCGCCTGACCATGCTGGTCATTGAGCATAATTTGCAGCTGGTCATGAAACTTTGCCGGCGCCTGCTGGTCCTGGACCACGGGCTCACCATCGCCGCCGGCGCACCCGCGGAGGTCCGCCGGCACCCGGAGGTGATCCGCGCCTATCTGGGGAAATAGCGGGCATCTGGTCCAGCTTTCCTTAGTGGCAAGCTTCAGCCTGTGATCGGGCCGCTCGATGGCCACCACAAGACAAAATAAGACATGTAGAACCGCCGCCCTCGGCGGTTCCCACGGCCGGCGAAGGCGCCGGCGCTACATATTCATATAAAGCAGTGTAGGGTGGGCGCGGCCCACCCATTCCTTTAGTGGCACAGGCTTCCAGCCTGTGAGCGGGCCGCTCGTAATGGGGCGTGAGACGCACCCTACAAGACTGCAAGGCTCTTTGCAAAATGGCAACCGTAGGGCGCGTCTTACGCGTTCATTAGGCAAAGACCAAGGGGCAATAGTCGGTACAGATATGTAGGGTGGGCACTGCCCACCAATTCCTGACCAGTATTCGGCTAAGGCAAGGAACTTGCTGGAAATCCTCAATCTCCAAGTAGCCTACGGCGCCATCCAGGCCCTGGATGGCATCAGTCTGAGCGTCCCCCAGGGCGCCCTGGTGGCCCTGCTGGGGGCCAACGGCTCCGGCAAGACCACCACCATCAAGGCCATCACCGGATTGGTGGCGCGCCAGGGAGGCCGCATCCTTCTGGAAGGCCGCGACCTTCAGGGCCTGCCCCCCCATGAGGTGGTCCGCCGGGGGGTGGCGGTGGTCCCCGAAGGCCGCCGGATTTTTGCCAACCTTTCGGTTCACGAGAATCTCCTCCTGGGAGGCTACAGCCGCCGGGAGTTTTCCTCCAAGGAGTCCCGGGCGCCGGACCTGGAGGAGATTTATCGAACCTTTCCCCGCCTGGCGGAGCGCCAGGGCCAGCCGGCCGGCACCCTGAGCGGCGGCGAGCAGCAGATGCTGGCCCTGGGCCGGGCCCTGATGTCCCGGCCCCGGTTGCTGCTCCTGGATGAGCCCTCCCTGGGCCTGGCCCCGCTGCTGGTCAGGGAGGTCTTCAACATCGTCCGCCGGCTCAACCAGCAGGGGGTCACCATCCTCCTGGTGGAGCAGAACGCCGCCGCCGCCCTGAAGATCGCGGGCTACGGCTACGTCCTGGAGACCGGCCGGGTCGTCCTGGAAGGCCCCGGGGCTGAGCTCCTGGAACACCCCCGCCTGAAAGACGCCTATTTGGGGGACGGGGCCGACGGGCTGGCGGCATGATCTCGCCATCCATATCAGGACGACCGTGCCCAAGGCTTCCAGCCGGCGCTGGCCCGCCCGGTTTGCCCGGCCCTGGAAAACTTACCTGGAAGGCTATTCTGCAAAACCGCTTTGGCTAATCATTACGGAGCAATAGCGCATTGACTTTGTGCCGGCGGCCCTTAATTTAGAATCACGGGATCATCTTAATTTTCCCCAAGGAAGGAGGGTAGATGATGCGCACAAAGAGGATTCTTCTCAGTCTGGCGATGGTGGTGCTGCTCTTGGCGGCGGTCACACCCGGAGACGCCCAGCAAAGGTACTACCCGGTCGGTACGGTATCTATCGATATGACCAGCGTGGCCGTGGGTATCGGCTTTAGTTCGGGGAGTGGCGTTTTGAGGTACAACGGCGAACGTTATCTCTTCAAGATTGACGGCCTCAGCGTGGGCAACGTCGGCTATTGCCACCATCAGCGCGGTGGGCAACGTCTACAACCTGAATAATGTTTCCCAGTTTGCCGGCAACTATGCGGCCCTGGGGGCGGGCATGGCCCTGGCCGGAGGCGGGGCCGGTCTGACCATGCAGAACCAGCAGGCGTGATTATCAATCTGAATGCGGTGCAGCAGGGGGTGGAGTTGAACATCGGGCCCCAGGGTTTCACTATTACCATGCAATAGCGCAGTTTGCCCCGCGGACCGGGACCGCCGCGGCCGGCGGTCCCGCCTGATGAGCCCTGGCGTTTGCAAAAAATCGCTCCCAAGGTCATAATCTGAGCCAGGAGATTATGACCCATGTTGCCGATCCTGCCGCTCACCGACGCCTTTAAAGGCTACACCTACGACCAGGACAAGCTCCTGACCCCGGAGGAGACCATCCGCCGGGTGCGGGAGCGCCTGGCCGGCCTGGATCTGGAGATCCTGGCCGGAGACCATGCGCATCGATTCCGGGCGCCTGGACATCCCGGTCTATCATCAGCCTCCTGGGGGCCGACGCCCGGCGGGTGGTGCCCACCCAGAAACAGATGGGCAAAGGCGCCACCCCGGTGCAGTCCGAGGCCAGCGCCCTCATGGAACTGGTGGAGCGCTTCAGCTTCTTCACCTTTATCGAGGAGGGCCCCAAGCGCTATCGGCCGGGCCCGGGACCTGGAGGGCCAGGCCCTGCCCTTCTCTTACCTGGCCCGCTCCCTGTTCGACGCTTCCCCGGACGTGGCGGCCGCCGCGGCCCTCTACCAGGACTGGCCCCTCCATTTCGTCCCGGCCACCAACCTCACACCGGGGCCCCGGTCTATCTGCCCCTGTACTGGTTCTACCTCATCGAGGAGTACAACGGCCCGGCGGCCGGCAACGGCTACGAGGAGGCGGTGCTCCAGGCCCTGTGCGAGGTGGTGGAGCGCCACGTGGGCACGGTCCTCACCCGGGAGCGCCGGCCCACCCCGGCCATCGACCCGGAGTCGGTGACCGACCCCGCGGCCCGGGAGTTGCTGGAGAAATTCTCCGGAAACGGCATCAAGGTTTACCTGCAGGGATTTCTCCATGGATACCGGCATCCCCACGGTGGCGGCCCTGGCCTACGATCCCGCCACCTTCCCCGGAATCCAGCGAAATCGTCTTCGCCGCCGGCACCACCACCGACCCCGCCAAGTCCCTGATCCGGGCCTTGACCGAGGTGGCCCAACTGGCCGGGGATTTTCACCGGCGCACCTCCTACCGCCCTACCCTGCCCAAATACGAGTCCCTGGAGGAGGCCGCCTATCTCATGGCCCCCGGCCCGCTGGTCCCCCTGGACAGCCTGCCCAACCTGGCCCACGACAACCTGAAGGTGGAGATCGGCAACTGCCTGGCGGCCCTGGCCCGCCTGCACCTGGAGGTCCTGGTGGTGGACGTCACCCATCCCCGGATCGGCATCCCCGCGGTTTACGTCCTGATCCCGGGCACCCACTTCCTGGACCGCACCCGCAACACCAACGTCGTCTTCCACCTGGCCAAGACCGCGGCCCTCTATGCCGAGCCCATGGATGGCCTGGCGGCCTTGCGGGAGCTCAACCAGACCTTTCCGGAGCGCTTCGAAGTAAACTTCTTCCTGGGCCTGGCCCTGGCCAACCTGGGCATCCCGGCCGAGGCCCTGGACCATTTCCAAAAGACCCTGACCCTGAATCCCCCGGCCCACGAAGTGCCCAGCATCCACGTGCACCTGGGCAACTGCCATAAGGACCTGGGCGACTACTTAACCGCCGCCGCCGCCTTCCGGCAGGCCCTGGAGCTGGACCCCAATCTGAAGGAGGCCCACCATTTCCTGGGATTCTGCTTCTTCAAGCTGGAGGAATATCAGCAGGCGGTGGCCTGCTTCGAGAAGGTCATCGAACTGGACCCCGGCTCCGCCATCGACTACGCCAACCTGGGCATCAATTTGCAGCGCCTGGGCCACCGCCAGGAGGCGGCCTACGTCCTGAAACAGGCCCTGGAACTGGACGCCAGCCTGGAGTTCGCGGCCCGGGCCTTAGAGGAATTGAGCTGAAGATATTGGGGGGAGGGTCAGGGCCAACGGCCGCTAACCCTCCTCCAACCTTCGTTAAGAAACTGTAGGGGCGACCCAAGGGTCGCCCCTACTTACGGGTTGGGGGTGGGGGTTTGGGGGAGGGGGCAAGGCCGTTGGCCCTGCCCCCTCCCCAACCGGGACGCCGCCATCGCCCCTACGCCGCCAGCGGCGGCGGCGCCGAAGTTCTCCCGGTAACGCTCCCAGAACTGGGAGATTTCCAGCCGGTGTTCCTGGGTGCCTTGCTGCTCCACGCAAAAGCTGGCCAGGACCGCGCCCAGACGGGCGGACTCCTCCCAGGAGAGCCCCAGCGCCAGCCCCTTGAGAAGCCCGGCCCGGTAGGCGTCCCCGGCCCCGGTGGGGTCCTGGACCTGGCTGGGGCGCACCGCGGGCACCTGGCGCCGGCCGGCGGCGGTAAAGAGATAGGAGCCTGCCTCGCCCCGGGTGACGATCAGCGTGGGCGTTAACTCCAGAAGCTCCTGCTCCTGCAAGGCCGGTCTTTTGCCGAAACATCTCCAACTCGTAGTCGTTGACGATGAGGGCCCGGGCCCCGGCGGCCATCTCCCGGAGCCGGCCGCCCTCCCAGGCGGGGATGCTCTGGCCGGGGTCGAAGATATAGGGCAGCCCCGTGGCCTGGTAGGCCCGGGTATAAGCCAGCATGTCTTCCAGGCCGCCCGGGGCCACGATGGCGTAAGCCGCGGCCGCGTCCACCCCCTCGAAACGGTAATCTGAGAGGTATTTCATGGCCCCGGGATTGAACCCGGTAATCTGGTTGTCGGAGAGGTCCGTGGTGATGTAAGCCCCGGCGGTGAACTCCCCGGGGATCTCCTTGATCCCGGTCAGGGGCAGGCCCAGCCCGGCCAGCCACTCCCGGTAAGGGCGCGAAATCCTTGCCCACGGTGGCCAGGATGACCGGCTTTTCCCCCAGCAAGGCCAGATTATAGGCGATGTTGCCGGCGGTGCCGCCGAAGCGCTCTCTGAGGCCATTCACCATGAAACAGACGTTCAGGATATGGATCTTCTCCGGCAGGATGTGATCCGCGAAGCGGCCGGGAAAATCCATGATCCGGTCGTAGGCCAGGGACCCGGAAACGAAGATTTGCATAAGTACCTTTGAGTTTCGAGTTTCGAATTTTGAGTTATCAGAGTGACCTGTGGCGAGTATTTTAACCTTTGGAACCTGAGATTCGCTGCGAAAACCAATTCTTTGTCAATCCTGAGTGAATCGAAGGTTTTAGACTGCGGTCGCTCACGCTCCCTAGAATGACTTAAATGAGGCTTTCGAAGAGGTGTCAAGGGAACTTTGAACTTGAACTTTGAGTCTTACCTTGCCTTAACCGGCCGGCCCATCAGCGGGCTGGAGCCTGGGCCTTGAGCCGCCCTTAGCTGTGAACTCAAGACCCGGAACCTTGAAAATACTCCTTGGCCTCCCCCACGGTGAAGAGGGAGCCGGTGATGACGATGCGGTCCCGGGGGCCGGCCAGGGCCTGGGCCCGGCGGATGGCCTCGCTCACCCGGGGCACCTGGATCACCTCCAGGGCGTAGGCCCGGGCCCGCCGGGCCAGGTCCGCGGTGGCTGCGGCCCGGAAGTACCGGGGTTGGGTGAAGATCACCATATGGGCCAGAGGCAAAAGGCGGGCCAGGATGGCGTCCACATCCTTGTCGGCCATGATGCCCATCACCAGGAACAGCCGGCCGTTGCCCCGGGAAGGTTTTTGTATCAGTTTCAAGGCCTGGGCCAGGCTTAGGGCGGCGGCGGGGTTGTGGGCCCCGTCCAGAAGGATGCGGCGGTCCTGGGCCACCTGTTCCAGGCGCCCCGGCCAGCGGGTATCCGCCAGGCCTTCCCGGATGGCGGTCTCGCCGATGTCCCAGCCCCGCTGCTGCAAAAGCTCCAGGACCGCCAGGGCCACCGCGGCGTTGCGGTACTGGTGGCGGCCCCCGCAGGCTCAAGGCTGAGACCCGCCAGGCGCCGGTTCAGCCCCTGGTAGCTAAAACGCCCCCCGGAAGCCCCCCGGGTCCGGAAGTCCACCCCCCCAGATACAGCGGCGCCTCCAGTTCCCGGCAGCGGCGGCGGAAGAGTTCCACGCACCGAGGGTTGCCGGGCATAGGTAATTAAGGGCGTCTCTTCTTTGATGATGCCCGCCTTTTCGGCGGCGATGGCCAACAGGCCCCGCCCCAGGTAGTCCTGATGGTCCCGGGAGATGTTGGTGATCACCGCCAGGAGCGGCTGGACGATGTTGGTGGCGTCCAGCCGCCCCCCCATGCCGGTTTCCAGGATGATGGGGTCCGCCTTTTCCTCCAGGAAATAGAGAAAGGCCATGGCGGTGGCGAATTCGAAGAAGGTGGGAGGCTCGCCCTGGTCCACCACGGCGCGCACCCGGTTGATCAGGGACAGCAGGCGGTCGGCGGTGATTTCCCGGTCTCCGCAGGCGCAGGCGCTCCTGGAAGCTCACCAGATGCGGGGAAGTGAAGAGGCCCGCGGGGTATCCGGCCCGGGTGAGGACGGCGCTGAGGATGGCCGCCACCGAGCCCTTGCCGTTGGTGCCGGCGATGTGAAGATAGCGGCCCTCCTGGTAGGAAAGGCCCAACCGGGCCAGCAGGTCCAGGGTGGAGGACAGGCCGAACTTGACGCCGAATTTCTGTAAATCAAAAACCCAGGATAGCGCCGGGGCCAGGTCGGCGAAGACCGTCATCCGGCCACCCCGCTAAAATTCCTTATATTCGTGGCTCATCACGGTATCGCTGTCGGGTTTGAAGCGGATCTCCAGGCTGCTGCGCAGGATTTTGCCCCCGGTCTTTACCGCCGGCTTCTTTTTAACCTGGTTGTCCTCAAGCAAATACAAGGAGGTCGGACTGCGCCTTGGGCTCGCGCAGCTCAGGTCGATAAGGCATGGCCTCGGCGTCCTTATAGCTGAAGTACTTGTAAACCAGACCATCGGAGGGGCTGCTCGATCTCCTTGGGATCGCCAAAATAGAGGAGGACTTCCTGTTTGGTGGTCTTGCCGTCCTGGATCCGCTCTACGATAGCTGGGGTTGATGGTGATGCCGCTGGCCTCCTTCCAGGACCACCCCAGGAGCACAGGGATGAACAGGACCAGCAGAACCGGCGCCCAGCGATGCCGCACCGGGGCCCTCAGCCCGGAGAGGGCCCCAGTCAACCGCGATTGCCCATGGCTGGATAGTTGCCCCATAAATTAACCTCCCAAAAATCAAGAAATTTCTTAAGCAAAACTATAATCCACTTTCCCGGATTGGGCCAGTCTGATTCCTTAGCTTAGCAATACCGCGACGATCCCCCCGAAGAAGATGGCGTCGAAGGTGCCGGCGCCGCCGATGGAGGCCACCGGCGCCCCCAGCTTGGGGATCTCCCCCAATTTCAGGAGGTCGGCGCCGATAAGAATCCCCAGGGTGCTGGCGATGTAGGCGCAGGGCGCCCGCAGGCAAGGGAGGGCAAAGGAGATAGGCCCCCAGGGCCGCCAACAGCGGCGGGACCAGTCCGGGCACCGCGATTCCCAAGCCCCTGACCGGGCGGGCCAGGCGGTTCACCACCAGGGTCACCAGGACCACCAGGACCGGCAGATACCAGCCGAAGGGTATCCTGAGGAGGAGATAAAGACACAGGCCCAGGGGGATCAAGGCCCCGCCCACGTTGACGGCCAGCACCGTTTGGTGGCCGGACCCCAGGGAGGGCGGCCGGAACTGCATGCCGAAATAGGAGATGACCTGATCTCCCAGCACCTCCTGGCTCTCGAAGCGATAGATGGGAATGTTCACCAGGCTGCCCACCAGGGTGGAGATGAGCAGCCAGAAGATCAGGCCGGGGGGGAGCCCCAGCCGCAAAAAGGCCTCGCCGATCATCCCCAGCAGCAGGAAGGGCAGCAAGATCAGGGCCGCCACGAAGAAGGCCAGCATCATCAGAAAGATCAGGGGTGGAAAGAACATGATAAATTCCTATTAAGGTTGGTTAATAATTATACGCTCTTAAGGCTGTCCCGGCCCCGGCTGCAAAGCCCGCCCTATTTGCCCACTCCATAAGAGCGGAGCCTCAGTTCCAACTCCTCCAGGGAAATCCCCAGGATCTCCGCGGCCGCCTGCCGCTGGCCATCCACCTTTTCCAGGGTGCGGCTGATCAACTGCCGCTCCAATTCCGGCAACTCCGGTTCCACCAGGTGCTCGGCCGCGGCCCAGCCGGCCTGCTGCAGGTGGTCCGGCAGGTCCCGGAGGGTCAGGGTGTCCCCCCGGCAGACGATCACCCCCCGTTCGATGACGTTCTCCAACTCCCGGATATTTCCCGGCCAGGGATAATCCTGGAAGGCCTGGAGCACCTCCGGGGATATTGACTTGATTTTCCTGCGGTTTTTCGCTCCATAGGTCCGCAGAAAATGATCGGCCAAAAGCGGCAGATCATCCAGCCGCTCCCTTAAGGGGGGCAGGACAATGGGAAAGACGTTGAGACGATAAAAGAGATCGTCCCGGAAACGCCCCTCCCGCACCCTGGCTTCCAGGTTGCGGTTGGTGGCCGCGATGATCCTGACATCCACCTTCAGGGTGCGGGTGCTCCCCAGGGGTTCGAACTCCCGGGTCTGCAGAACCCGCAGAATTTTGGCCTGGGTGGTGAGGCTGAGCTCCCCGATCTCATCAAGAAACAGGCTGCCCCGGTGGGCCAGGAGGAACCGGCCCTCCTGGCGGCTGACCGCCCCGGTGAAGGCCCCCCGTTCATGGCCGAAGAGTTCGGACTCCATCAGGGTTTCGGGCAAAGCGGCGCAGTTGACCACCACGAAGGGCCCGGCGGCCCTGGGGCTGTTGCGATGGATGGCCTGGGCCACCAGCTCCTTGCCGGTGCCGGTCTCACCCAACAGCAGGACGTTGGCATCCGAGGGCGACACCAGCTCCAGCAGGTGGAAGATCTCCCGCATGCGCGGCGAGGCGCCCAAGACCCCGGATTGATCAAAGCCGCTCATAGTCAACTGTTTTCTGTTTTGGCTTAAGCTCGAAGCTGTCAGCTATTAACCCTATTGGTGCGGGGCCTTTTAGCCCGTGCACCACCCCGTGGCAGCGGCAGGCGGTGGCGATCAAGGTCCGGCCGCCCTGGCCGGCCCCAGGTCCCGGGCCAGGGCCAGCAAGGCCCGGGGCGGGTACCCCCCCACTCCGGGAGCCAGTTGCCGGCTGGCCACCACCTTGATGGCAAAGCCGGGCAGACTCACGGCCGCCAGCTCCTCGGACAGGGACGTCTTCCGAGGTTCCCGGCTCACCGGGCAGAACGACTCCGGCTCGGCGCAATCATCCGGGCAGCGATGGGCGGCCCGGCTCAAATACCACTGGCCCTCCGGGCCTCGCCAGGCCACCGGCGCCAGACCTCCCAGGCTTGGCCGGCGCCGCCGCCGGCTCCCAGCCCCGCAGGGGGCCGGCCAACAGCCAGGCCCAGGCCAGGTGTACCGGCACCATGGGGATGAGCCAGTCCCAGGGGGAATCTTCTGCCAGGTTGCCGGCCAGAAAGGCGGCGGCCTCCGCGGCCGTCCCGGCCACCCGGGTATCCCCAGGGCCAGGGCCGCGGCCAGGGCCTCCGGCCGGCGATCCACCACCATGAAAGGTGGCCGCGGCATCCTGGCGGGCCAATCTTTCCAGGGCCAGGCAGCCGAATTTTCCCGCCCCGAGGATAAGGTAAGCGGCCATGAAGATCAGTCCTTACGAGGAAATACCCCCACCACGGTGGGCAAAAAGGGGCTCTGCCGGTCTAGCAGGTTGCCGATGGGGTTTTCCCAGGCGGGCGGGGAAAAATATTCAAAGTTCTTGGTCTTGATCAACAGTTGGGCTTCGCTGCCGCCATCCAGGTTCATGGCGGAGTCGATCTCGAATTTGCTGGCCTTGAGGAATTGGGCCATCTCCCGCAAAGTGAAATAGCGGTTGGAGGTGTTGAAGACCAGGATATTGCCCACCCGGTCGGTGGCGATCACCGTGCGGTTGGAATTTTTATCGCTGTCCCGCACCCGGATGTTCCCTTTGTAGTCCAGGAGCAGGGGAAAGGATTGCACCCCCTGGGTCCAGGGCAGGTTCTTGGGATTGACCGGGGTGGCCAGGAGGTCCAGGATGGTGGCCCGGGGGAGATCCGGGGAGATGCCTTTGGGTTCCGCCACGAACATGCCGCGCATCTGGCGGTTATTAGCGGGCCCGATGGCCTTGCCATCGGCGATGATCAGACCCACCGGTTGGTAATCGGGTCCATAGTAGCTGGCGTTGAAGACGATGGGGGCCTGCAGTTCCTGCTGCCAGGCAGTAATGCTCTGGGGGGCATGGTGAAAGACCCGGAAGGCGTTGCTGGCCGGGTCGATTTTCACCACCGCCAGGGCGGCCACCACCTCGCCGTCCTCGCCCTCCCGGATAACCTCCACCCGGGTGAAACTGAGGCCCCGGCCCAAGGTCTGCCATTGGGGCGGGGTATGGGTGAGGCTCGGCCGCCCCCAGGTTCGCAGGGGCCAACAGCCAAACCCAGCAGATCGCAATCCCAAAAAGACTGGAGAACCAGGTGGACACCGCCGCTCCTTGCAGACCTGGTAAATATCGGATATTTTACCATGGCAGGGAGGATTCGTCCATAAGCTTAAAACATATACCCCTGCGGTTGGCCGACTCTCACGCCCACCTGGACCTGGAAGAGTTGCAGCCCGACCAGAGCGAGGTGGTGCGCCGGGCCCGGGAAGCCGGGGTGGCTCCTGCTGATCAACGTGGCCACCGGCTTGGGGGACGCCCCCCGGGTGCTGCGCACCGCCGGGAAATTTCCCGGGGTGGTGGCAGCCCTGGGGGTCCACCCCCATGGGGCGGGGGCCATGACCGAAAAGGACCTGGAAACCCTGGCCTCCCTGGCGGTCCGACCCCGGGTGGTGGCCATCGGCGAAATCGGCCTCGATTTCTACCGCCGCCGCTCGCCGGCGGAGGCCCAGGAACACTGGTTCCGCCGCCAACTGGAACTCGCTCAGGCCCTGAAAAAGCCGGTGATCATCCACACCCGGGAGGCCACGGAGGCAACTCTGAAGATTCTCCGGGAATACCGGGGCCGTCTCTGGGGCGGGGTCATGCATTGCTTCGGGGGGAGCTGGGAGGAGGCCGCAGCCTTCCTGGACCTGGGGTTTAGCCTCTCCTTTTCCGGCACCCTCACCTACCCCAAGGCCGGGCCCCTGCGGGAGGTGGCCAAGATGGCGCCCCTGGACCGGCTCCTGGTGGAGACCGACTGCCCCTATCTGCCTCCCCAACCCTGGCGGGGCCAGCGTAATGAGCCCGCTTACGTGATGGCCACGGCCCGGCAGTTGGCTCAGGTTCGGAGCCTCACCCTGGAGGAGGCGGCCCGGGCCACCTGGGAAAATACCCTCCGGGTATTCGGCCTGGAAGAGGGGGAAATTGAGGAAAGCTAGGTAATAAGCGACAGCCTTCAGCCAAAAACCGAAAACCGAAAACGGCATCCAGGAACGGGTCAGGCGCTATCCGCGGATTGGCCCGGATCCACCGATTTCCGGAACCAGCGGCTCGATTCATTCTGAAAAAGCAAGACCAGGGCCACGACTTGCAATACGTATTGCAGGAGGGCGAACATCCCGGAAATCGGATGAGCCGCCAGGAATCTCCGCAGCGGTATGGCCGCCAGGAAAAGGAGAATGCCTATTAGCCAGAGCCCCAGAAAGAAGATCCTGGCCCAATTCTTTCCCTGGCCGATCAGGTAAATGATGACTAAAAATAAAGTAATAGTTACGAATGCGGAGAGGATAACCACGAGGGGCAGCAGCCAGGCAATCCCGGTCCGGTTAACCATGGTCAGCAGCCAGGGAGGCCCGGTTATGGGATACCTCAGATACAAATCCAGGACAATTCGGGTAACCCCGATACCCAGGGCCGCGTAGAGCAAGGTGATGGCCACCAGGACTCTCTTGGGTCTGCCAAGCCCCGCTTCAGGCAAGGGCATTTTCGTCCTCCGGCATTCTGGCTAATCCAACAAATATTTTGATTATTTCTTAGGTATAAGACCGGGCAGGCCCAAAATCAAAAAATCAAGGATTTTTTAGCCAATTTGCCCAGAGAAGCCGAGCCAGCCGTGAGCCGCATCGCCCGGAACCTGGAGGAGGTGAGAGGCCGCATCGCGGCGGCGGCCCGGGGGGCCGGCCGGGACCCGGCCCGGGTGCGCCTGGTGGCAGTGAGCAAGACGGTGCCCCTGGAGCATATCCGGGCGGCAGTGGCCGCGGGCCAGCTCCTGTTCGGCGAAAATTACCTCCAGGAGGCCCGGCCCAAGATCGCCGCCCTGGGTCCGGCGCTTAGCTGGCATTTTATCGGACACTTACAGAGCAACAAGGCCAAGGCCGCGGTGGCCCTCTTCGAGGTGATCCACGGGGTGGACCGCCTGAAGCTGGCCCAAGCCCTGGATGCCGCAGCCGCCTCCATGGGAGGCCTACAAAAAATCCTCCTCCAGGTTAATCTGGCGGGGGAAGCCTCCAAATCCGGGGCCGCTCCGGAAACGGTCCCGGGGTTGCTCCGGGAGTTCGGGCGCTTGCCGCATCTGCGGGTGCTGGGTTTGATGGCCCTGCCCCCCTGGCTGGCCGACCCCGAGGCGGTGCGCCCCTATTTCCGGGCCTTGCGGGAGCTGCGCGACCGCCTGGAAGCGGACTGCGGGCACCCCTTGCCGGAGCTGTCCATGGGCATGTCCGGGGATTTCGAGGTGGCGGTGGCGGAAGGGGCCACCCTGGTGCGGGTGGGCACCGCCATCTTCGGCAGCCGGGGGTGATGGCGGTCCGCCTTTAGCGTTTGGCAAAGGGAAGCCTGGCAAATATAATCGTATTGCAGCAACCAGCTAAAGGCAAAAGACTGCCGCGGCCATAAACATGACCTCCATTAAACCGCCCCCTCCCGGCGCCAGGGTGGGCTTCACCACTACCATCCCGGTGGAAGTGGTGCTGGCCGCCGGCCTGACGCCGGTGGACCTGAATAACCTGTTCATCGCCGACCCCGGGGCCCGGGCCCTGGCGGCCGAGGCCGAAGCCGCCGGCTTCCCCCGCACCATCTGCACCTGGATCAAGGGAATCTACGCGGCCTTGCAGCACCACCCGGAGATCGCCGCGGTCATCGTCGCCTGCCAGGGTGATTGCTCCTATACCCAGGCCCTGGGGGAGATCCTGGAAGCTGAAGGCCGCCAGGTGATCCACTTCAAATTTCCCTATCCCCGCAACCGGGAGCAACTGGCCCGGGAGATCGGCAACCTGAGGGACCGCCTGGGCGCCAGCGAGGCTCGGGTGGCCCAGGTTCAGGAGAGGCTGGCCCCTTTGCGCCGCGCCTTGCAGCGCCTGGACCGCCTCACCTGGGAGTCCGGCCGGGTGAGCGGCCGGGAGAATTTTCAGCATCTGATCGCCAGCACCGACTTTGCCTCGGACCTCGCGGCCTTCGAACTCAGGATCGGCGCTTTTCTTAAACAGGCGGAACAACGCCGGCCCCGGGATTACCCGGTGCGTTTGGGCTTTGCCGGCATCCCTCCCATCTTTACCGACCTGTGGGAATACCTGGAGGAATTGGGGGCCGGGGTGGTATTCCACGAATTTCCCCGGCAGTTCAGCATGCCCCATGCCGGCCCGGACCTGGCGGAGCAATACTTTCATTATACCTATCCCTACGAGATCGCCGGACGCCTGGAGGACCTTGGGGCCGCGGTGCGCACCCGGCGCCTGGACGGCCTGGTGCACTATACCCAGAGCTTCTGTTTCCGCCAGATGTTCGACCAAACCATCCGGGAGCGCCTCAACCTGCCCATCCTTACCATTGAGGGGGACCGCCCCGCTTCCCTCGATTCCCGCACCCGGATGCGCCTGGAGGCCTTTGTCGATGTCTTGCGGCCGTAATGAATTCGCCGGGGGAGGGGGCCGGGAGGCCAGGGAGCGTCGCTGCCCCGGCCCTTTCCCCCTGAACCCGGCCTGTCCGCCTGCGGTCTGGACTTCGGCAGCCGCTTCGTGAAGCTGGTTTATCTGGACCCAAGGGGAGTCTGGAGGCGCCGCCGCCTGGACGCCATCATCTTTTACCGGAATTATCTCCTCCGGGGGAGGCGCGGTCTGGCCATCGATTGGCCGCGGCTGGGCCTCCCGGAGCCGGCCGCCCTGGTGGTCACCGGCTACGGCAAGAATCTCCTGCAGCAAATATTCCCGGCCATCACCGAGATTCGGGCCCATTTTCTGGGAGCCCGGCAGCAAACGGGCCTGGACCATTTTATCCTCCTGGAGGTGGGGGGCCAGGACACCAAGGTGCTTTACGTCCGGGACGGCCGGGTGTTCGACTTCCTCTCCAACGACCGCTGCGCCGCGGGCACCGGCCGCTACCTGGAGAACATGGCCCGCTTCCTGAAGATGCCCCTGGCGCAATTCGCCGCGGCCCGGCGGGACCCGGTGGAGATTTCCCAGACCTGCGCCATCTTCGGGGAAAGCGAACTGGTGGGGCACCTGCTGGAGGGGGTGGAGCCGGCCCGCATCGCCGCGGGCGTCAACGCCTCGGTGGCCCGGCGGGCCTTGTCCATGGTGCGCCGCTACCGCTGCCCCACCCTGGTGTGCGTCGGCGGGGTGGCCCGCAACCGGGCGGTAATCAATTTCCTTCAGGAACCGGACTCATTTCGGGTGATAGTGCCGCCCTACCCCCAATACATCGGCGCCCTGGGGTGTTGCCTGGAGGCCGCCCGGAAGCCG
>CAWEFJ010000014.1:0-15127 GCA_963808395.1 uncultured delta proteobacterium | reverse complement strand
CTTTGATCTGCTTGACCCTGAGAATCTGAGATCAGGGGCCGCCCTGGCCACCGCTGTGGAACAATGGGTTTGGGGACCCGCTTCGGTGGGAATCTCCGCAGGGTTTCGGCCTGGTGGCCCATGCCGTTTAATTTAGGAGCGGTAAGGGCAAAGTCAAGGTTGGCGCATTCTGAAAAATCAGGGGGTTCGCCCTCCCCAAACCGCAGCAGCTAAGAGAACTTGGGGAAAAGGAGATTGAGGAAATTGAAATCTTCCAGAGCGTTGGTGTTGTCAGGCCTGGATTTAAGGTAAATGATCCGCGCAAAGTTGTTCAAACGGATAAGTATTGGGTTTTGCAGGGTATGGATATGCAGATCATATCGGGATTTTTTGCCTGTCCGAGGATAGGTGAATAACCTGGCAAGATATGCACTATTCTATCTAATCTCTTTACATAGAAAATACCAGCTCCAAAAGAGAAATAGGGTTGAGAGCAGAGTCGATGTAGCCATGTTAAATAACAGGTTCATCCCCTCTGATCGTTCTTTTCCCATTATTATCGGATGGCGCTATTCCGGGTTATTAGGCTGGAAATCAGATCTGGACTAATCTTCTCTGTCCTCTAAAAACGGCGACGAGAGATTTCGGGGAAGTTTTGTGATATCCTGCCACTGATGAGTGGGGTACTTTCGAAATACCGTGGCAGCAAGGGATGTTTGATGTATGTCTTTATGGTGTACGTCCGGGATGGAAATTTTTGCCAACTACTCCCCGAGGAGCTGAACAGATCCCGGTCTGACGATGGCCGCATCAGAGTGATGGCGTTTCCCCCCCTCGGGATCCAGACCCTGGCACCGATCCTTCGCCAGCATGGTCACGAGGTGCGGATGTTCGACACCTGTCACCCGCAGATGAAGGAGGAACATATCGCCCAGGCGGTAGCTGAGGAGAGCCCGATGTGGTCGCCCTCTCGTTCCTGTCGACCACCGCCTACCCGGCGCTCAAAACTGGCGCGACGGCTTAAATCCGCCGCCCCGAAAATCCCCGTTATTGTCGGTGGCGTGTTCGCGACCATCAACGCCGAGGAGATCCTCAGGACTGCCCTGACATCGATTTCGTTGCGAGGGCGAGGGTGAGGAGTTCCTGCCGGATTTCCTGGAGAATCTTGAATCCCGGCACGGTGGGCGGTCTGGTCTGGCGTTACGGTGGCGAAATCATCGAGAATCGTCCCTCGCCCGATCATCGAGACCTGGACCAGTTCCCCTACCCTGACCGCAAGAGTCTTCCGATCGACTATATCGAGTCCATGCCGCTTGACGTTCCCGCCGTCCTCTCACTGGACCGCTTCTGCACCATGCAGACCTCCCGTGGCTGTCCCTATTAGTGCGTCTACTGCGGTATCCCCTCCCTGGCCGATCGCAAGTGGCGTCATCGTTCCCCCGAGCATGTTTTGGGCGAGATGCAGCAACTGAACGATGAGGGTTATCGATCCATCTATCTCACGGACGACCAGTTTCTGCTTAACAGAAAACGCATCGGCGCAATCTGCCAGGGCATCATCGACCGCAAGCTGAAGTTCAACTGGGGCTGCGAAGGCCGGGTCGATTCGGTCGCCACCGACCAGTTTCCGATCATGGCCAAGGCCAACTGCAATTTTCTCGCCTTTGGCGTAGAGGCCGGCACCCAGAAGGTGCTCGACCGCCTCAGAAGAAGCAGACCCTGGAGCAGGTCGAGCACGCGGTCAGCGAGGCCAAACGGCATGGGATCGAACCATCCATGGCTTTTTTCTGATTGGTTCGCCGGAAGAAACCGAGAAGGATATTGGAGAGTTTTCGTTTTGCGGCCCGGCTCAAGCTGGACACATTCGGCTTCAATCGCCTCTGTGTCTACCGCGGCACCCCCCTGTGGCAGGATTACGTTGAACGCGGGATTATCGACGATGAGCGCGATTGGGAAAATGGTTCAAGTGCTCGGACATCGACCCGACCGCCGGCGGTGGGGTCGATGTCCGAGCACTTGAACCATTTGTGCCAATCGCGCTCGTCGTCAATGATCCCGCGGTTGACGTACTCTTGCCATAAGGGGGTGCCCCGGTAGGCACATAATCTATTGAAACCAAAGGTGTCCAGCTTCAGCCGGGCGGCAAAACGGAAGCTGGCCAGGATATTCTTCTCGGTTTCCCCCGGAGAGCCGATGACAAAAAAGCCGTGCACCCTGGCGATGCCATGCCGCTTCGCTTCACTGACCGCGTGCTCCACCTGCTTCAGGGTCTGCTTCTTATGCAGCCGGTCAAGTACCTTTTGCGTGCCCGCCTCCACCCCAAAGGCCAGGAAATTACAGTTGGCCTTTTTCATCAGCGGCAGTTGATCCACCGCCACCGCATCTACCCGCCCTTCGCAGCCCCAGTGGAACTTGAGCTGGCGAGCCATGATGCCCCCACAGATTTCGCCGATGCGTTTCCGGTTAAGGAGAAAATGATCATCGGTCAGGTAAATGGAACGATAGCCCATATCGTCCAGTTGCTGCATTTCTCCCAAGACGTGTTGCGCGGAGCGGTAGCGCCATTTGCCTTGCGACAGAGACGGGATATCGCAGTAGATGCAGGAATAGGGGCAGCCCCGGGAGGTTTGCATAGTGCAGAATTTATCCAGGGAGAGGACCGCGGGGGCATCCAGGGGTAAGGATTCGATGTAGTCGATGGGCAGGCTGGTACGGTCGGGGTAAGGGAACAGGTTCAGGTCCCGCAAGAGTGGGCGTGGGACATTGCTAACAATCTCTCCGGCATCCCGCCAGACCAGACCGGCCACGACGCCTGGGTCGTCGAAATTGTCCAGGTAGTCCGGCAGGAGTTCTTCGCCCTCTCCCACCGCCACGCAGTCCAGGTCAGGGCAGTCCTTGAGGATGTGGTCGGCATTCATGGTGGCGAAGGCGCCGCCGGCGATGAGGGGGATTTTCGGAGCGGCGGATTTAAGCCGTCGGGCCAGGTTTTTGAGCGCCGGGTAGGTGGTGGTCGAGAGGCAGGAGAGGGCAACGACGTCGGGACGCTCCTCCGCTACAGCCTGGGTGAGGTGCTCCGCCTGCATCTGCGGGTGACAGGTGTCGAATAGCCGGACCTGGTGTCCATGTTGGCGCAGCACCGGAGCCAGGGTCTGGATTCCCAGGGGAGGAAAGGCCATCACTCTGATGCGGCCATCGTCAGACCTGGATCTGTTTAGCTCCTCGGGGAGTAGTTGGCAAAAATTTCCATCCCGGACGTACACCATAAAGACGTGCATCGAACCATCCCTTGCTGCCGCGGTATTTGCGAAAGTACCCCACTCATGAGTGGCAGGATATCACAAAACTTCCCCGAAATCTCTCGTCGCCGTTTTTAGAGGACAGAGAAGATTAGTCCAGATCTGATTTCCAGCCTAATAACCCGGAATAGCGCCATCCGATAATAATGGGAAAAGAACGATGAGAGGGGATGAACCTGTTATTTAACATGGCTACATCGACTCTGCTCTCAACCCTATTTCTCTTTTGGAGCTGGTATTTTGCTATGTAAAGAGATTAGATAGAATAGTGCATATCTTGCCAGGTTATTCACCTATCCTCGGACAGGCAAAAAATCCCGCTATGATCTGCATATCCATACCCTGCAAAATCCAATATTTATCCGTTTGAACGACTTGCGCGGCTCATTTACCCTGAATCCAGGTCTGACAACAGCAACGCTCTGGAAGATTTCAATTTCCTCAATCTCCTTTTCCCCAAGTTCCCGTAGCTGCTGCGATTTGGGGATGCGAACCCCCTGATTTTTTCAGAATGCGCCAACCTTGACTTTGCCATTGCCGTTCCTAAATTAAACGGCATCGGCCCCCAGGCCGAAACCCTGCGGAGATTCCCACCGAAGCCCCCGGGTCCCCAAACCCATTGTTCCACAGCGGTGGCCAGGGCGGCCCCTGATCTCAGATTATCAGGGTCAAGCAGATCAAAGGAGGAGATGGAATGAACGTTCGCATGCGGTTATTTCCGGGCCTCGGGGTCATCGGCTTAGGCCTCCTGGCCCTCCTGTGGCAGTCGGGGCTCACGACCCCCCGGAGTTGGGCGGAGGAAAAACCGGCCGCGGGCGCCGCGGACCAGGGGGCGCCGCTGGAATTCAAAGTCCCGCGGGGAACCCGCGATGCCATCACCGCCATCCTGACCCGGCGCAGTATCCGGGACTATTCGCCGCACCCGGTTCCCCCGGAGACCATCAAGCTGCTGCTGGAAGCCGGCTTGAGCGCGCCGTCGGCCTTCGATGAGCGGTCCACGGAGTTTATGGTGATTAATGACCGCAAGATCCTGGACGAAATTCATAGTTTCAATCCCACACCCAAGAGCTTTCAGCTCAAGAAGGCCACGGTGGCCATCCTGGTATGCGGCAATCAGGCCAAAGAGAAGAATAAGGGGCAGGGATTTTGGCAGCTGGATGGGGCGGTGGCCGGCGAGAACATCCTCATCGCGGCCAATGCCCTGGGGCTGGGCGCGGTCTGGACCGCGATTTATCCGTACCAGGACCGGATTCCCAAGGTGCAAAAGCTGCTGAACCTGCCGGACCAGGTCATCCCCCTGTGCATCATTCCCGTCGGGTACCCGGCGGAGCGGAAGATGCCGCACCCTTATGACGCGTCCCGGGTGCACCCCGATAATCGCTGGTAATCAAGGCCTCCCGGGCACACGCCGGGATGGGAGGGCAAGATAGCCGGTAAACAAAACAGAAAACTGTTGAATATTATTTTCTATCGCCATACAATCCGACGAGACCAAGAAAAGGAGGTGATCCTGGTGAATCGGCCGGTGAGATTTGCTCCCGTAAAATCCTGAAGAACCGGCGTCCGTGGAGCCTTGGTAAGGCTCTATAAATGGAGGCCGGAACAGGGACAGGCCGTTTACCCGGACACCTGCCGCTTGCGGTCCGCTCCCGGGTCACTCCTTCCCTGAATTAGCTTCACCGCTCGCAGCATTTTTCGGCCTACCGCCACGCCCGCCGCTATCTGAGGGAGCCTGGCCAGCCGGGGTGTGCCGTTCCCCGGCCGGGCCTGCCGCCCAAGTCCATTCCCCTGAGAGGGCCTGGCGTTGCGGCGCTGGGAAGCCTTACCTCACCGCAGATCTTTCCATCACCCCGCCGATTCCATCCCGCGGCTGATTTTTCCGGCAGCGGTTCGCCGCCGGGTGCTCAAGCCGCCACCGCCCATGGAACGGGAAATTTTAGACAAAAAGCCCGGGGGCCATGATCCCGGGGAAGGCCCGGCCAGACGGCCCCGGTGGGACCGCCTCTATCCCTGGGCTTACCAGGTGCTCCGGGCCGGCCTCGGGGGTATCTTCATCTATGCTGGAGTGGCCAAGCTCTTCCAGGTCCAGGCCTTTGCCCACTCCCTGGCCCAATTCGACCTGTTGCCCGACGCCCTGGTGCCTGTGGTGGCCCTGGGCTTGCCGGCGCTGGAATTGCTGGCGGGCCTGGGGTTGGTCCTCCAGGTGCGAGGCAGTCTGGTCGTCATTTCCTCTCTCTTGCTGCTCTTTCTGGCGGTCCTGGGTTACGCCATCTTGCTGGACCTGGATATCGACTGCGGCTGCTTCCTGCTGGAGGAAATCGGGGCCCGCCATAGTGTCAAGGCGGCCTTCTGGCGGGATCTCGTCATGGTGGCGGCCACCTTTTTTCTTTTCTGGGCGCCGCGGGTCCACGGCGCCGCGCCCTTCCTGAATGAGCGCCATAAATAACCACCTAAAGGAGAAGATATATGCATCTGAAAAAAAACGTCTGGTTGCCGGCCATCCTTTCTCTGGCACTGCTCTGGGGTTTCACCGGCTGCGGCAAGGCTCCCACCGGGGCCAAGGAATTGGAGACGGAAAAGACCGCGGTCAATCTGGTGCAGGAAGTGGCGCGGGGCGGCTATCAGGTCATCCCGGCCCCGACCCTCAAGGAATGGCTCGATGAGAAGAAGCCCATGCTGATCATCGACACCATGCCCCTGGAAGACAGCTACAAGAAGCAACACCTCCCCGGCGCGGTCCAATTCGAGTTCCCCATGCCGGAAGTCAAGGAAATGGACGAGGCCACCAAGGCCAAGTTTGAGCAAGTCCTGGGACCGGACCAAGACCGGACCCTGGTGTTTTACTGCGGCTTCACCAAATGCACCCGCAGCCACAACGGGGCCATGTGGGCAGTGAAGCTGGGCTATAAGAACGTCTACCGTTATCCCGGCGGCATCAAGGCCTGGATGGAGGCCACCTATCCGGTGGAGAAAGGGGGCTGAGACCACCCGCTCCACCAGGTGATTACCGGAGTTCAGCATAAACCTCTCAACGGGCGGGTCCCTGGAGCCGTTTTCCCGACGCCGCGGCCGCTGGGCGCCGCCCTTTATGGACAAAAACTTGTCGCCCATAAATCATAATTGCCTCTTGAAAATAGTGGCCGGTGTCCCGGTGAGACCTGGCCGTCGGCACCACCTGCCTTTACGACATGCTTAGCCTTCAGCAGGTGCCGGCCGACCTGGAGCTTGCCTCCGAGAAGGACGAGATATGATCTTACCCTATGTGGCTTTACTGGTATTAGCCACCATCGTGTTGCTTGGAGTGGTCTGGTGGTGGCGCTGCCGTGCCGCTGTCCCCCGGGAAGTCGGTTGGGACGAGGTAATGGTTGAGGCTAAAACCGGGGGTTATCGACTTATCAGCACCGAAGAGATGGCAAACCTCTACCGGAGAGACCCCCAGAACCTCTTGCTGGTGGACACCCGCCCGGAAGGAGAATACCGGGCAGGTCATATCCGGGGAGCGGTAAACTTGTCGTTGACGCCTACCTGGTGGGGCAGATGGCGGTCCAGAAAGCTCCTGGCCGCCCTTCTGGGACCGGATCGGGGGCGCTTCGTGGTTTTTTACTGAGCTGGCCTGGCCTGAGTCCGGAGCGACTCCGCAGCCCGGGTGGCTGTCAAGCTTGGCTATCAGAACGTTTACCGTGATCCCCACGGCTTTCCGGAATGGCAGAAAAGAGGGTTGCCGGAGGCCAAGGCTCCTGATCACCAGGGAGAAAAGATTGAGGAGGGAAAACGATGTGCGGATATCGGAGAAAATTCATTGGGACCATGGCGGCAGTATCATTGCTGCTCCTTGGTCTGCTGGCGCCGGCCCCGGCGCCGGCGCAAATGCCCCAGACAGCGGCGCCGCAAAAACCCGCCGGGGCCGGCGCGGAGATTTCCACGGAGGAACTGCAGCAGATTCTGGCCAACAGATCCGAACCCGTGGTTGACGTGCGCACGCCCAAAGAGTATGCCATCGCCCATATCCCCGGCAGCCTCCATATCTACGAGAAGGATCTGGATAAACTGATGCAGTTGCTGCCTGACCAGAAAGCGGGCCTGGTGATTTACTGCAATGGGCCGTATTGCCACAAGGTGAAGCGGGTGGCCGCCCAACTGTTCAAGAAGGGCTACACCAACATCAAACGCTACCAGTCGGGTATGCCGGTCTGGCGGGCTTATGGCAATACCGTCCAGACGGATCTGGCCGGCTGCAAATACATCTTCCCGGCAGACAAAACCGCGGTCTGGGTTGATGCCCGCCCCAAAGAGGAATACGCCCAAGGGACTGTCCCCGGGGCGGTGAACATCCAGCCGGGAGAGGTTGAAGTGGCGAATGATGATGGGCGGCTGCCTTACACCGACAAGGGGACGCGGATCGTGGTCTTTGCCGGCAATCCGGAGAGGGCCCGGAAAGTCGCGGAGGAGATCGCCCACACGGCTTTCTGGAACAGCAGCTACTTTGGCGGCACGTTTGCCGACTTGCAGGCCGCCGGACTAAGGTAACCGTATTGCCCAGGTAATCAAGCGGCCGGAACCGGGCGAGTGCTTCCGGCCCGGCCGCCAACCATCAAAGGAGACCGCATTTATGGCCACCCCATACGACGACATGTGGGAGAAATTGAACCTGGACCTCCCGGCCCATGAGGGGCTGCTGCAGGTCCTGGGAAAGTTTTACGGGGACATTTACCTGACCCAGGAAGGCCGCCTCAAGGGCATGGAATACCTCGATTTTGTCCTCTCCGAGGTCCACGGCTTGCGCATCCAGGAGATCCAGGAGGCCAAGGCCCAAGGGCCGCAAGGTTATCGGCACCTTTTGCGTCTTTGTGCCGGAAGAGCTGGTGCTGGCCGCGGACGCCGTCTGCGTGGGCTTGTGCGCCGGGGCCGAGATCGGCAAGGAGGCCGCGGAGAAGATCCTGCCCCGGAACACCTGCGCCTTGATCAAATCCTTTGTAGGTTTTAAGCTAAACCGCCTCTGTCCTTTCATCGAGTCCTGCGACCTGGTGGTGGGAGAGACCACCTGCGACGGCAAGAAAAAAGCCTACGAAATTTTTAACGACTACGCTCCGGTCTACGTCATGGAAATTCCCCAGATGAAGCAGGCCTGCGACCGGGAGTTGTGGAAGGCGGAAGTCCGGCGCTTTAAAGAGAGAATCGAAGCGGTCGCCGGCAAAGAGATCACCGCGGCCAGCCTCAAGGAGGCCATCAAGCTGGTGAACCGCCGGCGGCGGGTGTTGCAGCGTCTCAACCAGCTCCGGGCCGCGGTCCCCACCCCCATCTCCGGGCGGGACGTGCTGCTCATCAACCAGGTGAGCTTCTATGACGACCCCGTGCGGTTTACCGCCAAGATCGGGGAGCTGTGCGATGAACTGGAAAAGCGGGTTAAGGCCGGGGAAGGCGTGGCGCCCGCCGGGACGCCGCGGCTCATGCTGTCAGGCTGCCCCATGGCGGTGCCCAACTGGAAGCTGCCCTATATCGTGGAATCCTCCGGGGCAGTCATCGTCGGGGAAGAGTCCTGCATCGGCACCAGGAACATCCGGGACCTGGTGGATGAATCGGGGGACACCCTGGAGGAGATGCTGGACTCCCTGGTGGACCGCTATATGCGCATCGACTGCGCCTGTTTCACGCCCAACCAGGAGCGGCTCCAAAACATCGTGGCCATGGCCAGGGACCTCCAGGTCAAGGGAGTGATCCATTTTGCCCTGAACTTCTGCCAGCCTTACGCCATGGAGGCCTTCAAGGTGGGCCGGGCCCTGGAAGAGGCAGGCATTCCCATGCTCAGCATCGAAACCGATTACAGCATGGAGGACGTGGAGCAGCTCAAGACCCGGGTGGAGGCCTTCCTGGAGATGGTGCGTTGAGGCTGGGGCAGGCGAGTTGTCATGGGTGTAGCAAAACCAGTGACGGCGAACCCTCCCCTGGTGGCGGGCATCGACATCGGCTCCCGCTCCATTGAACTGGTTCTGCTCCAGGAGGGTGAGGTGGTGCACTGGGACCTGCTCCCCACCACCTTCGATCCTTTGGGCCAATGCCGAAGTTTGCTGGACCGGGTCCGAGCCGCCAGGATCGTGGCCACCGGCTACGGCCGGAAACTCCTTCTGGAAAACCTGGATCATCCCAAGATCACCGCCATCACGGAGATCCAGGCCTACGCCCTGGGAGCCCGGCGTCTCTTTCCCGAAGTGCGCACCATCCTGGACATCGGCGGCCAGGACACCAAGGTCATTGCCCTGGCCAGGGACGGCAAGGTGGCCAAGTTCGAAATGAACGACCGCTGCGCCGCGGGCACCGGGAAGTTCCTCGAGTTCATGGCCGTGTCCCTGCAGGTGCCCCTGGAAAAATTCGGCGGCTTTGCCCTAAAAGCCGACCGGCGCATTCAGATCAGCAGTATGTGCACGGTATTTGCGGAGAGCGAGGCCACCAGCCTCATGGCCCGGGGCGAAAGTCCACCCAACATTGCCATGGGGCTGCACCTGGCCATCGTTTCCCGCACGGTGGCCATGCTGCGCCGGGTAGGGGAGAAGCCGCCGCTGCTGTTTGCCGGCGGGGTGGCCCATAACCCCTGCATCAAGTCGCTTTTGGCAGAAAGCCTGGGAGAACCCGTCCTGGTTCCGGACCACCCCGACCTGGTGGGCGCCCTGGGCGCGGCTCTATATGGGCAAAAACTGGTGGCCGATGATTGAGAATTGCCTTGGGGGGATCAAGGCCGCGGCCCCGGGGAGGCCGGGTTGCCGGGAGTAACATCCTGGTGGGAGGATTTCGGTTTTCAGTTTAACCTTGAACTTTGAACCTTGAACTTTGAACTTTATGAGCTTCTGAAGGTAAAGCCTTTTTCGTGGCACAGCCTCAGGCAGGCATCCACCACCTCGCCATCATAGAGCCCTCGGTTCCGGGAGATTTCTTCCAGGGCGGCGCTCATTTCCAGGGCCGGCCGGTAAGGCCCCGGGGTGCTCAGGGCTTCCACCACCTCGGCCACCGCCAGGATCCTGGCCTCCAAGATCAGCATGGGCTCCCCTGAACCGTTAACCCTTTCCTGGCGCTGGAAGACCATGGCGGAGAAGGCCCGGGGAAATTCGACGGTATTCAGGATCTCAAAAAATGCCTGACAATGCACCTTAATCAGGCTCATTTCGGTGGCGGTCAGGGCTCCCGGTTTGGCCAGGCTTTCGGCGGGAACCCCCATCTTGGCGAGATCGTGGACGAAGGCAGTCAGGCGCAGGACATCGATGCGTTCTTCCGGGAGCCCCATTTCCCTGGCGATGGCGCAGGCCAGGTCGCCGACGCGATTCTGGCCCCCGGCGGTATAGGGAACTCTCTGTTCCAGGGCGGAGGCCAGGGCCCCCAACGTGTGGTCAATGAGGTTCTTGAGCCTGGTCAGGCTATGTTGCAGTTGCCGCAGAATGTCCTTTTCTTTCTGAATCCGCCAAATCTTCGCCCGCAATTCCCCCAGGGAGAAGGGCTTGGCAATGAAGTCGCGGGCCCCGGCATTAATGATGGCCTCAGAGCAATATTCCGGCGCATAACCGGTCATGATAATGAAGGGCACCTGGGGATAAGTCCGGTGAACCTCTTGCATCAAGGCCACCCCATCCCTGCCCTTCATTTTAATGTCGCTGACCACCAGATCGATGCGCTCCCGGGCCAGGATTTCCAGGGCTTCTAAGGCATTGGCGGCGCCCTTGCCGGCACAGCGGCTGAGCTCCAGATAGTTCAGGATAACCCTGCGGTACTGGTCATTGTCATCGACGACCAGGACGGACGGCAGGACATCCGGGTAGGGGGCGCCATCCGGGCGGCTGGGGGGATAAAGCAACTCCATTCCAGGGTTCGGGGACGATAACGCTTCGACCGAGTCTCGCATGCGTGTCTCCTTTCCTAGGGTTGGCCGGGAATGGCGGCGGCCAAGGCTTTGCCGGGGATTCCCCGGAATTATCTGGCGGCCGCCTGGACCCAGCAGTCGAAACAGATGATGCCCCAAGCTTGGTGGTTTTCTCCCGCCTTGTAAACCGGGGAATCCCTATTTCTTGAGGGAGAATTTCCTTAATTATGGCGAAATTACGCGGTAGGCTCAGCGGTGCGGGCCACAGACGATTTGCGCAGCGCTCCAGGAAGGGAGCCTGAGGGGAAAAGGGATTACGGATTAAGCGCGCCGGGGGATCGTCCCCCGGCCGGTTACGGGGTGCCCTGGCCGAGCTATCCGGCCGTTGCCCAAAAAACCGCCGCGCCTCAGGCCGGTCCTGCTCCAGCCCCAGGCGGGACCCGTCCCGGGAAGGCTTAACTCAGGCCGCCGCGCCAGCCTAAGCCCGCTTCTTCTCGGCCTTGGCCCTGGCCTTGGCTTTGAATTTCACGGCGTCGATGACGAACCTTTCGTGGTAGCCCTCGGAGATCAGGTCCACTTCGTCATCGGCCTCCAGGAAAAAGGTGAGTTTGCGCCCCTCCACCTTTTCCAGCCGGCCCCGGACGGTCACCGTCAGACCCGGCGGGGTGGCGGCCAAGTGGCTCAACTGGACCCCGATCCCCACCGTCTGCTCCCGGGGCCAGTCCAGGTGGGGGTTGACCGCCCGGATGCAGGCCCATTCGAAGAGGCCCACCATGAAGCCGGTGGCCAACACCTGCGGCATCTCCTGGAACTCCGGGGATTCGGGGAACAGGTGGGGCACGGTCTTATTGGCCGGCACCGTGAAACGGAATTCAAAGCTCAGGCCCGGCTGCAGCGACTCCTTCATGACGCTCCTCCCGATAAGGCGGTTTGCCGTTTACCGTTTCCCGTCTCTGCCAAGGGGCCTTTGACTGGTTTTTGATTTTGCCTCTCTTGGCAAACGGCAAACGAGCAGTTGCCCTGGTGGCTAATTTCTGCTAAATATTTAAATAAGTAAAATTAATAATATTTATATTTATCCTCAGGAAAACTTATGGAATGGCAGCAGCTCCTGGGGTTCTACCAGGTGGCCCGGCTGGGCAGCTTTACCAAGGCGGCCGCGGCCACCTTCCGGAGCCAATCCGCCCTGAGCCAGCAGGTCCGGGCCCTGGAAACGGAGCTCGACTGCCTCCTCCTGGAGCGCCTGGGCCACCGGCTGCGCCTCACCCCTGCCGGCGAAAAGCTCCGGGAATTTTCCCGGACCCTGCTGGCCGGCTATGAAACCCTGAAAGAAGAGCTCCACGAGCTCAAGGGGACCGACCAGGGGACCCTGCGCCTGGCCGCGGCCTTCACCACCCTCTACCGCCTGCTGCCCGATGTCCTCCTGGCCTACCGCCGGCAGTTTCCCCAGGTGGACCTCACCCTCCTGGACCGCTCCCAGGCCGCGGTCCTGGACCTGGTGAAAAACGGCGAGGTCGATTTCGGCCTGGCCCTGGAATCCCTGGTGCCCAAGGAGCTGGCCGCCCGGCGCTGGCAGCCTCTGGTCCCCGTCCTCCTGACCCCCCGGGACCATCCCCTGGCGGCCAGCAAGCGCCTCAGCCTGCGGCAGATCGTCCGCTATCCCCTGATCCTGCCGCCCCGGGATCCCGGCTACCCCTGGCGCCTGGTCCTGGACGAGCGCTTCCGCACCCTGGGCCTCTCACCCCGGATCGTCATGGAATCGGCCAACGTGGAGTTGAGCGCCCTTTACGTGGAAATGGGCCTGGGGGTCTCCTTCGCCACCCTGGCCCAGGCCAGGCCCCGCCCCGGGCGCCCCTTGGCCTTCCTCCCCCTTCCCGGTTACTTTAAACCCGGCCACCTGGCCCTGGTGCGGCGCCGGGACCACGTCCTCCGCGGCTACAAGCAGGCCTTTATAAATCTCCTCTTTGGGGATAAAATCGTGCCTTAAAAATCGCGGTCGGCTTCCAATTTCCTAAAAAGTGTCTATCTTTTGGGAGCTGGTTTTTTAGCTGACGTACTGGACTACTGGCTACTGACTACTGGCTACTGCTTATGAAACGGCGGATCTACTTGCGCATGAAGTCCCTGGAGGAGGCCCGGGAGCTTTGGTTTTCCCGGTTCCCTCCCCAAGGGATGGTGGGTATGGAGGAAGTCCCCACCCTGGAGGCTGCCGGCCGGGTGACCGCGGCCCCGGTGATGGCGCGGCGCTCCAGCCCCGCGGCGCACCAGGCGGCCATGGATGGCTTTGCGGTGCCGGCCGCGGCTACCTTCGGGGCCACCCCGGAGAACCCCGGGCGTTTGCACCTGGGCCGGGAGGCGTTTACAGTCAACACCGGCCACCTGATGCCGCCGGGGACCGACGCGGTGATCATGGTGGAGCAGATTCCCGACCCCGAGGCCGACCCCATCGTGGTGGAGGCCCCGGTCTTCCCCTGGCAGCACGTCCGCCGGGTGGGCGAAGATCTGGTAAGGGGAGAAATGGTCCTGGCCGAAGGATCGGAGATCTCGCCCTGGGCCCAGGGGGCCCTGCTGGCCGCGGGGGTGCTCCGGGTTCCGGTGCGCCGCCGGCCCCGGGTGGCCATCATCCCCACCGGCAGCGAGCTGGTGCCGGCCGCGGACCTGGAGCCGGAACTGGCCGCCGGCCGCCTGCCGGAATTCAACTCGGTCATCCTTGCCGGCCTGGTGGCGGAGGCCGGCGGCCTCCCCCAGGTCCAGGACATCGTTCCCGATGACCTGGAAAGGCTCATCGCCGCCTTGCAAGAAGCCCTAACGGCCGCCGACCTGGTGCTCATCAATGCCGGCTCTTCCGCGGGCACCGAGGATTACACCTACCAGGCGGTGGCCGCCCTGGGCCAGGTGCTGGTGCACGGGGTGGCCATGATGCCGGGGAAGCCCACCCTGCTGGGGGTGGCGGCGGACAAACCGGTGATCGGCAACCCCGGGTATCCGGTGTCCGCGGTGCTTTCCTTCGAGCAGTTCGCCGGGCCCCTGATCGCCGGGATGGCCGGGAAAAGGTGGCAGGTGCGGCCCGTACTCACGGTCCATCCGGCCCAGAACCTGCCTTCCCGGCCCGGCCTCACCGAATTCATCCGGGTAACCCTGGGCCGGGTGGGGGACCAGGTCATCGCCACCCCCCTGCCCCGGGGCGCGGGCGCCATCACTTCCCTGGTGCGGGCCGACGGCCTGCTCACCATCCCCTCCCTGAGCGAGGGCCTGGAGGAGGACCGCCCGGTGGCCGCGGAGCTGCTGGTGGCCCCGGAGGAGATCGACGGCACCCTGGTGGTCCTGGGGAGCCACGACAACGCCCTGGACCTCCTGGCCACCCTGCTGCGCCGCCGTGAGCCGCGGCTGCGCCTCTCTTCCGGCCACGTCGGCAGCCTGGGAGGCCTGATGGCCCTGCGCCAGGGCCGGGCCCACCTGGGCGGCTGCCACCTGTTGGACCCCGAGACCAACACCTACAACATTTCCTTCATCCAACGGCATCTCGCCGGGGTGCCCCTGAAACTCATCAATCTGGCCTGGCGCCAGCAGGGCCTGATGGTGGCCCCGGGCAACCCCAAAAACCTCCTGGGCCTCAAAGACCTGGCCCGCCCCGGGGTGCGCTTCATCAACCGGCAAAGGGGCGCCGGCACCCGCCTGTTGCTCGATATTCTCCTTAAGGAGGAGGGCCTGACGGCCGAGGCCATCCAGGGCTACGCCCGGGAGGAATACACCCACATGGCCGTGGCGGTGAATGTCTTTTCCGGCACCGCCGACGCGGGACTGGGGATCCTGGCCGCGGCCCGGGCCCTGGAGCTCGATTTTATCCCGCTGCGGCCGGAGCGCTACGACCTGGTGGTGCCGGAGACCACCTTTGCCGACGCCCGCTTCCAGGTCCTGCTGGAGGTTATCCGCTCCGCCCCGTTTCGGGAGGCGGCCACCGCCCTGGGGGGCTACGACCTGAAGGACTGCGGCCGGATTATTTGGCAGC
>CAWEFJ010000013.1:0-6708 GCA_963808395.1 uncultured delta proteobacterium | reverse complement strand
GAAGCGCTCGTGGTAGCCCTGGGAAATCAGGTCCACCCCGTCGTCGGCTTCGATGAAGAAGGTGAGCTTGCGGCCCTCCACCTTCTCGAGCAGCACCCGGACCGTGACCACCAGCCCCGGCGGGGTGGCGGCCACGTGGCTCAGGTTCACCGCCGATGCCCACGGTCTGCTCCCGGGGCCAGTCCAGGTGGGGGTTGAGGGCCTGGATGCAGGCCCATTCGAAGAGCCCCACCATGTACCCGGTGGCCAACACCCGGGGCATGTGCCTGGAACTCCGGGGACTCGGGGTAGAGGTGGGGCACCGTCTTGGTGTCCGGCACCTCAAACTGAAATTCGAACTTCAGGCCGGGCTGTAAGGAGTCTTTCATGACGTGCCTCCGGAAGAATTTCTTTGCTTACTGATTAATTTCTGCTAAAAATTATAATAAGTAAAATTAATTATATTTATATCTATTAATTAGGTTTTTTATGGAATGGCAGCAGCTCCTGGGCTTTTACCAGGTGGCGAAACTGGGGAGCTTTACCAAGGCGGCCGAGGCCACCTTCCGGACCCAGTCGGCCCTGAGCCAGCAGGTCAAGGCCCTGGAGGACGAGCTGGGCAGCCGGCTCCTGGAGCGCCTGGGCAAACGCCGCCTCAGCTCACCCCGGCGGGAGAAAAGCTCCTGGCCTTTGCCCAGGGCCTCCTGGCCCAATGGGACCGGCTCCAAGACGAGCTGCGCCACCTTCAGGGGCCGCCCAGGGGCCCTTGAGCCTGGCGGCGCCCTTCACCACCCTCTATCACCTGTTGCCCGAGACCCTCCTGGCCTATCTCAGGCAGTTTCCCCAGGTGGAGCTGACCCTCCTGGACCGGGCCCAGGCCGCCGTCTTCGCCCTGGTGAAAGCCGGCGACATTGATTTCGGCCTGGCCCTGGAATCCCTGGCCCCCCGGGACCTGGCGGCCCGGCGCTGGCAGCCGGTGGACACGGTCCTCCTGGCCCCCCGGGGCCACCCCCTGACCCGGGTGCGGCGGGTCACCTGGCGGCAGATCGCCCGCTATCCCCTGATTGTGCCGCCCCGGGGCCAGAGTCAGGCCCCCGGCGCCTCCTGGAAGAGCAGTTCCGGAAACTGGGCCTGGCCTTCCGCATCATCCTGGAATCATCCAACGTGGAGCTGAGCGCCCGTTACGTGGAAACGGGCCTGGGCCTGGCCTTCGCCACCCTGGCCCGGGGCCCGCCCCGGCGCGCCCCCTGGCCTTCATTCCCCTGGCATTACTTCAAGCCGGACCACCTGGCCCTGGTCATGCGCCGGGACAAGGCCCTCACCCCTTACAAGCAGGCCTTTATTAATCTCCTGTTTGGGGATACAATGCTTCCCCAATAATCGCTGTCGGTTTCCAATTTCGTAAGAACGTGGCTATCTGTTGGGAGGTGGATTATGAAGCTGGACTCTGACTACGAAATGGCTCCCGGCCCTCCCCTCAAAATGACTAAAGGACAATCATGAAACGGCGCATCTATCTCAGCATGAAGTCGTTGGAGGAGGCCCGGGAGTTCTGGTTGGCCCGGTTTGATCCGGACGCCATGGCCCAGGCCGAGGAGGTCCCGTGACCGCGGGGCCGCGGCCGGGTGACCGCGGGGCCGGTCATGGCCAGGCGGTCCTCGCCCGCGGCCCACCAGGCGGCCATGGATGGCTTTGCGGTGGCCGCCGCGGGTACCTTCGGGGCCACCCCGGACCACCCCAAGCGTTTGACCTGGGCCGGGAGGCCTTTCCCATCAACACCGGCCACCTCATGCCGCCGGGGACCGATGCGGTGATCATGGTGGAGCAGGTCCCGGACCCCGAGGCCGACCCCATCACGGTGGAGGCCCCCACTTTCCCTGGCAGCACGTGCGCCGGGTAGGCGAAGATCTGGTCAGGGGGGAAATGGTGCTTCCGGAGGGAGTGGAGATTACTCCCTGGGCCCAGGGGGCCCTGCTGGCCGCGGGGGTCACCCGGGTCAAGGTGCGCCGCCGGCCCAGGGTGGCCATCATCCCCACCGGCACCGAGCTGGTACCGGTGACGGACCTGGACCGGGACCTGCCCGCCGGCCGGCTGCCGGAGTTCAACTCCATCATCCTCTCGGGCCTGGTGGCGGAGGCCGGGGGGGTGGCGGAGGTTCAGCCCATCGTCCCCGACGACCCGGGGCCCACCGCGGCCTTACAGGAAGCCATGGCGGCCGCCGACCTGGTGCTCATCAATGCCGGGTCCTCCGCGGGCACCGAGGATTACACCTACCAGGCCATCGCCGCCCTGGGGGAAGTGCTGGTGCACGGGGTCGCCATGATGCCGGGCAAACCCACGGTGCTGGGGGTGGTGGCGGGCAAGCCGGTCATCGGCAACCCGGGCTATCCGGTGTCCGCGGTGCTGTCCTTCGAGCAGTTCGCCGCGCCCCTGATCGCCGGGCTGGCGGGGAAACGCCTGGCGCCCGGCCCACCCTGACGGTGCATCCGGCCCAGAACCTGCCGTCCAAGCCCGGCCTGACGGAATTCATCCGGGTAACCCTAGGCCGGGTGGGGGACAAGGTCATCGCCACGCCGCTGCCCCGGGGGGCCGGGACCATCACCTCCCTGGTGCGGGCCGACGGGCTGCTCGTGGTCCCGGCCTTGAGCGAGGGCCTGGAGGAGGACCGGCCGGTGTCCGCGGAACTGCTGGTGGCCCCGGCGGAGATCGACGGCACCCTGGTGGTGCTGGGCAGCCATGACAACACCCTGGACCTGCTGGCCACCCTGCTGCGCCGCCGGGACCACCGCCTGCGCCTGTCCTCCGGGCACGTGGGCAGCCTGGGGGGCCTGATGGCCCTGCGCCAGGGCCGGGCCCACCTGGGGGGCAGCCACATGCTGGACCCCGAAACCAACACCTACAACGTGCCCTTCATCCAGCGCTACCTGGCGGGGGTGCCCCTGAAACTCATCAACCTGGCCTGGCGGGAGCAGGGCCTGATGGTGGCCCCGGGCAACCCCAAAGACATCCGGGCCATCCGGGACCTGACCCGTCCCGGGGTGCGGTTCATCAACCGCCAGCGGGGCGCCGGCACCCGCCTCTTGCTGGATTATCTCCTCAAGGAAGAGGGCCTGGAGGCCGGGGCCAGTCCAGGGCTATGAGCGGGAGGAGTACACCCACATGGCCGTGGCGGTGAATGTCTTTTCCGGCACCGCCGACGTGGGCCTGGGGATTCTGGCGGCGGCCCGGGCCCTGGGGCTGGATTTTATCCCGCTGCTGCCGGAGCGCTATGACCTGGTGGTGCCGGAGACCACCTTTGCCGACCCCCGCTTCCAGACCCTGCTGGAGGTTATCCGCTCCGCGGAGTTCCAGGAGGCCGCGGCCGCCCTGGGGGGTTATGATCTGAAGGATTGCGGCCGGATTATTTGGGAGCAATAACCGGGGCGATGAGAATGAGAAAAAGCTTAAAAAAAAGCTACCAACAATCGGCTAACAGGCTGTTGAAAAACTCTTTTATTAAGAACCCAAAAAAATCGCTGTCAATAAGACTAAAAAGGTGCTATAGATAATGATAACAATATGTTATCTGGAGGCAGCGATTATGCGCGGTGACGACGTTCAGCAGCAGGCCATGTTCAGCTACCTTTCTCCCGAAGCCAGAGTGCCCCAAGACCATCCCCTCAGGCTGATCCGGAAGATGGTAAATCAAGCCTTGAGAGACCTGTCCGGGGAGTTCCAAGCCATGTATTCCCGGGAGGGACGCCCCTCCATTCCCCCGGAGAAGCTATTGCGCGCCTTGTTGCTGCAAGTCCTTTACACCATCCGCAGCGAACGACTGTTGATGGAACAATTGGATTATAATCTCCTGTTTCGCTGGTTTGTGGGTCTATCCATGGACGACCAGGTCTGGGACCATTCCGTTTTCTCCAAGAATCAAGAGCGCTTTCTTCGTTCGGACCTGGCGGCGGCTTTTTTCGGGCGCATCAAAGATCAGGCGACTCCAAGCCGGACTGATGTCGGACGAGCATTTCACCGTGGACGGCACCCTTATCGAGGCCTGGGCTTCCATGAAAAGTTTCCGCCCCAAGGACAGCCCGCCGCCCGATAGCGGCGCCGGTCGCAACCCGGAAGTGGACTTTCATGGGGAACGGCGCCTGAACCAAACCCACGCCTCCACCACTGACCCGGAGGCGAAGCTCTTCCGCAAGGGCAAAGGCAAAGAGGCCAAGCTCTGTTTCATGGGGCATGTGCTGATGGAGAACCGCCACGGTCTGATTGTCTCTCCCAGCCTCACCGCGGCTACCGGCACCGCCGAGCGGCAAACGGCGGTGCGTCTGATAAAGGCCATCTCTGGCAGGCGTCCCATTACCGTGGGCGCTGACAAAAACTACGATACGCGAGAATGTGTCCAATCTCTCCGGGCTCTGAAGGCGGTACCCCATGTGGCCCAAAATTGCACCGGCCGGAACTCGGCCATCGACGGCCGGACCACCCGCCATGCGGGCTACGCCATCAGCCAGCGCCTGCGCAAACGGGTGGAGGAAATCTTCGGCTGGATGAAAACCGTTGGCAATCTCAGGAAAACGCGTCACCGAGGGCAGGAAAGGGTGGGCTGGGCGTTCACCCTCACCGCCGCAGCTTACAATCTGGTGCGAATACGCAACCTGACGCCAGCGGTTTCTCCCTGAACCGAACCAGATGTCGGGAAAAAGATAATCCTGTCGGCAACCGGTCATCGAAGGAGGGAATGGCCCAGATTTATCCGATAATTTGCCCGTCATAAAGGTTCCAAAATCGTCCTAAGATAGGAGACTCAACCCAATTATATTGGTTTTTCAACAGCCTGCTAAAAGCCAAAGACCCTAAGCAAAAGCTAATTGATTAAAAAGTTTGGCAAAAGAACCTTCAACTGGCTTTAACTATCGATAAGATGTAGCGACTGTCTTACCTGTCAAGGTGTTTGGAGGTGCTGGGGGCACCAAGGTTGTTGTTTTTTGACCATAGCGTTTAAGATGGTCAGGAGTTTGCGCATGCAGGCGACGATGGCCACCTTTTTGGCCTTGCCTTTTTCCAGAAGGCGTTGGTAGAAGTCCTGGATGACCGGGTTGTAACGCGTGGCCACCAGGGTGGCCATATAGAGGGCCTGTCGCAGTCGGCTGCGGCCACCCTCGATATGGCGCTGGCCTCGCATTTGGCCGCTGTCGCGGTTAAAGGGAGCCAGGCCCACCAGGGCGGCGATTTCTTTACGGTTGAGGCGCCCCAACTCCGGCAAATAGGCGATGAGCATCAGGGCGGAGAGGTGGCCGATACCCAAGGCGCTGGTCAGGGTCTTTTCCAAGTCCTGCCAGAGCGGCTGCTGTTGGAAAAAGTCATCGATCTCCTGATGGAGGGCTGCCAGTTGCGCCTCCAGGGATTGGATGGTTTGTTGCAGGCTCTGTTTAACCCGGGCTGATGGGGTGGGATCCAGCCGGTTTTTTTCCATCTGGATCATCTCCAGCAGTTGCCGCCGCCGGGTCAAGAGCTGTTTGAGTTCCTGCTGGCGCTCGTCCGGCAGGGTGCGAGGTTGGGGCCGCAGGCGCTCGGCAAACAAGGCCAAAACCTGGGCATCCAGACGGTCGGTCTTGGCGGTAATGCCGGCGCTGCGGGCAAAGTTGCGCACATTTTTAGGGTTGATAAAGCAGGCCGGCAACCCAGCCGCCCTCAGAGCGGCCACCAAAAGGAATTCGTAACCGCCGGTGGCTTCCAGGAGGACGATCTGGGGGTGGATTTTTTCCAGACGGCGCACCAGCTTTTGGATGCCGTCCTCGGTGTTGGGGCAGTTAAAGGTTTGTTTTCCTGGGGCGATGGCCACATCCAGGCGTGATTTGGAGATATCGATGCCAACAAAGATATCCTGTGCGTTCATAAGCCTGAGCCTCCCTTCCTTGTAAATGCGGGCTTCGAAGCCCTTGCGACTGTTCGGGTAAAGCCAGGCCGGCGTGGCGGCCCCGCTACATTACGGACTTAAAAGTGCCGAGGGTGCGCCCGGCCTGCCACGCCGCCGCCAGGGTAGCTCTTTAGGGGCTACCCTGGCCTCCTGGATACGTAACCAGTTTTCAGATAACGATTGTGCCATAAGCTTCGTTTAAGATACAAGGGTGCGCACTGCGCACCAGTAGATTATAATAAAAGGCTATATTTAGATGTATGCGCAGTGGCGCCTTACAAGGCTGAAAGCTGACCGCTGCAGGGGCAATCGCAAGATCGCCCGGATGCCCGATCACAGGCTGGAAGCCTGTGCCACTTTAAGGAATTGGGGGGCAGTGCCCACCCACTGATCGAGGAGGTGTTTCCATGCAGTTGCAGAACTCGCAGACGCAAAAGAACCTGCTGACCGCCTTTGCCGGTGAATCCCAGGCCCGGAACCGCTATAGCTTTTACGCCGGTGTGGCCCGCAAGGAAGGATACGAGTACGTTGCCGCGATTTTCCAGGAGACCGCGGACAACGAAAAGGAACACGCCAAGGTCTTTTATAAGCACCTGGGGGAGGGCACCGCGGAAATCTTCGTGAGTTATCCCTTCCACCTGGGGGATACCCTGAGCAATTTAGAGGCCGCGGCGGAGGGAGAGAATTATGAGTGGACCACTCTGTATCAGAATTTTGCCGAAGAGGCCGAGCGGGAGGGGTTCAAGGAGATCGCCATGTCTTTCCGGGAAATCTCCAAGGTGGAAAAATTTCACGAAACCCGCTACCGGGCCCTGGCGCAACAC
>CAWEFJ010000012.1:0-172313 GCA_963808395.1 uncultured delta proteobacterium | reverse complement strand
GCCGGAATGAGGAGATAATCCCCCGGACGCAGACCCGGATTTCGGTATCCCCCTCGAATAACAGCCCCGCACTCCCCGACAACAGGATCACCCATTCGTGGGTCTCCTGGTCATACCACTGGCCCGGGGCGTGGCCTGGCCGGCGGAGATGAGGCGTTCCAGCCGAAAGCCAGGGGCTTTCAGGAGAATCTCGGTGAGCTCGGCGGGGAGGCTCTCGGGTATCCCGGCAAAGAGATTGTTTATCGGCGGCTGGGGCAAGTAACCTCTCCCTCTTATCCAAAAATGTCTCAGGTGGGGCGGGCCTCGTGGGGCGGGCAGTTCAGTGCCGGCCTCCCCTGTAGAGCCCTCGTGGGGCGTCCCCGCCCGCCAACCGCCCAGGGGCGGCCAGGAGACGGCCGCCCCACCAGCTTAAGACTTAGCTGCTCTCATCCTGGCAACGCCCCAGGCTCCAGTGCTGCACCTTGCCTGCGGCGTCCAGTTGCAGTTGCAGGACAAAGGGGAAATCCCGGCCCGGGACGCTGAAGCGCAGGTCCAGCCATTCCAGCAATTCGCCGTCGCTCCTGGGGCTCCAGGCGGCGCAGCAGGGGGAAGCGGGCGAACTCCAGGTATTGATCCAGGATTTTTTGGGCTTCCGGGTGTCCGCTCAGGTCAGGCGCCGGCAGACCGGTCCAGACCTGGACCTGCATCTCCCGCGGGCGCTGGTAGCCGCCGTTCGGCACCCGGCAGCCGGCAGGCACCGGCAGGCGGGTCGCCGGCGTTGCCGTCGGCCGGGATGCCAGCCAAGCCAGATAAGGCAATAGTACGAAGCTCTGCTGCACTTCGCCGTGGTTGGCGGCGACCAACTGCCAGCGGCGGCAGGAAAAGGGCTGGGGCAGGGCGGCCACGGTCAGAGGCTCGGGCTCGGGCGCCAGGGCCTGGCCGGGCGGCGTCAGGGTGTGGGGGCGTTTGGGGTTGCCGGCCGGCGCGGTGGCGGCCGGCTGGCGAAACACCTGTCGGGCCAGGGTCAGGGCCTGTTGGTGATAAAAACCGCAGAGGAGAACATAGGCCCCGGCCGCGGCCAGAAAGTAAGTTCCGGCGGTGCGGCCCCAGGTGGCCGAAGCCAAGGCGGCTACGGCGCCGAACAGCAGCAGCCCGGTGAGATAAGGGTCAATAATGAAGAGCCAGTCCAGGGTGAAGCGCTGCCGGGAGAAGGGGAACAGGATTTGGGTGCCGTAAGAGGTGGCCAGGTCCAGGAGCAGGTGGCTGGCCAACACCGCCAGCCCCAGGAAAAGCAGGGGGCGAAACCAGCGGGGACCGCCCAGGGCCCGCCCGAGCGCGGCCCCCAGCAGGGCGAACAGGAACAGGGCCGCCAGGGAATGGGTAAAGCCCCGGTGGTGGCGGATAAAGGCCAGGCGGTCGACAAAGATCAAGAAATAGTCGAGGTCCGGCAGCAGGGCGAAGGCCGCTCCGGCCAGGGCGCTCCAGCCCCGGGAGGGACCGGGCATCACCTGGGAGATCAGCACTCCCGCGGCCACGTGGGTTACTGGATCCATGGCCACCTGCCGGTCTGGGTGCCGTAATGGGGGAAGTGGCGCAGCAGGTCCTCCTTCAGGTCCCGGGCGTGCCGATAGCGTTCCTCCACGTTTTTCTTCAGGCACCTCAGGATGATCGCCTCCAGAGGGGCGGGAATCTCGGGGTTCAGCTCCCGGGGCGGTTCGGGCTCCTGCTCCAGGATCAGGTCGATGAGCAGTTTTTCCACCTCGCTGTAAAAAGGCAGCTCCCCGGTGTACAACAGATACATGAGCACCCCGATGGCCCAGATGTCGCTGCGCCGTTCGCTCTTGCCCATGATCTGCTCCGGGGCCATGAAGGGGCGGGAGCCCACCATGGTGGCGCTGATGTCTTTGTCGCCCAGGATCTTGGCGGCGCCGAAATCGAGCAGCTTCAGGGTGCCGTCCGGCTGGATGATGATGTTGTTGGGCTTGATGTCCCGGTGCATGACCCGGTGGCGGTGGGCGTGGGAGACCACGTCGATGAGCTGCAAGATGATGCGTTCCACCAGGGGCCGGGGCAACTCCTGCTCCAGCATGTCCCCCAGGGTTTTGCCTTCGACGTACTCCTGGATCAGGATCAGCCGGCCCTCATCTTCGACCTGATCCACCAGCTTCACCACCCCGGGGTGGGGAGCCAGCCGGGTGCAGATGGCCGCCTCCTTGCGGAATTTGACGTTGGCCGCCTTGAGAAAGGGGATCTTGGCGACAAAGCGGCGATTCGCCCCCACGGCTTCGGTATCCAGCACCAGCCAGACCTCGCCGAAACTCCCTTGCCCCAGCTTTTCGAGTTTTTCATAGCGGCCGCCGAGGAGCGGGGTCAACCGGAGCAGGGACAGGTAGTCCCGGGCGCTGGGGATCAGATGCTCCACCAGCCCCTGGATGGCCTGGCGCAGGGGGGAGGGGGAGCCCACCGGCCGCACCTGGAAACTGCGCACCTCCGGGGATACGGGCAGGGTCAGATCGTTCAGCAGGACCGTCATGGGCTGGCCGGCCCGGTTGGTCAGGCGCACCTTGACATGGTCGGTGTCGGCCGTGCCGGACTGGACCTGGCGGAAGCGCTCCCGGTCCTCCGGGCCATAAAGCAGTTCCTCGACGGAGAGGAGGTCGGCCGCGCCGGCGGCGGAGTAGCCCAAAAAGCGCCGCAGGGCCGGGTTGAGCCGGCAGGAATCACCGCCGCGCGGACAGAAGAACAAGGGATGGCTGGTTTCCCGGAACAGGCGGGAAAATTCCTGGGGGGATTCCACGAGGAGCCGCCGGTCGGCCCGGAGCCGCAACACCACCCGGATGCGGGCCAACACCTCGGCGGGCTTGAAGGGCGCCGCCAGGTATTCGTCGGCTCCGGCCTCCAACGCCCAGGCCGCGGTGGTTTCGGAGAAACGGGGCAGGGCCACGACCACGGGCACCTCCCGCAAGACCTCATCCTTCTTGAGGTCGTGGATCAGGCCATGTATCCGAGGCAGGTCGTCCAGAATAATCACGAGATCAGGCGGGCGCTCCCGGGCCTGGGCCAGAAGTTCCTCGGCAAGACTGAGGCGCACCGGGTAACCGTTGCCGCTAAGGATGTCCGCCAACTTCTGGCGGGCCTTGTTGGCCGGCCCGGCGACAAGAATAGCAATCTCTGTGGCCACCCGGAACCTCTGCAGGCTGGATTTTCCGCCAATTAGAGACATTTTCCCAATAACCGGGGGATTTGGCAAGGAGATAGGGCAGGAATTTTAAATATTTCGGGGTGCAGGGGAGGCAGCAGCCGGGATAGGGGCGCGCTGGGCAAATCCGGACGAGGTCCAGGCGTCAGGCGGCGGAGAGTTTATTCGCCCACAAATGGCGCTGAGGGTCTTGACAAAAGCCGGAGAGCGGGATAAACAACTTATCGGTCGGCGGGGTAGCTCAGTCGGTAGAGCAGGGGACTGAAAATCCCCGTGTCGGCAGTTCGATTCTGTCCCCCGCCACCAAATGATTTCAATGGGTTAGCCTAATTTCGGCTGACCTTTTTTTATTTTTAATTAAAATTTATCCCATTTCTTATCCCACCTCCAAATTATCCCACCTGGCTTTTAAGCCGCCGATCCGAGAAAAATTTGCTCAAAAAGGTTTAAGGGAAAATCCTGACCTTGCCGACTAAATTTGTGCTATCTTCCTAAAGGGCCTAACCATTAACGATTTCTACAAATTCTTTGCTGGCGGGGGCATGGCCCGACTTGGCCTACATTAATATTGGAAATGTAGGGAAGTGGTCAGAAAAATTTCTGTCATTTTGGAAGGTGCTGGTGCTATGATTTGTGAAAGCCTCTCTTATAAAGGTGAAATACGGCCGTAAGACAACATCTCGGAGATTCTCCTGACAGAGAGAGTGGTACATTTGACCCATGAATAGCATTGTTGAGCTTGCCAAATACATTCGTTTCCAACTTTCTCAACTTCGATCCCAAAATAAACACCATGAGTTTGAACATCTGTGCAGGCATTTCCTGCGAGGCTGAGAATCTGCGAAAATATAATTCCGGCCACAGGTCCTGTAGGTGTTGGAGGTGATCAAGGTAGGGATTTTGAATCATATAGAACTTATTTAAGTTCTACTTCCATAGCTACATCTACCTTCTTAGCTTCTGCCAAAGAGAAGAAGCTCATATTTGCTTGTTCCTTACAACAAGTTATTATTCCCAAAATCAAATCCGATATTTCCGCAATTTGTTCGGGACCCAAACAGATTGATTCAATTTCCTTTACTTTTGTGAAGCCGACCTTCCTGTTGCAAAGCGACACCAGCTGCAGCAATGGGCTCAGGAAACTTTTCAAATCGAACTTGAGATTTTTGATGGCCAAGCACTTTCTGAACAATTGACTGATTTAGATATTTTTTGGATTGCAGAAGAATACTTGGATATTCCCTCTGAATTATATCCGCGTTCAGTATCTCCAGTTTATAAATACACAGAATACAGACAGAGATGGTTAATCCAAAACGAGAAGCCAGTTTCTTATTCTGATTTTTTTCAAGTAAAATATGGCCTCCGCCGCGCCACCTTTAGAAAGGAGGCAAAACCTGATCTACTGAGTTGGATAAAGAAAATTGAAGTATATCTAACGTATCCAAATAATAACGTACTGCGGCGTCGAGCCACTTACGAAATTTGTGTTGCTTCTCTTCGAGGACTTAATAATCTGACAGAAAAAAAGAACCTTGTTGAAGATTATTTTTCACAGATTAATGATTTGGAAAATATATCGAATATTTTTCATGCTACTGTTCTTCTTGTTTATTGCTCCGCTGCCTTCTTACGTTATCATTTCGATATTATTTGAGAAGCTATTTGAATGGTCACCATTATTAATAACAAAAATTGAAACTTGAGTTAGACGGGCAGAACTCTACCCGGAATAAAAATGTAAATTATTACAAATTAGGGGTTATGCAGGCATTCTTCGATTTCGCCATGGAATTACTGCAGAGATTGGCTTCGATGAATGTTTTGAATGGTGGTCACTTGTTAACAGAAGTTGAAAAAGCCCCATTATTCCCGTTAGAGGATTTTGCAGACTTCTTAACAGAGATTTTACAATTTGTGGGGGAAGATGAAAGGTTTATTGAGTTGGCTCAGAAAAACTGATGAACTTCTTGAGGTACGATCAAGTGGTTTCATAGCAGCCGAAAAATGTCGAGATCGCGCAATGGCATATTTCAATAATGAAAATTACCTATTTGCTATCAAGCAACTTCACAAAGCGAAAATAAAATGGTTTAGTGCTGAGACTATTCGTGGCTCCTTGCTATCAATGCTAATTTTATCTGAAATGTTATCAAAACCTTGGCCTGATATATCCAGCAAAATACTATGCAAGCGGTGTAGCATTTTTTAGTATTCATGATGAAAATGAGAAAATAAAATATCTCATTCCAAGGCATTATTCATGCTTGCTAACAGTTCCTATCAAGGAGGCGAATGGTTAACCTTCGCCCATTCTATAAGATTAGCATTGATGACTCATCATATGTTTGATGAACGGCCTTTGGATTTAGAAAACAATGAGGAATTACAAATTATTTTTACGCATGCAGTAATAATACAAACTATAACAAAAAGGTTCGACCAAACACTTGTAAAAGCTTTTAACACCGTCTTTAGTAACTGGCCAATAGACGATGAATTGCGTGACGGTCTAAGAGTCTTGTCGATGAGCATTCGGAAGTTTGGGAAAAAATGTCAGTTAAAGACTTTTGGAGCATGACCCAAAAGCAACTTTCAGGTCGGACCTTTTCCGATGTAGGAAGACAGAGGGAGATTTCTTGGAAGGCATTAGGCATTACTTGGAAAGTAGTATTTGATAATGAATATCTTGCTACACGCATTTCAGAAGAATTTGTTTGCACATTACAAATAATACTTGCAGATATTGCAAACAAAGATCTTATTTTGTTACCTACAAGCGTTTTTATTTACAGCCACGTAATTAATGAGTCAGAAATTAATTTCAGAGAAATACCTGATAATGAAATTTCAACTTGGCGAATTGGCTTTCCAAGAACTTATACTAAAAATAAAAGTTTCCAAGATAAAATTGAAGATGATATTTTGGGTATTGCTTTTTAAATATTAGAAAAATGCAGTGTTTTAAGTTATGAAAATTTTAAGATGGAACTGGAAAAAACAATTTCAGAAGGACTTTTGACTAAGACATTTGCTGTTAGACCATATAATGATTTATATGCAGAATTTTTGCCAGAAGATGATTTTAACTCACCGTCTCGTGCTTCACTTACTCCATTATTGCCTCACATGAAATTTGAACAATGTGAAAACGATCAATTAAAATGGATAGATAAAGATGGTCCTGGATATTCGGAAGAACGAGCAAAAGAAGCCATAACGAATCGTTATAAAAATGCTATTAAACCAATTAGATTGACTCTTAAAAGACTGCTTAAAAATGCCTGAATCTCGACGCCAAATACAACAACTACACAGCGAAGGATATTTAGATTGGGAAATATTGCTTTTGGCATGTAATATTTGTATGAATCATAGATTAAATCAAAGTGTATCGCCTCAGACGCCTTTACGTGAGCAGCAAAGAGTTGCAGAGTCTATGATGTCTTCAGAAGAGAAACAAGATGATATTGAGGTCCCTGCTTCGATGTTTACACAGGAAAGGATTGAAGTTCAGAAAAAAATGCAAATTGCGATTATTGCAAAGTCATGGGGTTTAGAGCTGCATCGTGCGACTCCAGATTTTCATGCAATAGAAAAGTTATTAGATGTTAGATACCATAATTCAGAAGTCGACATTGAAACATGAAGATATATTCAATTGGAATCTATCCAAATAGGCCCTAAGTGTAACAATATAAGCTGAAAGCAAGGCGGGACCCTGAACAGTGCAAGGGCCTTATAAGGCTTCTTTCACTCGTATGACTTACGACGCTTGGCGTTAATCTGTTCCTTGTTCTTGGCGTGTCTCTCCCGGCGCTGTGCTCTTATAGCCTCAAGCCGGGCATTGGCCGCTTCCGCCTCTTCCGGGTCCTTCTCGAAAAGGCTGATTTCCCCACAGCTTAATTGATCGGAAACCCGGATAATCATCCCGCGAACGGCAGAAGGATTCTTGACGCCTTCCATGCGGGCGATTTCGGCGAGCCGCGGTCCGAAGAGCTTATTTAGCAGATACCATTTAATTCCCACGGGAAAGCTTCCGGAGCGCTCTTCATCCCTCCCCATGTAAAATAAGCCCGGACCAGAAGTAGGGATGCGGTTCTTTAGTCGCGCACCGCCTGGCGGGCCGCCTTTAAAGATTCGGCCTTGGATTTCCCCTCCTTCAAGGCTTTATAAAAGTTCACGTAAAACTGCATGGACTCGTTCACCGGAATATTCCACAGGGACACCATGACGCTGCGGGCCCCGGCCTGCTGGAAGGCCCGGGCGAAGTTCAGCACCCCCTCTCCCTGCATCACCTGGCCGACGCCGGTCATGCACGCCGCCAGGGTCACCAGGTCGGCATCCAGCTTCAGCTGCAAGACCTTGCTGAAGGTGAGAAAGCCGTCATCGGGAGGCTGGTTTTCCACCTGGGTGAGCACCAGGGTCGGCTCCCGCACCCCCGCCAGGTTGTCCGCCAAAAAACCGTGGGTGCCAAAAAAGAGATAGCGGTATTGGACCAAGGGGGTGTGGCGCACCCGGGTCTCGGTGGCCTGCACGTCCAGGAGGACTTCCGGGGGCCGCACCGCCTCCCCGAACAGGGCTGCCAGATCCTCCACGGTCTTCCGGGTCTCGGGCAGGGGCGGAAATCTGAGCCGGCCCCCCCCGGCGCCGGTCACCGCCATGGTGAGGGCCTGCTCCGGCCCGGCGTGTTTAAGCTTCCCCGCCTGCCCCTGGTGGGCCTCATAGGCTAAGTAACGGGAACTGCTTTTATCATAGATACAATCGCCCAGGGCAAAGAGAGGCTGGGAGGCTCTGGATTTGCCCAAAAGCCGGTTCAGGACCAGGATGGCGGCCGACTGGGAGTAGGTAACCGGCCAGCGGTCCGTCACCAGGACGCTCTTATCCCAACCCGGTCCCGCCTGCACCACCAGCGCCTCAAAGGGGAAGGCCCCCAGCACCCCATCCGGCACGATGATCAGGTGGGTTCCCGGGGCCACCCCGGCCAGGGCCGGGGCCAGGAGCTCCCCATACAGGTGAGCGGCGTCGGTGATAGAGAAGCGCGACAAATCTTCCCGCCGCAAGACGCTCTGCCGGAACGGGGCCAGCATGGCGCCCAGGCGCTTTTCCAACGCCTCTTGTCCCAGGGGGATACGGAAAACCTGGGTCTTGCCCCCGGGCTCCACCCGGAAGAGATAACTCTCCTTATCACCCAGGGCATACTCCAAGAGCACCTCTCCCGGTTTCAGCGGCAACTCCTGGGCCTTATAGGGTTGGGGATAAGCCAGGGCGGCATAGCGGGGATCCCGGCGGCGCAATTCCGTCCACCAATTGCTCCAGTTCCCTTTGCAATGCCTCTACTTTTCAGGTTGAATTCCTCTGCGGGTTGTTCTTTCCGATCCTTACCTTTGCCTGCGTTCCTGCATGCGCTCCGACCTCTGGGCTTCCAGGGCCGCGAGCGTTCCTGGAGGCTCTTTTCCCTGGCCGCCAAATCCGGGGGCAACTGGGGAGCTCACCCGGGCCGCCCCGGCCGCCAGGGCTTCCAGCAGCGCTCGGGCCTTGATGGACTCGGCAAAATAGAAGGCTGCGGCCCCGGGGTCCGGCCCATAAGCTTTTAAGGCCGGCGGGGCCGGCCCCGCCTTTCTGGGCCATCTCCGCCAGCACCCCCACCATGCCCCGATAGGCCCGAGAATAGCCGCCCAGAAGCCCGGACTCGAAGAAGCTGGTGCGTTCCCCCGAGGTGCGGCCCCGCAGCCCTTCGATATTTTTGATGGCCTCCAGAAAGGCGGCGCAGGCCTCGGCCGGGCGTCCCAACCCCTGGAGCGCCAAGCCCTTTTGGGTATAATACAACGCCTGGTATTGGGGCCGGTTCCACGCCTGGGTGAGCATGGGGAGTTAAGATATTCAGAGGCTGATTCATACTGTCCCGGTGGCCAGATAGAGTTCCACCATCGCCGTGGTCGCCTTTCACCGGTAGGCCCGGCGGAAACAAGATTCCGCCTGGGCTATAATCTTTCTTGGCAGATAGAGAAATCCCAGGGTGTGTGAGACTCGCCGTGGTGCCCAGAAGTTTTCCGATCTCCCAACATCTGTTCTCTAATCTGGGCGGCCCGCTGGGCCAGGGGCAGGGCCTGGTCATAAGCACCCATCTGGGAATAAAGCATCGCCAGATTGTTCAGGGCGGCGGCGGTGACCAGCAGATTTTCCTGCCCCGCCGCCTTTTCACTGATCTGCAGAGCCCGCTGGGTCAGGGGCACGGCCTTTTCATGGTTCCCCATCTGCGCATAGAGGAACCCGAGAATCATCAGGCTCTGGGCGGTTCTGGGGTGTTCCGGCCCCAGGACCTTCTCCCTGAGTCTGCAAGGACCTGCTGGGCCAGGGGCAGGGCCTGGTCAAAGAAACCCAGGCGAGAATAGAGCCTCGCCAAGACGGGCCATGCTGGCCGAGGTGAGGGGGTGTTCCGGCCCCAGGGCCTTCTCCCTGAGCTTCAAGGCCTGCTGGTATAAGGGCAAGGCCTTATAGTTCCTATTATTGGCCTCAAAAGCCAGGCCTCTTTACATCAATTCCCTGGCTTCGGCCACTCTCCGGGTCTGGCCCGGACCGAGCGTCTCCTCATCCAGAGTGCGAGGATGAGGTTGCCGACCTTATTCCCGGCATAGCCGGAAGTCGCCGTCAAACCGAGGATCAGGAGGCAAAGGCAAATGCGGATGAGTCTACGCATATTATCCTCCGCAGGACTCATCTGAGGCTAAATCCTTGAGGGATTAGGCTAATCCCCTTGCCGCGGCCCGGGACCGGACCCAGGCCTTCAAATCCTTCAGGGCCGCGTCTCCCGGCCTTTTTTGCAGCATGGTATCCACCATCTGCGGCCATTTCCGGAAACTGCTGATACTCGGCCAGGACGCTGTAGAAATACAATTCCGGGGTGACATCGTCGGCTGCGGCGTTGTTCTTTAAGTCCCGATAGACCTTCTCGGCTGCCTTGATTTTTCTCTGCGCCTCACTGGAGAGCGGCGCCGCGCTCTTGGCCGCCGGCTCGCACCTGGGCCCCATGGTCTGAATGACTCCTGATTTGCTCATACTGGCAGGGGAAAGGTGCAGAGGCGCCCCGGCTATCTGCTCGGTGGCTTTGGCCGGGAAGATCTTCACCTCCGGCTGGGGCGCCGGCGGTTTGCCGCCCAAAACCTGGCTCTCCCGGTCCCCGGCCATTAAGGTTGCCGGTCCTTTCCAGGTCTCTTGCCGGCCGCTGGCAAAGTAGAGCAGCGTCAGCGAGGCAGCCACCGGGAGCTTGAGGTGGTCGCCCTGGCGGACCTTCATAAAGGCCTGCACCTGGCCGGCTTTTGGTTCTCGGCTTTATTCCAGTAGGTGGCTCCCCCAGAAAGTTTGGTGATCAGCCCCACGTCCGGCGAGGATGCTGGGGCCGCCACCGTTGCCGTCAGCCAGGCAGATCAACGTCGCCAGGCAAAAGAAACCGAGGTGCTTCATTCTGCGTTTGGCCTTCATTACCGCCCCCTCCGTAAGGCAGGTGACTCAGGTTATCTTAACCTTGCTGCAGACTCTTCACCTCCAGGACCTCCACCGGTTCCCGGCGGCCCTTGACCCGAACTTGCTTCGCCCCGCCCGTCACCACCCCCGGCCCCGCCGCCTTTATAGTAGCCGCGCTGGCCACGATGGTCCAGCCTAAATCTTTGGTCAGGCTCTCCAGCCGTGACGCCGTGTTGACCGTATCCCCGATGGCGGTGAATTCGAAGCGTTTGGGCGAGCCGACATTGCCCACGACCACCTCGCCCGTATGGAGTCCGATGCCGATATGGAAATCCTGCCAATCCCGGTCGGGAAAACGCCGGGCTATCCAGGCCCGGAAGTCCGAGGCCCTTGCGGCCATGGCCAGAGCCGCGGTAATCGCCCGCCGGGCGTGATCGGGGTGGGGAGCCGGCGAACCGAACACCGCCATGACCGCATCGCCGATGAACTTGTCCACCGTGCCGCCCTGCTCCAGTATCGGCTCACAGGCCCGGCTGAAGTAATTATTGAGCAGTTCCACCACTTCCTGAGGGGCCAGGGACTCAGACATGGGGGTGAAATTCCGGATGTCGGAAAAAAGGACCGTCACTGTGACCGCCTCCCCTCCGAGATTGGGCTGTTTGCCGGTAGCCAGCAGCTTCTCCACCACCTCATCGGAGACGTAGCGCCCAAAGATCTGCCGGAGTCGGGTGCGCTCCCGTTCTTCCCCCGTTAACCTCAGTCCCAGGACCCCCAGGTAGCAGGCCAGAAGGCCCAGTTGAGGAGGGGCAACGGGCAGCAGCCAGTAGCTGCGGAACCACAGGTAGGCGAAGACCGCCACCAGGACTGCCAACAGACCCAGGACCGCCAATCCCTGTCGGGGAGTAAGTTTGAAGAACGCGGCGGTCCCCACCGTCAGCAACATTAACAGATAAATCAGGCGCCAGGGAGCGGAAACCGGCCGGGGAAACCGTCCCGTCAGGAGGGTTTCCACGATGTTGGCGTGGACTTCCGGGCCACTCATAAAGCGGCCCGGAAAATTCAGAAACCCGCGGCTATACGGGGTCTGATGAATGTCCTGGACACCCGTAGGTTCATAGGCAATGATCACGACTTTGTCCTTGAGGCCCTGGATTTGGGGATCGGATTCAGCCCCGGGACGCAGCAGACGCCGGAAAGAGACCCGGGGGACAGTGCCGGGGGGGCCGCTAAACCCGATGCGTGAAAGGGGCGGAAGGCGGTGGGGGGTGCCTCCCGGCGCCGCCCGCTGCGCCAGGAGGGCGGCAAAAGTGATCCAGCTCTCGCCTTGATCCGTGGGGATGGCGGGCAGAAACCGGCGGATCACCCCATCCGGGTCATAGAAAAAATTGACTAACCCCACGTCCTCCAATTGTCCCGGCAGCGAACCCCAATAGTCGGGGAGAGGCAGGAGTATCTTAGCCTGGCCCGGCGCCGCGTCGACCCTTTCTGCAGCCAGTATGGTCTTGCCGGCGGCCAGTTGTTCCCTGAAAGGCAGGTCGTAGGTGCGGCTCTGGTCGTTTTGCGGCAATTTCAATCTTTTCAGCCAGGATTCAGCGCTGACCGAAAACAGCAAATCCACTCCGATAACCTTGACTTTAACCTGTCGCAAGACCGCAAGTGCTCGGGCAAAATGGGGGCTCCAGAAGACCAGGGGCTCGTCCTGGTGCTCCAGCCGGGTCTGGTCATCAATGGCCGCAATGACCACCTGCCGGGGCTCATAGCGCCGGCCCGCCAATTGATGCCAAAGGTCATAATACCTGGCCTCCGGCAGCCTCAGCCAGCCGGCTCGGCCCGCGATTTCGGTCCCCGTACTGACGAGAACTACCAGCAAGATGCCGTAAAGAAAGGTTTTTCTCACGCGTTGCCATCCGGAGGCCCGGCCGCCTCTGCCGATCACCCTAGATCATTGCGGCTCCGGGTCAACATCTCTCTTTGCCCTATGGCGCACATATTGAGGATACCAATGGTTGAGCCCCAGGCCTGAGCCGAGCAGGCCCAAGGACACCGCCTGATAGCCCAGCCCTCCTGCCCACCAGCCATAGGTTTTCGCCAGGCTCATCCCGGTGGCGAGGAGAAATATCACCCCCCAGATCATCGCCAGGGTCCGGCAGGTCCGGTAAAAGCCCGGGGCTGCTTGCCGCTCCGGGGGCACGGTCTCCCGGGCGTAATCCAGGACAAAAGGTTTGCCCAGGAAGATGGACAACCAGGCAATGGCCGCCAGGGTCCCTTGGGTCAGAATATCCAGGTTATCGATCACCCACAGGTTTCTTAAAAGCACCACCAGGACCAGAAGGACGCCGAAGAAGAGCAGCGAGCCCCAGGTCAGGATGAACCCTTTGGCCAGCTGTTGGTAGCCCATGATCGGCACCAGGGCCAGGGCGACGATGATGGCGGCGTTCAACCGCCACAGGGACGGCCCGGAAATGACCCCAAAAGCGATCCAGGGCAGGAAGCCCAGCAGGATGTTGAATAACTGTTTCATCTTAATAACCGTAAAAAATGTGCTTCTGGTTTATTTCTCAGGATGTCATCGGGCTGCGTCATACCCCTGTTCATTCATCTTTCGAATCCTTATGATACGCTTCACGATATCTTCATGGGGCATATACTTGCTCATATCATAGCTGTTCCAGTGAACAAGCTCCTGCAATGGTATGCGCTGTGGCTCTCCCATCTCGCAGGTCTTGAAGCCGATGGGGACAAGGATATTCAGGCGCAGTGGCTCAGGGTAATGCAAAGCATCCTTATACCCATGTTCATTGCATACATCCAGACGTTGAGATCCCAATCCCAGAGACGCTGCCGCGAGATGAATAACCATAGATAAATGTCCCATAGAAGCCCCAAGTATATCTCGATTACTATTGTAACAGGCATCACCTAAGGCAATCGCACACGACGCCCATTGTTTGCGGGGATCTTCCAGCACAGCAAGAACTACAGGTGCTTCAAGCCAGTTTCTGAATGGGAGCAAAGCCTTATCTTTGCTTTCCGGGTCAGTAGGATCCAGGATATGGAATGATGGGTGCTGACAGGGCTGAGAGCGCTGTTGTTCTATTTCAAGGGCCATCATAAGCTCTTCTTCATAGGCTTTAAACACTGTGGCTTTTGTTTTTTTGTCCTTGATAATGATGAATTCCCAGGGCTGTGAGTTTCCGCCTGACATGGCATAATGAGCCGCATCCAGGATTTTCATAATGAATTCGTCAGGAACTGGATCTGGTTTGAATTTCCTGATACTCCTGCGGTATTTCAGCAGTGCTAAAAACTCGTCATATCCCTTGTTCATTTCGATTACTCCTTTTCTTCAAACTCTGTGGCGCTTCCAGATCATATCCCTCCCCACCCCAAGCCAAACTCATCCGGCCTCCCCTGGCGGCTTGCCGGTCAGACCGAACTTGAGCATGGTTGCGCTCCAGTAGTGGTTGGCTTCGTTCCTGAAGGCCTCCGGCCCGCCTGGAAAGAGGTCTCGTCGCAATCCCGCCTGCACCTCCGGCGCCATCCGTCCCTGGCGGATGAGCTGCTCCCCGGCCTGGCGCACCAGGTCATAGTACCAGGCAAACGTCTCCTGATATTGGTCCTCGCTCAAGCTCTCAGCCGCGGGCCGCAGGATTTCCCCCAGGTAACCCCAGCCCAGCTTTTGGGCGAAAAACTGGAAATATTGCACCAGCGGCGCAAAATGGCCAAATTCCGGAAAGCCGCAGGGGGAGACCAGCAGCATGGTCCGGTCCCGGGGGTAGCGGTCCGGGTGGCCGCTCTTACCCGGATGGCCGGGATCTTCCACCAGCCATGGTTCGAAGGAGGGCAGGGTGCGGTCAATGAAGTTCTTCAGCAGACCGGAGACGTTATAGTGGTAAAGCGGCGTTCCGAAGACCAGCAGGTCGGCCTGCACAAACCTTTCCAAGACTGCGGCCATGTCATCTTGCTGCACACATTTTCCGGGGGTCTTGACCCAGCACAGGAAGCAGCCCAGGCAAGGTTTGATCTGCAAATGGCCCAGATGCACCAATTCAGTGGTGGCGCCGGCGGCGCGCATGCCCTCCAACAGCGGGTCCAAGATATGATAGGTGCTGCTCTTTTCTTTGCGGGGTGAGCCATTGATGGCCATTACATGCATGAACATCTCCCGGGGTCAGGTTTGAGTGGCTGTCAGAATGCTCTGGTGGCCAGCATGATAACATAAATTTCGCTGAGAAAAAAATTGAGGCCGCCCTCAAGCGCCTCCCTCGAATAGGGCGCCGGGAGAAGCTGCGAAGCCCATGCACCTGCCACCTCTGGGGAAAGTAACTCCGATAGCTGTCGAAATCTTATCTGAGAAGGGTATTCAAAATAAGAGGGTAAGGAATAATCCCAGCACAATCTCCAGCGGTTCCGTTACTTGGTCTGCGGTTCCCAACAAGAGGAGGCGTCATTAAAAACCATGCCCTGGCCATTCAGGTCGCACCTCCAGCGATTGCCGTCTTTGCGCACGTTTCTGGCTTCAGCCGGCGCAATCGGGGACAATTCATTGGGCGTGCCGATCTGGCTGCGCATATATTCGGTCATGGGGGGCTGTTCTATCGCAATCACGCCTGCTGGTGGCTTAGCTGATACTGGTTCCACCGCAGACGAGGCGCATCCACTCGCCAAGCTGATCAACATGGAAGCTGCGGCAGCCATTCCGGAAAGATGAATCTTTACCTGCATCTCCTTAACCTCCTGGCTCTAGTTATTAGTCAAAAAATCCTTGACAAAATAATCCTAATAGCAAATAAGTTAGGATACTTATTTCAACTATGTCAAATAGAAAGGAAAATTCCCATGGCCACAGAAATTTTGAAATTAACCGCGCAGATTATCTTGTCCCATGCCTCCATGTCTGAATTATCTCCCCAGGAATTAGTGGAGGAGATTAAAGACGTCTATAACACTTTGGCTGCTTTGGAAGGCGGTGAAGTAATTCCAGAGACCATGGCTCCGGAAAAATCTGCAGCAGTGAAGAAACCGTCGATACCCCTGAAAGATATCGTCAAGGAAAAATATGTAGTCTGTCTGGAGTGCGGGAAAAAGATGCGGACCTTAAAAGCCCATATTCGCAAAGCTCATAGTTTGCAACCGAAAGAATATGCGCAGCGTTTTGGTTTGGACCTGAAAAAGTATCCTCTCGTGTGCAAAGAATATTCTTTGCAGCGGAGCAAGATGGCAAAAGATAGAGGATTTGGAGTGAAGGGAACTCACCATAAAGCGACGGCTTAAACAACCTGAGAATATGCTGGGGACTTGACCCACTGTAAAACCACAGATCCCGGCGCTGCTGATGCTTGAAAAAGGCGGTCACCTGATCGCCTTTTTTGGTTTCAGCCAAAGGTACGGGATTGATTTTTAGGCGTTCCGGAGGGGTGGCTTCCGGCCGTTGAGGTTGGGGTTACCCAAGTGAGGCCGGGCATTGCCGGGTTGCCGAAACTCCGGCTCGGGTAGCTGCCACCGCCGGGCGGCGCCGAGCTATTCGGGCACTATTCTCCCCAATTCCCATTCAGCCGCCAATTCCAAGCCCACCAGGAAGCTTCCCGGTTTGGGATCCTGGGGGGAAATCCAGACTACCTGCCCCTTGCGACTAATCGCGGTTACCTTGTCAGGCAGGGAAAAAATGAATTCTATCTGATCCCCGGGGGTATACTGGTAAGGGGTCTCGATTTTGGCCCCGTTTTCGCTAAAGTTTAACAGATAGATATCAGCCTGGGGTTGACGATCAATCTCCATGATTTCCAAGAAGATCGATATCCGCTGGGAACTGCGTTTTTCTCCCATCTCTCGTCCTCACCTCGCAATGCTTTGGCTTTTGCAGCTGCCGATAACCAGTGCAAGAATTATGCTACCCGCGTGCCATAAAATATCAATGAATGAATTTATTAACTAATTTAAAGTTTATTTATTAATTAGTGTGATTTAAACAGCCCAATTCTTCCATCAATTGGTTAACAATCTGGACGTACCGTTTAATTTCTTTATCGCTGAGGCTGATCCAATCAGCCACTGGACCAGAAAGGTCAAGGGCTGCCTGGTTCTGAAAAACTGCCCCCGGCCACCAGCTGGAAGGTGATAAATCCCGTGGCCCCAGGTCATGGTTTTTTTTGAGCCTTTTTAGGACTGCCGGTTCAGTCCGCACCAAGTCAGCAGCCATTTCAAACCATTGCCCTACCTAGGCACCCGGGTGACGAGGCGCTCCCAAAATTTAAGTAAAACCGCTTTGTGCCGATAAATGTTAATGAAGGAGAAAACTTTCCATATCTGCACCTGCGACGGTAAATTTTGGGGCGCGGGTCAAACGCACTGATTTATGGGGTTAATTCGGGGCCTCGCCAGCCGGGTGAGTACCGGGCAGACAGCTTTGCTGATCTGAGTAGCATATGAGAGGACCGGGGGAGAATGCTTCAAATCAAAGCGCGGAAGGAGGCGAGATGCAGCATTTAGCCTGGAATTCTCTTAAAGAGGTCCCGGAGGTGCGGCCGGAGAAGGTGGCTGCCTTACGTCGGGCTATCCAGCAAGGCACCTACCGGATCGATCCCAAGAAATTAAGTTCGGCTTTGCTGGGCGTTGATGATCTTGACTTGGCCTCCTTGATGTCACAACATCCGGGGCTGATTCCGGAGTATGTGACTTTGTACGGTAAAAATGCCATCAAGGACCTGCTCCAGATCTTGGAGACCAGGGATCATTTTAGCGGCCAACACTGTGCCCGAGCCGCGGCCATTGCCTTGAAGTTTGCCCGCTATTTAAGGCTGCCCCATGCCGACCTGGAAGCGCTCCAGACCGCGGCCCAACTCCATGACCTGGGCAAGATCGAAATCGGCAAAACGATTCTGCTCAAGAAGAAGCCGTTAACCGCGGTGGACCGGGCCATCATCATGAGCCACCCGGGCATGGGAGTCAGGATCGCCCGGCCATTCTGCCTGAAACCCAAGGAAGAAGAAATCATCCTCCATCATCATGAACAATGGGATGGCCAGGGGTATCCCGATGGTTTGGCCGGTGAGCAGATACCTTTCCTAGGTCGCCTGATGGCCCTGGCCGACGTCTTCGAGGCGCTCACCAGCGACCGGCCCCGAAGGCCGCGCTTCCCGGCGCCGCAGGCCCTGGGAATAATCCAGGACCGGGCCGGCAGCCAATTTGATCCATATCTGACCAAGCGATTCCTGCAAATGCTTTCCAGGCGCAAAGCCGCCTAGATCGTCTAGACTTGACCATTAATGTAAAGTAGCAGCCGGCACTGGAATCCGCCTAGAGCGCCGGTTCTACCTGTTCACCCGGCCTATCATGGTGCCGCTTAACCCGCGACGGCTTCGCCTACCAGGGTCTCTTCCCGGAGCTTGGTAAAGCGCACGAGGAGGCGGCGGTGGCGCCAGGTGGCCGGGCCGCGGAAGATGGCCCGCAGGTAGTTGTCACTAAGGCCCTGCAGCCAGCCCTTTTGCTGGGCCGGCCCTTCCACCAGGACCTCCCGCACCTGGCCCAGTTGGCTGTGCAGAAAAGCCTGTTTTTTCAGGCGTCCCAGGTCCCGGAGGAGGCCGGCGCGGCGCTGCACCTCGCGGCCGGGCAGGGGCTGGAGCGCGGCAGCCGGGGTGCCGGGGCGGGGGGAGAAGGGGAAGACGTGGAGATAGGTCAACGGCAAGGCGGCCAGGAGGGTTTGGGTGGCGGCGAAGTCGGCGGCGGTTTCTCCGGGAAAGCCCACCAGGACGTCCAGTCCCAGGGCGGCGTCCGGGAAGCGCCGGGCCAGGTCGGCCACCAGATCCTGGAAATCTCCGGGGCGGTAGGGGCGGTTCATGGCGGCCAATACCGGTGCGGCGCCGCTTTGCAGGGGCAGGTGAAAATGGGGGCAGAAGGCCCGCCAGGAGGCGAGCTCCGCCAGCAGTTCCACCGTGACCTCCTGGGGCTCCAGGGAACTGAGGCGCACCCGGAAGGGCAGTTCAGCCTGCTTCAGCCGCCGCACCAATCCGGCCAGGCTGGTGGCCGGGCTCAGGTCCTGGCCGTATTGGCCCAAATCGATGCCGGTGAGGACCACCTCCTGGTGATGGGCGGCGGCTAATCCCTGCAAGGCCGCGACCACCTCTGCAGGCGCCCAACTGCGCCGGGGCCCGCGCACCCGGGGGACGATACAGTAGCTGCAGTGATGGCTGCAGCCCTCCTGGATCTTGAGCCAGGCCCGGGTATGGCCGGGAAAAGAGCGGAGCCGCCAGGGGTGAAAGGGTTCGGCGTAGCCTCGATACGGACGCCGCCACCCCAAAGCCCTAAGGGGGAGCGGGAAAGGCTGGCTTGGGGGGATTTTGCTCAAGAAATTCGGCCAGGACGGCTCTTTTCCCGGTTGCCCAGGACCAGGGTGACGCCGGGCAGGGCGGCCAGTTCTTCCGGGGCGCGCTGGGCGTAACAGCCGGTGACCCAGATGGGGACTCCCGGAAATTCCCGGGAGAGGCGGCGGATGGCCTGGCGGGCCTGCTGGTCGGCCCGGTTGGTGACGGTGCAGGTGTTGACCAGGTGCAGGTCCGGGGTCGCCCCCGGGGGGGCGGCGAGCCAGCCCTGGTGGGCCAGCGCCTGGCTCAGGCCGGCGGTGTCGACCTGGTTGACCTTGCAGCCGAAGGTGATGATGCGGAAAAGACGGTTTGCGGTTTGCGGTTTTCTGTTTTCGGTTGAGGGTTCAGCAAGTAGTGCTGCACTCCCTGCATCACGAAGCCTTAATGCCGATATTTCTGTGCGCGAATGATGGAGCTCGATGCGACCATGCTTCGGCAAATGATATCGACAGTAATGTCTCAGAGAACGTCAAGAGAGTTGGGTTTGGGGAGGCGAGAGGGTCAGTGGCCAGCTCGAGTCTCGCTAGCTCTACCACCGCACAGCCTTCACTTCATCCTCTCTTCAATCCAGCCGCCGGCCAGGACCCGGTCGTGGTCGTCGTAGAAGACCACGGCCTGGCCAGGGGCCACCGCCGATTGCGGCGTGGCAAAGATGACCCGGGCCGCGGTGAGGCTTAGTGGGATAATCCGGGCCGCCACTCCCGGGTGGCGATAGCGGATGACCGCCTGGGCCTCCAGCTCACCGGTGGGCGGGTCGACGAGCCAGTTGAGTTCCACCGCCACCAGGCCGGGCGACATAATTTCTTGCTTGTACCCCAGCACCACCCGGTTAGTCTCGGGGTGGATGGCCGCGACATAGTAAGGCTCCCGGGCCGGGATGCCCAAACCCCGGCGCTGGCCCACGGTGTAATGCTCCAGGCCCCGGTGGCGTCCGAGGCGGCGGCCCTGGAGGTCCACCAGATCGCCCGGGGCGCCGGGGCCGCGGCGGGCGCGGATGAAATCCTGATAGCTCCCCCGAGGGATGAAGCAGAGTTCGACGCTCTCGGGGCAGCGGTCGTTAACCGGCAGGCCCAGTTCCTGGTAACGGCGGCGCACCTCGGTCTTGGTCATTTCCCCCAAGGGGAAGAGGAGATGAGGCAGCAGTTCCCGGGGCAGGCGGCTCAGGAAGTAGGACTGGTCCTTGCGCCGGTCCAGGCCCCGATAGAGCCCCGGGCCGCCGTCGGCCGCAATCTTAAGCCGGGCATAATGGCCGGTGGCCAGGCGCGTCACCCCCTGGGTCTGGAGCCACTCCCACAGGCGGCCGAACTTGATGGCGGCGTTGCAGCGCACACAAGGATTGGGGGTCCGGCCGCGCAAGTATTCGGCGACAAAATAGTCCACCACCCGCTGAGTAAATTCCTCCCGCAGGTCGATTTCGGTGAGGCGCAGGCCCAGGCCCTGGGCCAGGGCTTGCAGGTGCCCGGCCGGGGGGCCGTCGTCACATAAGCGTAAATGGACGCCCCGAGGCCGGAGACCTTGTTGCAGGAGTAAGGCTGCGGCCACGGCGCTATCCACCCCGCCACTCAGAGCCACGGCCACGCTTTGACTTGGATCAGACGTCATCGACCTTAAGGAAATTTCTCAAATTGAGTACAAATATTAATTAATCATGTAATAATTTGAACTTGCGTTTAATAGAGCTAACGTATGAAGAAATTAGAAGATTCTTAAGCTAATGATAATTATGCTTAACGCCTAGTTCATGAAGATGAACATGTTATTAAAATATCAGAAAGATTAAGCTATGGCAAAGGAGAGGTTTTGGAGGAAGTTGACGGCAACGCCATATTTGGGATTGGCCGGTCCCGGGGGGTCCAGCCGGATTACCTCTCCCTGGGCCGTGAAGTGGGAAATGTGCTCGATATCCAGGCCAGGCAGGGGCGCGGCAATAGTCAGGGAGAGGAGCTGACCGGGTAGGAAAGACGCCGGGTGCTCGAGGTGAAAATAGCTTCCCGACAAACTGATATCCCGGATAACACCACAGCCCTGGTGCAGTTCACCACTTTCCGGGTGGAAGGTATGGTAACAGACTGGCAACGGAATTATGAGACGACTAAATCGTCTTCTTTCCAACGGGGAGAACATGCTGCTCCCATAAAAAGTGGTAAATGTCTTCACCGTTATGCAGAGGGCGTGCCATAAGCTCTGAGGAAAGTTGCCTTCTGCCGAGAAATTCGCCCACCTAGATATTCCTTGACGCCACTGGCCCTTTCCTCTATGATTTTTGGAAAGATATCATTATTGTCCGGGGGCTGAGCCGAATCATGTCTCATGTAGTCGCGGTTATCAACCAGAAGGGCGGCACCGGCAAGACCACCACCACCCTGAATTTGGGGGCGGGCCTGGCTTATCAGGGATATCGCACCCTGATCATCGACCTGGACCCCCAGGGCCACAGCACCATCGGCATCGGCATCGACCCGGACCCCAGCACCGCCTCCATGGCGGAAATCATGACCGTCCCCCGCAAGCGCATCGGCGAAGTGGCTGTGCCCACCTACATCCTGGGGCTGGAGGTGGCGCCGGCCACCATCCATCTGGCCCGGGCCGCGGAGCAGGTTTATACCCGGGTCTTTCGGGAAGCCATCCTGGCCCAATCCCTCAAAGAGGCGGACTATGATTTCGTCTTCATCGACTGCCCGCCGTCTCTGGGAGTGCTCACCACCAATTCGCTGTATGCCTGCGACTTTATTATTATTCCCTGCCAGATTTCCCGTTATTCCCTGGATGGACTGGCGGATTTGCTCACCACCGTGGAGACAGTGAAGGGTCTGGCCATGGAGGAGCTCTTTGAGGGGGACTTCTTCCGCATCCTGCTCACCATGTACGACCGACGCAACAGTGTCACCAATGAGTATATTTTGGAACAGCTGGCGCCCTACCGGGATAAGACCTTCAAGGCCAAAATCAATAAAAACGAGGCCTTGAACCAGGCCCAGATCGCCCAGAAGGCTATCTTCGATTATGAGCCCAAGAGTTCCGGGGCCCAGGATTATCAGCAACTAACCCTCGAGTTCCTGGAGATATGGCAAAAAAGAAACAGCTTGCCGGCAAAACGACCAAGCTTGCAAAGCTGCCTCTAACCCAGGCCCTGGCTGAACAGTCGGAGGAGGCGGACAGGCGGTTACCGCTGGCGCTTGCGGCTGCAGGCAGCGGGGAACGCCTGGGCGCCGTCTATCTCCACGTCATCCGGGAATTGACCTCTTTGATGGACCAATTGCAGGCCGATCCCGAGGTCTTGCTGCAGCCTCACCGGCCTCTCTTGCCCCCAATCATCCCAAAGCCGCAACAACTCCGGCAAACCTTACGCCAGGCTCAACAAGGACTCCGGGAACTGCACCTGTTCCTCTCCGGGGTCTAGGGCTGGAAAAATTTCCGCTGGCCGCGCTTTTTCTGCTGATGCCAACCGCTCCATAACCTTGAAAAGAAAAAGGGCCAGGGGATTTACGCCCCGCTGGCCCCCAAATGAGATGGATAGTAGAGAGTGTAACTCGGTTTCGTCCTCATTAACCCAGAGCCTGACCCAAAAAGAGGAACGGGGCGGTAGGGGCCCGAAGGCCCCTATCAGTTTACTTCGTTTTGGGCGCTGGCATAATGGGTGGGGGCGATCCTGCGGGCGATGGCGTTCCGGTTGCGGCCTTCTTAGCTTCGAGCTTCTGGATGTTTTCGTCGATGATTTTGGAGAATTTCGCTGGTTTCCCCTACTGCCCGGACGGGCTTGACTGCCATGCAGCCGCCGCCGACGAAGCAGGTCTGAGCCACCTTGTCTTTGTATTGGGCGGCGTGAATGGTCGCATCCTTCAGGTGGGCCAGGGCGTCATTCAGCTTGCCGTCCTTTTCATCCAGAACCGCCAGGTTGTTAAGGGCAAAGGGATTTAATTTGTCGAGTTTAGCCGCCGTGGCGAATTCGTTCTCTGGCGGCCTGCATAGTTGCCATCCCGGATCAGATCATAGCCTTTGGCGATGGGGGTGTAGACGTCGTCCGGCATCATGGCGCCGCCCCTGATCGTGCCCGCCGGAGCCGTCTGGGTGCCGGGGCCCGGAGGACCGCCAGATGGATTGGGCGAAGACCGGAATGGCCAAGGCCAAAGACAGAGCCGTCAGTACTAAGATGAACAAGCATTTACGGGTGTGTCGCATCATTATTTCTCCTTGTCAGAACATGAAGTCATAGCCGCCCCGTCGTTCTAGACGACATAGATAAGGCTTTTTTTTTCCAATGTCAAGAAATGCTGCGGCAATTAAAATATAGAAAAAGGTTTATGATTAAGATTGGTTAACTTAATCGCCAGCCTCCGGCCTTAAATCTCTCCCAACTCAGGTCACAGGGTCATCCCGAAGCGTTGCCGGATCTCCGGACGCCAGCGCCGGGCGCCGTCCAGGTCCAGGGAGACGGCCAGGATCTCCGGCCCTTCCCCGCCGGTCAGGACGATCCAGTGGTGCAAATCGTCCCAAATGCGGACCAACTGGGATAGGGCCCGGCCGTCCGGGGGGCGGGGGGCTGGATGGCGAAGGAGCGGCCCCCTTGCATGGCGTAAGGCCGCCCGGCGATTTCCGCGGTAAAGGCGGCAGTGTTCACCCCCACCACCGGCAGGTAATAGTCGAAGGCCCGGGTCAGGGCGCCCATGGGCCAGTGACCACGCAGGATGGGAAAGATGCTGGGATTGACGATGAGATCGGCCCCCTGGGCCGCCAGTTGCCGGGCCGCCTTGGGCTGGCCCCAGAAGTCGATGCACACCGGCAGACCGAGGCGGCCGAAGTCGGTCTCCAACACCTGAAAGGCTTCGCCCGGCGTTACGCCATAGCCCCGCTGCTCCAGGTTGCTCACGGTGATTTTGGGTTGGCGGCCCACCAGATTGCCCCGGCGGTCGAACAGGGTGGCGGTATTGTGGCGCCGGCCCCGGTCTTCCGCCACCAGGCCGGCCACCACGTAAGCTTCGAGGTCCCGGGCCGCCCGGGCCAGTTCCGTCTCCCCATGAAAGGGAAAATACTCCGGGAAGCAGATGAGGTCGGCCCCGCGGCCCCGGCACTGGGCCAGCAGGGTTTCGGCCAGCCGCACGTTCTCCGGATTATCCAGCTGGGTGGCCGGCAGGGGCTGGATGAGGAGGATATTGACCATGGCGATTTCCTTTTGAAAATAGTTTTCGGGTCTTAGTTAAACAGGCAAAAATATCCATAAGATATATTTAGGTTGTGAGACGGCTTCTGTCCGAATGTTTGATCAAGCCTGCCCCGAATCCCTCTGTGGCTGTTTTAGCAAAAATTCACCCTGACCAACAGGGAAAAGCGGCCGCGGTCTCCTTGCCGGGATTTACCTCGTTTGCCTGGAAAAGAAAACCATTGGGATTCCCTGCAAAATAAAGAATATCTGGGGAATGCCGATACATCAAATTAGCTGCGGAAGCTGAGCGGGCCACCGGTACGGGAGGGGCGGCTTGGTGTCTGCCCTCTAGAGAATGGTTTTGAAAATAGCGAGGTAATCCGTGTTCGATTGGTGGTCCGCCGGGGTGGCCCGCTTGGGCTCACATTGGGAGCTTTTTCTGCCCTTATTGCTCAGCCTGTGGATGGCGGGCCTGGACCTGGCCAGCCGCCGCATTCCCAACTACCTGACCCTGGCGACCGCCCTGGCGGGATGGGGGTTCCAGATGGGCTGGCGCGGCTGGCCGGGTCTGCTGGACGGTTTGGGCGGGGCGGCCTTGGGCCTCGGCTTGCTCCTGTGGCCCTACCTCAAGGGGGGGATGGGCGCCGGAGACGTCAAGGCCCTGGCGGCCCTGGGCGCCTGGCTGGGGCTGGCACGCACCCTCTTCCTGTTCATCTACATGGGGCTCTCCGGCGGCCTGCTGATCCTCGCACTGCTGGCCTGGCAGGGGAGCCTCCGGGTCCACCTCAAACGAGGCGCCGTCCAACTGGTCAACCGGGTGCTGTACCAGTCCCGGCCGGAAATCCCGGCTCGGGGTGAACCGGGACGGCTGGAGATTCCCTACGGGGCGGCCCTGGCCCTGGGCATGGCGGTTCTGTGCTGGCGCCAACTACTGGTTGACTGAGGGACAGGGGGAGGTGTCCTATACGTTGCCGGTAGTTAACCGGGCCCTGACGCCGCCGTGGAATGGTAGCGACCAAATTGACTTCCCATTTCAGTCATTCCCGGCCATTGGTTGATTTTGCCGCCGAACCCTGATAAATATTGACGGGGTTCCAGGTGAGGCGCCAATTCTTTGCATTACTGACATGCCGGAAGGCCGGATTCCGACCTTTTTTCAGCGTGCCGCTGGAGACAAGACATGCTCATTGTGATGGACAAGGACGCCACCGCCGGCGCAAATCGAGGCGGTGGTGGCCAAGATCGAATCCCTGGGCTACGAGGCCCAGCCCATGCCCGGGGGCGAGCGGGTGGCCATCGGCATCCTGCGCAATCCCGGACCGGTGGATCCGGCCCTCTTCGTGGATATGGCCGGGGTGATCCAGGCCATTCCGGTTTCCCGGCCCTACAAGCTGGTGAGCCGGGAGATGAAGCGGGAAGACACCGTCATCACCTGCCCGGCCTGGAGCTGGGCCGGGGCCGTTTCGTGGTCATGGCCGGCCCCTGCGCGGTGGAAAGCGAAACCCAGGCCCTGACCATCGCCGAACAGGTCAAGGCCGCCGGGGCCCGCATCTTCCGGGGCGGCGCCTACAAGCCCCGCACCTCCCCGTACAGCTACCAGGGATGGGCAAGGCCGGGCTGAAGATCCTTGAAGAAGGTGCGGGAAGAGACCGGCCTGCTCATCATCACCGAGGCCATGGACCAGGACTCCCTGAAACTGGTGGCGGAATATGCCGACATCGTCCAGATCGGCGCCCGGAACATGCAGAACTTTTCCCTGCTGCGCTGCGCCGGCCGGGTACCGCAAGCCGGTCCTGCTGAAGCGGGGCATGTACGCCACCCTGGAAGAATGGCTCATGGCCGCGGAATACCTCATGGCCGAAGGCAATTCCCGGGTCATTCTCTGCGAACGGGGGGTCAGGGCCATCGGCGAGCATGCCCGCAATCTCCTGGACCTGGCCACCATCCCGGCGGTGCGCCGGGAGTCCCATCTGCCCATCATCGTGGACCCCAGCCACGCCGCCGGCCGGCGGGACCTGGTGGCCCCCCTGGCCCGGGCCGCGGTGGCCGCGGGCTGCGACGGGCTCATCATCGAAGTGCATCATGAGCCGGAAAAGGCCATGTCCGACGGGGCCCAGTCCCTCTATCCCGGACCAGTTCGACGCCTTGATGGAGGAAATCAAGACCTTGCGCCCCGGGGGCTGGAAGTGAGGGAGATCCTCCTGCCCCTGCCGGGCCGGGACCAGAGCTACCGGATTGTCATCGAGCCGGGCCTGCGTCACCGCCTGGGCGCCCTATTGAGCCCCCTGAATCCTGTCCCGGCGGCTTTTCCTGATCTCGGACCAACGGGTGGCCCGCCTGCACGGCGGCCCGGGTGCTGGAGGCCCTGGCGGCGGCCGGCCTGGCGCCGGTGCTGCTCACCACGCCTCCCGGGGAGCGGGCCAAGACCTGGGCGGTGGTGCAGCGCCTGGCCCGGGAACTCCTGGCCCGGGGCGCCCATCGGGGCTCGCCCCTCATCGCCCTGGGAGGCGGGGTGGTGGGGGACCTCACCGGCTTTCTGGCCTCCATCTTCATGCGGGGCCTGCCCTTCATCCAGGTGCCCACCACCCTGCTGGCCATGGTGGACGCGGCCATCGGCGGCAAGACCGCCATCAATCTCCCCGAAGGCAAAAACCTCCTGGGCACCTTTCACCAGCCCCGGCTGGTGGCCATCGACCCGGAATTTTTGCAGACCCTGCCCCGGGCCGAGTTGCTCAACGGCCTGGCCGAAGTGGTCAAGGCCGGCTTTATCCGGGACCCGGGTCTGCTGGAACGCCTGGCCGCGGGGCCGACCGGCTGCTTCAGCGATGAGGCCGAACTTGACCGAGATCATTTACCGGGCCGCGGCCATCAAGGCCGAGGTGGTGGCCCAGGATGAGCGGGAGGGGGACCTGCGCCGCATCCTCAACTTCGGCCACACCCTGGGCCACGGCCTGGAGCAGGCCTCACGCTTCAAGCCTGCCCCACGGCCGGGCGGTGGCCTGGGGCATGCTGGCGGCCCTCAGCCTCTCGGAGCGCCTGGCGGGCCTGCCCCCGGCCGAAGCCGAGCGGGGCCGCCGGCTCATCCGCGGACTTGGGCCTGACCCGGCAGCCCCTGCCGGCACTGGACCCCGAGGCGGTGATGGCCGCCCTGGCCCGGGATAAGAAGCGCCAGGAGACCGGCGTGCCCTTCGTGCTGCTGCCCCGCCTGGGGGAGGCGGTGGTCCGGGAGGACGTGCCTGGCGGCTGGTGGCGCGAGGTTTTGGCGGAGATTATGTCAGCCGATGATCCGGCGGGGACTGGCGCTGGCAGTAATACTGACCTTCTCTTTGACGGGGCCGGGGTATGGCGAAAGCCCCGCAGCTGGGGCAACAAGGCGAAAAGAATGACGGAAGCCAAAACGATTTCATATGCAGCCCATCGGGCCAGGTAAAGAAGCAGGGAGAACAGACCTTTCTGGAGATCAAGCCGGAGTTGGCCCCGGCCCTGAAGGGACTGGAAGACTTTTCCCACCTCTGGGTGCTGTACTGGTTTCATGAAAACGACCGGCCTGAGGCCCGGGCCACCCTCCAGGTGCATCCCCGCCGGGACCCGGCCAATCCCCTGACCGGGGTCTTTGCCTGCCGGGCGCCGGAGCGGCCCAACCTCATCGGGCTCTGCGGCCTGCCGCATCCTGCAAGTCAAGGGCAATATGGTGGAAGTGGCGGGCCTGGACGCCCGGGACGGCACCCCCATCGTCGACCTGAAGCCCTATATCCCCAAGGGGGACGCGATTCCGGAGGCGACCACGCCGGAGTGGGTGAAGCGGCCGCGGCCGCCGGAATGACCGGAGACCGGAAGACCGGGGGACCGGGATTTATCCGGTCTTCCATGAGCAAAATAGTGTGATTTGTCGGGGCGGCTGCGCGAGCCGCCCTTTCATTTTGCTGGCATGATTAGGGGCGACCCAGCGGGTCGCCCCTTTATATATGGGATTGGGATGGGATGGGATGGGTGTGGGGGAGGAGGTAAGGGCCCGCGGCCCTTAGCCCCCTCCCCCACAAACCTTAATCCTCCGGCTCGCTCAGGGCGGCCAGCAGGCCGGCGGCGGCGGTGAGGCCCCAGGGGAGGGCGGCCTCGTCGGGGTTGAAGTCCGGGGAGTGCAGGGCCTGGCCCCCGCGGCCGCCGGGGGGGCGCACCCCCAGGAAGAAATAGAAGCCCGGGACCTTGGCGGCAAAAAAGGCAAAGTCTTCGCTCCCCATGGCGGGCCGGAGCGGCTTGAGGCGGCTGGGGGCTGAGCAGGGTTTCCAGCACCGCGACCGCCTGGCGGCTCAGGTGGGGATCGTTGTGCAGGATGGGGTAAGCGGCGCCGGCCGCCAGCTCGATGTGGGCGCCGGTGGCCTGGGACAGACCCGTCAGGACGCCGCCGCAGGCCGTTCAACAGTTCGGTGCGGGTGGCGTCTTGCAGGTAGCGCAGGCTGCCGACCAGGGTCACTTCGTCGGCCAGGATGTTGAAGCGATTGCCCCCATTGATGCGCCCGAAGGTGAGGACTTTCGCGGCCCGGGGGTCGATCTGCTGGGCCAGGAAGGCCTGGATGTGGTTCAGGACCAGGGCGCTCACCAGGATCGGGTCCACGCCCCGGTGCGGGGTGGCGCCGTGGGCCGATTTGCCGGCAATGGTCAGGGTGATGCGGTCGGCCCCGGCCATCACCACCTCGGAGCCGTAGCGGATCTGGCCGGCCTCCAGGTTGGGGGCCACGTGCAGGGCGAGGATGGCCGCCACCGGCGGGTCCTGCTCCAGGACGCCGGCCGCCACCATGGCGCGGGCGCCGCTCAGGCCATCCGGGGCCGGACGTTCTTCGGCGGGCTGGAAGATGAAGCGGAACTGCCCGGCCAGGCGGTCCCGGAGCCGGCTGAGCAATTTGGCCGCGCCCAGGGCGATGCTCAGGTGAAAATCGTGGCCGCAGGCGTGCATCACCCCGTCCACCGTGGAGCGCCAGGGGACCTGGACCTTTTCCAGCGAGGGGCAGGGCGTCCATATCGGCCCGGTAGGCCACGCTGCGGCCGGGCCGGGCGCCTTCCAGGTCCGCCACCACCCCGTGGCCGGCGATGCCGGTGCTCACCGTCAGACCCGATTCCCGCAAATAATCGGCCACCACCCGGGCGGTGCGCTCCTCCTGGTGGGAGAGCTCCGGGTGCTGGTGAAAATCCCGGCGCAGGGCGCTGAGTTCCCCGGCCATGTCCTGGGCTTGGGCCTTAATCGTGGCCAACAGATCGTTCATGGGGCGATTTTATCACCACCGCGGTACAGAGACCTAGAGAAAAGAGGGCGGTTCGCGAACCGCCCCTACAAAAAAATGAATTCACCAGCGAGGGCACCAAGAAAATCGTTGGGGCGACTGCCGGGCCGCCCTTTTTTTTTAAATTTTCGTACTTAATCTATAGAAAATCCTATTATATAGATTATTCATTAGATATATATTAAATAGCTATAGAAAATAGGCGCACTTGACTCGGACCTTCAAGGCAAAGGAGGATCACCTGGCATGAAGAAACTGGTTATTTTGGGCAGCGGCACCGGCGGCACCATCATCGCCGCCAAGATGCGGCAGAAACTGCTGGAATCCAAGTGGGAGATCACCATCATCGACCGGGACTGGCAGCACCATTACCAGCCCGGCTGGCTCTTCATTCCCTTCGGCATCTACACCGCGGAGGACTGCGTCAAACCCAAGATCAAATATATTCCGCCCGGGGTCAATTTTGTGCTGGACGAAGTGACCGGGATCGACCCGGAAAAGAAGCAGGTCAAGACCAAGCGGGATACCTATCCCTACGACTGGCTGGTGGTGGCCACCGGCTGCCGCATCATGCCGGAAGAAGTGGAAGGCATGACCACCGGCTGGGGGGAGGATATCCATAATTTTTATACGGCGGACGGCGCCGTGGCCCTGTACGAGAAGCTGAAATATTTCGACAAGGGCCGGGTAGTGCTCAATATCGCCGAGTTGCCTATTAAGTGCCCGGTGGCGCCGTTGGAATTCGTCTTCATGGCCGACTGGTATTTTCACACCCTGGGGGTCCGGGATCGGGTCGAAATTGAACTGGTGACGCCCCTGCCGGGTGCCTTCACCAAACCCGTGGCCTCGGAGGTCCTGGGGCAGATTTTGGCCGACAAGAATATCAAGGTGACCCCCAATTTTCAACTCGCCGCAGTGGACGCGGAAAAGAAGGTTATCAAGTCTTATCAGGGCGAGGAAGTGCCTTATGATCTGCTGGTCGCCATTCCGCCGAATTTCGGGGCCCAGTGCATCATCGACAGCGGCATGGGGGACCCCATGGGCTATGTCGAGACCGATCAATTTCACCCTCAAGGCCAAAAAATTCGAGCGTGTCTTCGTGCTGGGCGACGCGGCCAATGTGCCGACTTCCAAGGCCGGGGCCGTGGCCCACTATGAGGCCGACACCGTTATCGAAAACCTGATCCGGGAGATGGACGGCCAGCCGGCCTTGCCCGCTTCGACGGCCACGCCACCTGACTGGTGGTCACGGGCTACGAGAAGGGGTCCCTTCTCGACTTCAACTATAAAATCGAGCCCCTGCCGGGCAAATTTCCCTTCCCGGGTCTGGGGCCGTTCGACCTGTTGAAAGAGAGCTTTGCCAACTACATCGCCAAGATGATGTTCCGCTGGACCTACTTCAACCTGATGCTCAAGGGCAGCCATCTGCCCCTGGAAAACCAGTTCGTCCTGGCCGGCAAGGTGCGGGGCATCCTCTCTCCGGACATTGAGATGCCCCTGAGGAGGAAGCGGCCATGACCAACGAAGAGCTGCTGCTGGAGCGCCTGGCCAGCATTGAGGCAAGGTTGGAGGGCGTCGAGCGGATCGAGAGCCAGTTGGCCGCCTTTAACCGGCCCTTTGAAAACCTGAGCGATTTGGGCCGGGACCTCTCCCTGCTGATGGACCCGGCGGTCCGGAAGCTGACGGAGGAGATGGTGGAGGTGGAGATCGGCTTCCAGTTGGAAGACTTCTTCGCCCTGATCAAGCGACTCCTGCCCAGCCTGAAGTATCTCACCTGGTCCATGGAGCAGTTGGAAAACCTGGTGGACTGGTGGCAGGACATGGAGCCGGTGCTGAAGCTGGCGGTGCCCAAGGTCATCGATTACCTGGACAACCTGGAGCAGAAAGGCATTTTCCGGATTAACGGGGCGGTGATCGAGATGTACGGCAAGATCGCCGACAATTATAAACCCGAGGATATCGCGCGCCATGGCCGACGGCTTTGTGCTGATGCACGGCCTGGTGAAGAAATTGTCGAATCCGAAGTTGATCCAATTCCTGGAAAAACTGGCGGAGGTGCCCCTGGAGGTGGACCTGGAGGCGGCCAAACCGGTGGGGCCGTTCGGGATGATGTGGAAGATGCGGAGCGAGGACTGCCGGCAGGGCCTGGGGGTCATGCTGGAACTGACCCGGGCGCTGGGCAAGCTGAAGGCCGGACCGCCGGAGCCGGCTGCGCCGGCGGCAACCTAAAAAATCTCACCAGCAAGACCCCAAAACACCAAGTTTCACCAAGTCACGCGGCTGGGGGGTATTGGAGGTATTGAAGACAATGACGGCCCGGGCCCGGAGCAACCCCACGGGCACGCCTTCGCCACCGTCGCCGTCCAGGAATTGATAGGCCACCCCGGGTCGCAAAACCCGGTCAACCCAGCCTTTCAGGATGGCCGGGGGCTGCCCCCACCAGTTGGGATGGACAATGACCAGGCCGTCGGCCTGGGAGATCTCCCGGCAGTGGCCTTGCAAGAATTCCGGCAAGAGGGCCTCCCGCTCGAGTTCATCGTCGAGGCAGGAAGGGATCGAAGCCTTCGGCGTATAAGTCATGCCAGCAGACCTGGTGCCCATGGTGCTCCAAGGTCTGCAACGCGGCTCGGGCAATGGCATGGTTGAAGCTGGCCGGGTTGGGGTGGGCGAGGATGAGGGAAATTTTCAGGGTCATGAAATGAAAGGCGCCTGGGTAAGTCCCAGGCGCCTTTAGTCCTTTCTTGAGTGATATAGGTGTCTTGCTGGTGAAAAAATATCCTGGCCGTGCACCCTGCTTCGAATCCGCCACGACCGGCACGACGGGCCAGAGGGTTGATGGATTAGCTGCCACCGCGACACAGACCGCCTTGTTTACCGCTGCTTCCTTCCGGACCTGACGGGGTTCACAAGCGTCTGTTGCGCAGGGTCCAATCCGCCGCCCTGGTCAGCCGACACCGGCAGCGCTGCGACCCTCAGGCAGGGACTTCAACCCCGCATAAGCGGTTCTCGGGTTACAGGGCACCGCTAACTCCCCATCTAGCACGGCCAGGTGTAAAACTGCGCGAAGAGACCAGAGTTCAGCGGTCGACGCGTTCCCGCATCTCTTTGCCGACCTTGAAGAAAGGCAATTTTTTGCCGTCCACCTTGATGAGGTCTCCGGTCTTGGGGTTCCGGCCCTTGTAGCCGTTGTAATACTTGACTTTGAAGCTGCCAAAGCCGCGGATTTCGATGCGTTCCTCCTGCACCAGGGCCTCCGCCATGTTGTCGAACACGGCGTTCACCACCATTTCCGCCTTTTTCAAGGTGATGTTCTCGGCTTTGGCCAGGGCCTCGATGAGCTGCGACTTATTCATGCCGCTCTACTCCTTGCTGTGCTGCGCCGGGTCCCGGACCGGAGGGGCTCCAGCGCATGGGCTAATTTAGCTAAATTATAAACAAAATCGGACGCAAAGGTAAAGGAAAAAATTCTACCTGTCCGTGTAGTTACCGCGGGGCCTTTGGTCAACCCTAGCGGTCTCGAGGTTAGAATCGTCTTTCCTTTGCCCTTTAAACGACCTAATATAAAGGTATTTTCAGGAGAGGAGGTCCCCGCATGATTACCGCGGCGCTGAAGTCCCGGCTGCTACAGGCGGCCCGGGAAGTCCTGGAAAAGGCCTATGCACCCTACTCCCGTTTCCGGGTGGGGGCGGCCCTGCTGACGGATCAAGGCCACCTGTTCTCCGGGGCCAACGTGGAGAACGCCTCCTACGGCTTGACTCTCTGTGCCGAACGGGCGGCCGTGGCCGCGGCCGTGGCCGCCGAGGGCCCGGGCCTGAAGATCAGGGCCCTGGCCGTGGTCAGCGAGGCCCCGGGGGCCTGCCCTCCCTGCGGCGCCTGCCGCCAGGTGATCCAGGAGTTCAGCGCCGAGGCCGTGGTTATCTATTCTGGTCCGGAGGGCCTGGTGCAAAGACCTCTGGAGGAATTATTGCCGGAGAGCTTTTCTCTGCAGCGCCCATAATTCAGGAGCCGGCCGCCGCCCAGGTTTAGCGGCAGAAATTCAGACGCCAGGAATCATGGGGCGCTGGGCTGCGCCGGATCAAGGCCAGGCCCCAGTCCTGCAGCCGGGCGACGATCCGGGCCAGCAGCTCGGGCAGCTTGGCTTGCAGCAGGTCGGAGAGTTCCAGGCCGGTTTCGATGGTGTGGGGCTGGATGCCGATGAGGCAGATTTCCCGGGGGGCGATGCCCAGGAGCTGGGCCGCGGCCAGGACGTCCATCAGGCCCAGGTGGTGCAGGGAATCCTTGGTGGCCGAAGAGGGCCGGAATCTCCTGGTTTTCCAGGACGCCGATGTAGCCGGGCTCCTGGCGGAAATTCACCGCGTCGACAAAAAGGACCCGGTCGCGGTCCTCGATGTAAGGCAGCAGGTCCAGGCCGGCGGTGCCCCCGTCCACGATTTCGAGGCCCGGGGGCCGCCTGGTAGCCCGCCTCCAGGGCCCGAATGGCATGGATGCCGACGCCTTCGTCCCGCAGCAGGAGGTTGCCGAGACCTATCAGGGTTACTTGCGGTGCCAAATGATTGTACCTCACGCCGACGACGCCAAGGCATGCCCAGTTTAAAAGCGCAAGCCGCCTGCCCGTCCTTGGAGCAAGGGCTTGACCATGTTGCCGCTTTATCAAAGCCTCGCTTATACGGCCTTGACCTTGCACGATGGACTGGCCTTTGGGGTCCACCAGGTGGATGGCGCAGGCCAGGCAGGGGTCAAAGGAGTGGACGGTGCGGACCACCTCCAGGGGCTTGTCGGGGTCGGCCACCGGGTTGCCCACCAGGGAGGCCTCGTAGGGGCCCAGGGCGTCGCTCTGGTTGCGGGGCCCGGAGTTCCAGGTGGAGGGCACCACGCACTGGTAGTTCTTGATCTTGTTGTCCTCGATGACCACCCAATGGGACAGGACGCCCCGGGGCGCCTCGTGGAAGCCGAAGCCCCGGCTTTCGCCCGGCCTTCATGGGATATTTGTTGCAGATGGCGAGATCGCCCTTGGCGATGTTGTTCACCAGGGCCTGCCACTGGGTGTTCAGCTCATCGTAGAGCACGGCGCAGCGGATGGCCCGGGCGGCGTGGCGGCCGATGGTGGAGTGCAGCGCCTCGCGGCCCCACCTTGGCGCCGGCCAGTTTGCTGACGGTGTCCAGGGCCAGGGTGGCGTACTTCTTGGTGGGCTCGTGGCCGGCGGCGAACATGCAGAGGACGTTGGCCAGGGGGCCCACCTGGGCCGGCTTGTCGTAGAAGGACGGGGCCTTGACCCAGGAGTACTTGCCGTCGTCCTTGAAGCCGGTGTAATTGGGATCGGTGGTTTCGTCATAGGGATGCTTGGTCCAATCGCCCTTATACCAGGAGTGCTTGATGGACTCCTTGACGCCTTCCCGGAAGTAGTCGTCGTGGTAGGAGGTGATGGGCTTGAAGCTCTTGAGGTCGGCGTTGGCGATGTAGCCGCCGGGCAGGTTGAAGACCGTGCCCTTGGTGTCCATGGGCATGTCGGGCACCGACAGGTAGTTGGTGACGCCGGCGCCGTACTTGGTCCAGTCGGCGTACATGGCGCCCACGGCGCAGACGTCCGGCAGGTAGACGTTCTTGACGAAGCCGCCCACCTCGTCGATGAGGGTCTTGATGTAATAGAGCCGCTCCATGTTGAGGGCGGAGGGGGAGTCCAGATTGATGGCGGTGGAGACGCCGCCGGGCACCAGGTTTTGGACGTGGGGGGTCTTGCTGCCCAGGATGGAGACGATCATGTTGGCCTTGCGCTGGTACTCCAGGGCCTGGAGGTAATGGGCGACGGCCAGGAGGTTGACCTCCGGGGGCAGCTTCATGGCGGGATGGCCCCAATAGCCGTTGGCGAAGATGCCGAGCTGGCCCGAGGCCACGATGGCCTTGAGCTTGTCCTGGACCGCCTTGAGCTCCTGGTAGCTGTTCCGGGGCCAGGAGGAGAGGCTGTCGGCCAGTTGCGCCGCCTTCTTGGGGTCGGCCTTGAGGGCCGAGGTGATGTCCACCCAGTCCAGGGCCGAGAGGATGGTAAAAGTGCACGATATGATCATGCATGGCGTGGGCCGCCATCATCAGGTTGCGGATGTACTGGGCGTTGAGGGGCACTTCCATCTTCAGGGCGTTCTCCACTGACCTCGACCGAGGCCAGGGCGTGTACCGTAGTTCAGACGCCGCAGATTCGCTGGGTGAAGGTGGGAGCGTCCCGGGGGTCGCGGCCCTGGAGGATGACCTCGATGCCGCGCCACATCTGGCCCGAGGACCAGGCGTTGGTGACCTTGCCGCCGTCAACTTCACATTCTATGCGCAGATGCCCTTCGATCCGGGTTATGGGGTCGATGACAATTCTTTTGGCCATATTCACATCTCCTTGACGCAGGGTTAGGCGTGCTCAGCCTTGGGCAGCACCGGAAATTTTTTGACAAAATAGAGATAGGCCATGAGTTCGATGGCCACGATCCCCAGGGTGATCATAATTTCCGGGATGGCCGGGAAATAGTGCCACCCGGGCCCGGGGTTAAAGCCGATGAGAAAGGCGTTGAACCGATAAAGGGAGCCCGCCAGGAGCAGGGAGACGCGCCACGAGGAAAAGCAAGCGGAGGTCGCTCCGGAGCGAGGGACTGGCCAGCGATCAGGACGGGCACCAGGTAAAGGAGGTTCTCCAGGAGGAACATGAAGGCTCAGGAAGCCGCTGGTGAAGACCGGGGCGCCCCGGAAGAGGAGGTCGGCAAAACGGAGCACCAGGTAGACCACGACGATCCAGGCCATGACCTCGGACAGCTTGGAGAGCATGGGGGTCTCAAAGGGCCGCTTGAAGGCGACGGAGGAGAGGATGGATTCGAAGATCGTCACCGCAAAGCCCATGGCTATGGCCGAGAGCAGGAAGAAGAACGGCAGCAGGCTGGTCTGCCAGAGGGGCGAGAGCTTGTAGCCGGCGATGATCATCAGGGTCCCCAGGGAGGACTGGTGCATGGTGGGCAGCAGGATGCCCACCGCGGCGATGACCGGCAGCCAGCGCTCCAGGCGTCGCCGGGTCTCCACGGCCTTGGCGTTGCCGGGGTAGCCCTCCAGGATGGTGGGCAGCAGCTCAATCCACAGCACCACCACGTAGGCGGCGATGCAGAGGGCCACTTCCACCAGGACGGAGTTGAAGTTGACCGTCCAGGGCAGGAAGAGCTTATAGCCGTTCCAGTAGCGCCCGATGTCCAGGAAGATGGCCAGGCCCGCCAGGCTGTAACCGAAGACGCTGGTGAGCACGGCGGAGCGCACCACGGGGTGGTACTCCCAGCGGTTGAAGGCATAGACCAGGATGGCCATGGCGTAGCCGCCGCAACCCAGGGCGGTGCCCACCAGGACATCGTAGGTGATCCAGAGGCCCCAGGGGTAGCCGTCGCTCAGGTTGGTGACCGCGCCCAGGCCGGCGGCATAGCGGTAGACGATGAGGACGACGCCGACCACGGCCAGGGCGGCCAAGACCAGAAACGGCTTGGTGACCACCTTGCCCCTAAATTCCCATTCGGTCAGAGTCCGGGCATGCACCCCGGCCCGAGACTTGCTGACCGATTTCCTACCTGAAGGTTATCGATTCAGACATAGTAGCCTCTCCAGCTTAGGGTAAATCATGGCCGGTGGTGTTTTTATAGATCAGGTAAAAGAGGCCGCCCAGGATGACGTAGGGTACGATCATGCCCTTATACAGGGTATGGTAGAGGGTTTCGGAGTGGCTGGCCGTGGGATTCGGGCGGCAACTGCGGCAGGCCCAGCTTGTTGAAGGGAACGTTGGCCAGCATGAGGACCTGGGTGCCGCCGCCTTCCTGGGCGCCGTAGATGTGGTTGATATACGGCGTCACCTTACGCTGGGTTTTATCGGGTGAATCCACCCGGCGTAAAGGGTAATCGGCCATTTGCCCGCGTGGTCAAAGACAGCCGCCGTTTGGCCTCCTTCAGGAGGTCCTGGACGTTGCCGTAGATGGAGGCGCCGGTGGGGCAGAACTCGCAGCAGGCCGAATAGCCGCCCTGGGGAATGCGCTGGGCGCAAAGCTGGCACTTCTGGATCTGGGGGAAGGCCTTGTCCCACTCGAATTTGGGCACATTGTAGGGGCAGGCTATCTGGCAGTACCGGCAACCGATGCAGTTATTTTTGTTGTACCGGACGACCCCGGTCTTCGGGTCTTTGGTGAGGGCCGACACCGGGCAGGCGGAGACGCAGGACGGATCGACGCAGTGCATGCAGAGGCGCCGGATGTAGGAGTAGCCATTGACTGCCTGGTCTTTGGCTATCGCCGGTGCCGTTGGTGTAGAGCTTGACGATGTTGTAGGTCTTGGAGGACAGATCCACGGGATCGTCCCAGACACTGTTGGGGCTGCTGTGGTCCGGAGGCAGATGATTGTATTCTTTGCAGGCGGTCATGCAGGCCTTGCAGCCGATGCAGACCGTGGCATCGTAAAGAATACCCATGGCCTCGGGCAGGCGAGGAACGGGCTCCCGGGCCGCGGCCGGCACCGGACTGAGATTCGACGCCAGCACCAGGCCGCCGCTCGCGGAAACCTTGAGAAAATCTCTTCGGCTTGAGTCCCATAGGCTAGTCCTTCTTGGTCTCGGCGCCGGAGTCCGATTTTTCCTTGCCCAGTTTCATGGCGGTGACCGCGCCGGCGCCCACCGCCAACGCCGGCCAACCCGGCCACAACGGCCACGGCGGCGGTAGAGGCGCCATGGCCCTCGGGGGCCTCAATGGGCGCAAAGGCGGTCGGCGGGGTGAAACGCAGCTCCCCGCCTCCTACCCGGACCTTACCCCTTCCTCCAAGGGTAAGCCCGCCGGGGTGAAATGCGCCAGGCTGGCCTGTTCGGGGATGGGCTTGGTAAAGCCCACGCCTTTCTCGGAGCAGCCGAAGCAGGGGCAGCCGGTGCCCACCGGCCAGCTCCGGGGACCGACGTCGCCGAAGAGTTGCTCGGGGCAGTTGTTATAGGTCTCAGGCCCCTTGCAGCCCATTTTGTAAAGGCACCAACCCCGGCGGTGGCCTTCGTCGCCGAACTCGAGGACAAAGCGGCCGGCGTCGAAATGCGCCCGGCGCTCGCAGCCCTCGTGGATCAGGCGGCGATAGGCAAATATGGGCCGGTTCTTGTCGTCCAGGTCCGGCAGTTTCTTGAAGGTCAGGACATAGAGCACGGTGGACAGGAAATTGTAAGGGTTGGGCGGGCAGCCCGGGATATTGATCACCGTGATCTTGCCGCCCAGGGCCTCGGCGACGGACACCGCGCCGGTGGGGTTGGGAGAGGCCGAAGGGATGCCGCCCCAGGAGGCGCAGGAGCCGATGGCGATCACCGCCATGGCCTGGGGCGCGGTCTCTCTCAAGATCTCCAGCACCGGCCTGCCCGCCGATCTGGCAGTAGATGCCGCCGTCCTTCATGGGGATGGAGCCGTCCGTCACCAGGATGAACTTACCCTTGTTTTCCGCGATGGACTTCGCCCTGGCTTCTTCCGCCAGGTGGCCCGAAGGAGTGCTCAGGGTTTCGTGATAATCGAGGGAGATGAGGTCGAGGATCAGATTGTTCCACCGTGGGATGGGTGGAGCGGAGCAGGGTTTCGGTGCAGCCGGTGCATTCCTGGCCCGAGAGCCAGATGACCGGTGGACGCTTGAGGTTGGCCACGGCCGCGGCGATTTTGGCTCCCATGCCCAGGGGCAGCCCCATACCGGCTGCCGCCATGGCGCAGAACTTCAAAAAATCCCGGCGGGAGACCATGCCAAAATGGTCTGGGAGATGTTGATAATCCTTTTCCTTCATACACCCTCCGGCTTGGATAAAATTTATAAATATTTGGAACTTGAAGCCGATTTTGATAATGCTGACAATAAGTTATGTCTAGATAAAGAATTTTCGTATTATAACTCAGTTACTAATCATGCCAGATTATGGTCCCTTGGTCAAAAAGAAAATTCGCTTGTGAAAGTTTTATCATACAAGGGCCCGGCGATCTCTGCAGCCGGGCAAAACGGCTGCACGGCTGGGCCAATGATCGAGGGAGATTGGGGCTAAATTCCAACCAACCTTCTCGGAGCAGGATATTCAGCTATTACACAAAAAGGCAAGGTTATTTCGAGGGAAGGCAGTTGGAGATTTCGGCGTGGACGGAGGGATTCTGCGAGCTAAAAAGGGGAGGATATAATCCAGATAGGTAGAATTTTCAGTAAGTTGATAAGTCTCGGATTATAGCAGATATACTCATAGGAGGATTGGTGGGGATTTTGAGCCGAAAGATCGAGAAAAAAACAGCGGTGTTTAACGCACCGCTGTTCCGTATTTATCAAGGGGATTATTCCTTGCCCTCTTTGGGGACTTCCTTTTCCTTCTTGCCGCGTTCGATCTCCTCGGGCGCGGCTTCCTCTGCAACCGGGGCCTCTGCGCTGATCTCCTCTTTCCTGGGGGCGGCAGCAATGGCGATGACCTCTTCCGGATCGGCCAGGATTTTCACCTTGTCTGAAAGGACGACATCGCGCACGCGGACGCTGTCGCCGAGTTCGGTCAGACCGGAGATGTCGACCACGATCCGCTCCGGCATGTCCTGCGGGATGCACTCGACCTCCAGCGCGGTCAGGCCGGTGTGGATCTCGGCGTTGAAGTTCTTGACCGCCGGGGCCGTGCCGGTCAGCCTGATGCCGACCTTGGCGTGCATCTTCTCAGTGAGCGAGACGATCTGGAAGTCCACATGCAGCAGGCGGTTCTTGAGATGATCGCGCTGCTTCTCTCGCACCTGCGCCAGGTATTGCTTCCCGTCCAGGTCGATCGTCACCAGGCTGGACGAGGTCAGGTAGGACAGCGTCTGCGACCCCTCATAGGCATCCAGCAGGATCGGCGTCGTCTCGATACGGTGCCCGTACAGCACGGCCGGGAGTTTCCCTTGGCGGCGCAGGGCGCCCGCCTTCGTGCCGACCACGTCACGCTTGGTAGCTTTCAGAACAATGTGCTCCATCTTACTTAACTCCTTGAGCGCCTCTCACCCAACGGACCTCGACAGACTTAATCAGTCGGGTTACCTTCGCTCTTTTCCAGGTTTGTTCGGCAGAGACACCCGCTTGGGGCTGCTCAGGACAGCCTGGTGGCATCCGGCCAAACAGGAAAATGGCCTTAGATTAGGTTTGGTTTTTTAACAGAAAAGGCGGCCCCAAAGCCGCCTCTTGACTACCGGGAAATCACGGGGCCAGAAGTGTTGGCTGCCCACCTGCGGCCGCCTGAGCCCCGTTAATGCCGGTAACCGCCACCGCCACCAAATCCGCCTTTTTCCTTCGGCTTGGCTTCGTTGACGGTCAGCGGGCGCCCGCCTAAATCCCGGCCGTTGAGCATGGAAATGGCCTTCTGGCCCTCCAGCTTGGTTTCCATCTCCACGAAGCCGAAGCCCCGGGCCTGACCGGTTTCGCGGTCGGTGATGATCTTGGCCGAGGTCACTTCACCGGCCTCGGAAAAAAGAGTCTGCAGCTGTGGTTCGGTCATCTCGTAGGACAGATTGCCCACGTACAATTTCATAGTCATATCTTCTCCTTGTTGGTCTTGCCGGGATGGACTTGCCGGAGTCTTTGGCCGGCAGGTCTTTCCCATTCGCTGGGGCAAAAAATGCCAGAACTCCGAGGGCCATGAGACCGTCGGAGTTCCGACCATCAGGCTTTCTGGCCTAAAGCTTTACCACGTTTTGGGCCTGAGGCCCCTTGGGACCCTGGGTTACTTCAAATTCCACCGCTTGTTCTTCCGCCAGGGAGTGAAAGCCTTCGCCCTGGATAGCGCTGTGATGCACAAACACATCCGGACCGCTTTCCCGAGTGATAAAGCCAAAACCCTTGGAGTCGTTAAACCATTTTACCGTACCAGTTTCCTTCATGGTGAAACATCCTTTCTTGATGCTGCAAAGATATACCCGCCAAAAAAGCAGGGCGCACAGCAGTCAGGCAAAAAAATATCGGCCGGGAAACTTAGCAACCCGTCCGATCATTGTCCAGGACTTGTGGCCCGGCTTTCAGTCTGACATGCTAAACTTTTTAAATTTTACAAGAATATTTCTCAATGTCAAGCTAATTAAAATAAAATTGGACCTGCTCATAAATTACAAATAGTTGTAAGTTAAGATTAGCAGATAGAAATAAGGAAATGATAGCAGCAGATATTATTGTATTTGTGAAAATAATAGGCAAGTTCACCAACAATCATTATTTTTTCTGGTAGCTAAAATTATCTGCCGTTTAATAAATATTAGTAAAACAGTTATCAGCTACTTGGAATTCCTTTTCTAATGACAAAACAATAATTTAGTGTTAAATTCAACGACGGAGCAGAATAGGGGAAATGGATTTTGCCCAGTTGATCAAGGTGTGACCCCGAGCGTCAGCGGCGACTGCCGCTAAGGTCACAGTCCTGCTAATTGCAGTGGCTCAATCGCCAAAACCTGGCCCCTTCACCCCAAGCCACCTTTCACCACAAATCAATAGTCTTTCGTCAAATTTCGGTTTAGTCGGCCGAGTAGCCCAGATAAAAAGGAGACCTCAAGAATGGCGTTGAGCAGCAAGAGCATTCGTGAGCCCTTGCTCCGCCTGAGGTCGTGCCTCCCGGGAGGCGGCTTGGGGCAAAAGTACGCCGGCGACGAGCCGCCGCTGCGATCGGAGTTGTTCAGCGCCGATCAGATGGAGCAGCATGGCAAGACCCTGGCGGGCTCGCACCAGTTGAGCCCGGGACGCGCCTCGGACCGGCTTCTGACGCGGCTGGCTGAGAACGAAGGCGTCCTGATCGGAGTCTGCGACCTGCTGACGGAGGCGGTCAAGGCGAACCGCCGGATTACGCCGGCCGGGGAATGGCTGCTCGACAACTTCTATCTGATCGAAGAACAGATTCGCACGGCCAAGCGGCACTTGCCCAAGGGCTACAGCCGGGAACTGCCGCGCTTGCTGAACGGCCCATCGGCCGGGCTTCCGCGCGTGTATGACATCGCGCTGGAGACGATCTCGCACGGCGATGGCCGGGTGGATCCGGAAAGTCTCAGCAGTTTCGTGGCCGCCTACCAGACGGTCACCGCCCTGAAGTTGGGCGAATTGTGGGCCATCCCCATCATGCTGCGCCTGGCGCTGATCGAGAATCTCCGGCGCGTTGCAGCCCGGATCGCCGCCGACAGGATCGACCGCAACCGCGCCGACTACTGGGCGGACCAGATGACGGAGATCGCCGAGAAGGACCCGAAGAGCCTGATTCTGGTGATCGCGGACATGGCGCGGTCGAACCCGCCGATGGTGAGCTCGTTTGTCGCGGAGCTCGCGCGCCGGCTGCAGGGGCAGAGCCCCGCTCTGGCCTTGCCGCTCACCTGGATCGAGCAGCGGCTTGTCCGAGTCCGGCCTGACGATCGAGCAGTTGGTGCAGTCGGAGAACCAGCAACAGGCCGCCGATCAGGTCTCCATCAGCAACAGCATCGGCAGCCTCCGTTTCCTGGGCGCGATGGACTGGCGCGAGTTCGTCGAGACGATGAGCGTCGTCGAGCAGACCCTGCGTGAGGATCCCGGCGGCGTCTACGGCAAGATGGATTTTGCCACCCGCGACCGCTACCGCCACGTCGTGGAGAAGATCGCGAAGAGCAGCCGGCTCTCCGAAAGCGAGGTGGCGCGCAAAGCGATCCAGCTGGCCCGCGAGGGCGCGGCCAGGAAAGGCGGCGACGATCGCACGGCACATGTCGGCTTCTACCTGATCGACAAGGGATTGCCGCAGCTCGAACGGACGGCGGAGGTGCGCCGCTCCACCTCTGAGGCTCTTCGCAGAGTGAGCCGCCGGTTTCCTTTGCTGCTGTATCTCGGCACGATCGTGCTGATGACGGCGATCTTCACCGGCAGCTTGCTGGCGAAGGCGCATGCCGGCGGGTTGCACGGTTGGCTGCTCGCGCTGATCGGGATCCTCTCGCTCTTGTGCGCCAGTCAGCTGGCGGTGGCGCTGGTGAACTGGCTGGCGACGCTGCTGGTGACGCCGCATCCGCTGCCGCGCATGGACTTCTCCGAAGGAATTCCGCCGGAATCGCGCACCCTGGTCGTGGTCCCGACGATGCTCACGAGCGCTCAGAACATCGAGGATCTGGTCGAGGCGCTGGAAGTCCGGTTCCTGGCAAATCGGGACGAGAACCTGCACTTCGGCCTGCTCACCGATTTTCGGGATGCGCACGAGGAAACGCTGCCGGAGGACGAGCCGCTGTTGCGGCTGGCCCGGCAGAGAATCGAAGAGTTGAATGAAAAGTACCGGAGCAGCACAAGGCGATATCTTCTTCCTCTTTCATCGCCCGCGCCGCTGGAATCCCAGCGAGCGGATCTGGATGGGTTACGAGCGCAAGCGAGGCAAGCTTGCGGAACTGAATGCGCTTCTTGCGCGGCGGCGCCAGGGATCGCTTCTCACTCGTCGTCGGTGACGACGGCAGTCTTGTCGAACGTGAAGTACGTGATCACCCTGGACACGGATACGCAACTGCCGCGCGATTCGGCGTGGCAGTTTGTGGGAGCCATGGCGCATCCGCTGAATCGTGCGCGCTACGACGAAGACAAGCAGCGTGTCTGTGAGGGGTACGGCATCCTTCAGCCGCGCGTGGCCGTGAGCCTGCCGGGCACGAACCGGTCGCGGTATGCGCGACTGTGCGGGAGCGATCCGGGCATCGATCCGTATACGCGCGCCGTCTCCGATGTTTACCAGGACCTGTTCCAGGAAGGCTCGTTCATCGGCAAGGGCATCTACGACGTCGATGCGTTCGAGCGGGCGCTCAACGGGCGCTTCCCCGAGAACCGGATCCTCAGCCACGATCTTCTGGAAGGGTGCTACGCGCGGGCGGGGCTGTTGAGCGATGTGCAGTTGTACGAGGAATATCCCGTCTCGCTACAGCGCGGACGTGAGCCGCCGGCACCGCTGGATTCGCGGGGATTGGCAGATTGCCCGGTGGCTGCTGCCGGGCGTTCCCGGCCCCGGCGCGACGCCGTCAGAAGAATCCGCTCTCGGGGCTGTCCCGCTGGAAGATCTTCGACAACCTGCGGCGCAGTCTCGTGCCCGCGGCGTTGACGCTCCTGTTGCTGCTGGGCTGGACGGTCTTGTCGTCCGCCTGGTTCTGGACCTTGGCGGTGATCGGAATCATCCTGATTCCTTCCTTGATTGCCTCTCTGCTGGATCTGTTTCAGAAGCCGGACGATGTGCTGCTGGGCCAGCATCTCGCCGCCGCGGTGCGCTCGGCCGGCCGAGCACTTCGCTCAGGCGGCATTTACGCTCGCCTGTCTCCCCTACGAGGCATTTTTCAGTCTGGATGCGATCGTGCGCACGGCGTGGCGGATGCTGGTCACGCACAAGCGACTGCTCGAATGGAATCCGTCGGGCGATCGGGATCGCCCGAGCCGCACGGACCTCGTCGCCTCCTGTCGGACGATGTGGATCGCCCCGGTCATCGCCGTCGCCGCGGCGATCTATCTGGCGCTTTCGAGGCCGGCCGCGCTGGCTGTGGCTGGGCCCATCCTGGGCCTCTGGTTTGCCTCCCCCGCTATCGCCTGGTGGATCAGCCGGCCGCTCGCTCGCCGCGCAGCAAGGCTGACGGCCGACCAGACCCTCTTTCTCCGGAAGCTTTCCCGAAAGACCTGGGCGTTCTTCGAGACCTTCGTCGGCCCGGAAGATCATTGGCTGCCGCCGGATAACTATCAGGAGCATCCCGTTGCCGTGGTCGCGCATCGCACGTCGCCGACCAACATGGGACTTGCGCTGCTGGCGAATTTGTCCGCCTACGACTTCGGCTACATCTCGGCCGGACAACTCATCGAGCGCACGGCGAATGCACTCCACACGATGGAAGCCCTGGAACGGCACCGGGGCCACTTCTACAACTGGTACGACACGCAGTCTCTGAAGCCGCTGCTGCCTATCTACATCTCGACGGTGGACAGCGGGAACCTCGCGGGCCATCTGCTGACCTTGCGGCCGGGTCTGCTCGCACTTCCCGATCAGCAAGATCCTGGGAGCGCGCTGGTTTGAAGGGCTGAGCGACACGCTCGGGATTCTCGTGGACGCGGCGGGAGGAGCCGCTCCGGCCCCGCTCGCTCAACTTCAGAAGGATCTGGCGTCCGCATCCGATTCCCGGCCAACCACGCTCGCGGCGGCGCGGCTGTGCCTCGACCGGCTGGCGGCATCCGCCGCGAAGGTGGTGGGCAGCCTCGACGCCGATCCCGAGAGCCAAGCGCGGTGGTGGGCACAGGCCTGGTCCGGCAATGCCGGGATGCCCTCGATGAGCTGACGTTTCTCGCTCCGTGGACCTTGCTGCCGGCTTCTCCGGATAGACTCAGCGAGCTTCCGCGGCATCGACGAGATCCCGACGCTGCGCGAACTGGCCAGGCTTGAGGTGGAGCTGCTGCCGGCAATCGAGCATCGGCTCGGCTTGGAGGCAACGCCCGAGGAGAAGCGCGTGGCTTGATGAGCTTCGACGGCTCATCACGGAGGCAAGCCAGCGCGCCGGAGCAAGGATTGCGGCCATCGAACGCCTTGCGCTGCAATCCAGCGAACTCGCCCGCATGGAGTATGATTTCCTGTTCGACAAGGCGCGTCATCTGCTGGCCATCGGCTACAACGTCGGCGAGCGCCGGCGGGACTCGAGCTACTACGATCTGCTGGCTTCGGAAGCGAGATTGTGCCACTTTCGTGGCGATTGCGCAGGGACAACTGCCGCAGGAGAGCTGGTTTGCCCTGGGACGTCTGCTCACCACCGCCGGCGGAGAACCGTTCTCCTTTCGTGGAGCGGCTCGATGTTCGAATACCTCATGCCGCTCCTGGTGATGCCGACCTACGAAAACACGCTGCTCGACCAGACCTACAAGGCGGCGGTGGAGAGGCAGATCGAGTATGGGAAGAAGCGCGGCGTGCCGTGGGGCATTTCGGAATCCGGCTACAACGCGATCGATGTTCATCTCAACTACCAGTACCGCGCCTTCGGCGTGCCCGGCCTGGGGCTCAAACGCGGACTGGCCGAGGATCTGGTCATTGCGCCCGTATGCCTCGGCGCTCGCGCTGATGGTGGCGCCCGAGGAGGCCTGCCTGAATCTGCAGCGGCTCGCCGCGGAAGGGTTTGAGGGAAAATTCGGCTTCTATGAAGCGATCGACTACACGCCGTCGCGCCTGCCGCGCGGACAATCGAGCGCCGTGGTCCGGTCCTTCATGGCCCATCACCAGGGCATGAGCCTCCTCTCCCTGGCCTATCTGCTCCTGGACCGTCCGATGCAGAAGCGATTCGAGTCGGACCCGCTGTTCCAGGCGACCATGCTGCTGCTCCAGGAGCGGATTCCCAAGGCCACGGCGTTCTATTGCGCACGCCGCCGAGCTCTCCGGATTACGACGCGACTTCCAGCGGTCCGGAGACGCCGGTGCGCGTTTTCAGCAGCCCCGACACGCCGATACCGGAAGTGCAGTTGTTGTCGAACGGCAGATACCACGTGATGATCACCAACGCCGGCGGCGGCTACAGCCGCTGGAAGGACCTCGCCGTCACCCGCTGGCGCGAAGACAGCACCTGCGACAACTGGGGCACGTTCTGTTACCTCCGCGACGTGACGAGCGGGGAGTTCTGGTCAACCGCATATCAGCCGACGCTCAAGCGATCGGAGAATTATGAAGCGATTTTCTCGGAAGGGCGAGCGGAGTTCCGCCGCCGCGACCACGACTTCGACACCCATACGGAGATCGCGGTTTCGCCCGAAGACGACATCGAGCTGCGCCGGATCACCATCACCAACCGCTCCCGGACACGCAGAGACGATCGACGTCACGAGTTACGCGGAAGTGGTCCTCGCGCCGCCTGCCGCGGACGCGCTGCATCCGGCGTTCAGCAATCTCTTTGTTCAGACCGAGATCATCCGCCAGCGGCAGGCGATCCTCTGCACTCGCCGGCCCCGCTCCCTCGACGAGCAGGCGCCCTGGATGTTTCACCTGATGGCCGTGCACGGGGCGGAGATCGGAGAGATTTCCTACGAGACCGACCGCATGCAGTTCATCGGCCGCGGCAACACCGTCGCCGATCCGCAAGCGATGCGCGGTCCAGCGGCGCTCTCGGGCAGCGAGGGCTCAGTGCTCGATCCGATTGTCGCCATCCGGTATCGGATCAGCGCTCGATCCGGAAGAATCGGTAACGATCAATATGGTCTCCGGCATCGGCGAAACCCGCGACGCGTGCCTGGGCCTGGTCGAGAAATACCAGGATCGGCGTCTCGCGGATCGCGTCTTCGATCTGGCCTGGACGCACAGCCAGGTGGTCCTGCGGCAGATCAATGCCACAGAGGCCGACGCGCAACTCTACGGTCGCCTGGCCAGCTCGGTCATCTACGCCAATGCCTCGCTGCGCGCCGACCCGAGCGTCCTCATCAAGAACCGCCGCGGGCAATCCGGTCTCTGGGGCTACGCCATTTCCGGCGATCTGCCGATCGTGCTGCTGCAGATTGGAGATCCGGCCAATATCGATCTGGTGCGCCAACTCGTCCAGGCCCACGCGTACTGGCGCCTGAAAGGACTGGCGGTGGACCTGGTGATCTGGAACGAAGATCACGCCGGTTACCGGCAACTTCTCCACGACCAGATCATGGGGCTCATTGCCGCAGGCGTCGAAGCCAACGTGATCGATCGGCCGGGCGGCATCTTCGTGAGACCTGCGGACCAGATATCGGACGAAGACCGCATTCTGTTCCAAACGGTCGCTCGCGCCATCATCACCGACAGCCGGGGGACGCTGGCGGACCAGATCAACCGTCGCGGCCTGGTGGAAGTGACCGTGCCGCGCCTTGACGCCGACCCGAACCCACCGCGCCGAACCCCCGGCGGACGGCCGCGTTGCCCCGCCGCGATCTGATCTTCTTCAACGGGCTGGGCGGATTCACCCCGGACGGGCGCGAGTATGTCATTACGACCGCGCACGGGCAGGTGACGCCGGCGCCGTGGGTGAATGTGCTGGCCAACCCGCACTTCGGAACCGTCATCTCGGAGAGCGGCCTGGCCTATACCTGGAGCGAGAATGCCCACGAGTTCCGCCTCACTCCCTGGGACAACGATCCCGTGAGCGATTCGAGCGGAGAAGCCTTTTACCTCCGTGACGAAGAGAGCGGCCACTTCTGGTCCCCCACGCCGCTGCCCAGCCGCGGCGCGACGCCTTACGTCAGCCGGCACGGATTCGGCTACAGCGTCTTCGAGCACACCGAGGGCGGCATCCGCTCAGAGCTGTGGGTTTACGTGGCCCTGGATGCACCGATCAAGTTCACGGTGCTGAAAGTGCGGAACGAGTCGGGCCGGTCCGCGCCGGCTCTCCGCCACGGGCTATGTGGAATGGGTGCTGGGAGATCTGCGGCCGAAATCGGCCATGCACGTGATCACCGAAGTTGACCCGAACAGCGGCGCGCTCTTCGCGCGCAACCCCTACAACACGGAGTTCGCCGACCGGGTTGCCTTCTTCGACGTGGACGATACGACCCGGACCTTAAGCGGCGACCGGACTGAATTCCTGGGGCGCAACGGCACGCTGCGCAGTCCGGCCGCCATGACCCGGTCGCGGCTTTCCGGCAAGGTGGGGGCCGCTCTGGATCCCTGCGCCGCGATCCAGGTTCCTTTCGAGCTGGCCGACGGGCAAGAGCGTGAGATCGTCTTCACGCTCGGCGTAGGGCGAGACGCCGATGACGCCAGCAACCTGGTGCAGTCGCTTCCGGGGATCAGCCGCGGCGCGCGGCGCCCTCGAAGCGGTGTGGCAGTACTGGAATCACACTCTCGGCGCGGTGCAGGTGGAAACACCCGACCAGTCCCTCAACGTGCTGACCAACGGCTGGCTCTTGTACCAGACTCTGGCGTGCCGCCTTTGGGCGCGCAGCGGCTACTACCAGTCGGGGGGCGCCTTCGGTTTCCGCGATCAGTTGCAGGACGTGATGGCGCTCATCCACGCCGAGCCGCACCTGGTGCGCGAGCACCTGCTCCTGTGCGCGTCCCGCCAGTTCCCGGAAGGAGATGTCCAGCATTGGTGGCATCCCCCCTCGGGCCGGGGCGTGCGTACCCATTGTTCGGATGATTACCTCTGGCTGCCGTTGGCGACGTGCCGCTACGTCCTGAACACCGGGGACACCGGCGTGTTGGATGAACCCATCCACTTCGTCGAAGGCCGCCCGGTAAACGCGGAGGAGGACTCGTATTACGATCTGCCCGGCCGGTCTCGAAGAAGCGGCCAGTTTGTACGAACACTGTGTGCGAGCCATCCTGAGGGGCCTCAGATTTGGTGAGCACGGCCTGCCGCTCATGGGCTCCGGCGACTGGAACGACGGCATGAACCTGGTGGGCGAACACGGCAAAGGGGAAAGCGTCTGGCTGGGCTTTTTCCTTTATGAAGTGCTCATGCGGTTCACCGAGGTTGCCCGCACGCATGGTGACGTGTCCTTCGCCGAGCGTTGCGCAGAGGAGGCGGCCGAGCTGCGCCGCAATATCGAGGCAGCATGGCTGGGACGGCGAGTGGTATCGCCGCGCCTACTTCGACGACGGCTCGCCGCTGGGGTCGGCGAGCAACCCCGAATGCCAGATCGATTCGATTGCGCAGAGCTGGTCCGTTCTCTCCGGTGCGGGAGATGCCGAGCGCTCGCGCATGGCCATGGAAGCGGTGGATCAGCGCCTCGTTCGCCGGGAGCATGCGCTGATCCAGCTCCTGGATCCGCCGTTCGACAAGTCGGATTTGAATCCCGGCTACATCAAAGGGTACGTCCCCGGGGTGAGAGAGAACGGCGGGCAATACACGCACGCGGCGATCTGGGCGGCGATGGCCTTCGCGGCCTTGGGCGACAGCCGGCGCGCGCCTGGGAACTGCTGGCCATGATCAACCCGGTGAACCATGCCAGATCTCCCGAGGAGATCGCCATCTACAAAGTGGAACCCTACGTCGTTGCGGCCGACGTCTATGCGCTCTCGCCGCATACCGGCCGCGGCGGCTGGACGTGGTACACGGGCTCGGCCGGCTGGATGTACCGGCTGATCGTGGAATCACTCCTGGGACTGAGGCTGGAGGTGGACAAGCTGCGGTTCACGCCGTGCCTCCCGCCGGATTGGCCAGGCTTCACGATGCACTACCGGTATCGGGAGACGGTCTACCACATCGCCGTCCAGCGCCCGCCGGCCGAGGATGCGAGACGCGGGTGACCGTGGATGGCGTCGACCAACCCGATAACACTATTCCCCTGGTTGACGACCGTCAGGAACACTATGTCGAGGTGAGCCTACCCGTGGTGCCCAGTCAAACGCAGAATTGACCACTGAAAGAGAATGGCCGATCCGGGTAAACCGGGGTAATATGCCTTAAGGAGCACCGAAATAATAAAATCTTTGCCTCTATTTTTCTGTTTAATGCTCCTGGCAGGTTGCGCCTCCAACGGCAATCAGATGATTACCCAACAGGGGAACTTAGATCGCCTTCAGGAAGGGAAATCTACCAAAGCGGATGTCCAGAATGCGGTGGGGACGCCAGCCAGAATCACCCCTTTGACCGGAGGGGAATTATGGGACTATAGCTCTTCCCAAACAAAGGTTAATACGGCCGGTGGGGTTTCGAATGAGACCCAGCAGCTTTCGGTGCTCTTCGACAGACAAGGGATCGTCCGTAAAATCCAGGTCGGAAACGATATGAGATATAATCTGGAGTCTCTAAAAAAATTATTATTGATGCATTAATAAATTTCAGGCTAATCAGACTTAATTTGACAGCATTCCCGCAAATTAGCTTTTGTATCCTTTTTCCCTTAACCCGCCACTTTTCGTAAAGCAATTCCCGCCTAATTACCCTTGATATTTTCATCAGCGGCTCCGTGTTCCTTCTTGGGTTCGCCGTGGGCCGGTTTCTTGCCAATGAGCCAGGCCGGGTTCATCGGGTATTCGTTCGGGTCGAAGATGACCCAGTAGAAATGCCAGACGACGATGGCCAGCGTGGCCAGCACGGCTTCGTAGAAATGGATGACTTGAGCCACGTCGTGCCAGATCTTCGGCAACATGCGCAGGACGGTTTCGGTGAAGATCAGCATCGCGCCGGTGACGATCATGACGAACGATCCCCACACCAGCGCCCAATACTCGGCCTTCTCGGCGTAGTTCCAACGGCGTGTCGGTGGCGGGGTCTTGGTCAGGCCGATGTTGTAAAGCAGTTGGCCGACGCCGTCTTTCAGGTCGTGGAACCGGAACCAGTGTTCTTTGACGTAAGCGTGTCCGCGCGGCGTGCAGAACAGCGCGACCAGATGGACGAAAAACAGCCCGGTAAACGCCCAGCCCGCGATGCGGTGGATCATGCCGCGAATGTAGCCGCCATTTTCCAGCAGCTTGAATGGCCAACTGAAAAACGCATCGGGATACTTGTGGACGAAGCCGGTATACACGAGTGTGATGAACAGGATCATCAGGCTCAGGTGTTGGTACCGGACCCACTTGGTCATGCGCACTTCGCTGTGAGCCGACTCCCGGACTTTCCGGATGTGCGCCCGCGTCTTGGCGATGTAGTCCAAGGCGTTGAACGCAAACATGCCGCCAATCGTCAGCACGATGATGACGATGTAGAATAGAGTAATAAAGTTCACCAGCCACGGCTTGCCCTTCTCGGCGCCCGGCAGGTTGTGAATCTTCATCTCACCTTTCGCGAGTCGTGTGCCGATACCGGCATGACACTTGCCGCAGGTCTGCGGCAGGTTCTTCTGGTTCACCGACGACAGCGGATCGCTCGACGGCAACACATCATGAAATCCGTGGCACGACGCGCAGTTGGCCACCGTCAATCCGCCAAACTGCTGCGCCAGACCATGAAAACTCTGCATGTACGTCTCCACGACCTTCGACGACAACTGGTACCGGCCCGCGATGCGTTCCGAGCCGTGACACTGCCCGCACGTCTCCGGAATATGCGCACCAGAAACTTTGGAACTGGCTTCTTTGACTGCCTGAATCGTGTGTTCGCCGTGACAATCCATGCAAACCGGGGCGTCCCGAATGCCACCTGGCAACCGCCTTGCCGTGCACGCTGCGCTGGTAGGTGTTCTTGACGTTATCGTGACACTTGCCGCACGTGCCGGGAATGTTCTGCCAGTAAAGCTTCGAGGCCGGGTTGGTGGACTTGTGCAGATCGTGCGACCCGTGACAATCCGTGCAGACCGCCGCCTGCGTGACACCGCGTTTCTCCAACGCCACGCCGTGCACGCTGCGGTCGTACGTCACGACTGGCGCGCGCTGATAGAGATTGAACTTCTCCATCTCCGCGGTATTGCCATGGCAACGACCGCAGGTCTGCGGAATGTTCGCGTGGTTGACCGGCGACAGCGGGTTCCGGTAGTTCAACAACGTATGCGAGTGTCCGTGACAATCCTTGCATGAGGCGGCTTCGGATTCGCCCTTGGCGACCGCCTGACCGTGGTCGCTTTTCAGGTAAATCTCCGTCTCCACCCGGTGACAGGCGCTGCAAGCCACCGGCTTGTGCGTGTAACCGTCCGGATGCGGCACCTCGGTGATATCGGCATGGCAACTGGTGCAGAGATTCTTGCCGTGGATGGACGCCCCGTATTCCTTCTCATCCACAAACAGCGACACCACCTTGCCGGCCTTGTTGGTCTTAGTCAGTTCCTTGTCGCTGTGACAGGCGAAACAATCCGAGTTGTCTAACGCGCGAGCCGTACCGGCAGCCATCAGCAATAGCGCCAATAAACCAGCCGCTCGCAGCATCGTTTTCACGGTTTGCCTCCCGGCACGGCGGGTTGAGTGATAGCCGGGGGCCTCGTCGGTTCGTGGGTGCTTAACCGCGAAGTCACCGCGTACACGATCAGTGCCAACAAAATCGATCCGAGGCCGAAGAAGACGTAGCCGAACGAACAGTGAATCTTCTTCCAGCTTCTTCCCCTTCATCCTTGACCCGGTAATCTTCCAGCCGGTTTTTCGCAACGAACCGGTTGTACCAGCGCTCGCGCTCATGTAGCATTTCCGCTTTCGAGATGCAACCCGAGAAGATCAGGGTGTCCATCGGGTATCTTTTCAGATGGGCGGCTGCCACCCCACCTGCGGCAAATCGGAGGATTCCCAGCCCCCGCCCAGGGCCTCGATGAGGAGCACATTGGCGCTCATCCGGTTGCCCAGGATGGTGATGGCGGTCCTTTCGTTGGCCAGGGTCTGGGTTTCCACCACCAGGAGGGCGATACGGTTGAGGATCCCGGCCTTATACTGGTTGGTGCTCACCGCCAGCGATTTCCTGGAGGCCTGGACCGCCTCATCTTGCACCTGGTCCTCGTCTTTCAGGATGCCCAGCGCCGCCAGATTGTCTTCCACTTGCTGAAAGCCGGTGAGCACCGTCTGCCGATAGGTGGCCACGGAGGCATCATAGGCGGCGCGGGCCGCCTCGGTCTGACCGGCCCGCAGGCCGAAGTCGAGCAAGGTCTCCGAGGCCGCCGCCCCCAGGGACCATATGCGGCTGGGCCAGGTGAACCACTTCGCCAGGCTGGAGGTTTCAAATCCTCCCTAGGCGCTCAGGGTTATGGTGGGGTAATAGGCCGACAGGGCCACCCCGATCTGGGCGTTGGCCGCGGCCATATTCCTCTCGGCGGCGGCGATGTCGGGGCGGCGCTCAAGTAGTTCCGACGGCACCCCGAAGGGTACGGCCGGGACCTTCAGGGTTTGGTGGACTACCGGTATGGCAAAGACGGAGGGCGACTTTCCTATGAGCAAGGCAATGGCGTGTTCCAGTTGGGCCCGCTGCACCCCCAGGTCTATCGCCTGGGCCTGGGTGGACTTGAGCTGGGCTTCCGCTATCGCCACGTCCCCCAGGGAGGCCACCCCTTGGGCGTACTGGTTCTTGGTAAACACCAGGATCTTCTGATAATCGGCGACCGTATCGTTCAGGAGGCGTTTCAGATCGTCCACGGTGCGCAACTGAAAATAGCTCTGGGCCAGGGTGGCCCGGGCGCTCAAGCGAACCCCCTCCAGGTCGGCGGCGCTGGCCTGGGCGCTGGCCCGGCTCGATTCCACTTGGCGGCGCACCTTGCCCCAGAGGTCCGGCTCCCAGGTGAGGTTGGAGTTCAACAGGAACTCCGTTATGGGAGGAGGTCCCGGCGATACTTTGCGGCTTCCTCTACCGGAGGTCCCCGTCCCCGTCGTTCCGGAGCCTCCGCCGGAAGTCGAGGTTGGGGAGATGTTACCGAGGGTCCCCGAATTTTGAAGGCGGGTCCAGGACGCCCCTCCGGTGACCGTGGGAAAATAAGCGGCCCGGGCGACCTGCACCAGCGCCAGGGCCTGGCGGAACTGCGCCTCCGCCACGGCGATGTTCTGGTTGTTGATGTCGACCTGTTCTTCCAGGGCGTTCAACTTGGGATCATTATAGATCTCCCACCAGGCTCCCCGGGACAGCTCATCCCGGGGCTGGGCCACCTTCCAGCCTGGCGTTTCTTTGAAGGCCTCGGGCGCCGCGGTGGGCGGTTTCACATAATCCGGACCCACGGTGCAGCCGGCCAAAAGGAGCAACATCCCGGCAATGATTACCGGGCTAAGCCGGCCCGGCCCCGGGGCTAATCCTAAAATTGTCTTGCAGCGCAGCCACATAGCTCGTTTCCTCTTTCGCCTATTTTTGCCTCAGACCGCGGCGCCGGCGATTAACCCAGAGCCTGAAGCGGTCCAGATAAAGATAGATCACCGGGGTGGTATAAAGGGTGAGCATCTGACTGAAGATCAGCCCGCCGACGATGGAGATCCCCAGAGGGCGGCGCAGCTCGGAGCCCACTCCGGTTCCCAGCGCCAGGGGCAGCGCCCCCAGCAGGGCGGCCATGGTGGTCATCATGATCGGACGGAATCGCAAGAGACAGGCTTCATAGATGGCCTCTTGAGAACTCTTCCCCTCCTGGCGCTCCGCCTCCAGGGCAAAATCCACCATCATAATGCCGTTTTTCTTGACCAGGCCGATAAGCAGGAAGATGCCGATCAAGGCAATGAGGCTCAAGTCCGTGCGGCAGAGCAGCAGGGCGAAGAGCGCTCCCACCCCGGCCGAAGGGAGGGTGGAGAGGATGGTGACGGGGTGGACGTAGCTCTCGTACAACACCCCCAGGACGATATAAACCGACAACAGCGCCGCCAGGACCAAGAACGGCTGGTTGGCCAGGGAGGCCTGGAAGGCCTGGGCCGTCCCCAGAAAGCTTCCGTGGATGCTGGCCGGCAGGCCCATCTGCGCGGTAGCCGCTTCGACGGCCGCCACTGCATCCCCGAGGGAGGTCCGCGGCGCCAGATTGAAGGAAATGGTGACCATGGGGAACTGTCCCAGGTGGTTCACCGACAGAGAGGTGGAGGTCATCCGGTAAGTGGTGAAGGCGCTCAGGGGCACCGCGACGCCGCTGGTGGGGGCAAACGGTTCCTGAATTCCGCCAAGCTTTGGGGTGAAGTTGCTCTGGGGCACCGCGACGCCGCCGGTGGAGTACATATAGATGTCTCGCAGTATTTCCGGGCGCTGCCAATAGGGGGGGCCACCTCCATCACCACGTGGTACTGGTTCAGCGCGGTGTAGAGGATGGCAACCTGGCGCTGGCCGAAGGCGTCGTACAGGGTGTTGTCGAGAAGCTTGGCGGAGATGCCGAGCCGTGAAGCGGTGTCGCGGTCGATGTCCAGGGTGGCCTGCAATCCTTTATCTTGTTGATCGCTGTTCACGTCAACCAGTTGGGGTAAGGTGCGGAGTTTCTGTAAGACCCGGGGGCCCCAGGAGTTTAGCTCCGCCAGGTTGTCTGAGCGGAGGTTAAACTGATAGAGGGCGCCGCTGGCATAACCGCCGATCCGCAAGTCCTGAACCGGCTGCAGGATAGGCGGGGGCCCCCGCCACCTTGGCCAGTTGCGGGCGCAACCTGGCCATCACCTGGCGGATGCCGCTTTTCCGCTCCGCGAAGGGCTTCAAGGAAATGAACATGCGCCCGGTATTGGTGGTGGAGCCGCCGCCGCCGCCGCCGGTGAAGGCCACCACGTCCGTCACATCCGGGTCCTTCCGGACGATGTTGCTCACTTCCAACAATTTCTTCTCCATGGCCTGAAACGAGATGTCCTGCGCCGCCTGAATGGATCCGACTAGGCGGCCGATGTCCTGTTCGGGGAAAAAACCCTTGGGAATGTAATAGAATAGGCCGACACTAACCACCAACATGAGCACCGTCAGAGAGAGCATAAAGCGAGGGTGCCTCAAACCCCAGCCAAGGGTGACCTCGTAGGTGTGGTGCAGCCATAAGAAGACCCTCTCGCTGGCCCGGAAGACGGCTCCGTGAGTCTCGATCCTGCCTCCTGCCTGAGAAGGGCGGCGCACATCATCGGAGTGGTGGTCAGGGACAGCACCAGGGAGATCAGGATGGCGGCGGATAAAGTAACCGAGAACTCGCGAAACAGCCGGCCCACCATGCCTCCCATCAAGAGCAGGGGAATGAAGACCGCCACCAGGGAGAGGCTCATGGAGAGAACGGTGAAGGCGATTTCCCGGGATCCCAGGAGCGCCGCCTGCAGAGGAGACGCTCCCTTTTCGAGATGGCGGGTGATGTTTTCCAGCACCACAATGGCGTCGTCCACCACAAAGCCGGTGGCGATGGTGAGGGCCATGAGGGAGAGATTGTCCAGACTATAGCCCAACAGGTACATCACCCCGAAGGTGCTGATGATGGAAACCATAACCGCAACCGCCGGGATGATGGTGCCCCGCACACTCCGCAGGAAGGCGAACACCACCAGGATTACCAGGATGCCTGAGATCACCAGGGTGCGCTCCACGTCCTTCAGCGAACCGCGGATCGACGGGCTGCGGTCCACCACCACCTTGACGTCGATGTCCTGGGGAATGGCGGCCGTCAGCTGCGGCAGCAGGCTGGTGATGCGGTCCACCGTCTCGATGATGTTGGCCCCCGGCGACCTGAAGATGACCACCATCACGCAGACCTTACCGTTGACGAGCCCCTCGACGCGCAGGTCCTCCTGGGAATCCTGCACCGCGCCCACATCCACCAGGTGTACCGGCGCCTCGCCTTGGAAGGCCACGATGAGATCGCGGTAGTCGGCGGCCTTGAAGAGTTGGTCGTTGGTGATGATTTCCCGGTTTTGCCTGGCATCCGCCAGTTGTCCCTTGGGCCGGTTGGTGGTGGTGCTGCTCAAGGCGCTGCGGACGGCCTCCAGGCTGACTCCGTATTTATTCAGCGCCGTGGGGTTCAACTCCACGCGCACCGCCGGCAGCGACCCGCCCCCCACGAAGACCGTGCCTACCCCTTCCAACTGGGAGAGTTTTTGCTGGAGAATGGTGGAGGCTGCATCATACATGCGGGCCCGGTTGGAGGTGTCGGAGGTGAGGGCCAGGATGAGAATCGGGGCGTCGGACGGGTTGACTTTGCGGTAGGTGGGATTGCTGGGCAAATTGGTGGGCAGGTAGCTGCGGGCTGCATTGATGGCGGCCTGGACATCCCGGGCGGCCCCGTTGATGTCCCGGTTCAATTCAAACTGCAAGACGATGCCGGTGCCCCCCCGGGTACTGGACGAGGTCATCTCGGTCACCCCGGCAATCCGCCCGAATTGCCGTTCCAGGGGCGCCGCCACCGAGGTCGCCATGGTCTCGGGGTCCGCCCCCGGCAGCGAGGCGTTCACCGAGATGGTGGGAAAGTCCACCTGCGGCAGGGGGGAGACGGGCAGTTGGCGAACAGCCAGGAAACCGGCCAGGGCCATGCCCAAGGTGAGCAGCGTCGTGGCCACCGGCCTTTTGATGAAGATGGCCGAGAGGTTCATACCGGTTCCGTAAGATCGTCCCCAGGAGGCGGCTCTCCGGGTCGCTTCCTGCCCAGGCGCATTGCCAGCCTATCGAACCAGAGATAGATGACCGGAGTGGTGTAGAGGGTGAGGACCTGGCTGATGATCAGCCCGCCGACGATGGAGATGCCCAGGGGGTGGCGCAGTTCGGAACCCAATCCGGTTCCGATGGCCAGGGGCAGAGCCCCCAGCAGGGCGGCCATGGTGGTCATCATGATGGGGCGGAATCTCAACAGACAGGCCTGATAGATTGCCTCTTCCGGGGCCTTCCCTTCCCGGCGTTCGGCGTCCAGGGCAAAGTCCACCATCATGATGCCGTTTTTCTTGACGATGCCGATCAACAGGATGATGCCGATGAGGGCGATGACGCTGAAATCGGTGCGGCAGAGGATCAGGGCGAGAATGGCCCCCACCCCGGCCGAAGGGAGGGTGGAGATGATGGTGATGGGGTGGATATAGCTCTCGTAGAGCACCCCCAGGACGATATAAACCGTAAGCAGGGCCGCCAGGATCAAGAGCGGTTCGTTCTGCAGGGAAGCCTGGAAGGCCTGGGCGGTGCCCTGAAAGCTGCCCACGATGCTGGCCGGCATTCCGAGCTTTTTGGTGGTCTCCTCCATGATCTGGACTGCTTCCCCCAGGGAGGCTCCCGGAGCCAGATTGAAGGACAGGGTGGTGGCCGGAAACTGCCCCTGGTGGTCGAGGAGCAGGGGGCCCGAGGTGGCTTTCACCCGGGTAATGGCGCTCAGCGGCACTGTGCCGCCGGTGGTGCTGCGCAGATAGAGGTCCTTGAGCTTGAAGGGATTTTGCTGGAAGCTGGGCTGGACCTCCAGAACCACCCGGTATTGGTTCACCTGAGTAAAAATCGTGGACACCTGCCGCTGCCCGTAGGCGCTGTAAAGGACATCATCGATGAGCTGCGTGGAGATGCCCAGGCGCGCCGCGGTGCTGCGGTCGATGTCCAGGTAGACCTGCTGCCCCTGATTCTGCTGATCGCTGCTCACGTCCCGCAGTTCCGGCGATTTCCCGAGGGCTTCCACCAACCTGGGGCCCCAGAGTTCCAATTCCTGGGCGTTGGGGTCCTCCAGGGTATACTGGTACTGGGTCCGGCTGACCCGATCCTCCACCGTCAGGTCTTGCACCGGCTGCATGAACAGGGTGATGCCCGAAAGTGAGGCGAGCCGCGGCTGCAGACGGCGGATGACCTCGCTGGCGCTGATCCGGCGTTCCGCCAGGGGCTTCAAGTTAATGAGCACCCGCCCGCTGTTGAGGGTGTAATTGGTACCATCCACCCCGATGAAGGTGGAGAGGCTGGCCACCGCCGGGTCTTGCAGGATCAGCTTGGCCAGCGCCTGCTGGCGTTCCGCCATGGCGCTGAACGAGATCGACTGCGGGGCCTCGGAGATGCCCTGGATGATGCCGGTGTCCTGCACCGGAAAGAAGCCTTTGGGAACCACCACGTACAAGAAGACGGTGAGGACCAGGGTAGAGGCGGCGACCAGCAGCGTCAGCGTCTGGTGCTGCAGCACCCGGCGCAGGGTGGCGGCGTAGAAGTCGATGATCTTCTGGTAGACCCGCTCGGAGGCGTGGAAGAGCCGGTTCTGCTGCTCCTCTGGAGTATGCCGCAGCAGCCGGGCGCACATCATCGGGGTCAGGGTGAGGGAGACCACCGCCGAGAAGAGTATGGTCACCCCGAGGGTAATGGCAAACTCCCGGAATATGCGGCCCACCACCTCGCCCATGAACAGCACCGGGATGAGCACCGCGATCAGCGAGATGGTCAGGGAGAGGATGGTGAAGGCGATCTGCTCCGAGCCCTTGAGGGCCGCCTCCAGGGGAGGAGCTCCCTGCTCGATATAGCGGGAGATGTTTTCGATCATGACGATGGCGTCATCCACCACGAAACCCGTGGAAATGGTCAGAGCCATCAGGGAGAGATTGTTCAGGCTGTATCCCAGCAGATACATGATCCCGAAGGTGCCCACCAGGGAGACGGGCACCGCCACGCTGGGAATCACGGTGGCCGAGAGGTTGCGCAAAAACAGAAAGATCACCAGCACTACCAGGGCCACTGCCAGCATCAGCTCGAACTGCACGTCTGCCACCGAGCCGCGGATGGTGGTGGTGCGGTCGGTGAGCACCGAAACGTGCACCGCCGACGGCAGGGTGCTCTGCAACTGCGGCAGCAGCCTTTTTATGCGATCTACGACATCGATCACATTGGAGCCCGGTTGCCGTTGAATGTTGACGATCACCGCCGGGACATCATTCATCCAGGCCGCCTGCTTGACGTTCTCGGCCGAGTCGATGGCGTTGGCCACGTCGGACAGCCTCACCGGAGCCCCGTTGACATAGGCTACCACCAGTGGCAGATACTCCTTGCTGGTAAGGAGCTGGTCGTTCGCCCCGATGACCGACGATTGGCGGGGCCCGTCAAAGCCGCCCTTGGCCTGGTTGGTGTTGGCCGCGGCGATGGCGGTGTGGAGGTCCTCCAGGGTCAGGCCGTAAGCGCTCAAGGCCGTGGGGTTGGCCTGAATCCGCACCGCCGGCCGCTGCCCGCCGCTGATACTGACCAGCCCTACCCCGGTCAGTTGGGAAATCTTCTGGGCCAGACGGGTGTCCGCCAGGTCCTCCACCTGTTGCAGGGGCATGGTCTTGGAGGTGAGGGCCAGGGTCAGGATGGGGGCGTCGGCCGGATTGACCTTGTTATAGACCGGCGGATTGGGCAGGTCCGGGGGCAGGAAGGAGCTCCCGGCATTAATGGCAGCCTGCACCTCTTGTTCGGCCACGTCCAGGCTCAGGTTCAGACTGAATTGCAAGATGATGACCGAACCGCCTCCGGAACTGTAGGAGGTCATCTGCTTCAGCCCGGGCATCTGGCCGAACTGGCGCTCCAGAGGGGCGGTGACCGAAGAGGCCATGACTTCGGGGCTGCCGCCCGGGAAAAAGGTGAGCACCTGGATGGTGGGATAATCCACCTCCGGCAGGGCGGAGACCGGCAACTGGTAGTAGGCTACCGCCCCGGCCAGCAAAATGGCCGCCATCAGCAGGGTGGTTGCCACCGGGCGCAGGATGAAGAGCCGGGACGGATTCATTACTAGCCCTTCGGTGAGTTACCGGTAGCCGGACCCTTGGGCGAGTTACCGTTGGCCGGAGCCTTACCGGCAGCCGGAGCCGCTTCCGCCACCCGGCTCCCCTCCCGCAGCCGCTCCGTCCCTTCCACCACCACCCGCTCACCGGGTGAGAGCCCCTCGCTAATGGCGGTATTATCCGCCTCGCTGGGCCCCAGTTTCACCTGACGCACCGTCACGGTCTGATTGGCAGTTACTAAATAGACGAAGGCCCCGGTGGGGCCGGTCTGGATGGCGGCCGTCGGCACCAGGGTGGCGCCCTGCAGGGTATTCAGAAGCAGGCGGGCATTAACGAACTGGTTGGGGAACAGCGCATGGTCTTTGTTGGGGAATTCCGCCCGGAGCTGGACCGTGCCGCTGGTTACATTGATCTGGTTGTCCATGGTCAGTAAAACCCCGGTGGCCAGTTTTTTGGTTTGCTCGCGATTGAAGGCGTCCACCGGCAGGCGCGCTCCCGCTTGGAGCTTTTCCAGCACCGGCGGCAAGTTGTCTTCGGAGATGGTAAAGATCACGGTGATCGGTTCCAGTTGGGTGATGACCGCGATCCCGGTGGTATCGGTGGCGTGGACGATGTTGCCCGGATCCACCAGCCGCAGGCCGATGCGCCCGCTGACGGGGGCGGTGATGTGCGTGTAAATGGCGTTTACTTTGGCGCTGTCGAGGTTTCCCTGGTCTAACTTGACGGTCCCTTCATACTGATGCACCAGGGACTTTTGGGTATCATATTGTTGTTTGGCGATGGAATCCTGCTCGGCCAGGACCCGGTAGCGCTCCCGGTCCAGCTTGGCGTTGGCCAGCAGGGCCTGATCGCGGGCCAGCTGCCCCTGCGCCTGGAGCAACGCCGCCTCATAGGGCCGCGGGTCGATTACCGCCAGGAGATAACCTTTGGGGACGATCTGGCCCTCCTTGTAGCCAACCATCATCAGCTCTCCATCCACCCGGCTCTTGATGGTGACGGTGCGGATCGGGGTGACGGTGCCCAACCCGCTGAGATAGATGGCGATGTCCCCTTTTTTAGCCGCCTCCACAGTCACCGCCACCGGCGGCGCGGCGGCCGCCCCTTGCCCCGGTGGTCTTGCCCGGCTTGGAAAAATGCGTGTAGACCAGGATCCCCAAAAGCGCGGCCCCCAGCAACCAGAGCCACCGGCGCCGGACCCGGGCCGCGGCCCGCAGCCGCTCCCCCAGGCCAGGTTCAATTGGTGCAAGTTTCATAGGGTTAGCCCCACTGCGACACAGCCTTGGTGAACCCACCGGACTGCATGGTGAGAATTATCAGGCCGTCGAAAAAGGGATTTGCAACCATCCCCAGGGGGAGGGCTCTGGGTTCTAAAACCCGCCAATCGCGGCAATCCGGCGCTGACTTTGGCAAGTTTAGCCTTTCTCATGCCAAACTGGTTTTCCGGGAGGGATTTCCCTGAATTTACGCCTCTCGGATCATTTTCGCAACCTCTGGGGAAAGACCGGGTAAACCGAGACCCCCGGATGGCACCCGGCAGGCGTAGTAACCATATATTACAGGCAACGTCTAAGTATTTCGATAAATTTATCCCTGCGGCGCGGTTACACTTGCAGGGGAGAGGGATAGGGCGGAGGGGCTTCGTACTGTTTTCCGTAGGGGCGGACCCAGGTGTCCGCCCTGTAGAGGTGAGTTTAAAACCCGCCCCTACAAGCGCCTGAATTAATTTGGATGGATTTGCCGTCAGCTTTTTGATACCTTCGGGGTCACCATGTCCACTTATGAAGCAGTCATTATTGGAGCCGGGCCGGCGGGGTTATTTGCCGCCCTCAGCCTGGAGAACTTAGGTGCGGGGAAGGTCCTGCTGGTGGAACAAGGTCCGGACCTGGCGGAGCGTCAGCGGGATACGCCGGGCGGTCTCCTCTGCGGTTGGGGCGGGGCAGGAGCCTTCAGCGACGGCAAACTCATCCTTTCCCCCGAGGTGGGCGGTTTCTTAAGTGACCTGTTACCCCTGGATGACTTGACGGCCCTGATCCAGGAAGTGGATAACATTTATCGATCATTGGGAGCACTCCGCGGAAACCTATGGGGGGGACCCGGATACCCTGGAACTTCTTAAGACCAAGGCCCGGCACGCCGGGATGATCTTTATCCCCACCCGTCTGCGCCATATCGGCACGGAAAATTGCCGGAAAATTCTGAGCCGCTTGAGAGAACGTTTGCCCGACCGGGTGGAGATCCGCACTCATTGCCGGGCCCAGCGGATCCTGGCCAAGGATGGGGCAGTCACTGGGGTAGCCCTGGATAACGAGGAGGTGGTGGAGGCCCGCTATGTGATCGCCGCGCCCGGCGGTCCGGGGCCGCCTGGATGCGGGAAGAGGCCCGCCGCCTGGCGATTCCCTCTATCCCCAGCCCGGTGGATATCGGGGTGCGGGTGGAAGTCCCGGCCCCGGTGCTGGCGCCCCTTACCGAGGCGGCCTACGAAGCCAAATTGATTTACTACTCCCGCACCTTTGACGACAAGGTGCGCACCTTCTGCATGAACCCTTACGGCGAGGTCGTTTTGGAAGACATGGATGGCCTGGTCACCGTCAATGGCCACAGCTATACTTCCCGGAAAACGGAAAACAGCAATTTCGCCATTCTGGTGAGTTCCACTTTCACCGAGCCCTTTAACGATCCCATCAGTTACGGGCAATATATCGCCCGCCTGGCCAATCTCTTGGGCCAGGGAGCCTTGGTCCAGCGGCTGGGCGACCTTCAGGTTGGCCGCCGCACTAACCCCGCCCGCCTGGAACGCTGCCTCACCCGGCCCACCCTCAAGAGCGCCACCCCCGGGGATCTCAGCTTCGTCCTCCCTTACCGTTACCTGAAAGACATTCTGGAAATGTTAGAGGCCCTGGATGCCCTGGCCCCAGGAATTAACAACCGCCACACCCTGCTCTACGGGGTGGAGGTGAAGTTTTATTCCCACCGCCTGAAATTGAGCCCGGAGTTGGAGACCCCCATCCGCAATCTGTTCATCATCGGGGATGGCGCCGGCATCACCCGCGGCCTGATCCAGGCCTCCGCCAGCGGCCTGATCGCCGCCCGGGCGGTGGCCTCCCGGGGTTAGCAGCCTACCGGCTCCCAGGCGAATTTGTCAGATCGAAAATAGGGGAGCGGAGGATTGCTTCTCTTGAGCGTGACGGCCAGGGGCCGCGCCTGGCCTGCCTGAGGGCGGCCCAGCATCCTCAATCCCGGGGGACCGCCAGCATACGCTCCACTGCCTGCAGGGCCCGCTCCCGGATCGGGGCGGGCACCGTTACCTGATGGCGGTTTTCCTTGAGGGCCGCCAATACATCGCCCAGGGTGATGCGCTTCATGGGCCGGCAGATGAGGCGGCGGGACGGGGAGTGAAAGAGCTTGCCTGGATTTTCCTGGTGCATGCGGTGCAGAATGCCGGTTTCCGTGCCGATGATGAATTCCCGGGCCGCGGCGGCGTGCACATATTGGAGCATGCCGCTGGTGCTGAGGATGGCGTCGGCCTGATCCAGGACCTCGGGGTTGCACTCGGGGTGGGCCAGGAAGACCGCCTGGGGATGGGCCGCCCGGCATTGCAGCACCTCCTCGGCGCTGAGCCCGTCATGGACATTGCACCATCCCTCCCAGGTGATGATCTCCACGGATTTCTGGGTGTGCCGGGCCACATAGAGGCCCAGGTTTTGGTCCGGCAGCATCAGGACCCGGGGCGCGGCCAAGGAATTGACCACCCGGACGGCATTGGCGGAGGTGCAACAGATGTCGCTTTCCGCCTTCACCGCGGCGGTAGAGTTGACATAGGTGACCACCGGGACTCCGGGCAATTCCTCTTTGCGCGCCTTGAGTTTGTCCACCTTGACGGACTCGGCCAGACAGCAGCCCAGGTCCAGGCGGGGCAGGAGCACGGTCTTGTCGGGGCAGAGAATGGCGGCGGTCTCCGCCATGAAGTGAACCCCGCAGAAGACAATGACCTCGGCATCGGTCTTGGCCGCGGCCAGGGACAGCTCCAAGGAATCCCCCACCAGGTCGGCCACATCCTGGATGGGGGCCGGCTGGTAATTGTGGGCCAGCATGATGGCCCGGCGGCGCTTAAGCCACTCTCTAATTTCCTGCTGCTGGCGGGTAAATTCCATGGTCAGGCGCCCAAGTCCATACTTTTAATGATCCCCGCGATCCCCTGGCCGCGAAGGCGGCCGCCTAGGACCCCGGCGTCTCCCGGACCACCTGGACTCCCGGCGGCGGCGTAAAGGTGAAAAAATCGGGCTTCAGCTTCACATCCAAATTCGTCTGGGTGAAGACAAAGCGGGTCTCTTCGCCCAGGGCGTTGGCAAACTCCAGGCGGTCCACCAGGAAAGTGCGGGGGTTGATGGTCAGGGTGAGGCGTTTCAATTCCGGCTGTTCCTTCTTGGGGAAGAGATCGATGACCAGGCTCTCCCCCTCCCGGGGCGGTTGTTTCCAGGAGACGTTGAAGTCCTTCTGGAACTGGCCGATGCCAGAGAAGAAACGCATCACCAGATCGGAGCGCAGCACCTGGTCCAGTTTATAGACCATGACCAGGCGGTCCTGGGGCATGTACATCCACACCAGGCGGCCGTCGGAGACTACTTCCTTCTGTTGTTCCGCGGGCAATTCGTACTTCCAGCGCATGCGGGAAGGCTTCTGAAAATAGACCAAGCCCGCGGCGCTGTCGGTCTGTTGCAGCGCCGTAACGCGGGACTCCTGCTGAAAGCGGGCCTCAAAGGCCCCGGTCTTGTCGTAACGGGCCTGGACCTGTTTCATCACCTCTTCCGGGCCCTCGGCCCCCACCCCCGCCAGGGGGCTGAGGACCAGGATTAACAGCGACAACAGCAACAGCCAAAATCTGTGCCCCATGGTCTTCCCTTGCAGACAAATTATCCGGCTAATCTTTAAAATTTATCAGAGGCAGTGCTTGACGTCAAATTAAGCCGCCACCACCAGCCAGTTTGGGTACCCGCAGCACCCCTGCACCGGCTTTCGGTTTTCGGTGAGAAGCTTTGGGAATCGCCCTAAATCCCAGCAGTGTCCGGCAAGGTTTTTGCTACGAGGCAGGCAGTAGAGAATTGTTTGAACTTAGGCAGGTCCACTAGCTAATCAATTCATGGAAATTACAACCTATTTACCTCTACCCCCGCCCGGACTCTCAGGCAGCTCTGTTCAGGCCTTGCCCTAATTATTCTATTTTTTTGATATGTTAGAAATATTGTCGAGACAATAATTAAAATATAAATTATTGTGTGCACAATCTAATTAATTCTCCCCCCAGGTGGAAACGGCATGGCCGAAACCAAGTCCGGCGGATCAAAGAAAGCCATTAGCAAGGCTGGCCCTGAGGCAGGAAAGGTTAGCGGGCCGAAGAAGCCCCCTGCCAAAGACACCGGGAAGAGCGGGGCCGGGCCAAGCCCGCCACCAACCTGCCTGGCAGCTGAGACTGCCCCGGAATCTCCGGCCCCGGCGCGGCCCTTTGCCATCGTCGGGGTGGGCGCTTCGGCCGGCGGCCTGGAGGCCTTTACCAAGCTCATCGAGAATCTGCCCACGAATACCGGCATGGGCTTTGTCCTGGTGCAGCACATGGCCCCCCGGTCCCACAGCATGCTGCCGGAGATCCTGGCCAAGATCACCCGGATGCCGGTCACCGAGGTGCGGGAGGGCACGCGGGTTGAGCCCAATCGCATCTATGTCACCCCCCCGGCCATCCTCATGACCCTGGAGGAGGGGGTGCTGCACCTGGCCAGCCGGGCCGAGCCCCGGGTGCTGACCCGGCCCATCGACGTCTTCCTGCGCTCCCTGGCCCAGGACCTGGGTAGCCGGGCCATCGGGGTGATCCTGTCGGGCACCGCCTCCGACGGGGTCCTGGGCCTCCAGGCCATCAAGGCCGAAGGCGGCGTCACCTTCGCCCAGGACGTCGAGAGCGCCAAGTATCCCGGGATGCCCGAGAGCGCCATCGCCGCGGGCGTCGTCGATTTCGTCCTCCCTCCCGAGAAGATCGCCCGGAAATTGGCCAGCCTGGCCCACCATCCCCTGGTCCTGGCGCCGCACCCCGCCAAGGAGGCGGAGGCCCCCTTGGAAGAGGGCGTCTTCAACCAGATTCTGATGATGCTCAAGATGCGCACCGGCCTCGATTTTACCCATTACAAGCACAGCACCATCAAACGGCGCCTCCACCGGCGGATGATGTTGCAGCAGGTGGAAAAGATCGAGGACTATGTCAAATACCTGCGGCAGCATCCGGAAGAAGTTAAGAACCTCTACGAAGACATCCTGATCAACGTCACCAGTTTCTTCCGGGAGCCGGAGTCCTTTGAGTCCTTGCAAAAAATCGTCTTCCCGGAAATCCTGCGGAACCGGGCCGAGGATGAGCCCATCCGCATCTGGGTGCCGGGCTGCGCCAGCGGCGAGGAGGCCTACTCCCTGGCCATCAGCCTCCTGGAATTCCTGGGGGACATGGCCAGCAACGTCCAGATCCAGATCTTCGCCACCGATGTCGAAGACGGGGTGATTGACCAGGCCCGCCTGGGCATCTATCCGGAATCCATCACCGCGGACGTTTCCCCGGACCGGCTGCGGCGCTTTTTCAGCAAGGTGGCCGGCGGCTACCAGGTGAGCAAGACCATCCGGTCCATGTGCGTCTTCGCCAAACAGAACCTGACCAAGGACCCGCCCTTCTCCCGCCTGGACCTCATCAGTTGCCGCAACGTCCTCATCTATTTCGGGGCGGTGCTGCAGAAGAAGGTGATCCCCATCTTCCATTTCGCCTTGAAGCCGGGCGGCTTCCTGCTGTTGGGCAAATCCGAGGCCTTGAGCGCCTTCCCGGAATACTTCACCCTGGTGGACAAAAAACTCAAGGTCTTTCAGAAGAAGCCCGTGGCGGTCCCGTACCCGGTCCTCCCTCCCTTCCCCGAGATGGGAGAGGTTGGGGGCCAGGGCAAGGTTGAGGTCAAACCTCCGGGGGAAATGGTCTCCCCAGGCGGATTTGCAACAGGAAACGGACCGCCTCGTCCTGTCCCGCTTCGCCCCGGCCGGGGTGGTGATCGACGCCCACCTGAACATCATCCAATTCCGGGGGCACACCGGCCGTTTCCTGGAGCCGAGCCCCGGGGAGGCCAGCCTCAATCTCCTCAAAATGACCCGGCAGAGCATGCAGTTCGAGCTCAAGGCCGCGGTCTACGCCGCCCTGAAGTCCAATACCCCGGTGCGCCGGGAGGGGCTGCGCCTGCGTCTGAACGGCGCCCTGAGGGTGGTCAACCTGGAGGTCTGCCCGCTGCGGCCGGCCACCGCCCTGGATCGTTATTTCCTGGTGATCTTCGAAGATGCGACCCCGCCGGTTGAGCCGGTCCCCAAGGGGAAAGGGCCCAGAGGGAAGTCCTCCGCCAGGGACCGGACGATTGCAGAGCTGGAGAGCGAGCTGGCCGCCACCAAGGAATATCTCCAGACGGTCATCGAAGAGCAGGAGACCAGCGTCGAGGAGCTGCAAAGCTCCAACGAGGAGCTCATGAGCGCCAATGAAGAGCTCCAGAGCATCAATGAGGAGATGGAAACCTCCAAGGAGGAACTCCAGTCCGCCAACGAGGAGCTGGCGACCCTCAACGAAGAGCTGGGAAACCGCAACCAGGAGCTGTTCCAGGCCAACAACGACCTCAACAACCTGCTCACCGTGGTGCAGATCGCCATCGTCATCCTGGGACCGGACCTGCGGATCCGGCGCTTCAACCCCGCGGCCCAGGAGATGCTGAGCCTGATCCCCGGGGACCTGGGCCGGCCCCTCGGAGACATCCGGCTGAAGGTGGAAGTGCCCAACCTGGAGGCGATCATTAAAGACGTCCTGAGCACCCTGACCGTCCAGGAAGTGGAAGTTCAAGACCGGGACGGACGCTGGGTCTCCCTGCGTCTCCGGCCATACCGGACCTCGGACAACAAGATCGACGGGGTAGTCCTGGCCGTGGTGGAAGTGGACCTCATAAAACGCAGCCTGGAGGAGGCGCGGCAGGCCAGGGACTATGGCCGGGCCATCGTCGCCACCATAAGGGAGCCTCTGGTCGTCCTGGATGGCAAGCTGCGGGTGGTCTCGGCCAACGACGCCTATTACCGGGTCTTCAAGGTCAAACCCGAGGATACCGAAGGCCACTACTTTTATGAGCTGGGCCAAGGCCAATGGAACATCCACCGCCTGCGGCAGCTCTTGGGTAAGGTCCTGCCGGCCAACCAGCAATTCCAGGATTTCGAGATGGTGCAGAAATTTCCGGAGGTCGGCCGCCGGACCTTGCTCCTCAACGGCCGGCTCCTGCCCCTGGGCGGTCCCGCCCATGATCTCATCCTGCTGGCCATCGAAGACGTAACCGAGCGCCGGGAGGCGGATGAGGTATTGAGAGAGTCGGAGACCAGGCTCCGGAATCTGGCCCGGCAACTGCTGGCCCACCAGGAAGCGGAGCGCCATGAGCTTTCCAGGGAATTGCAGGAGTCCCTGGCCCAGGGCGTCGCCGCCTTGAAGCTGCAACTGCGGACCTTTGAAGAGAAGCTGCCCGGAGGCGATGAGGCGTTGCGGCAAGATTACCGCCAGGCCTTGGGGGAGCTGGACCAGATCATGGAAAAACTGCGGCGCCGGGCCGCGGACCTGAGCCCGCAGATGCTGGCGGACCTGGGGCTGGCCGGGGGCTTGAAGGCCCTGGCCGAGAGCTGTGCAACAGAGTGCGACCTGCACCTGGAGGACCTGGGACGGGTCTTCAGCCTGGAGGACCAGGTCACCATCTACCGGATCTTTCAGGAAGCCCTGAGCAACGCCTGCCAGCATGCCCAGGCCACCAGGGTGACCCTGACCGGCAAAAAGGGGGATGGACAGGCGGAGTTCCTGGTGGAGGACAACGGCCAGGGCTTTGAGGTGGGCCACCTGGATGACCTGGAGGCCGGGCACCGGGGAATCGGGTTGGCCTCCATGGCCGAACGGGTCAAGGCCCTGGGTGGGACCTTCAAACTGGAGAGCCAGGTGGGGGCGGGCACCAGGGTCTTCTTCACCATCCCCAAGACCAAAAGAAAGAAATAACCAGGGTTTTGAGCCGGGAATGGAAAGGGGTTGCGGCTGCGAACCGCAACCCCTTGGGATTTGCTGGTAGGCGGTACTGGATTTGAACCAGTGACTTCCACCGTGTGAGGATGGCACTCTTCCGCTGAGTTAACCGCCCAGGTTTGCCATCTAATTTATAATGAAAAAATTGCTTTTTGACAAGGTGAGACCTCTGAAAAAAACATGCAGAACAGCCGCCCGCGGTGGATATGGCAGGCGAGGCGCCGGCTCTCCGCCGCCACGCGGCTTTCCCGGAAATTCAGGGGAACCTTTGTGGTTTTTTCAGAGGTCCCAAGTCCATCTCCCCCTGGGGGAGTTTTTGCCAGCCCCGCCCGCAGACCTTCCTTGACAAGTCCCCTGCAAAGATAATAATATGTAACATTTGGATATTTTGGCTCATTTGGCTGGTCTCTGACGGCGTTTTCTGGTTGACCTGGAAATCAAGGGGGTAAGTTTAATCCCCCAGGGAGGGAAAAACATGAGGGTAACCCTGGGTATCCGGTATCTGGCGGTGGGCCTGTGTGTCTTGTTTCTGGCGAGCTGTTCCGAGACTTACGCCTATCTGCCATCCGTTGGCAAGCCCGCCCCCGCCGCCGCTCCGGCAGAGGGCGCAACCCCGGCGGCTCAGCCCGCCCCGGCGGTCGAGACGCCGGCCCGCAAACCGGATCTGCCGCAGCAGGTCCAGGGTTTGGAGGTCCGGGTGCAGCAGTTGGAGACCAGGATAGGCGGAGCTCGAAGCCCGGCAGCCCGCCCCGGCTGGCGCCGCGGCCAAAACCAGGGAGCACCCGGCGGCGACGGCGCCGGCCACCGATGCGGATAAGCTCTACAATGAGGGCCTGCATCTCTACCAGGGGAAAAAATACCCCCAGGCGCGCGCCAAATTCTCCCAGTATCTGAAAGAACAACCCAAAGGCCCCAAGGCCTCCGAAGCCCGTTATCAGCTGGGCGACAGTTTTTTCCAGGAGGGCAAATACCAGGAGGCCGCGGTGGAATTCAATAAACTGGCCAGCCAGTCTCCCAAGAGCATATTGGCCCCTGCCGCCATGTTGCGCCAGGCCATGGCCTACCAGTATCTGCAGCAAACCCCGTCTTACCGGAGCACTTTAAGAAAATTGGTCCAGACCTATCCCAAGAGCCCGGAGGCCAAAGAGGCGGATAAATGGTTGAAGGAAGGGAAGAAGGAGGCCCCCCCTGCCAAGGCCCCGGCCAAGGCGGCGCCCAAACCGGAGTAGCAGAAAACCGGGGCAGAGCGGTGGCCGGCGAATTTTTTTAAGCATTCAAGGCTACGGCAAGTTGAGCCGAGATTTTCCGAGGGACTCCCCATTTATGGCGTCCTAAAGGGCGGCGGGCACAGCCCGCCCTGGGAGCGCCCAGGGAGAGGGGATTTTCCGGGGCGGCCGGTGGCCGCCGTGATGAAGCAGGCCCTTCCCGGGGCCATCCTGAATTTTTTTGTAGGCCCGCTAATTTAAGATGAGATATCGATTCATTTACAGTCACCCGTGAGCCAGGAACATACTCAATATGCTGAATATACTACGTAAACATGCGCGCCACTGGATCATCGGTCTGATCGTTTTTGCCATTGGCGTAGTCTTTGTCCTCTCCTACGGCTTTGGCGGCCTGCACTCCGGGTCCTCACAAGAGGTAGCCGTGGTCAACGGCCAGCCCATCCTGATTACCGCTTATGCCCGGCAGCTTAACGAAATGATCAGGCAGTATCAGGAAATGAGCCGGAGCGAGTTGACCCCCGAGATGGTCAAGGCCATGCGCCTCAAGGAAATGGCCCGGGACCGGCTGATCGCAGAAGCCCTGCTCCTGCAGGCGGCGGCGCGCCAGGGGCTCACGGTGAGCGACGCCGAACTGCGGGAGCGGATCCAGAGCTATCCCTTTTTCCAGAGGGACGGCAAGTTTGATGAAAATCTCTATTTTATGCTGTTGGCTCGGAATCAACTGTCCAGCGCCGAGTTTGAGGAGCAGGAACGCCGTAGTCTCCAGTTGAGGAAGATCACCGAGGAAGTGACCTCCCTGGCCAAGGTCTCCGACGCGCAAATCCGGGAAATGAACACCCTGGCCAAAGAGGCGATTCAGGTGAGTTATCTGGAGATCACCCCGGACAGGTTCATGGCCAGCCAGCATCCCGGCGAGGCCGAGCTATCCCGCTATTACCAGGACAACCAGGAGAAGTTTCGAGTGCCGGCCCGGGCCCGGGTGAGCTATCTCTTTTTCCGCACCCGGGACTTCCAGGAGCGGGTGACGATCTCCGATGCCGCGGTGGAAGATATCATCAAGGAGCACCCGGCGGAATTTTCCCGCCCCAAGGTGGTGCGGGTGCGCCAGATAGTGCTGGTCATCCCGCCCAAAGCCGACGCCGGGACGCGGCAGCGCCTGGAGAAGCAAGCGCAGGAGTTGTTTGACAAACTGAAGGCCGGAGAAGATTTCGCCAGGCTGGCCAAAACCTACTCCCAGGACCCCGCCAGCCGGGACCGGGGAGGGGACTTGGGCGAGGTCCCGCGGGGCCAGCACCCCCCCCAGTGGGACCTGGCAGTTTTTGGCCTTAAACCCGGAGAAGTGGGCCGGGCCGACACCCCCCAGGCCATCTATTTGCTCCAGATGGAGGGGGTCAAGGAAACCGAGAAGATACCCGGGGCCGAGACCAAACTGAGGGAGCGCCTCAAGCAGGAGAAGGCCAAAACCCTGGCCCAGGAGGCCGCCAAGGAGGCCCGCGCCGCTCTGTCGCAGGACACCGCCGCCGAGGTGGCCAAAAAATATGGGGGCAGCCTGAAGGAAACTCCCTGGATTAGTCAAATGGACCAGGTTCCGGGGCTGGGCCCGGCGCCCGCTTTCAACCAGGCGGCCCTGCAGCTCAAACCCGGGGAAGTGAGCCGGGTGGTTGAGCTGCCCGACGGCTTCGCGGTCATGAAGTCCCTGGAATATCAGGCGGAGAACCTCCCGCCCTTCCTACAGATCAAGGACCAGGTGGCCCAGCAGGTGAAGAAGCAGGGGGCCATGAAAGACGCGGAACAAGAGGCGACCCGGCTGTTGGCCCGTCTGCGGAAAGGGGACCCCCTGGCTCAGGTGGCCGTGGCGGCCGGTTTGCCCGTCAAAGAGAGCGGCTTTTTCACCCGTTTCGAGGGCTTTGAGGGCCAGCGCCAGGCCGAGGCCCTCACCGGGGCCGCCTTCCTCCTCTCCCGGGAACACCCCTACCCGGACCGTCCCCTGGCCTGGAAGGAAAGTTATTACCTTTTGGCCTTTAAGGAACGGCGCCCCCCCGATCCGGCGGAGTTGCAGAAAAACTGGGAAAATCTCAAGACCCAATTGCTGAAGGATAAGAAGCAGATGATGTTGGTCTCCTGGCTGGAGGCCGAGCACCGCCGGGCCAAGATTAAAGAGTACGAGCTGCCCGGAGGGGAATGAGTTCGGAATCCGCCCGTGGTTGTGATAAAATTTATCAGGCGGCGGCCCGGGCGTTCCGCCGGCGCCAAGGCTGAAGCAGGCGGCAGACCCGAAAGGAGAAGACATGCTGGAAAGTTTCGTTAACACCCTGGCGAGCCCCTTTGTCGAAATAGGCATCTTAATTGTACTGCTGCTCGCCTTTTTAACGCACCGGAAAGATCCCCGCCTGGCAATTTCCGGCATCAGCATTGTGCGCGTCCTGATCCTGCTGCTGGTCTTCTTGTACCTGATGTTCGTTTGGGTCAGCGCCATTCGCCCCGTCTTGTCGGGCATCAGCATCTTCGGCATGTTCATTGTCAACCTGGTGCTGCTTTACTCTTTTGATCCTGGCCCGCCTGTTGCGGCCTTACCATAGTGCCCTGACCGCGATGACCCAAGAGCCTGAGAAGCAAGAACTGATTCAGCAGGTCTGGCGCACCGGTAAGAGATTCTACTATGTGCGTTATACCTGGTCTTCCCTGTTCAGCGGCGCCAACCCCTTTCATTTCCTCCATGAAATGGCCACCGATCGGGTTCGGGATGATATCCGGGACACCTTGCGGCGCTACGGGGTGGAGCAAAGAATGCTCAGCCTGTCCTCGCTGGTGGCCTATTTAAAGAGCCAGATCGCCTGCGACAAGACCATGCCGGCGGATTTTCAAAACCTGATGCTCCAGGCCATCGATGATTTTGCCAAACACCCCTATATCCAGGAACAGACCAACGAATTCCTGCGCCTCGCCACGGAGAGTCCTGAAGAGCTTAACTTTCCCGAATGGATAGCCAAATTTGAATCCTGCGTCAAATCCTACAGATAGCCCCGCCGGCCCTCTAACACCATTAAACCCCAGCGAGAATTCCGGCGCCAGCGAGGCCGTCTCCGGGACTTCGCCGGCGGTGGTCAGGGCCGCCTGCCACCGGGCTCTGATGGCCCGGGAGCGAATCCTCCAAGGCTATCCGGATTGGCAAGCCTGGCGTCGCCAGGCCCGGGAGATCAAGGCCGAGGCCATCTCCCGCCTGGATGAATTGCTGCCGCGGCTGGCCCGGGAGGTCCAGGCCTGGGGAGGCAAGGTGCTCTGGGCCCGGGACGCGGCTCAGGCCCGGGAGCTGATCCTGGGTCTGGCCCGGGAGCACCGGGTCACCATGGTGACCAAATCGAAGTCCATGACCACCGAGGAGATCGGCCTCAACCCGGCCCTGACCGCGGCGGGCATCCCGACCTTGGAGACCGACCTGGGGGAATTCATCGTGCAGTTGGCCGGCGCATCCTCCGGCGCACCTCACCGCCCCGGCCCTGCACCTGGATCGCCGGCAGATCGCCGCCCTCTTTCGCGGAGCGACCTGGGCATGGCCTGTCCCCCGGACCCGGAGGCCCTGACCCGGCTGGCCTGCGGCCATCTCCAACCCCATTTTTGGCAGGCCGGGATGGGCATCACCGGGGTCAACTTCGCCGCCGCCCGGACGGCACCCTGGTATTCCTGGAGAATGAGAGCAACCTGCGCCTCACCGCCACCCTGCCGCGGGTGCAGGTGGCGGTCATGGGGCTGGAAAAGATTATTCCCGGCCCTGGGTGACGTGGAGGTCTTGCTGCGGCTGTTGCCGGCCAGCGCCACCGGCCAGCGCCTCACGGCCCTGGTCCATTTTCTCCGGGGGCGCAAGTTCCAGCCGGAGGGGCCCCAGACCTTTTACCTGATCATCCTGGACAACGGCCGGCGCCGCCTGGCCCGGGACCCGGAGTTCAGGGAAGCCCTTTATTGCCTGCGTTGCGGGGCCTGCCTCAACGTCTGTCCCGTATTTCAGCTGCGAGCCGCCCACCTTTACCGCCGGGTCTATCCCGGGGCCATCGGCATCCTGCTGGCCCCGCACCTGGCCCCGGTGGGCGACCTCAGCGATTTGTGCAGCCAATGCGGCGCCTGCCAGGAGATCTGCCCGGTTGGCATCTCGCTGGCGGAAAACATCCTGAAGGAGCGGGCCCGCAGCCGGCGGTTCCGGACCCTGCGGGCCTTGTCCGGCCTGGCCGGCCAGGCCTTGGTCCGGCCGCGGCTGTATCGGAGCCTGGAGCCGGGTCTGCGGTTTTTGCAGACCCGGGTCCCCGGCCTCCAACAGCCCCCCTGGTCGGCGCTGAGGCTATCCCCGGAAAGCTTTCAGCGGAGGCGGCGGCCGCGGGCCGCACCCCGGGAGCCCCACCCAGGCCCCGGAGCCGGTGGCCGCTCCCGGCCGGGGCTCCTTCCCCTGGACAACAGAGGTGGCCAGGCCCGCTGGTCCGGGCGGGAAAGGCGGCGCCATTATGGCTCCGCCCACCCTGGCAGCCCGCCTGGAGGAGGTGGGGGCCACCTGCCAGCAGGTCCGGGGAGCGGGCCAACTGGTCCGGCTGCTGGCGCAGTTGCCAGAACCCTTGTGGTTTCAGGACCATCCCTGGCTCTCCCAGGCCGCCCGGGAGCTGAGACGGCTGGGGTTGTCGCCGCACCTGGCCAAGCGCCGACTGGGCCCCACCGGGCCAGACCGCGGTCATCGTGGGCCTGGGGGCTATCCCCGAGACCGGCAGCATCCTCATTGAGACCGCCTCCGGGCCGGCGGCGGCCATCTCCTTCCGGGTGCCGCGAACTGGTGGTCATCGTTCCCCAGGAGGCGGCCGGCCTTAGCCTGGCCCAGGCCCTGGACCTGGTGGCCCGGCAGGCCCCGGGCATGATTAGCTGGCTCACCGGCCCCAGCCGCACCGCCGACATTGAAAAGGTCCTGGTCCTGGGGGCCCAGGGGCCCAGGGAGTTCCAGGTGGTGCTTTACCAGCCGGAGGAATGATGGAGCCGCTGCCGGTTACCGAACTCAGCTCCCGGGCCGCGGCCCTGCAAAAGGCCCTGGCCCGAGGAGAATATCGACCTGGCCCTGGTGCGCCAGAGGGCCGATCTCTTCTACTATGCCGGGACGATGGTGGACGGCTTCCTGGCGGTGGCCCCCCAGGGCAGCCCCTTGCTTTTGGTGCGCCGGCCCCAGCGGCAGAGACTGCTCCGATCCCCGTCTCCCTGGCCCCGGGTTTTTTACCAGGATCTGCAGGAACTTCCGGAGATCCTGGAGCGCTCCGGGCTCAGCCCCCGGGGATCGCTGGGCCTGGAGCTGGATGTCATGCCCGCCGCGTTTTATCAAAGGATCCAGGAGCAGCTCTTCCCCCAGCACCCCATCCTGGATGTCTCGCCCCTGATCCGGCGGCAGCGCATGGTCAAGAGCCCCTACGAGATTGAGCAACTGCGCCGGGCCGCGGCCATCCTGGATCAGGTCCACGAGCAGGTGCCGGAGTTGCTCCAGCCCGGGATCTCCGAGCTGGAGCTCTCCGCCGCCCTGGAATACCGCCTCCGGCTCCTGGGCCATCAGGGATTGGTCCGGGTGCGCAACTGGGAGCTGGAGCTCTTTTATGGCCACGTGCTCTCCGGGACGGCGGGGCTGGCGGCCTCCTATACCGACACCCCCAGCGGCGGCCTCGGGTTCAGTCCCGCCTTTCCCCAGGGGCCGTCGTTGAAGAAGCTGGCCGCGGCTGAGCCCATCAGCATCGACCTGGTGGCCTGCATTAACGGCTACGTGGTGGACATGACCCGGATGTACGCCCTGGGGTCGCTGCCGGCAACGGGCCTGGGAGGCCTGGGAAGCGGTGCGGGAAATCTACGCGGCCATGCAGCAGGAGGCCCGGCCAGGGGTGGCGCCCGGGAAACTCTTTCACCGCCTCTGGGACCTGGCGCGGGCCCGGGGGTTACAGATTATTTCATGGGGCGGGGGCCGGACCGGGTGGGCTTCCTGGCCCACGGGGTGGGGCTGGAACTGGACGAATTCCCCTTTCTCAGCGCCCGCTTCCCTTATCCCCTGGCGGAGAACATGGTGCTGGCCTTCGAGCCCAAGTTCTTTCTGCCGGAGATCGGCATGGTGGGCCTGGAGGACACCGGGGTGCATCACCCCCGCGGGAGTGGAGTGGCTCACTCGCAGCCCCCGGGAACCCAGGATCATTTGAATATTAGCGGTCAGCGGTCAGCCATCAGCTTTTGGGTTCTGCGGTTCTGCGGTTAGCTGAGTGCTGGCCGCTGACCGCTATTTCACTAAAATGAGGTTATTGGCAACAAATTTCAGGAAAATGATTCCCTTTTTGTCACGAAATTTGCTATAAGTTGCGGGAGAATGTGGGGAATCTCGGAGATGGGTGAGGGTAACTTGCCTGAGATGCGGTTGACCAAATCTTTCCTGGCCGTTGCCGGTTGCCTGTTGCTGGCCCTGCTGCTGCCGGCCGCCCGGCCCCTGCCGGCCTCGGCGGCGGAGCCGGTAATTGTCTGGGGCGGGCCTCCCGGGGTGAGGCAGGTGGCCCTCACCTTCGATGACGGTCCTTCGCCCCGCGCCACCAGGAAAATCCTGGCTCTGCTGAACCAATTCGGGGCCCATGCGACTTTCTTCGTTTTGGGAGACCACCTGGAAGAATATCCCGGACTGGTGCGGGCCGAGATCCGGGATGGCGAGGAAGTAGGCAACCACAGCTTCGATCATCCCCGCTTCCCCAAGTGCGACATGGCTGTCCAGGAACGGGAGCTGGAGCGCACCCAGGTGGACCTGGATCTGTTGGGTTATCACCCGGCCGATCTCCTCCTCTTTCGGCCCCCTTTCAGTGATTATAATCAACGGCTGGTGGCCTACCTGGGCCATACCCACCGGCGGTTGGTGCTGTGGGGCATCGACTCCGGCGATTGGCAGGGCCTGCCGGCGGAGGCCATTGTCCACAACGTCCTGGACCGGGTGCGTGACGGGGCCATTATCATCTTTCATGATAGCGATGAACACGAACGGGCCAACCGGACCCCCACGGTAGAGGCCCTGAAAGTAATCCTGCCGGCCCTGAAGGCGGCCGGCTACCGCATGGTCACGATATCGGAGCTCATCGCCGGGGCCCCTTCCGGTAAGCGGCCCTGACCATTTGCAGCCCCGGCGTTTCCCATTCTCCTTCCAGGTTCTGCCACTCGGGCAGGCTTTTCGCCTGGTGGCAAGGCACCCCTTGGCTGATTGCCATGGCCCCGCCGATGGGTTAATATTACCAATATGAATTTTGAATCGTTTTCTCCCCTTAGCCGCGCCAGCCAAGGGCGCGGATCTTTGGCTACGGCCGGCCGCCCAGGCCTGGGGAACCGGGAGAGGATCCAGCCGCCTTGACCACCATGCCCTTCCTGGAACATCTGGAGGAATTGCGCCGGCGCCTGATCATTTGCATCGTCGCCGTGGTCATCGGCACGGGGATCGCCTGGCCTCTGGTGCCCACGGTGCAAAAATTTATCACCCGGCCTTTGCAGGAGCCCTCCATCACCCAAGAGTGGCACTACTCCCTGGAAACGTTTCTGCTCCGGAAGTTTCCCGAGGCCGCCCAGAGCTTTGGCCTGGAGAAGCCGGAGCCCCCCCAGGTGACCCTGCACAGGTTGAACTACATGGCTCCCCTGGAGCCGTTCTTCGTCCAGATGAAGATCTCCCTGATCACCGGCCTGGCCCTGGCCTTCCCGGTGATCCTTTACCAGTTGTGGCTCTTTTTCGCTCCGGCCCTCTACCCCAAGGAAAGAAGGGTCCTCATGTTCTTCATCCCCCTGGGCACGGCGGCCTTCATCCTGGGGGACCTGTTCTTCCTCAAATTGGTGTGGCCGCTGGTCATCTCCTTTTCCCTGCGGTATGAAAGCGAGTTCCTCTTCTCCATGCTCAATCTGACCTATTTCGTCAACTTTTGCCTGCGCCTGCTGGTGTTATTCGGGTTGATCTTCGAGCTGCCCCTGGTCCTCTTGATCCTGGCCCGCGTCGGGTTGGTGGAAGTGGATTTCCTGCGCCGGCAACGGCGCCTGGCCATTTTGCTCAGCGCCGTGGTGGCCGCTTTCCATGCCGATTTGCTCACCATGACGGCCATCGCCATTCCCATCTACCTGATGTATGAACTCTCCATCCTGGCCGTCCGCCTGTTTGGCCGGCCCGCCCCGGCCCAGGAAGATGAGGCAGGGTCAGTCCCGGCGCAAACGGGAGTGGGCCCGCCCTCTCCCTCTTAAGGCTTGCTCCGGCCAGCTCTCGCGAACCGGCGCCAACCGCCCTTACAGGACAGCCGGGAATTGTTAGCCTGGGCCTCTGGCCCGCGTAGTAACGGAGTTTCGCACCCCGAATAGAATATACCGGCGGGACGCCTGGGCGACCCGCTCCTGCCGCGGCCTCCGCCCCATCCCTCCGGCATTCGGGCGAAACGCGGCAAGGTGGCGAAGGATCGCCCTATTCTTAGCGGTTCCCCGGGCAGGCAGCCATTTCGGTTGACAGGATCGGGGACTTGCCGATATATAGACCCTTATCAGGTATTTGATAAAAAGATTTGACCATGGCCATGGAGAATAACCAACCGGAGAGCGAAGTCCCCACTGGGCCGGAAAAGCCCGGAAGCCGGCTACGCCGCCTGCTGGCCCGCCTGGCCGCCTGGTTGGCGGGGGGGGAATACCATTACGCCGGCTACCTTCCCAGGCGCCCGGGGTTTTTATTGCGTCATACCCTGGACCCCTTCTTTTCCCGGGTCGAGGTTAACCCCCGCTATCTGGAGCGTCTCAAGGAACTGGCCCAGAAGGGCGCGGTGGTTTATGCCTTGAAATATCGCAGCCACCTGGATTTCCTCTTCTTTAACCGCCGTTACCAGAATCTGGGGGTGGTGGCCCCGGAAGTGGCCTTCGATCTCAACCTGTGGATGTGGCAGCCCCTCTCCCATCTGGTGCAGATCATCTCCGCCGCCCTCAATCATTTTACCCGTCGCCGGGCTTGGCCCAACCCCTTCCAGGACGGCTATTTTTTAAAGATTCTTCAGGAGCGCCGCGGCTCGCTTCTCTTCCTGGTGGATCAGGTGGGTTTTCGGCAGCGGTTCCTCAAGCCCCGGGAAGACCCCATCCGCCATCTCCTGGAAATCCAGGAACAGCTCGACTTTCCCATCTTTCTGGTGCCCCAGATGGTGATCTACGAGAGGACGCCATCCCGGGAATCTAAGGGTCTGCTGCAGCTATTCTTCGGCGACGTGGAAAACCCCGGGAAGTTGCGGAAGCTGGGGCTTTGCTTCCTCAAGTCCAAGCGGGCCGTAGTGGAGGTGGCCGAGCCGGTGGATCTGCAAGAGGCCCTGGCCGGGGCTCCCCATGATGGCCGCCTGCGGGAGGCGGCCCAAGGGATTCGCCGGGAACTGATCTCGCGCATCGACCTCAAGCGCCGGGTGATCACCGGGCCGGTGATCAAATCCCGGGAGGAGGTCATGGAACTCACCCTCACCGACCCGGGCCTCACCCGCGCCATGGAGCGCATGGCCGAGACCGAAAAGAAAAAGCTCTATAAGATTAAGAAGGATGCCCAGGACTTTTTCTGGGAGATCTCGGCGGACTGGAACCAGTTTTGCGTCAGCGGGATGATTAACGTGGTCACCTGGATGTCGAAGCACCTCTTTGACGGCATCGCCTTCGATGCCGAAGGCCTCGAGCGGGTCAAAGAGGCCGGCCAGCGGGGCAGCCTCATTTTCGTCCCCTGTCACAAAAGCCACCTGGACTATCTCATCCTCAATAATCTGATTTACCAGCACAACATGCACCCGCCCCGGATTGCCGCGGGCAAAAATCTGTCCTTCTGGCCTCTGGGCCCTATCTTCCGGGGCTCCGGGGCCTTTTTCATCCGCCGTCGCTTCCTGGGGGGAAAACTCTATGCCGAGGTGCTTTACACCTATATCAAGACCCTGATCCGCACCGGTTACAACCTGGAGTTTTTCATCGAGGGGGGCCGGAGCCGCACCGGCAAGCTGGTGCTGCCCAAACTGGGCCTCTTGCACATGATCCTGCGGGCTTACGAGGAAAAGGCCGCCCCCGACCTCCTGTTTGTTCCCACCTTTATCGGCTATGACCAGGTGCCGGAAGAAAAGAGCTACCTGAAGGAATTGGAAGGGCGGGCCAAGGAAACCGAATCCATGGGCCAATTGGTGAAGGCCAGAAAGTTCTTGCGGAAACGGTACGGCCGGGCTTACATCCAATTCAGCGAGCCCATCTCCTTAAACGAGTTCCAGAGCCGGGCGGCGAAGGAGACCCCGGGGAGCAGCCAGCTGCGCAGCCAGGCGCAAAACCTGGCCTATCACATCATTCAGGCGATCAATGACATTTCCGTGGTCACCCCCTTCTCCCTGGTGTGCGCCGCCCTGCTCACTTACCCGCGCAAAGGCGTCTATCGCCGGGAACTGCTGCAAATCATCCAGGTGCTCCACGATTACCTCCAAACCCGGGGGGTCTCCCAGGCCGAATCGCTGGAGAATCTCATTCCCGCGGTGGAGGATACCCTGGCCCTGTGCGAATCCCGTAAACTCGTCACCCCCATCGAGAAGGAGGAAGGACTCACCGACGAACTGGGACTGGGCGGCTACAGTATCGACGAGGCCAAGCGGCCCCTGCTGGACTACTACAAGAACAACATCATCCATTTCTTTCTGCCCGCTTCCCTGGTCTCCATGGCCATCCTGGCTTGCCAGGGCTTCGAATTCGACCGGCGGCAGATTATCGCCGACTTCGATTTTCTGCAAGACTTCTTCAAAAATGATTTTATCTTCGCCGACGCCGATTCCGAGACTCAGGTGAACGAGATTCTGGCCTACTTCGGTTCCCGGGGAGTGGTCATCAACCTGGACCCCCAGGCGGCCACCTACACCCTGTCGGCCTCCGGCCTCAAGGAACTGGTTTACTTCGCCAACCTGCTGTACAACTACCTCGAGTCGTACTGGATCGTCTTCCGGTCCATCAAATACCTGCAGAAGAAACCCCGCAGCGAAAAGGAATTCCTCAGGCGCATTCAGTCCATCGGCCATAAGCTCTACAAGCTGGGCGAAGTGGAGCGGGCCGAAGCCTTGTCGGAATCCACCTTCCAAAACTCCTTGAAGCTTTTCGGAGAAAAGGGCATCGTCCTGAAAACCTCCCCGGAAGGCAAAGGGGCCACCACCTTCAGCCGGCCCACCGATGAAGACGCCAGGGAATACTACGGCCACCAATTGGCGCGGTTTTTAAGAAGGTAGCAGGAAAGGGAGAATTTGGGGGGCAGGGCCTCAGGCCCCCTTAGCTCCCTGCTCCGGAAGGTCTCAGTTTGCGCCTTCCAGGGCCGCCCAGGCCAGGGCGACGGCCTCCCGGGGGGTGGCGGCCCGCAGCAGGCCGTGGAGGTCCCATTCGACCTTGAGGGCCACCACCGGTTTGCCCAATTTGAGGGCGATGGCCGCCTCTGAGATGGTGCCGTAGTCGCCGTCCACCGCGATCAGGGCGTCGGCGCTATGGGCGAGGAGGATATTGCGGGCGTGGCCCAGGTTGGTGGCCAGGGAATAGGTCAGATAAGGGTTGGCCCGGTGGCGGTCCGCATCCGGCAGGATGCCCAGGCTCACTCCCCCCGCGGCCGCGGCCCCCTGGGCCGCGGCGGCCATCACTCCCCCAAACCGCCGCAGATCAGCACCGCGCCGCGGCGGGCCACCTCCCGCCCCACTTCCCGGGCCAGGGCGGCTATCTCCGGGCTGGCGCGGCCGCCGCCGATTACCGCCACGTAAACTGGCGCCATAATTTCGAGGTCCTTTAAAGCTCCTAGCCTCCCGCCTATCGGTAATGTCCTGAAGGCTTCCCCAAATGGAAATCGGTCTGCCCGCTGCATCGAAAGTCACCTCAGCCTTCCCATGAACGAAACGTACGGAGCCATCGGGCCAGAGGATGCGATGCTCAATATCGTAAGGCTGCATACCCACCAGGGCCTTACCCAAAGCTTTGACAACCTTTCGCCTATCTTCGCGGTGAACCTGATTGAAAAAGGTGCCAGTCCTCAGGGGAAATTGTTGAGGCTTTAAATTAAAAATCCGGTACATCTCATCGCACCAGCCATACTTTTTGGTCTCCAGGTTCCATTCCCAATATCCCACCTGCAGGAGCCGTTGCGTCCCGATTAAGCGCGCCTCGATTTGTCGGCCTTCCTTCCCGGCCAGCTGGCGCTCAGTAGCAGAGGTTCTGTTCATGACCATCTCCCTTCAATTAATGAAAAATCTTGACCAGAAAGTCCAAAGGGGCCAATCATGGGAACGCGAAGATGCTACCGGAGATGGGAGGATTCGTCCTGCTCCGACCAAAAAGCGTGTGAGAAGAAGATATTCGCCTGGATGGTTTCGGCTTGGTGGCCGATGACGTTAATTTAGGTACGGGAATGACAAAGTCAAGGTCAGAATCTTCCGAAAAAATCAGGGGGTTCCCCATTCCAAAATCGCAGCAGCTTAGAGAACCTGGGGAAGAAGATTGGGGAAACTGTTGACTCAAACCTCCTTCGATTTATTTTTGAGCAGGAATTGCATCTTGAATCTCTTTATTCCATGCTTAATAAATATATGGGGAAATATCTGAGGGAAGGAGCCATTGAGACAAATTAAAGGGCCAAAAGGGGATGAACTATGTTGAAATTAACCCAGTTTGACAAAGCCGCCTATCGATCGCTACCCCCGGGTAGAAGAGCTTGCTGGTGAAATAGTCCCCATGTTTGCCCAGGTGAATTTGGCACCGCCAGACTCTCAGGGTTGGTTTGCCACGGTAGTAGTTGACGGCAACGGCATCCAGGTTATGATTTACAATAAGGACAGTGAAGAGAAAAAGGTCTTTTGCCGGAAACTTTCCCCCTTCCCCATGGCCGTCTTCGTGGCGGAGCATTTGGAAGAACCACTTGACCTGAAAATCTTAACCAGGTTCGGTTTTAAAGGATTCAAGTTAGGGGCGAATAAAGGCCGCCAGTGTTGGCTGCCGCTTCCGTTTGGTTAGTAGGTAAACTCCTGACAAAATCAGGATCAATTTATCTCGCTTAATGCGGTTCTGATACTCCGGCAGTCAGAGCGATTCCTCTGGACCGAAAATTTGCCGCAACCTTGGCGACCGTAACCTATCAACAGTATATCTCTTTGTTTTTCTCCGCCCCTCCATCCGGCTCCTATCCACAATTTCCTTGACAAATATCAATCAATTGGCAATTAATGATATACTTACATCGGGTTATTCATATGTAAAAAAATAAGGAGACCTTGCACATGGCAACGGAAATTTTAAGAATGACCGCAGAGGTTGTCAGTTCTCATGCATCTCTGTCTGAATTATCAACCCAGGAGTTAGTGGAGGAGATCAAAGAGGTTTATAATGTCCTCTCTTCTTTGGAAGGCGGCGCAGTGACCCCAGAGATCATGGCTCTGGAAAAAGCGTCAGAGGTTACCGGGGTAAAAAAACCGTCGATACCCCTGAAGGAGATTGTGACCCAGAAGCACGTGGTCTGCCTGGAATGCGGCAAGAAGATGAAAACTTTGAAAACGCATATCCGGAAAGCCCATGGTTTGCTGCCGAAAGAATATTTTAAGAGGTTCGCACTTGACCCGAAAAAATATCCTTTGGTATGTAAAGAATATTCGGCGCAGCGGAGAAAGATGGCGAAAAATTGGGGGTTTGGGAAAGAGGGAGGGAGGAAGAAGGCAGGGACGCCGGCTTAAGTTCGCCGGCAACCAGTTTTAAATATATTTTTTGGTTTCTTTTGGGTAAAATAAATATAGATCCTGGGGCTATGGGGGGATTGCATCTTGGGGGGGGAAAGCCATGCTATACAGATGCATTTGGCCGGGGTGCGTCAAGATTTGGGGTGAGCCGGAACCAGATGTTAGTGGCTACAGTCATGGGTTATGTTCGGTCCACGCCAGATTAGCCTTTGAGAACACCTTTCGGAGACTGCAAATCAAAGAAGGGAACCCTGATTGTTATCTAAGGTGTTTTGGGAACTGCCAGCGCCATTGGTGCACTTTTTATCCCATTTGTACGGTGGAAGAGCCTGGGCCTGAAGAAATGGAAGAACTCCGGGTGAGGCTGGAAGCCCGGAATATTCACCATAAGGCGACTTTTTAAGTAAAACGCCATCGTAATCAGCCCTTTGATGAAAAGGACCACACCCGAGAATATCATGGAGATTTAACCCGGTACAAAATCATAGATTCTTTCGTTTCGGATTCTTGAAAAAGGCGGTCACTTGATCGCCTTTTTATGTTTCAGCAAATGGTACAGAATCGATTTTTAGGGGTCCGAGAAAGGCGCCATCCGGTCATTGAGGCGTCAGGTTAAGGAAGGAAATCGTCCAATTAAAAGGAATCAGCCGAAAAGAAGAGGTGAGACATAAGTTTTACCATTCCGAACGGTTTTTATGGCCGAATGAAATGATTCAGGTGGATCTTCTTTAAGTACATATCCATCTGCGCCGTCATTCATGGCTCGATAGACATAATCTTTATTTTTATGCATCGTCAGGATCAAGACTTTTATTTCAGGGTATAATCCCTTGATAATTTTGATTGCTTCGAGGCCTTTGAACCTGGGCATGGAAATATCCAGGATGACCATCTCCGGAGTGAATTCTTCCAGCAATTGCAGGAGCTCAAGGGCATCGCCTGCTTCACCGACCACTGCCAGTTCTGGGTCTTCTTGAATGATCTTCTTGATGCCTTTCCGCATCAGAACATGATCTTCTGCCAATATAATACGATACTTGGACAATCAGCCATCTCCAGTCGCGGATCTTATCCCTTGGCGAACCTGTCCGCCTCCAGATCCACTACTCAAATGATAAATCCCTTAAGCGCGGTTTTCAATAACCAGGAGAAGACAGCTATGATTCTATCACCAATTCCTGCTGCTGGTTATTGGCGAAGATGAGGTTGATCGATGGTTTTCCCCGGGGCGCCCAGCCATGCGCCTCGAGTTCCAGCGGCACATCATGTCCGGGATAGAGCTTATCGGCCAAGCTGGCAAGTTTGCGGACCGCGGCCTGAAATTTCTCCGCATCCCACACCGGCAGCGCCACCTGGCCTTGCAGGTCCCAACGATTCTTCAGCGCATCGCCGCACAACACGGAGCTTCCGGTCTTGAGCGCCAGGCTGCCGGGAGTGTGTCCCGGCACCAGCATGAGCTGTACGTCCGGTTCGAGTTCGCCATCGTGCGAAATCAGGCGGAGTCTACGACTCTCCGCCAACGCCCGCGACTGGTGGCGAAGCGTACTGTGGTCAGCTTGAGGCGAGCAGGCATACTCCATCTCTTTTTCATGAACGACGATTTCCGCGGCCGGGAACAGGTCCCAATTCGCCGCGTGATCGAAATGCAGGTGGCTGAGAACCACAGTATGAATGCCGTCCAGCGAGATCTGCCGCTGTTCCAGCGCGGCGACCAGGGTCGCTCGCTCGTTGTAGCCAGCAGTATCAAAAAGAATTTTTCTGCCCTGCCGGGTGACCACCAGATAAACCGCGCTCCAGCCAAGATAACCGCGGCTGCTTCGGCCCGGGAACCCAAAAAACAGAGTTTCAACTGTGGCCATGGATGCCTCCGTGGCAACCTATTCCCCACCAGGCGCTAGCCGCCTGGCGGAAAGTCATACAGCCTCGCAGGGTTCTCGACGAGGACACGGTGCCGGAGGCGCGGATCCGGCACCCACTCCGTTAGCAGATCCAGCAGGCCGGCATCCACCGGCATCTCGCCCACAAAAGACGGGTGTGGCCAGTCGCTCCCCCAAACCATTTGCTCCGGACCAGCCTCCACCAGGGCTTGAGCCATGGGGACGACGTCGTCGTATGGATACGGCTTGCTAGAGATGCGGTACGCCCCTGACAACTTGACCCAGCAGCGGCCCGCTCTCACCAGCGACAGCAGCGCCGCAAACCCCGGATGCTTGACGGTCAAGGCCGCCGGCAGGTGGCCCATGTGGTCGATGACCGAGGGAACCGGCAACTGCCGGAGGCGCGGCGCCAGGTCCACCAGGTCACGGCCGTCCACCAGCAATTGCAAGTGCCAGCCCCAAGGCTCGATCCGCCGCGCCATCTTCTCCAGCACCTCCATTGCCAGGCCTCCCTTGAAAAGCAGATTGATGCGGACGCCGCGGAATCCCGCGTCGTGGAGTGCCTGTAATTCATCTCTCGTGACCTCTGCGTGACCACTGCCACTCCGCGCCATTTCCCGCCTGATTGCCGGACTGCGTCATAGGTGCAGCGATTGTCGATCCCATACACGCTCGGTTGAACGATGACCGCCCGCTCGAATCCGAGGGCGCGCAACATCCGCGCATAGGCCGGTATGCCGGCCTCCGGGGGGGTGTAACTGCGGCCGGGAACCAAAGGATAGAGATTGGCCGGACCGAAGATGTGCGCATGCGTGTCGCACGAATGCGCCGGGGCAATCTCCTTCGGGATCCCCGGGTCAGGATGTGGACCAGGTATGGTCACTTCGCGGCCGCGCTAATCATAAACCCGCAGCTCCTTGCCTCTGGTTTCCGGCAGCAGCAGCACGGCCACGATCATGATGGCGTAAGCGGAAACCGCAAATAACGCAATCGCCTTTCCCAGAGTCAGCGCGACGCTGAGATAGCCGACCAGCGTCGGGAACACTGCGCCAACTGCACGTCCTATGTTGTAGGAAAAACCCTGGCCTGAGCCGCGCAAATGGCTCGGGAACAATTCGGTGAAGAATGAACCGACCGGACTGAACGAGCCTGAGACGAAGAACCCCAGCGGGAACCCCAGAATCAGCATCACCGGTCCGTTGGCGAGGGGAAGATAGGTATAGGCCACGACGCTCAGGGCGCAACAGACGGCGAACAAGATGAGGGCTTTCTTGCGGCCAATAGCGTCAGTCAAATACGCGCTGATCATATACCCGCAGAACGACCCGACGATGATGACGATCATGTACCAACCCGTGTTCAGGACTGACAAATGACGCACGGTCTTAAGGTAAGTTGGCAGCCACGTGGTGACCGCGTAGTACCCTCCCTGGACCCCCACGCCGAGAATCGAAGTCAGAATCGTGGTCTTCAGCACCGCAGGACCAAAAATCTCCAGGAAATTCGGGGCATTGCCTTCAGCCGCCACCTTTTGGCGAGTCTTGGAGAAGACCTCGGGCTCGGGCACGTACACGCCTGATATAGAAGACCAATAAGGCCGGCAGAATTCCGATCCAGAACATGGCGCGCCAGGCGTATTCTTTCGGAAGCCAGGAAAACAGCACGAAAGAAAAGATTGCCGCGATGCCCCAGCCGATCGCCCATCCACCCTGCACGATGCCAACCGCCTTGCCACGGTGTTTGGCGCGGATTGCTTCGCCCATCAGCACCGAGCCGACCGCCCATTCACCCCCGAATCCGAGACCTTGCAGCCCACGCGTCGTGAGCAGGCCCCAGAATGAGTTCGTAAAGCCGCTGAGGAAGGTGAACAGCTGCGAACCATAGAATGGTGAGCTGCAAAATTTGAATGCGGCCGAAGCGGTCTGCCAACAAACCGGCAAGCCAGCCGCCGACCGCAGAGCTCAGCAGCGCCGCGGTAGCCAGCCACCCGGCGTCTCCCCGCTGATGTGCCAGGCCGCAATCAGACTGGGAATCACGAAGCTGTAAACCATCACGTCCATCCCATCGAGCGCCCAACCGCCGAAAGTAGCGACCAGAGTGCTGCGTTCCGGAGGACTTAATTCCGACAACCATGCCAGCTTACCTTGTTGCACCGATTGTTCCATCATAATGGCCACCTCGCACTAGATGATGAGATTGGCGCCGCCCGCCATGCGCTCCATTTTTGCTACCCCCCCTCATTAGCTCCATCAACCTAAAATCTTCATGGCAGTCCTCCTTTGCCAGTTGTCTTGAATCGAGCCAGACCGCCCTGCGGTCCCCCCCTTATTCAGCGGAGGGCCGCGGCCGGCCGTATCCTCCGCCGCCGGGAGTCTCAAGGCGGACCAGGTCCCCCGCCCGCAGACGCACAGAGAACTTCCCCGGCATGACTTGAGTCTGCCCCTTTTTAATCAGGGTGTTCTTCCCTGACTGGCCCGGAGCCCCCCCGGCGAGTCCGTAAGGGGCGTTGGTACGCCGCTCGGAGAGCACGGTCACTTCGGCATCGGAGAGCAACCTGATTTCCCTGACCAGACCATCTCCTCCATCGAAACGGCCTTTGCCCCCCGAGCCTTTCCGGATGGAATATTCAGTCACCTGCAAGGGGTAGGCGAATTCGAGAGCTTCGATGGGCGTGTTCAGGGTGCTGGTCATGTGGGAGTGCATGGCTGACTCGCCGTGGTTGGATGCCGTGGCGCCAACGCCGCCAGCCAGGGTTTCGTAATAGGCAAAAGGGTTGCCGGTGTGCGGGTCGAGCCCCCCGATGGCCAGGTTGTTCATAGTCCCCTGGCTGGCAGCGGGAATGATGCCCGGCAGCGCGGTCGAGAGCGCCCCCAGCAGGACGTCCACGATACGCTGGGAGGTTTCGACATTACCGCCGGCGACTGCAGCCGGGAACTGGGCGTCAACAATGGTCCCCGGCTTGGTGATGACCTCCAGAGGCCGCAGGCAGCCGGCGTTGGTCGGGACATCCTCGCGGATCAGTGAGCGAAAGACATACAGAACCGCGGAGAGAGTAATGGCCCGCACCGCATTGACACTCCCGGCCACCTGGGGGTCGCTCTCGCTGAAATCGAGCCTGACCAGATTCCCGGCCACCCTCATTTGCAGGCGGATGGCAATCTGTGCGGTACCGAGCCCGTCGTCGTCCAGGACGTCGGTGAACTGGTAGCGCCCGTCAGGGATGGATTCGATGGTGGCGCGCATGACCCGTTCGGCATAGTCCTTGAGACTCCCGGCATAGAAATTGACCGTGTCCAGGCCATATTTTTTCAGAAGTTCCAGGGTCCGCTGGATGCCGGTGAAATTGGCCATTATCTGGGCGGCGAAATCCCCCTCCCGTTCGATGGGGGTGCGTACGTTGGTTTTCAGGAAACCCATGATCTTACGGTCCACGGCGCCGCGCTCGACGATCTTCAAGGGCGAAATGATAATCCCTTCCTGGAAGATCGAGGTGGAAAGGGGCATGGAACCCGAGGTCATGCCACCGACATCGGCGTGATGAGCTCGGTTGGCCACGTAGTAGGCCGGTTTCGGGCCATCGGCGAAGACCGGGGCGACGATGGTGATGTCGGGAAGATGGGTCCCACCTTGAAAAGGATTGTTAAGCATCACCATATCCCCTTCCTCGAATGGGCAGCCGTCGATGGCGGCGCGGACGGAAAGGGGCATGGAGCCCAGATGGACGGGAATATGCGCCGCCTGGGCGATCATTTCGCCAGCGGCATCGAAAATGGCGCAGGAGAAATCCCGGCGCTCCTTGATGTTGGGGGAGAAGGCAGTCCGGTTCAGGGTGACTCCCATTTCCTCGCATATCGAAGCGAAGCGGTTCTTGAAAACCTGCATCAGGATGGGATTAACCGTCATGCTGGCATCCTTCAGGCGTCCAGGGTAAGAACGATGTTGCCAAAGGCATCGACCTCAGCCGTGGCAAAAGGTGGGACGACAATGGTCGAGGAGTATTCGACCACGATGGCCGGTCCTCTGAAGATGTTCCCGTAGCCCAGTTGGTCACGGGCAATGACTTTCGCGGTGAGGGGGTGCCGATCGAAATAGACCCGATTTTCCCCCAGCAGGGCGTCGTCAGGCATTTCCCGGCCTGCCGGCGGCAGGCGAGGGAAGTTCGGTTTCTCCTGGGCGCCCACCGCCCGCAGGCGCAGGTTGACGACCTCGACGGCCTTGTCCCGGTTGCAGTAGCCGTAGAGTCTTTCGTGCAGACGATGGAAGGTCTCTCGAAAATCCAGGTCCAGGGGCACGACCACCTCGAACGACTGGCCGCGGTAACGCATATCCAGATATGGTTCAAGTCGAATCCTGCCCGCAGAAACCCCTTCCGCCAGCAGTTCCTCCTGGCCTCTGTTTTCGAGCGGGGCGAATAGCGTTGCCAAAACAGCCGGGGGCACGTCCTCTTCCGGCAGCATAACGGTTTGGGAATAGTCCTTGATGACATCCGACATCAGCATGCCGCAGGCCGACAGAATTCCGGCGTTGCGCGGAATCAGGACGCGGGGGATGTCCAGGCCGCGGGCAAGATAGGCGGCATGCATGCCGCCCGCGCCGCCGAAGGAAAAGAGGGTGAATTCCCGCGGATCGAAGCCGCGCTCCACGGAAATAACCTTGATGGCCCTCTCCATGGTGGTATTGGCCACCGCCAGGACCCCTTCGGCAAGTTCGGTGGGCCGCAGGCCCAGCGTGTCCGCCATCTCCCGAAAATGAGCTTCCAGTTCCGCGGTTTTCAGGCTCATGGCGCCGCCGAGAAAATGGTCGGGAACCAGGCGGCCGAGAAACAGGTTGGCGTCGGTGACGGTAATCTGGGAGCCTTTCCCATAGCAAATCGGGCCAGGATCGGCACCAGCACTTTCCGGGCCGACTTTCAGAGCGCCTCCGGCATCGATGGCGGCGATGGAGCCGCCCCCCGCGCCGACGGTGTGAATGTCGATCATGGGAACCTTCACCGGGTAGCCGCCGAGGTTCGATTCCGTGGTGAGTGGCAGCTTACCGTCGATCAGGGCGACGTCGGTGGAGGTGCCCCCCATGTCGAAGCTGATCAAGCGGTCGAACCCCGCGATTTTGCCGATTTCGAAGGCGCCCACCGCGCCACCCGCGGGCCCCGAGAGAATCGTGCGGACCGATTCGGACCTGACGGTTTCCGCGGAAATGCTGCCGCCGTTGGATTGCATGATGCGGAATCGGCGGCTACCCAGATGGTTTTTCAGAAAAGTGATGTAACGCCCCATCTTGGGAGAGACGTAGGCGTTGATCACCGTCGTTGAGGTGCGCTCGTACTCGCGGAACTCTGCCAGGGTCTCGTGGGAGAGGGAAATGGGGATGCCCAGTTTCAGAATTTCCTGGCGCACCGTTCGTTCGTGTTCCGGGTTTTTGAAAGAGAAGAGCAGCGAGACGGCAATCGATTCGACCTGGGCGGTTTTCAGGGGCGCCAGAAGATCCCGGACCTGAGCGGGATCGAGTGCTTCGAGGATGTTGCCGGCCGAATCGACCCGACAATTCAGCCCGAAACGGAGGGAGCGGGGAACCAGGGGAGGATTTTTACGAAAGGAAAAGTCGTAAAGAACCTGCCGGTTTTGGCGGGCGATTTCAATCACATCCTCAAACCCGGAGTTGGTGATCAGGGCCGTTTTGGCTCCTTTTTTTTCCAGGATCGAATTGGTAGCTACCGTAGAGCCGTGAACGAGTTCGAAATCGCGGTCCCCAGCAAGGTGGCGAATGCCGGCCAGGACTGCTTCGGCGGGATTGGCAGGGGTGGACAGGGTCTTGTATTCGCCCCACTGGCTGCCGTCCTTCCAGATGAAGTCGGTGAAGGTCCCGCCAGTGTCAACACCAATGATGAGCATGAATTCCTCGGGAGCTTATCTATCCCGGAGCATTCCAGGTATTATCCGTCTGGTTTTCTCGGGCCGCCAATCGAGCTTACCATAAAAATGCCGCCTTTGGACGTTTTGATGAATCAGTTTCAGCCAAATGTTTACCATTTACCCCAGAGCCTGGCTTCAATTGCTAAAGCCTTTTCCAGAAATGCCGATATTAGTTTCCATGGAAGTTACCCGGATAGCAATAGGCTACGGAGGACATATCGACCCTTATCAACGGTGAATAGCGGTGTCTATCATGATCCACATCATCCCGGAATCACTACTAATTGTCGATTTACGTTGCTTTTTAAACAATGATTATATTAAAATATTCAAAATCACAGCAGTCAAGCGGGGCAACCTGCCGACTCGCCCTTCTGAACGCTACCAGCCCTCGTTCTCCAACTCGTGCCCGATTAAATCACCACTAAGTTCCGCAGGAGGTAATCTGTCCATGAAAACTCTCATTATATTCCTATGCTTAACCACCACAGCCTGGGCGCAACCCTGGCCCCAGACCGCTCCCAGAATAGGGAACCTGTACCTGAAGCTGGAGTACTGGAATTACATGAAGGAAGCAGCGCAGCGCTACCAAATTTCGCCCTATCTCATCCAGGCGGTATGCGCCATCGAATCGAGATTTGACCCGGACGCGACATCGGGAAGAGGAAGATGTTTTGGCCTGATGCAATTGGATCAGGGCACCGCCAAAGTGTATGGGGTTGACGCGCACAACCCCAAGGAAAATATCATGGGCGGGGCGGCGGTCATAGCCAGGCTGATGCAGAAATACCACGGGGATATCAAGAAGGTCTTGCATGTGTATAATGCTGCCTGCACCCCATCTTACGTGCGTGAGGTCATCCGGGCTTATAAACAGGCGCGGCTCATTGAAACATCTTCTTTGTCATCCGACCGGCCGGACAATTAGACTACAGCTTCCGTAGAAGGATATAGGGGGATTTGAGATTACCCTGGGTTTCTTGCTTTTCTGTGAGGCATGATTAACTTGATTTCGCCTCAGTTTCCCACTGAGGATTTTGCCGCCACTGGAAAATCAGAGATATGGCAGCATCCGCAGAAGCAGCCAGGATAAGGAAACGGCAGATTCCCCTTTTTCTTGCCTCCCCCCTGAGGTCATGGATGTCATAGAGATAAGTATTAAAAGCGCCCTGGTCCGGTCGAAGATTCCCGGCGTGGACTATGTGATCAACCCGTATTTGGGGTGCGGGCATGGGTGCCGATACTGCTATGCCGTCTTCATGCGGAAATACTCTCATCATCCAAATTCGCCATGGGGGAGCTTTGTAGAGGCCAAGACCAACATTGCCCAGGTGTTGGACTCCGAACTGCGCCGGAAAAGGCGGCAGGGGAGAGCTCTGCTCTCCAGCGTTTGCGACCCGTACCAGCCCCTGGAACAGCGATACCGTTTAACCCGGGCCTGTCTGGAAGTCTTGAGGAACTGGGGGTGGGGAATCGACATCCTCACCAGGTCGCCCTTGGTGACCCGGGACCTGGACCTTCTTGCCGCCACCCCTGGGGTGAGCGTGGGGTTTTCCATCCCCACCGACGACGACGAGGTCCGGAAGGTGCTGGAGCCCCATGCCCCTCCCATCGGCGCCCGGCTGAGCGCCTTGCGCAAGTTACACGAGGCCGGCATCGCCACCTGGGTATTCATCGCCCCTATCCTGCCCATGAATCCCAGCCAAGCTCTATGAAGCTATTGCGCCCTATATCACTTCTCTTATGGTTGATCCCCTGAACTATCGGAATCAGGTAAAAGACATCTTTCTCAAACAGCATTGGGAGTACGAGCTCTCCGATCAGTATGCCGCCGAGACCCGGGCTATCCTGCTGGGCCGGTGGGAAAAGCGGGGAAGGCGGCCGGCAGCCAGGAACCCCGACAGGGAGAAATGAGAAGTCCCGGAAATTTATTCAAAGTGGTTCCAGGCGCCGTTCATTGACCGGGAACACGATCCCTTGCCCTATCTCGCAAAATCCGTCATTAATTCAGAATTATCTGCGTAAGCCTGTCAGAGGATGCCTTGACTTGCTGAGGTCTCATGGTTAATTTTTTAATAATCTGTGATAGATAGCCTTGACCACCTTTGTAGCAGGTGCAGAGGCAACCTCTCTACCAAGTTGGGCAACCTTAGGATCAAAAGGAGCGCTAACATGGATGCCGGGAACAGAGGTTCTTTTCAGGCCCATTCTGGGGCCGCGGCCAAGGCCAGCCAGCCCCGCCTGGCCTTCCTAGCCTTGCTGTTAGCGGCGTTTTGCTTCCTGGGCCTGGGACTCTGGACTGGCTCGGGAAATTCCCAGGAACGCCGGCCGGCCCAGGCGGGCGCCACCGCCGCCCGGGACACTCAATTTACCATCCTGAAGATCGAACCCGACGCCCAAAAGGAAGAGGTCCGCATCTTTTTTAACAAACCCGTCCCTCTGGAAGGCTTGAAGGACAACCTGCGCCTGCTGCCCCTGATCAAGATCGACTGGCGCCAACGCCGCCATGAGCCCGGAGGGCCGGCTCACCCTAAAGGGGCGCTTCAAATACGGGGTGGGCTATGTGGTAACCTTGCCGGAGAATTTTACGCTGGCCGGCCAGACCTACGTGCCCACGGTGACTTCCTTTTTCATGCCCGACCGGCCCGCCCAAGGTGGAATTCGTCGAACGCCAAGAACCTCATCGAGCGGGACAGCCGGGAGCTCCTCCATGTCCGGGCCCAAAATGTCAAGTCCCTGCTGCTGGAAGGCATCAGGATTCCGCCCCTGTTGCTGCCCCTGGCCCTGGCCGTGGAGGAATCTCCGGCCGACTGGGGCCGGACCCTGGAGGAACTTAAGGCCGGGGCGGACCAGCTGAAAAGATTCTGGCCAAGGGAAACCAGGCCCTGGCCCCGTTCCTCCTGGAACCGTTTGCCGAAAAGCAGCTCTTCCCGGCGCCCGGTCAAAAGAACAAACCCCTGGCCGTGTCTTTACCCCTGAGTTTTCGCCAGAACAAGGAAGCCGGGGCCCTGGAACTTATCCGGGTGAGCGAGGATCAGGCCGATAGGGGGCACCGCCACCAGCCCCCGGGTCTTTCGCATCACCGACCTGGGCCTGACTTACAAGCTCGGGGGCAACCAGTCTGCTGCTCTGGGCCACTTCCCTCAAAACCGGCGATCCCCGGCGCCGGGGTGCAGGTGGTGGGCTTCACCCGGGACATGGAAGCCTTTCCCCTGGGGCAAACCGATAACGACGGCATTCTCATTTTTCAGCACCAGGAGCTGGCAGGGCTGTCGCTGAAGAATCTTGGGCAGACTTTCGTCCCGGTAAAACGGCGGGTGGACCATGGACAGACTGGTCTGCCTGCTGGCCGGGACCGCCAGCGATGTCTCCTTCATCCAGATGAAGCCCGCGGACAGCCTCAAACCCCAGGGAATCTGGCAGGTCCGGGCCGGAGAGAAGATCCGCAACCTCAAGGGCCAGGTCTTCACCGAGCGGGGCATCTACCGCCCCGGAGAGACGGTACATTTCAAGGGCCTGGTCCGGGAATACCAGGAAGGGCGCATCCTCTCACCCCAGGGAGACGTCTGCTCTTTTGAAGTCACCAACCCCAAAGGAGAGAAGGTCTATTCCGGCAGGAATTACCCCTGTCGGATTTCGGCAGCGCCGCCGGCGAGGTGACCGCCGCCGGCCATTGGCCCCTGGGCACCTACACCCTGACCATGACATTTCGGCCCCCAGCGCGGAACCAAGGCCCCGGCCATGGCGGCCAGCAAGGTCCGGGCCAGCTCGACCAGGATGATGAGGGGAGCAGGAACAGGCCAAGAAGAAGCGAGTCCGGCAAGGCGCCCAAAAATGCGGCCACCTGCACCTTCCAGGTCCAGGAATTCAAGGCGCCCCGCCATTTTGTGGAGATCGACTTTCAGCGCCTGAGCCGGGCCGAGACCAGCTATGTCAACCTGAACGCACGCCAGCGGAATTTGTCAAGATCGGCCTCACCGGCGCCTACTATGCCGGCGGGCCGGTGAAACACGGCCAGGTGCGCTGGAAGGTGCACAAGGCCAAGACCAGCTACCAGGTGCCCGGCTACGATAATTTCGCCTTCGGCTATACCCGGGAAGAGCCGGGCGAACTGATCGAAAGCGGCCAGGCCATTCTGGACGAGAAGGGGCGGGCCGAACTGGAATTCCCCCTGGACCGGCAGGTCCTGGCGGGAGAATCGGGCTACCTGGTGATTGCCACGGTGGTGGATTTTGACGGCCGGGCCGCGTCCAACAGCAAGACTTTTCAGGTGGACCCCGACTACCTGGTGGGCCTCAGCAGCCACCCCGAGGAGGTGCAGCCCGAAGAAGAGCAGGTGCTGAAGGTCGTGGCCATGACCCGCGAACGGCAAAAAAATCAGCAAGGGGCAGATCCGGGCCGAGGTCCTGGAGAAGAGTTGGGCCTACGTGGTCAAACGCAACGAACAGGGCGACATCTATTGGGCGGACCAGGAGACCTGGCGGAAGACCTACGCCACCGACCTGCCCCTGGAGAAGGGCGAGGCCGCCTTCCGCTTCGACTTCGGCTGGGACGGCCGCTACCTGGTGGCCTTCACCTACCGGGACGAGCGGGGCCGCAGCTTCACTTCGGCCACCGCCTACCAGGTGTCCAGCGCCGGCATGTTATGAGGAGCGCGAAAACAGGGAAAATGCCTTATCAAATCCTGCCGCTGTCCGCGGACCGGCCGGCCTATGAGCCGGGCCAGACGGCCAGGATCGCCCTGCAGGCCCAAGCGGCCGGTCTCCTGCTACCTGGTCACCCTGGAGCAGGAGGGCCTGCTGCAGCACCAGGTGGTAACCGCCAGGAAAGAATTGCCGGAGACTGGAGATCCCCATCCAGGCCGAATATGCCCCCAATGTCTACCTCTCCGTGCTGGGCCTCACGCCCCGGGGGGAATTCCCGGTCTTTGCCGGCCGCTATGATACCGAGGCCCCGGGGTTTTATTGGGGCAATCTCAACCTGCCGGTGCGCCAGGAAGTGGAGCACTTGCAGGTGCAAATCAGTCCGGCGGTCAAGGACCTCAAGGCCGAACCGGGGGCCAAGGTGACCCTGGACTTCACGGTTCTCGACAAAAAGGGCCAGGGGGTGGAAGCGGAAATGGCGGTGGCGGTGGTGGATGAGGCGGTGCTGGCCCTCACCGGCTTTAAGACCCCCACCCTGGAGCAGTTGACCCGGTTTGACGGCCCCCTGGGGGTCTTTACCGGCGAACTGCGGGCCTTGCTGCTGCACCAGACCCCCTATTATCTGGCCCAGAACGAACCCCTAACCGGCGGCGGCGGCCTGAACGCCGACATGATGGCCAAACTGCGGCGCCGCTTTGAGCCGGTGGCCTATTTCAACCCGGCGCTGCGCACCGATGCCCGACGGCCGGGCCCAGGTATCCTTTACCCTGCCCGACAATATGACCAGCTACCGGGTTTACGCCGTGGCCGCGGACCGGGGCAGCGGCTTTGCCAGTCCGGAGCGCTCCATTGCTGGCCACCAAGGATTTTTACCTGGAGCCGGGCCTGCCCAGCTTCTTCACCCAGGGGGACCACTTCAAGTTCCAGGTGGCCGCCTTCAACAACACCGGCGAGCGCGGGCCGGTGAAGTTCAAGGCCGCCTCCGAGGGCGGGCTCTCCCTCAAGGCGGAGGAACCCCGGCCGATCCTCAAACCCAAGGACAGCCTGAAGCTCGACGTCAGCGGCCAGGCCACCCAGGCCGGACCGGCCACGGCCCGCTTCGGCGGCGGAATTCCAGGGCCGGGCCGACGCGGTGGAACTCAAGATTCCACATCAAATCCGGGCACGTCCGGGACACCGCAAGTCTGCTTCGGCACCCTGGCGGGCGCCACCTCAGATCAAGATCGCCCTGCCCCCCTATCTGACCGGCGAGCCGGCCCGGAAGCTCAACCCGGACGAGGTCAAGGCGGTTCTCACCCTCTCCGGCTCGCCCTTTCCTGCGGCTGAGCGAGGCCATGCACTATCTGCTCACTTACCCTTACGGCTGCATCGAGCAGACCAGTTCCGGGGTCCTGGCCCTGGCCGCCCTGCGGGGCGTGGTCCAGGACAACCAGGTGCCGGGCATCACCCTGCCGGAGGTGGATAAGTACCTCAACCGGGGCGTGGGGCGCATCCTGGGCATGCAGACCGATAACGGCGGCTTCGCCTACTGGCCGGGGCAGTCGGAGCCCCACGGCTGGGGCTCGATTTACGCCGGGGCCGCCTTGAGCATGGCCAAGAAAAACGGGCTCGAGGTCCCCGAAGAACCCCTGACCAAGGCGCCTGAATATTTTCATGAACCAGTTGCAAGATCCCCAAGACCCCCGTACGCCGCCAAGGCCTTTGCCGCCTACATCCTGGCCCTGAACCAGCCCTGGAGCGGGACGACCTTCAAGGGCTTGAGGCAGAATTATGCCAGGTCAACCGGGAGGGCAAACTGCTGCTGCTCCTGGCGGCCCGGGAAGCCGACCTGCGGCCCGTGGCGGAATTGCAGACGGAACCTCAAACCCCTGTTGGGCCCGGACATCGCCAAAGAGACCAGTCTGGAGCCGGGATGAATTCAACGCCTGTCCCGGGGCCCGGCCCTGGCCCTGCTGGCGGCCAAGGCCATCATGCCCGAGGACCCCCTCACCAAAGAGGCGGCGCTGGCTGCTCCTGGGCGGCCTGGACCAGCAAGGGCATCTGGACCTCCACCAGCAGCACCGGCTGGGCCCTGCTGGCCCTGGGGGAATATTTCAAGGGGCAGAAATTCGGCAGCCAAGCCCGGCGAGATTACCATCAGCCAGCCCGGCGCCACCGCCAAACAGCGGATTAAACTCGACCCCAAGGGATTCCGCACCGTGGGTCTCAACCCCAGGGCCCTGCTGAAAAACCCGGTGGTCCAGGTGGAGGCCCAAGCCGGCCACACCTGGCTCTACAAGCTGGAATTGACCGCGCCCCGGCTGGACCTGGCCGGCGCCGGGGCCGACCAGGGCTTCAAGGTCAGCAAGACCATCCAAAACACCGACGGCTCCCCGGAGATCAAGGTGGGCGACCTGGTCAAGGTCACGGTCCTGGTGGAGGCCGGCAAACCTCAGCGCTACGTGGTGCTGGATGATCCCCTGCCCGCCGGTCTGGTGGCGGTCAATACCGCCCTGAAGACCGAGGAAGCCAGCCCGGCAGGCCGACGAGCGAGGACAACGGCGACGTCTGAGTTACGTCCTCGCGGACGGCACCATGCTCTTCTATCCCAATTTTTTTGAAATCCGGGATGACCGGGTCCTGGCCTTCCGGGACCGGTTTTACTCCGGGCGATACCGCTTCGAGTATTACTGCCCGGGCGGTGTGCGAGGGCCATTTGTGGTCGCCGCGCCACCAAGGCGGCGGCCATGTATTCCCCCGGGGTGAACGGCTATCACCCCAGAGCGAGTTGACCGTCAAGGGGCGGTGAGATTGGTCGAGCGGCTGCCCATGTTAGCCGCCTTTAGCCTGGCGAGATGCCTCGTGCCACCCAGAGGTCAATGATGGCATATAGCTCGCCAGGAAATTTCCGGTGGCGCCAATGCGGCGCTGCTCCGCCGCCACTGGTGGCTGTGGCTGGCGGCCGGCCTGCTCCTCGCCGCTGGCTGGCATCTGGAGGCCGCCTCGCGCTTCGACCCGGCGGCCCTGGCCCCGGCCCCCGGCCCCCTGGTGCTGGACCGCAACGGGCCGCATCCTGCGCCTGGGGCTGGAGGCCCAGGGCCGCAAACTGATCACCCTGCCCGCCGGGGAACTTCCCGAAAAGGTGGCGGCGGCCTTTGTGGCCGCGGAAGACCAGAGATTCTGGCGGCATCCGGGAGTCGACCCCCTGGCCGTCCTGCGGGCCCTGACCGGCAACCTGAGCGCCGGGCGCATCGTCTCCGGGGCCTCCACCATCACCATGCAACTGGCCCGCCTGACCTACCCCGGGACGGCGCACTTATTACCGCAAGCTGGTGGAGGTCGTCCGCAGCCTCAGGATCGAGCTGGCCTCTGAGCAAGCACGAGATTCTGCGGTGCTACCTGGACCGGGTGCCCATGGGCAATAACCTCATGGGGGTGGAGTCCGGCGGCCCGGCTCTATTTCGGCAAAACCGCGGCCCAATTGACCGTGGGGGAAGCCGCCCTGCTGGCGGCCCTGGTCCAGGCCCCGGGAACCCTGAACCCTTATGGCCCCCACCGGGACCGGCTGCTGCAGCGCCAGCAGCTGGGTGCTCTGCAGCGCCTGGCGCAACTGGGCATCTCAGCCCCCAGGAGTTGGCGGCCGCGGCCGCCGCGACCCCGTCAGGCTTCAGCGGCCAGCGGCCGCATCCCCAGATTTCCCTTTGAGGCGCCCCATTTTGTCAACCTGGTCCTGTCCAGAAGCGCCCCGGCCCCAGGCCGGCGGCGTCATCAAGACCACCCTGGATCTGGATTTGCAACGGCGGGCCGCAGGCCGTCGTCGCCTCGCACCGGGCCGGCCTGCTGAAATCCGGCGCCTCCCAGGCGGCCGCGGTGATCGTGGACAACCGCTCCCTGGAAGCTCCTGGCCCTGGTGGGCTCCTTGCGCTATGGCCCCCGGGACCGCGGCTTCAACAACGGCGCCGCGGCCTGGCGCTCCCCCGGCTCGGCCCTGAAGCCCTTTCTCTACGCCCAGGCCCTGGACCTGGGGTTCACCCCGGCCTCCATCCTGGAGGACGTGGAACGGCGCTACCAGACCCCCGGGGGAGAATTCACCCCCGCCAACTTCGACCGCTTTCCCTACGGCCCCATCTCCTTCCGGGAGGCCCTGGCCAATTCCCTGAACCTGTCCACCGTCAGCCTCCTCAACCTCATCGGGCCCGAGACCTATTACGACACCCTGACGCCGCCTGCAACCTCATCAACCATCCGGAGCGGGGCCCGGAGCACTACGGCCTGGGACTGGTGGTGGGCAACCCGGAGGTGAACCTGCTGCAACTGGCCGCGGCCTATGCCTGTCTGGCCAACGGCGGGCTGTATCGGCCGCTGCGGCTCCGGACCCTGGATGCCCCGCCAGCCGATCCGGTGCGGGTCTTCTCCCCCCAGGCCGCCTACATCATCAGCGACATCCTGGCCGACCCCATGGCCCGCTTCCGCATCTTCGGGGCCTCCACGCGCCATGAACCCGCCCTACCACCTGGCCATCAAGACCGGCACCAGTACCCACTACCGGGACTCTGGGCCGTGGGCTACACCCCGGAATACACCCTGGCGGTCTGGGTGGGCAATTTCGACGGCCGCCCACCATGAATTTGAGCGGCGCCGCGGCCGCCGCCCCCATCGTGGCGGACCTGGCCGCGGCGCTGTTTCGGGGCAGCCCGCCGCAGCCCTTTATAAGACCCGCCGGGGGTGACCGACCGCCTCGGTGTGTCCCTTCTCCGGGCCTGACGCCCGGCCCGGATTGCCCCCACGTGCGCCGGGAGCTGTTCATCGCCGGCACCGAACCCAACAGGCACTCTGCACCTATCACCATCACCGGGAGCCCTGGCACCGGATCCCCACCCCCTTTGCCGGCTGGCTGCATCAGCGCTTCGAAAAGGGGGAGCGAGGGGCGCTTACCGCCTGGCCGACTTTGATCCGGACCTCCCAGGTTTTTCAGGGCAGGTTTCCGCGCAGGGCCAGGGGTTCCGGTCAGCCCCGTCCCCAAGGGCAAAGTGACCATGGGGCTCCCCCCGACCGCCCCTGACGCCGCCGGCCCGCGAGAGCCCGCCTTGACCATCGCCTATCCCCTGGACGGCGACCGCTTCCTGTTGGAGCCCCAGGCGGAGTCCCTGGCCGTGCCCTTGAAGGCCAGTTCCCGATGCCCCGCTCCCGTCGGTCACCTGTTTCGTGGACGGGATCGAGGCGGCCACCCTGGGGCCGCCTTACGAAACCACCCTGGACGTTGAGCCGGGGCCACCATCAGCCTCCTGGTCGTCGGTCCCGATGGCCGGGGCGAGGCGGTGGAAGTGCAGATTCAGTAGGAGAACAGCAAAGGGACCCCTTTGGGATAAGGCGCGTCTTGCGCCAGAAGGAAAATGGGGTTAGCCGCTTTGGCTAACCCCTTGATTTCTCTGGAGCCGGCACGGGGGGTCGAACCCCGGTGGGTCAGGCGCATTGGGATGTGCCGCCGCATATTCGCCAAAAAAGGAAACTTGTCCGTGGTTTAGCTTGGTTAGAGGGCTCCAAAACCCATTTTTTCGACTGCGGGGCCAAGGCGGCCGCATAATGTCAGCTAATCCTGGTGATCAAATATTTTAAAAAATTATTGATTTTTGGTTTATCTTTGCTATCCTGCCAATGGGTTAGAGAAACGAAAATGTAGGCCGCAGATTTTGGAAGATTTTTAGCAAGTTATCACTAAAATCTAACTGAACGGGGGACCTTGTGAAGATCAGCCCAAAATGCCTGATACCGGCATTAATTCTCGTAGGGGTCCTCCTGGCCAGCGTCCCGGCTTTAGGGGCAGCCCTCAGATGATTTGCTGGTGCAGCAGGCGGCCAAGAATCTGCAACAGGAAAATTACGAGGAGGCCCTGGCCCAACTGACCGAGGCCTGGCGGAAAGGGCCCCACACCCCGGAAAAGGCCTTTTATTTGGGAGTAGTCTACCGGCAGCTTCTGGATTATCCCAAAGCCAGGGACTATCTCGAGGAGGCCGTCCGCCTGAAGCCGGACTATATGGAGGCCAGGCGGCTGTTGGCCGACACCCTGATCACCCTGGATAAGCCGGAGTTGGCTTTGAGCCAGCTTAAGGAGTTGGAGAAAGCCGGCTATCAGCCGGCCCAGACCGCGATGATGCAGGGCCTGGTGGCTATGAAGCAGAAACGCTACCAGGAGGCCCTGGAATATTTCGATAAGGCCAAGACGGACCCGGCGCTGGCCCAGGAGGCCACGCTGCAGGCAAGCCTGGCCTTGGCCGCGCAGAACCGTCTGAAGGAGGCCCAGAAAACCCTCAAGGAGACCATCAACCTGGCGCCCCAAACCAGCACCGCAGGATTCGCGGAGCGTTATGCGGCCGCGGTGGAAAAGCGCCTCGAGGAGGTTCGCCCCTTTCACTTCAACGTTTACGCCGGGGTCGATTATGACTCCAACGTCACCCTGCAGCCCGGCAGCGCCACATCCGCGCAGCAGGTTTCGGGCAAGGGCGACGTCGCCTACTCGTACGGCGGCTATCTGGAATACAACCTGGAAGCCCCGGGCCCCTTCGCCCTCCTGGCCAATTATGCCTATTTTCAGAATTTCCACCCCCGCCTTCCCCAATACGACCTGCTGAGCAACACCTTTGGCCTCACCCCCACTTACCAGTTCCAAAACAGCCGCTTGTCGCTGCCTTTCACTTACAACTATACTGACGTGCAATATGCCAAGTACTTCACCGCCTTTGACCTGGACCCCACTTATCTCCATTTCGTCACCCCCAATGTGGGGCTGGAGGTGGCCGGCATCCTGAACCGGCAATATTACTGGTTTCCCATCTCCTTCCCTCAAGACGACCGCAGCGGCCGCAATGTCGGGGGCAGTTTGGGACTCTATTATTTCTTCAAGAATCAGCAAGGTTTTCTCCTGTCGCGGTTCAGCTATGTGCATAACTTCACCAACGGCACCAACTGGGATAACACCAGTTATCGCCTCTTATTGACGGCCCTTTATCCCATCACCCCCCGCCTGAAAGTGTCCGCTTTCCTGGATATGTTCCTGCAGCCCTATAACTTCCGCTTTTATGAGGCCAGCCCTCCCTCCTATGACGGCAAGCGGGACGACAAGAACCTGATCACCGGGGTAACCGTGGCCTACGAGATTTACAAGGGCCTCGAAGCCAACATCCACTATTATTTCATCCGGGACGATTCCAACATCGCCATCTATAATTACAACCGCCATCTGGCGGGGGTGCAATTGACTTATCGCTATTGAGCTTGGGCGGCAGCCGGGAGGAGTGCGATGCAACGCAGGTATCTGTCAGGTTTGCTGGTGCTGGTGGCGCTTGTCCTGGGGCTTCCTTTAGTGGCCCAGGCCGTGCCGGTGGGCCGGTTCGTACAGGTGGAAGGGTCGGTGGATTTGATGAAGGGGGGTAGTCCCCCGCGGTTCCGGTAAAGGTCCAGGATGAGGTGGCGCAGGGGGACGCGGTCCGCACCAAGTCGCTCTCCAGAGCCCAGATCCAGTTCGTGGATGACACTGTCCTGACTCTGGCGCCGGAGAGCCGGGTGGCCATCGACGAATACATTTATGACGCCGCCAAGAGCAAGCGCCAGGCCACCGTCGAGCTCTTCCGGGGTCTGGCGCACTTCGTGGTGGCCAAGATTTTGCAAGCCGAACCAGACTTCATCATGAAGACCCATACCGGGGTCTTGGGGGTGCGCGGCACCCGCTGGTACGCCCAGCTCACGCCTCTGCACACCGACATTTATAATGAAGAGGGCAAAACCGAGGTGCACAATCTTTTCCCGGAAGTGCCGGGAAAAGTAACGCTGACCGGGATGGAGTTCACCCGGGTGGGCATCAACCTGCCCCCCACCCTTCCTTTGCCCATTACCAAGGACGATTTGCTGCAACTGCGGGTGCAGTTTAGCCACTCCGCGGGCGCCGGGGGGGACCGGGGCAGCGTCTCGCCGCTGGAGACCGGTGCCCTGGCGACTAATCCGGCCCTCGGCCCCGGCGTCGGCACCGTCGGCCCTGGGGCCGGCACCGGCCCTGGCGGCGGCGCCACGGGCCCTAACAACCCGGCCATCTCCCTCTTCACCCAGAATCCCCTGGTGAACAACCCGGCAATCAACCCCCTCATCCCCAGCTCGCCGAGCCCGCCCCTGGGGCCGATCTCCAACACTTATGCTTTTACGATGGACCTTTACGGCTATAGCACCAATACCATCAGCCTCCCAGGTAACGCCAACTCAAGTTCGGCCTACTGGGGGCAATTGACCGGGGTTGATCCGGAATACTTCACCACCAGCGGCTCCGGCACCCGTGCTTCCGCTTCTTTCACCGGACCTACCGGCACTGCTAATACTTTCACTGCCTCCGATATTCTTTCCGGCACGGTCAGCGGCCTCTCCGGGCAAAGCCTGACCGGGACTTACTCCGGGACCTTCACCAACTCCGTTGGATATACCGGCACCCTCTCTGGGCCCATCACCATCAACCCCAACGGCACTTTCAGTTACAGTTACACCAACCTCTCCGGCAGCAACGGCACCTATACGGTAACCGGCGCCGGCTCGACCACCGGCACCCCAGGCACCTATTTCAACGAGACGGCCTCGGGCAGTTTGAACAATGACTTCCGGCTCCGGGGGCCAGACGCAGACTATCACCAACAATAGCGATCCGACCAACGGCACCTATCCCATCTGGGGCACCCGCACCGGGGTCTATCCGGGGACTTTTTCCGCCACCCTCAACATGACCAGCACCGCGCCGGTCACCGGCTACTATCCTCCCGCCGACCAGGGCGGTTTATCCGCCACCCTGCAGGGCGTCGTCAGCGGCCCGGCCGGAGGAACCCAAACCGGGGTGATGACCGCCACCGGCGGCGGCCAGGGGGGAAGTAGCGGCACCTTTGCCGGGCCGGTGACCATCAACCCGGACGGCAGCCTCTCCGCCACCTTTTCCGGCACCAATACTGATAATGCCGTTTCCCCGCCCCCCGCCGGCACTTTCAAGCAGCAGGGCACCTGGACCCAGACGGCCCAGGCGATTCCCACGGGCGGCTCTTATAGCTTCAGCATCCCGTTGACCGAATCGGACTTTATCAGCCCCACCAGCACGACCACGGCCACCGTCCAGAGTCAAGGCGTCGGTAACCGCACCGGCGTTTTCCCGGGCACGTACCTGAGTTACATGGACAGCGGCACCCTGACCGGGCCTTCCGGTTCCTTTACGAACGGCAGTAGCCCCAGTGTTTCCGGGACCCTCTCCGGCACGGTCACCGGCCTGCTCGGCGGCTATACCCTCACGGGGAGCGGCAGCTACAGCGGCACTTCCTCCACTGGGCAAACCGTTAATTATACGGGGCCGGTTACCATTAGCCCCAGCGGCGTGTTGACTTTCGATTATACCGGCACCGTCGGGACGCTGACGGCCGCGGGGACCATGACCGAGTCCTTTGCCATACCCGTCTCCCAGAGCGCTTCGGGAGTTTACCAGGCGGTGGCGTCTAACACCCTGTTGAACACCGTCCAGATGGGTGGCAGCCAAACCATCCACGGGGGGAGTCCCTCTACCAATGGCAGCCTGGCGCTGAGCTGGGGCAATGGCTTCTCTGGTTTTCCGACGGTTTCCACGGGCGGCAGCGGGTCGTTCTCCGTGTCCGGCGCCGGCGCGGTGAGCCCCTGGTACGGCGGGCAGCAAACCTATGGGCTAATGAATTCTACTGTGACTGTGGGTGGGAGCTCCGTTAATCAAATACCCATGCAAATAAGCTATGATCCCACCACCGGTAATCTGATCGCCCAGGTTGCTATGGGCAACGGAGGTTCCGGATCCTTTTTAAACGCAGTACTGGCCGCGACGCGCACCAGCACCGGGTATACCACCACCTCCCTTTACCAGACCACAGGTTCCGGATCTGCTTCGCAGACCTCCAGCCCCCCCTACTCCAGCGCCTTGTTCACCGGCAGTGGGCTCAGCGGCACCATGCTGTTGGGAGGCTCGGGGGCCATCATTACCGCGCCCATCACCGCCGGCTTCAATTTTACCGGCACCAGCAGCCAGGCCAACGCCTTTCCGGCTTCCTCCAGCGGGACGTTTTATCCCAACAATTTATTCGGCGCGGTCATCGGGCCGGCCGGCGGCACTCAGAACGGCTATGTCATGGCATCCGCCAACTATACGCCTTCCGGTTCTTCCAGTTCCTACTTTATGGGCCTGAGCGGTCCCTTTACGCTGGGGCCAGCCAGCGCCTCACCTCCCTATCCGGGCACCTTGACCGTTTCAATGGGTAACGGCAGCACCCCCAACGGCTACCCCATGACCGTCAGTGGCGCCTGGAACCAGGTCGATCCACCCCTGACGGGAACGACTACCGCGACCACCCTCCCGGCGGCGGCTACGGGGCTGACTTCACCGGCCCAGGCCTGGTGGCTCCAGCGGGCCGCCTGGCTCACGTCGCCGTCGGCCGCCACGACCGGCGCCGGGGCCGCTACCCCCTCCTGTCCACCAGGCTCACCATGCTGACGGGGACTTCCCTGGGTTCCAGGATCCAAGGGGCGGCGCAACTGACCCAGCCCGGGATGCTCGCCAATCCCGCCTTGGCGGCTAATCTGCAGACAATCCGGCGGCTCCGCCACCAGCAACGTCTTGCGGCACTGCGGACGGTCCACGGCGCCACCCCCGGGGGCCAGACGCTGGGTAACCCCGCCGGACCGATCCTGACGTTGCAGAGACACTAGCCGGGTAGCCGAGGAGACCTGACCCAGGCCGGGCCCTCACCCCAGTCCCTCTTCCCCTCGGGGGAGAGGACTGGGCGAAGAGTAAACAGCTGAAAGCTATTTGCAGATGAAGGGAAGGGAAATGGGCGCTCAAGCCCCTTGAAGAGGGGAACCCCGCCGGCCCGCTTGCCGATAAGTAAAAGAGCAATGCTATGTTCAAAACCCTTTAGTCACTGCCTTCTCATTTCCTGAAAGATTCTTATCAAGCCGTCGCGTCGCAAATATCTTGGATAATCGTCGCCATGATTTACCAAAATAAACTGTAGATAGGCAATATTTCTTTCCACGGTCTCCCGGTCCAGATCCTGGTCGATGCCCCACCGGACTCGAAAATGGTGCCGCATGAGGCGGTCCACCCCTCCCAATTCGCCTGCAAACCGCCTTTGGGTAAACTCCCAGAAAGCTGGGGTCTTTTGCAGTAAATCCAGTTCATCGGCAAAACCTGGAACGCCGCCTTCCTTAAATTCATGGTAAAGAAAGGGAAGTCTTTCCAGGTAGGTCCGATCCGCCATTTGTCCCAGCAGGTCCGCGGTTCCCAGCATCTGCCCCAAGGTTTCATGGTTACGGGAGTTAAATTCCAATTCCCCGATTTTTACCTCCAGGCCGGTACATTTCAGACAACTTCTGCAGAAGAGAAAATCCTCCGAAGAATATCCATGCGCCGCGAAATATATTTTCGTAAATTCTATGCTGCGCTCCACATGGACCAGGGTGTACTTGGCGCCGGTTCCGCCATCATCCGCCGCGGTTTGAATATAGCCGACATCGTGCAGCAGCGCGGCGATCAACCCCAGGGCCGCGTCCCTTTCCGCCACCACCGTTCCCTGGACATAACCCCCGTGTATGAGTCTGGCCATGGCCAGCAAACAGGCGGTGGTATGCTTCAAGTCATGGTACCAGGTGTTGCAGGCGCGGTATCCCGGGTATTTCCCGCGAAAGAGTTTAACCACGTCTTTAAAGACATCCTGTACAGGATGGAAATTGAAGGCCGGATACATCAAGCAGACAATCTTTTTAACCTCCCTTAGGACTTCCTGAGGATTTCCCATGGGCACCAAGTCCTCGAATCTCAGGAATTCGAGCCTGCCGGGTCCTGTTCCCAGAGTTAGGGGCGGGGCGGCGGAGGTATAAGAATGGGATGGGACGCTTTGGCCGGACCTGGCCGCGTAAGGGGGAGTGATTTCCCCGATGAATTTTTCATTTATGGCCATAGCGATTTCCGGTTGAGGATGTCATATGGGTTCGGAGTAATTTTCCCTTTCGCTGATTTGCCCATATCTTGGTTAATTTCCTCAGCTTAGTAAATCGGGGATTCCCTGATTCTTAACTGAGAAGTTCCTTAATTTTAACCAAATTGGCCTATGAGCGGCTCAAATTCAAGATGATAAATGTCGCCCCCGGCTACGGGTGGCCTGGTGGAACATCCCGCTGCAGAATCCATGAAGGTTTACAACTATCTTTGATAAGGCCTGGAAAGAAGGCCAACCCAGGATCGAGGCCTTAAAGGTGGCACGCCAGGCGGTCCGGGCCCAAGAACCGCACCCCTAACTTCGCTCCAGGGCTCAATCTCCAGACGGTTAGCCACCCAAGCGCTTCTCGTCATAAGGCCTAGCCCAAGGCGCCACCACCGGCTCCGCAGCAACCGAGGCCGGAAATCCCCTTTCCGGCCTCAATAGTTCCTCCCCGGCTATCGCCATCCTCCCTCTGTTCATAACCACCAGGGCCCTTTAAGACCTGTCGGAATTTCCAAATTTATTTTCTTTAGAATAATTAATAACTTATCCATTGGCCCTCCGGGTGCTGTAGGATTTTACGACAAATGAGGCGCCCGGGAGGCTCAGTTAAATTTAAATTATCTAAGTAAATCAATAAGTTATTTAAATGGCATGGGTCTTGCTCTAATTAGTGAGCGAAGCAACAGCCACGTGTGAACTTTCAAGGGGAAGATTGTGAAGAAAAACAATATCAGCCCTGATTTGTACAGCGAGGTCAAGAGGCTTGGGGCCAGGGACATGGAAGCCTGCATGCAATGTGGCAACTGTGCCTCCGCATGTCCTTTGTCGGCCGGGGAAAACACGTTTCCTCGAAAAATTTATCGCTATCTCCAACTCGGCCTGAGAGATAAGCTGTTGGAATCTCCGGAACCCTGGCTCTGCTATTATTGCGGTGACTGCAATACCGACTGTCCCCGAGGCGCGGAGCCCGCCGAGACCATGATGGCGACTCGGCGCTGGTTGATGACCCAGTATGACTGGACGGGACTTGCCAGGAGATTCTATACGTCGCCGAAAACGGAGGTTGGTGCTTTTCTCGGCATTGGCGCTCTTCGTCATCATGCTTTTCCTGCTCTTCCACGGGCCGGTCGTTACCGACCGCGTGGAGCTCACCACCTTCGCTCCGGTTCATTGGGTCCACCTCGGCGACCAGATCATGATCGGATTTGTCTTTTTGATGCTGTTCTCGAATGCGGTCCACATGTATTCGCGGGATCATGCAGGGCACGAAGATACCGCTTCATCTCTATATAACCCAGGCGCCGGTGTTCTTCCTCAACTACTTCACCCAGAAACGGTGGCGGAAATGTGGAACCGGCCCGGGCAGCGCCTGGTGGAGGCATGTCTTCCTGTTCTCCGGCTGGGTGTCGATGGAGATCCTGGTTATGGCGTTTCTCTCCGCCTTCCAGACCGATATTGTCCACCCATTCTGGCATTCGACCCGGCTGTTGGGCTACTACGCCACCATTGCCCTGATGGTCGGCTCCACCACCATGCTGTACAGCCGCTGGTTCAAGAAGGAGGAGAAGCTCCACCGGTATTCGGATTTTACGGATCTGTTCTTCCTGGTGTTGATCGTCGCCATTGCCGTCACCGGTATCATGGTCCATATCTTCCGGCTGGCCGGACTGCCGATCATGACCTACACCATCTATGTGATCCATCTCGCCATCTGCGGTGGGCATGCTCTGCCTGATGCTGCCCTTTGGCAAACTCTCCCATCTGATGTACAGGCCCTTAGCCATCTTCCTGACCACCCTGAAAGAAAAGGCCCTGCGTGACTCTCAGGCTCGACCTGGCCACGATCCGGAAGGATATCGGCGAGACCTTCCAGAGCTGTATGCAGTGCGGCGCCTGCACCGGGGTTTGCCCCTGGGGCGAGGTTACGAGCTACAGTCCCCGGAAGATCCTCCGCGATATCGCTCTGGACAGGTCCTCAAACGTATCCGTCGATGAGGCCTCCTGGACCTGCGCCACCTGTAACAGCTGTGTCGAACAGTGCCCCCGCGGTATCGGCTTACTCGATCTGATAAAATCCGTCCGCCGCCAGGTCGTCGAGGCCGGATCCCTGCCGAAATCTTTTGATGCACCGGTGAAGAGTCTGAAGAAAGACGGCAACCCGTGGGCAGGAAAAAAGGAAAATCGCCTGGATTGGGCCAAGGGCGCCAAGCTGCCAACTTATACCAAAGAACATGAGTATTGCCTGTTCACCTGCTGTACCACGGCCTATGATACCAGCGCCGATAAAGGCAGCCAAAAGGCGGGCATCGCTCTCTTGCGCCTGCTCGAGCATGCCGGGGTCTCCTATGGAACCCTTGGAACCAAGGAGAGTTGCTGCGGTGACCTGGCCGATAAGATCGGAGCCGCGGATGTTGCTGCCGATCTCACCAGGAAAAATACCGAGATGTTTCTGGAGGCAGGTGTTTCCAAGATCCTGACCCTCTCCCCTCACTGTCTGAATTCATTCAAAAAAAATTATGAAGGGCTGAAGAAGATAGCCAATGTTCACTCTACCGAGCTTCTGGATGAACTCATTCGGGAGGGCGCCATCAAACCCGTCAACAGGCTTGATCTCAAAGTGACCTACCATGATCCCTGCTATCTTGGCAGGCATTCTGCCATATATGATGCGCCCCGGAGAATCCTTGAATCCATACCGGGTGTTACCCTGATTGAAATGCAGAATAACCGGGAGCGGAGCTTCTGTTGCGGCGGCGGCGGCGGCGGGCCATGGAAGGACAGCGTTGGCAAAGAAAGTCTTGGAGAGATTCGGATCAAAGAGGCCATCGGGACCGGTGCGGAGGTGATCGCCACGGCGTGCCCTTACTGCATTCGAACGCTCAATGAGGCCATCGCCAAACTGGGCGTCGGAAACAAGATAAAAGTCCGGGATATAGCGGAACTGCTTCTGCAGTCGGTTGATTTGTCGGATACATCTGCCAAAACCGGAAAATAACAATATGAGGCTTTCTCAGGAGGACGCTCATGTCTGAGCGAATCGGGTTTTTCATCTGCCACTGCGGGATCAACATCGCCTATCGGGTCAGAGTGGAGGAGGTGGCGGCATATGCGGCCACCTTCCCGGGTGTCGTAGTTGCCAAAGATTATCTGTTTATGTGCTCGGATCCGGGACAGGATCTCATCGAAAAGGAAATCAAGAATCAAAACCTCACCCATGTGGTGGTGGCCTCCTGCTCGCCTCGCATGCATGAAAAAACCTTTCGGGCCGCCTGCCAGAGGGCGGGGTTGAATCCCTATCGGGCCTTCCATATGGTCTGTGTCCGTGAACATGGATCCTGGGTGACGGAAAGCGAGGATGAGGCTACGGCCAAGGCGATCGTCCTCGTCAGGGCCGGTCTGATGCGGGTCACGAATCAGAGTGCGCTCTTCCCGAGCACATTCTCGGTCAATCCGAACACCCTGGTGGTCGGCGGCGGCATCGCCGGCATGCAGGCGGCTCTGGATATCGCCAGCTCCGGCAATCAGGTCTATCTGGTGGAACGGCAGCCAACCGTCGGGGGTCACATGCTCCAGTATGACAAGACCTTCCCGACCTTGGACTGTGCGGCCTGTATCGGTACGCCGAAAATGGTGGCCGTCGGCCAGGACAAGAACATCCATTTGATGACCAATACCGAGGTGGAGAGTGTCAGCGGTTTTGTCGGCAACTTTAAAGTCAATGTCAATCAGCGCTCCCGCTATGTGAGGACGAACTGTACCGGTTGCGGAGACTGCGCCAAGGTCTGTCCGGTCGAGGCCCCGAACGAATGGGATGTCGGGACGAAGATGCGCAAGGCCATCTATATCTCCTTCCCCCAGGCGGTGCCGGTGCGCTATGCCATTGATAAAAAGGATCGGGCTCCCTGCGTGCAGACCTGTCCGGCCGGCATCAATATTCAAGGGTTTGTCGCCCTGATCAAGGTCGGCAAGTATCAGGAAGCGCTCAACCTGATCATGGAAAAGATGCCGCTTCCCGGCTCGCTCGGCCGTATCTGCCCCGCCCCCTGTGAGGCCCAGTGCCGCAGGCAGGAGGTTGATTCCCCGCTGGCGATCTGCCAGTTGAAACGGTTCGCGGCGGACCAGGTTGATTGGGACACCTTGCCGGTGCCGGCAATCGAGAAGAAGCCTGAAACTGAGAAGGTGGCCATCATCGGTGCGGGTCCGGCCGGGCTTTCCGCCGCCTATTTCCTGGCTAAAAAAGGGTATCATCCGACCATTTTCGAAAAGGCGCCCTTTGCCGGAGGCATGCTCCGTTCCGGTATCCCGGACTACCGGTTGCCGCCCGCGATCCTCGAACAGGAGATCAACTATATCAAGAAGCTGGGCGTGGATATCCAACTGAATGTCATCCATCGGCAAGGATCGTCCGGTTGCCGGTCTCTTCGAGGAGGGATTTAAGGCCGTCTATCTGGCAGTCGGCGCCCAGAACAGCATGAAGATGAAGATCGAGAACGAGGATGCCGAAGGCGTCTTGCACGGCATCGATTATCTCGGCCTGCTCAATTGCCAGGCAACCGGTCAAGACCGGCAAGAAGGTAGTGGTCGTCGGCGGTGGCGACGTGGCCATCGATGCGGCCCGTGAGGCCCTCAGGCAGGGCGCCTCCGAGGTGAAGATGCTTTACCGGCGGAGCAGGTCGGAGATGCCGGCCGCAAAGCATGAGATCCAGGCCGCGGAGGAAGAAGGCATCAAGATCGAACTGCTGGTGAGCTCCCATTGCGGTCCTGACCGAAGGTGGCAAGGTTTCCGGGCTTCGTTGCATCAAGATGGAGCTTGGTGAGCCGGACGCAATCCGGCAGAAGGAGACCGGTCCCGGTTGCCGGTTCGGAATTTGATATCGAATGTGACATGGTTATCCCGGCCATCGGTCAGCGGGTCAACAGCAGTTTCCTGGAAGGCACGGAAGGGATCGAATTGACCCGCTGGGGGACGGTTGTGGCCGATCCGGTGACGTATCAGACCAGCTTCCCGGGCATCTTTGCCGGCGGCGACCTGTTTACCGGTCCGTCCATCGCCGTCGAAGCCGTGGCCGCGGGACAGCAGGCGGCCATTTCGATAGAAAAATATCTGCTGGGCGAGGAGCTTGCGGAAAACAGACCTGCCAAACCGACCGGGAGTGACTGGAAGGCGATTCCGAAAAAGATCGAGTCCCGTGCCCCGCGCCAAGATGCCCGTCCTTCCGGTTGCACAGCGCATCGACAATTACAAGGAAATCGAGCTGGGATTCAGTGAGGAGCAGGCCAGGGCAGAGGCGGCCCGCTGCGTGGATTGCGGCGGCTGCTGCGAGTGTAAGCTCTGTGTCAATGAGTGCAAGGCCGGCGCCATTGACCATGAGATGACCGATAAGAAGGAGACCATCGACGTCGGCTCCATCATCATTGCCACCGGTTTCGATCCGATGAATCCGGTCAAGATGACCCAGTACGGCTACGGCAAGTACCGGAACGTCTTTACCAATATCGAATTCGAGCGTCTTTCCAACGCCACCGGGCCGACATCCGGCAAACTCAGGAAACGTGATCTGAAAGATCCGCTGAAGTTCACCGATGCGCCGAAGAGCGTGGCGATTCTCCATTGCATCGGCAGCCGCGACCAAAACTACCATGAATACTGCTCCCGCACCTGCTGCATGTATGCCCTGAAGTATGCGCATCTGCTGAAAGATAAATGCGGGCATGATACCGAGATCTATAACTTCTATATCGACATGCGCTGCTTCGGCAAGGGATATGAGGAATTCTACAAGAAGGTCCAGGCCGAAGGAGTCAAGATGATCCGCGGTAAGGCCGGTTCCATCACCGAGGATGAGAACGGTATCCTGACCGTTAAGGGAGAAGATACGCTTTCCAACCGCCTGATCGAGATCCAGGTGGAGATGGTTATCCTCTGTACCGCTATGGAAGCCAGGCCGGATGCACCCGATGTCATGCGGAAGTTCGGGATAGGTATCGGTTCGGACGGATTCTTCCAGGAGGAGCATCCAAAACTGGCGCCGGTATCCACCCCCACGAGCGGAGTCTTCCTGGCCGGGGCTTGTCAGGGACCGAAGGATATCCCGGACACGGTGGCCCAGGCGAAGGGAGCCGCCGCGGAATGCCTGGCGTTGACCTCCGCGGGTCAGGTTGAGATCCCGCCCATGATCTCCAGTATCGATCCTGACATCTGCGTCGGTTGCCAACTTTGTATCGGGCTCTGCGCCTATTCGGCCATTGAATTCAATCCGTATGCTCGGGATCAGTGAGGTCAACAGCGCTATTTGTAAAGGATGTGGAAGCTGCTCCGGCGCTTGTCCAAGCGGCGCCGCCAAGGTGAGACACTTTACCGATAAACAGATCTTTGCGGAAATAGACGGGCTTTTACTTCACCAAGGAGTTTGATGCGATGAGCGAGTTTGAACCCCAAATAGTGGCGTTTTTTTGTAACTGGTGCACCTTCACCGCCGCCGATCTTGCCGGTACTTCACGTCTTTCCTACCCGCCCAACCTCAAGATCATCAGGGTTATGTGCACTGGCATGGTTGATCCGAAATACGTCCTCAAGGCCTTCCTGAATGGCGCGGATGGTGTCTTGATCGGTGGCTGTTGGCCCGGGGATTGTCATTACATCAATGGCAACCTGAAGGCACGGCGCCGGGTGGCACACCTCACCGAGGTTCTGAAACAGTATGGGATCGGTGAAGACCGTTTCTGGCTTCGGTGGATCGCCGCCAGTGAGGGAACCATGCTGAAGGAAGTCGCAGATTGACATGACGGCAAAATTGAAACAGCTTGGACCAAGCCCCCTTCGGAATATGGGTCAAATGGCAGTTTGAAGACACGGAGATGACTGAAAATGGCTAAATTCGCAAAATTGTCTTTTAAGAAAGACGAATTGAATAAGGAACTGTCCGCATTTTTCAAAGGCATGCTTGAAAATGGTGCGGTTGATGCTGTCCTGGTTCCGATGGCTCAGGCTAAGAAAGGGGTCCGGCTTACACTCGTTACCTCTGCTGCCCATACCGCGCAGGTGGATCCTTTTGCCCCGATCGCGGCCGTAAGCGGTGCAAAAATTGCCTCATCGCTTACCTCGCGCCCATCCGGCCGCAAGATTGCGATGGTCCTGCGCCCCTGTGAGATTCGGGCTGTGGTTGAGCTCGCCAAATTAAAGCAGGTGAATCTCGATGATGTCCTGTTGATCGGTATGGACTGTCTCGGCCGCTATGAAAATACCGATTTCGCCAAATTCCAGGAGCAGGGAGGGACCTCCGAGTCTTTCCTGGAGAACGCCCAGGCCGGCAAGACCGCCATGCCGGATTTCGATATCATCGGCGCCTGCAAGATCTGTGAATTTCCGACGGCTGACAATGTCGATATGAGATTGTGCGCCATAGGCGCGGAAAACGGCGCGGTCTTCATCGAAGCCGTAACCGAAAAAGGTGAGCAAGCCCTGGAAAAATCAGGCTTGAAGCCGGGTGCAGCTCCTGCCGGCCGGGACGAGGCGGTGAAGAAGCTGGTGGCGGTGCGCACCGAGGCCAGGGATAAAAAATTTGCTGAATTTCGGGCTGAGGCCAACAGCTTTGAGGCGCTGGCAGACAAACTGGCTGCCTGTGTCAACTGCTACAATTGCCGGGTTGCCTGCCCGGTCTGCTATTGCAAGGAATGTGTATTCATCACGGATACCTTCCGGCACACCGGCGAGCAGTTCATGATGTGGGCGGATCAAAGCGGCATGCTGAAGCTGCCTAACGACACCTTGTTCTATCATCTGACCCGCATGACCCATATGAGCCTTTTCTGTGTCGGTTGCGGTCAGTGTACGAGTGCCTGCCCGAATGATATTGATCTGATGCCGTTGTTCAGGGCATGTGCCGATAAGACTCAGGCCCGATTCAACTATCAGGCGGGACGATCGGTCGATGAAGAACAGCCGCTGGCTGGATTCAAATCGGATGAGCTGGTTGAAGTGACCGGTCAAGTCAAATAGGAGCGGTATTATGGCTGAAAAGAAGCCTACAGGCACAGTCCTGGTGGCTGGTGCCGGCATTTCCGGGATCAAGGCGGCCATAGAGCTGGCTGAATCGGGCTATAAGGTTATCCTGACCGATGATTCCCCCCAGATGGGTGGTATCCTGGCCAAACTTGATTACCAATTCCCGACGGATCATTGCGGCATGTGCAGAATGTTGCCCCTGGTGGGCCGCGAGTATGCTTCGCAGTACTGTATGCGAAAAAGCCTGTTTCATGAAAATATCGAGATCCTGCCGTTTACGGAGATCACCTCGGTGCAAGGCGATGGCGGGGAATTACAAGGTCGACCTGCTGAAAAAGGCCCGCTTCATCGACCCGGCCATCTGCAACGAGATGGGAGAATGCATCGACGTCTGTCCGGTCGAGGTCGCGGATGAGTTCAACCAGGGGCTGACCAAGCGGAAGGCAATCTACCAGGCGGTCCCGCATAATACCCCGAAGATGCTGCTCATCGACAAACAGGCCTGTACCCGTTGCGGTGAGTGCCTCAAGGTATGTACGACCGGTGCGATCAATCTGGATGCCGAAGACGAGGTGGAGACCAGGGAGGTCCACGCCATTATCCTGGCTTCCGGGGTGAAGCTCTATAATACGCAGGAGTTCGAGGATGCCAAGTCATACGCGGTATCGCCGGATGTCGTCACCTCACTTGCCTTTGAGCGGATGCTGAGCGGTTCCGGCACCTATCAGGGTGACGTGATCAGACGGCCGTCCGACGGCAGGCCGGCGAAAAACATTGCCTGGATCCAGTGTATGGGATCTCGAAACAGACGTCAGAAAAGAGACTACTGTTCCTCCATCTGTTGCATGTTCGCGCTGAAAGAGGCCGTCCTGGCTAAGGAAAAAGGCGGGCCGGAGGTTGACACCACCATTTTTTATATGGACATGCGGACCTTTGGCAAAGGCTTTCAACAGTACCGAGATAAGGCCGTCGACGAGCATGGGGTGAAGCTTATCCGCTGCCGGGTGCAGGGGGTTATGGCTCAAGCCTGACGGCAGTCTGCAGATGCGTTATCTCGATCCCGAGACCAACGAGTTCTTTGTGAAGGATTACGATCTGGTGGTGATGTCAACCGGCCAGATACCCTTTGAGACCCATAAGAAATGGGCCGATCTGCTGAATGCCCCTCTGGATGCGCGCGGTCTTCTTGCTACTGAGCAGTCCAGTAAGGTCAGGGTTGCCGGCAAACCCGGCCTGTTTCTCTGCGGCTCCCTGATGGGGCTCACGGATGTCAGTGAGGCCATGACCAGCGGTATTGCCGCGGCGGGCGAGGCCACCAAATTTCTGACCACCTTGGGCGTGGACAGGATGCAGGAGGAGGAAATTGCCGAGCCGGACGCCCATAGGCGGGAACTGCCTCTGGTCTCGGTGGCCCTCTGTAAATGCGGTGAAAAGACCGGTGCAGCAGGACTCGATTATGAGCTTCTCAGTGCTGAATTGAAACGCTACCCTGGAGTGGGCGCGGTCCAGGTCATCGATTCCATCTGCAAGGCGGAGGGAGAAACGGCTCTCGTTGACCTCCTCGGCAAGACCAAATGCAATCGGTTGCTGATTGGGGCCTGTCAGCCTTTCATGTACAGGCGGAAGCTGAAAAATAGTGCCAGGAAGGCAGGATTCAACTCCTCCCTGGTGGAGATCTTTGATCTGTTCGGAATTGCCAGGAGAGGCATGGTCGAGCCGTCGACCGGGGACTGGACCTTACGGACCGCGAGGGAAGTCAAAGCGGATATCGAAAAGCTCAAATTTAAACCTGACCTGCAGGTGAGCACCTTGCCGATCAACCAGACCGCCCTGGTGATCGGTGGTGGCATCGGTGGGATGCACGCTGCCCTGTCGCTGGCCGATCGGGGTGTGCCGGTTCATCTGGTTGAAAAGGAAGCGCACCTGGGCGGGTATCTCGGCACCCAGGTGGAGCATACGGTTGATGGACTGGCTCCTATGGCGATGGCTACGGATATGAAGCTGAAGGTGTTCGAAAGCAAGAACATCACGGTCCATCTGAATTGTGAGGTTGAGAAAACCGTCGGCACCCTGGGCTGCTTCGAGTCAAAACTGCATTTTAAGGATAGTGGAGAAAACACCTATCTGCATCACGGTGCGGTGATCATGGCCACGGGCGGGCATGAGGGAGCCACCACCGAATACGGTTACGGGACCTCAGAGACGGTGCTGACCCAGGCGGAATTGAGGAAAGGCCTGGCCAGCGGTGATATCGATGCCGGTGAACTCGAGAATGTCGTGATGATCCAGTGTGTGGGTTCACGGCAGAAGGAGGGGCGCCGGTACTGCAGTCGCATCTGCTGCATGGGAGCGATTGGCAATGCCTTGAAGATCAAGGAGAAAAATCCCGAGGCCCGGGTCTTCATTCTCTACCGCGATATCATGACCTATGGCTTTTACGAGCAGTACTATACGAAGGCGAGGTCAGCCGGGATTATTTTTATGAATTACAGCCTGGATAATAAGCCTCAGGTGGAGATGGTCGAGGGCAAACCGGTCGTCAAATTCATGGATCCTGTCCTGAAAGAAGAGATGGAGCTGCCTGCGGATCTGGTGGTTCTTTCCACCGGCGTGGATCCGGAAGAGTCAAACCAGAGACTTGCCGATGCCTTCGGTGTTTCATTGACCGAGGACGGGTTCTTGGCCGAAGCGGATTCAAAATGGCGTCCGATCGAATTCCAGAAGGTTGGACTTTATCTGGCCGGTACGGCCCATTCGCCGATGCCGCTAAAGAGTGTGATCCTGCAGGCCGAAGCCGCGGCCCAGAAGGCCTATACGTATCTGTCCGGACGTGAGGTGCATACGGCCGCGGTCACTTCCATGGTGAAAGACGCCCTGTGCGTGCGCTGCCAGAGATGTGTGAACATCTGTCCGTATGGGGCGAGATCGTATAATGAGGCGGATAAATGCATCGATATCGATGCGGCCGCCTGTCAGGCCTGCGGCATGTGTGCGGCTGAGTGCCAGAACAATGCGGCTGAGGTCAGAGGCTGGAGTGACAAACAGTTGATGGCTGCCATCGATGCCAAGCTCATGGACAGTCAACTCTTAACAAGCTTGAGGTAGGAGGGAGCGATCATGGACTTGGCAGAAGAATCAACCAAGAATCTCTGGCAAGATATCTATAACACGGGTAATCTCCATTACTGTTTCAACTGCAGCACCTGCGTATCCGGATGTCCCGCCTCCCATGGGGACCCGCCGCTCCTGGTCAGAAACCTGGCCCGGAAGGTGATCCTGGGACTGGAGGAGGAACTCCTGAAGATGACACTCCCTGGGCCTGTGTCTCCTGTTCAAGATGTGAGGAGATGTGCCCGATGAATGTCATGCCGTTCGAGATGATTCTCGCCATTCGGCAATGGCAGTGCCGAAACGATGAGACCCTGATGCCGTCGGCCATCGTCGAGATCTACAAGCGGGGCTATACCCAGGCTGTCGGGGTGAACACGGAGTTACGCGAGTCGTTGGGGTTGCCTCAATTGAACTACTATAACCAACAATCCGGAACAACTGGAATTGTTTCGGGAAATGCTCATGAAGACCCAGATAGTCAGCGACAACGACTATATGTTCAAGGGATGAAAAAGTGGACTGTGAAATGATCGGTTCCGCCTGATTTGAGCGATCATTCATACACAAGAGGAAAAAGAGATGCAATTATGTTTCTTCCCAGGCTGTAATACACCTGCCATCCGGCCGGATGTGGAGCGGGCCATAAGGGCGTCAATGCCTGTTCTGGGCATTGAGCTGGTGGATGCCGACAACTATGTCTGCTGTCCGGCCTTCGGTTCTTTCCCGTCTGCCGATGAGGAGGCCTGGATGGCGACCAGCGGCTGGAATCTTTCCATTGCCGAGCAGAAGGGGTGTGATTTCGTCGTCCAGTGCGGTTCATGTTACAGTTCCCTGCGCATGGGACGGGAGCATTTGATGCATGATGCTGAAAAGCTGGCGCACGTCAATGAACTGCTCGAGCCGACCGGGCGGCAGGTCACGGGAAAATCCAAGGTACGCCATGTGTCGGAGGTCCTCTTCAGGGAAGTAGGCCCGGAGAAGATTGCCTCGCAGCTCAAAAAGAGTCTGAAGGGACTCCATGGCATCGTCCAGTATCCCTGCCATACCTTGTTTCCCAGTGAGGTCGTGGGGTTTGAAGAATCCGCCAGGGCGCCGGAGGGCCTGCGGCGGTTGGTGGAGGCGCTGGGAGCCAGGTGGACGGCTACAGCCGTGAACTGCGACTGCTGCGGCGGAGCCGGCGGCTTCATGAAAAGCACTCCGGAGCAGGCTATCGAGTTTGCCAAAGCCAAGTTCGACGCCATACTTGATGAAACCAAGGCCGATTTTATCGCAGTCTCCTGTATCACCTGTCTGATGCATATGGAAAAGGTTCAGAATACCTTCAATGAACAGGTTGGCGAAGAGCGCTACAAGATACCGGTTTTCGATTACAACCAGCTGCTCGCCCTCTGTCTGGGATTTGATCCGAAAGAGGTCGCATCGATCTGCAACGTTCCGCGGGACTCGGTGATAAGCCGCCTGGTGCCCGTCAAACCCAAGGCGTAACGGGCCTTCTGCTAAAAATTTTTGGCAGAGGATGAATTAAGCAAATAAGGCAAGTCCTTTAAGGAGGGACAAGTCATGATGCCTCAGGAAAAAATCACACGGCCGCAAATGCGGGAAGTCTTTGGCTTCCAGGTGCCCAGCGAGAATTATTATCTGCACAAGGGCCATGCCTGGGTACTGCCCGAAGGCGACGATCGGGTACGGGTGGGATTGGATGACTTCTCTCAGAAGCTCCTGGGCCCGGCGGAGTGGGTCAAGCTGCCGGAGATCGGCAAGGCCTATTATCAGGATCATCTTTGCCTGGCTTTGTTCCGGCAGGGGCACAAAGCTTCCTTTGAGGCTCCGGTGGACGGCGTCATTGAGGTCACCAACCCCAAGATCCGAGAAGAACCCCAGTCTCATGCATGATGATCCTTACGGGGAGGGCTGGTTGTTTGTGGTCAAGCACTCCAACCTCAAACGCAATCTGGAGAACCTGGTCTCCGGCGAGGACGCGGTCATCTGGATCGAAGAGGAGACGCACCGCCTGCTGAACCTGTTGGATTCCCGGCTTGGAGTCGCCCTGCCTGATGGCGGCACCATCGTTGACGATGTCTATGGTAATTATCAGGAATTGGGCTGGCGGCCCCTGGTCCATGAATTCTTCCTGAAAAACCTGACCAGCAAGGGTTTCATTCCGGCCAGCGAAATGGAAGAAAGGATGATGAAGACCAGGAGGAAGGCCATTACTTACCTGACCTTCACCCTCCGTTGGCGGGCTGAAATTATGCATCGCGAGAATCAAAAGATTGTCAGGTAGCGAGCTATGGCAACGAGAGTCAACGAAAGCAATAAGCCCTGCATATGGATGGATGCCGGGGTGATCGACTTCAAAATCTGCAATAAGAACTTTGATTGTGAGTACTGTGAACTCGATCAGGCCATGACGGCAGCCGCCGCCGACAACTGGCCCGGCGGCAAGCCGCCAAACAGGCGCAGGGCAGGCAAGGCAAGGCCCTCTCCTGGGAAAACAAGATGCGCCAACGCTTCGGGGAACGAGCGGAAATGCCAGCTCATGACTACCACTCTCTGCCACCAATGTTCCTTTGATAAGCTCCTGGAAGAGCAGTTCGATTTCTTTCTGGCCCCGGAAAAACCCAAGGTACAGGAGGTTTTCGGTATCTCCGTGCCCACCTCCAACTTCCTGCATCGGGGTCATACCTGGGTGGCCCTGGAGAACGCCGGCCGGGTTCGCCTCGGCCTGGACGACTTTTCCAGAAAGTCTTGGGCCCGGCCGACCAAAATCGATCTGCCTCACATCGGACAGCAAATTAAAGCGGACCAGTGGCCCTGACCCTATCCCGCCAGGGGAAGGAAGCCGAGGTCCTGGCGCCCCTGGATGGCATCATCGAGGCGGTGAATCCAAAAGTCCGGGAGAGCCCCAGTCTTGCGCATAACGACCCTTACGGCGAGGGCTGGCTGTTCGTTAGTCACTCCCACCAATCTTAAGCCGGACCTGGAAAAGATGCTCTTTGGCCAGTGCAATATCGCCTGGATAGAAAACGAATCCATAGGCTGCTGGGAATGCTGCAAATCCGCGGTGGGTATGACTCTGCCTTCCGGTGGGGTCATCGTGGACGATGTCTACGGGGCCTATCCACAGTTGGGCTGGACGCACCTGGTGCAGGAGTTTCTCCATAGCGCTTAGGTGGGGATAAAGGCGCGAGCCTGGAAGGGTCCGGCAACAAATTCTCTGGAGAAGATGACAGTATTTTCAGCTACTCGGGAAGCCGTCAAAATCCGGGGCTCGGCGGGCGGAGGTCCTTGGGGGTGAAGGCCTTCCCGGGGCCTGGCCTGGGAGCTGGGCAACGTCCCTGTTAGTGGGCGAGGCCGTATTTTTTGATTTTCTCGTAGAGAGTAGAGCGGTTAATGCGCAGAACCCTGGCGACATGGGAGAGGTTGCTGCCTTGCTGGCCAGGAGTTGGCTGATATATTGGCGCTCCATTTCCTCCAGGGATAATTCCGCCATTTCTGCCGCCCCACCTGCAGCGATAAAAGGCAGATCGGAAAGTTTGATCTGCCGGCTCCTTCCCCACCACGACCGCCCGTTCGATGGCGTTTTCCAACTCCCGGACGTTTCCCGGCCAGGGATAATGCTGCATCGCCTCCAGGGCCTCCGGCTGAATGGAGTCGCATCTTCTTTTTGGTCTCCGTGGCATAGCGTCTCAGAAAGTGTTGGGCCAACAGCGGGATATCTTCCGGCCGCTCCCGTCAGAGGTGGCACCTGGAGATGGATGACGTTCAGGCGGTAAAAAAGGTCCTGGCGGAAGGTCTTTTTCCGGATGGCTTCCTGGAGGTCCTGGTTGGTGGCGGCAATGACCCGAAAGTCGCTGTGCAGGGTCACAGTCCCTCCTACCCGGCTGAATTCATGGGTTTCCAGGACTCGCAGGAGATCAATCTGCATTTTTAGGGAGATATCCCCCACTTCATCGAGGAAGAGGGTCCCGGCGTTGGCCATTTCCAACCGGCCTTTCTTGGTGTACTTGGCGTCGGTGAAGGCTCCTTTTTCGTGTCCGAAGAGCTCGCTTTCCAGGAGATGTTCCGTAAAGGCCCCGCAGTTGATGGCAATAAAGGGGGCATAACACCGGGGGCTCTGGGCATGGATGGCCCGGGCCACCAATTCTTTGCCGGTGCCGGTTTCCCCGGTGATCAAAACGGTGGCATCGCTCTTGCGCCACATCGACAATGGTTTCGAACAGCTTGACCATGGCCGGAGACTGGCCCACCAGGTTTTCAAAGCGGGTAATGGTCGCCAGCCGCTCTTTTAGAATCAGGTTCTCCATCGCCAGGTTTTGCATCTGGACCAATTTTTCGAGGGTGAAATTAAGTTCTTCCAGGTCAAAGGGCTTGAGCAGATAATCGTAGGCGCCCAGCTTTATGGCTTCCACGGCGTCATGGATATCGCCGTAGGCAGTCATCATGAGGATGGCGGTCTCGGATTCGGTTTCCTTGAGTTTCCTGAGCAGGCTGAGGCCATCCATCTCGGGCATTTTGACATCGATGAGCATGATGTCGTAATAATTTTCCTTAGACCTGGCCAGAGCCGTGAGACCGTCGGCCGCGGTGTCCACCTGATAGCCGCCCCGTTTCAGCCACCCGCTCAGAGATTCGCGGATGCTCAACTCGTCATCCACCACCAGGATCCTGATTTTTTTATGTGGCAGCACTTTCTCCTCCCGGTTTTAAGGCAGGCAGATGAATGGTAAACGAGGTCCCTTGCCCCACGACGCTGTCCACCTTGATGGCGCCCTTGTGGTCCCGGATGATGCCGTACACCACGGAGAGCCCCAACCCTGCGCCGGAGACCGTCTTTTTCGTCGTAAAGAACGGTTCGAAGATCTGGGAAAGGTTTTCCTTGGGGATACCCTTGCCGGTGTCCGAGACCTTCACCACCACCTCCCGGCGCCGGGAATTTTTGGTTTCCAGGGTAATGGCGCCCCCTTGCGGCATGGCGTCTTGGGCGTTGATGAGGAGATTCAAAAAGATCTGCCTCATCTGTCCCTTATCCGCCAAGACCGGGAGCAGGTCCGGCGCCAGCTGGCTTTTCACGGTGATGCCCTGCAGCCGCATCTGGTACGCGGTAAGAGAGAGCATCTCCGCCGCCACCTCGTTGAGGTTCACCGGTTGTAATTTCGGTTTGGCCTTGCGGGAAAAAGCCAATAGGCTGGAAAGGGTGCTGCTGACCCGGGAGGTCTCACTATAGACCAAAGAGAGGTAACGGCGGATATCGACCAATTCCTCCTGGTCGGGATCCCCCTCGTCCAGTATGCTTTGCATCAATTTGACGAAATTGAGGATTCCGGTCAGAGGGTTGTTGATTTCGTGCACCACGCCGGCAGACAGTTTCCCCAAGGAAGCCATCTTGTCGTCATGGAGTATCCGCGCCCGGGCGTTGATCTCCTGGGTGATGTCCCGGGACAGGTCAACCACCTGGTGAACCCGGCCTCCTTTATCGAACAAGGGATGGCAGACCACGTGAAAATAATTTTCCCGTCCATGCTTGTCGAAGTGGACGTGCGTGGTCGAGGCCGTCTTGCCCGTAGCCACTGCCTCTTTTAAGGGGCAGGGATGATCAGGATCGGTGCAGGGCTTTTCCAGATGATGGGAAACTTCATAACAATGTCTCCCCACCACTTCTTCCCGCTTCTGACCCACCATCTGCAGCAAAGCCCGATTCACTTCGATAATCCGGTAATTGAGGTCGATCACCATCATATGATCCTGAATGCCGTCGACAATGGTCTCCAGGAAAACCTTATCTTTCCGGGTCCTTTCTTCCGAACTTTGCAGGGCCTCCTCCAACTGCTTGCGGGGGGTGATATCCTTGATAACTTCGATGACCCGTTTCTTGGTCCCTTCCGGCGGACACAAGGGGGACATGGTGATTTCATTATAGCGCAGGGTGCCATCGGCATTGGCGAAGGTCTGTAAAACCTGGGCGGTTTGGCAAGTCTCCAGAACGCTCGGTAAGGGGCAGGTCATGCCTTTGCGGTCGCAGGGCTCATCGAACTGATGGAACACTTCATAGCAAGGCTTGCCGATAACCTCATCGGCCGTCTTTTGAAAGCGGTTCAGAAACGATAGGTTGGCTTCCTCCACTAAATAATCCGGTTTCAAAACAAGCACCGGATCGGGGAGATGGTCGAAAATCCTCTGAAAACGGCTGCGCTGGCCGGCTAACCTGATTTCGCCCTCTATCTTGCTGCGCAGCCGGTCATTCTCTTTATGTAACAAATTCCAGAAAAGCCGGGCCTTAATGTGGTCGATAATCTGGGTGCCGGGGGCCTTTTGCTGGATGATTCTTTCCCGCACTTGCGGGTCCCCGGTGAGTTCCAGGATAAGGTCCGGGTTCGCCGCCAAGAGGGGATGGTAGTCGGCAAATGTCGGAATACCCATATTTTTTGCCAGGATGATTCCCGGGGCCCCGGTATCGGGATCAGCCACCCCAAGGATTTCGATCCTTTGCTTGTAACGGGGATCACTGGCCATAAGCTGAAGAACCTCATGGCCTCCTTTGCCTCCCCCCACGATGGCTATTTTCATGGGTGTTTCCGGGGGGTTAGACAGGTGTATGGAAATCAGGTCCCAGAAGTCCTCCCAGGAAAGGGGGCGATCGACATGGAGGATTATCAGCCTCTCGGGGTGCTGTTCGTCCAACTGGGTCGAGACTTCCGGGCGGCCGGTGGCGTTGACAATGATGTCTAATTCGGGGATTTGAAACAGGTCGGTGAAATCGACCGTGACAAACAGATTATGCCGGCAAGCATAAACGATCCCGCGGGCTTCCGGGTTCAGGTCCGCCACCGCCACCACCCCCAAGGTCTGGTCACTTCCCTGGGGGGGCACCAGGGCCTCCAGATGGCCATCCCTTGGCGGCCGGCTCCCACCGAGGGCCAGATTATATTTTTTCCTAACTGGGCTCATGGTGAATTCCAAAAAGGAGTTGGCCCCTTTTTCGCCAACATCCAGGCGTTAAGCAGCCGTCCCTGAAAATGCCACCGTGATTTCAGCAAACCCTACTTTTATATGATAACATTAATTGATCATCCTTTCCATCTTTGCGGGATGGTATATGCCTGGCTATCGTGGGAGGCCGGGTGAGGAAATGATTGAAATATTGTCAACTTGTGCGTATCATAAAGATAAGCCATTTCCTCCGGCTCACTTGGAAAAAGTGAAATTCCCCGGGAATCCCCCTAAAGGATACCCTGGTGGAGGGTCAAGGTGGCCGCGAGACCTCTCGATTTTACCGACCTGCCCGCGGGTGACGGGGTCCTGGTTCTCTCTCCGCAAGGCACGGTCCTGGCCGCCACCCTCCAGGCGGAAAGGCTCCTGCAGCAAAGGCTGGAGCCCGGCCAAACCTTGCAGTTGGCGGAGCTTTTCCCGGAACCATATCTCTCCCAAATAGAACTGGCATTTCAAGACGCCTTGCAGACGGGCACCACCCGCGCCAACATCCCGGTTTTGATGCGCCCCGAGTCGGACCCCGTCCTGTTCCGGAAATGCTCGGTAGCCCCCCTTTATAGTCAAACCCGGGAAATCATCGGCGCCATCCTGACCTTTCACGACGATACCCTGGCCAGAGCCTCGTCCGTCTGGTCCACTTTCGGCCTGGGGGTGGAGCCCGAGGCGGTCTTTGAGGACCTGGACCGGGGTCTCTTCATCGTCAACCAGCGCCGGCGGATCACGGCTTTCAACCGCACGGCCCAAGAGATCACCGGCTTTCCGAACGGAAGAAGCCCTGGGCCGCCATTGTTGGGAGGTCTTTCAAGCGGACCGCTGCCAGGAGGGCTGTTTCCTGCGCGCCACCCTGGAAGACGGGGCCCCTCGGTTGACCAGGACGTCCGCATTCTGGAATAAGGTCGGCGAGAGGCTTAGCCTCCTGGTGAGCACCGCGCCCGTCAGAACAAGCGGGACGTGATGGTCGGCGCGGTGGAAACCTTTCAATCCCTGGGCCCGGCCCTGCTCCGGAGGAAGAGCCGGCCCCGGTTCCCGGGGAAGTGGAGATCATCGGCCAAAGCCCCGCCATAAAAAAGCTTCTGAAGATGTTGCCGGATGTGGCCGCGTCCGAGGCCACGGTGGTCTTGGAAGGAGAATCGGGGACCGGCAAGGACCTCTTCGCCCGGGCCATCCACCAAAAAAGCCCCCGGGCCCAGGGGCCCTTTGTGGCCTTCAGTTGTTCGGCCCTGGTGGAGACCCTGATTGAATCGGAATTGTTTGGCCACGTAAAAGGCGCCTTTACCGGAGCCATTCAGAATAAGGTGGGCCGGTTTGAGCTGGCCCAAAGCGGCACCCTGTTCCTGGACGAAATCGGCGAGCTAAAACTGGAATTGCAGGCCAAGCTGCTCCGGGTCCTGGAAACCCAGGTTTTCGAACGGGTGGGCAGCACCCGTCCCATCCCTCATGAAAGCCCGGATTATCGCGGCCACCAGCCGCAACCTCATGGAGGAAGTGCGGCGGGGCCGCTTTCGCATGGACCTTCTTTACCGCCTGCGCACGGTCTCCTTTTATCTCCCCCCGCTAAGAGAGCGCCAAGAAGATATCCCCCTGTTGGTGAACCATTTGCTGGCCCGGCTCAACCGCCAGTACGGCAAAGAAGTGCGGGGGGTCGACCCCAAGGTGATCCACCTCTTTCAGCACTACTCCTGGCCGGGCAATATCCGGGAACTGGAGCGGGTGCTGGAGTATGCCTTCGTGTTCGTCAAAGGCAGCGGTGATCACCAAAGACCTGCTGCCCGAGTTGGAATCCCCCCTGCCCCGGCCCGCGGCCGGAGGCGACCCTGGACCAGTACCGCTGGGAGCCGGCGAGCGCCTGGTCATCCAGAAAGCCCTGCAAAAGGCCCGGGGCAAAGAGAAGGGCGCCGCCCGCCTGCTGGGCATCAGCCGCAGTTCCCTGTGGCGCAAGATGAAGGCCTACGACCTGCTCTAAGTCCCAGTCTTGCCCTTGCAGTTTCGTTTCATATTTATCTAAATATATTAATAAATTATAAATAAGTTAAATATGTTTCATCATTGCGTTTCATTTTCAAGATGCAACCTGAAACAATGTCACAGGTCGCAAAGCATATTTAATATAATAATTCAATGAGTTATCCATGTGGCACAGATATTGCCTTTATATAAACCATAGTTAATAATTCTAAAACCCTTGGAGGTCAGGGATGAAAAAAGCCCCGAAAAGCCATCGAAAGCATCCTGGAACTGCTATCCCCGTCACCCGCAGCATCTCATCAACCTCCTCCAGGACGTCCAGGCCGAGTACAGCTACATTTCCCCCGAGCACCTCACCCTGATCTGTGACCACGTGGGGGTGCCCGTCACCCAGGCCTGGTCCGTGGCCACGTTCTACAAATCCTTCAGCCTGGAGCCCCGGGGCGAACACGAAATCAAGGTCTGCCTGGGCACCACCTGCCATCTCAAGGGCGGCCAACGCCTGGTGGAGGCCTGCGAACGGGATCTGGGCGTGGCCCGGGGCCAAACCACCGAGGACCTGCGCTTTACCCTGGATACCGTGAACTGTCTCGGCTCCTGCGCCCTGGCCCCGGTGGTCATGGTCGACGAAGATTATCTGGGCCGGGCCACCATCCGCACCCTGAAAAAGCGCCTGGAAAAATCTGACAATGGCCGGATCGAGGAGGAAGCCATGGCTAAGGATCAAGAATGTTGCCGAACTGGAGAGCCTGCGGCCCAAGCCTGCTCAGGCGCAAGACCCGGACCGGCCGGTGGTCAGGGTCTGCCTGGGGCCCGGCTGCCTGGCCCAGGGGGCCGATAAAGTTTCCCAGGCCTTTAAGGCCGCCATCAAGGAGCACAAAAGCTCACGGCCGACGTCAAGCCCCTGATCAAAGAGACCGGCTGCCACGGATTCTGCAGTCAGGGCACCCTGGTTACCTGAGCCCCGCCATCTGTTCTATGTCCAGGTGAAACCCGATGACGTTGCCGAAATCGTGGACCAGACCTGAGGCAAGGCAAGGTGGTGGAGACGCCTGCTCTACAGCGACAACGGCACCCGGTACCGGTCCGCCGCGGAAATGCCGTTCTATAAATTGCAGCAAAAGATCATCCTCAAAAATGTGGGGCTCATCGATCCCCTGGATATCGAAGACGCCCTCAAGGCCGGGGCCTATCGTCCCTGGCCAAGGCCCTGACCCAGATGTCCCCTGACGAGATCATCGAGACCGTGACGGTCTCCGGCCTGCGGGGCCGGGGCGGCGGCGGCTTCCCCACCGGGTTTAAGTGGCGCAAGGCGGTGGAAAATGCCCGGGAAAACCCGGGGCCGGTCTACATCGTCGCCAACGGCGACGAAGGCGACCCGGGCGCCTTCATGGACCGGGCCATCATGGAAGGCGACCCCCACGCGGTCTGGAAGGCATGGCCATCGGGGCCCGGGCCATGGGCGCCGAACAGGGCTTCCTCTATGTCAGGGCACGAATATCCCTTTGCGGTGCGGCACCTCTCAACATCGCCATCGAGCAGGCCCGCTCCCTGGGACTGCTGGGCAAGAACATCCTGGGTACGGGTTTCAATTTCGACGTCCAGATCAACCGCGGCGCCGGCGCCTTTGTCTGCGGCGAAGAGACGGCCCTGCTGGCCTCCATCGAGGGCCGGGTGGGCGAACCCGTCACCCGGCCGCCCTACCCGGCGGAAGAAGGGTTGTGGGACCGCCCCACCGTCATCAACAACGTGGAGACCTGGGCCAACGTCCCCCACATCATCGACCAGGGGGCCCAGTGGTACGCCAAGGTGGGGGTGCCCCACAGCACCGGCACCAAGATCTTCTCCCTGGTGGGCAAGGTGAAAAACTCCGGCCTGGTGGAAGTGCCCATGGGCATCACCCTGGGCAGCCATCGTGGAAGAAATCGGGGGCGGAGTGCCCGGCCAGGAGCGGTTCAAGGCCGTCCAGACCGGCGGACCTTCAGGCGGCATCATTCCCTATGAACTCAAAGAACTGCCGCCCGAAGATCTCAAACTGGACAAGGTTGGCCTCCAGCCCCGGGGCTTTATCCCGCGGAGCTGAAAAACCTTCCGGTGGACTTCGATTCCCTGGCCCAGGCCGGCTCCATCATGGGCGGCCGGCGGCATGATCGTCATGGATGACCAGGATTGCGTGGTGGACGTGGCCCGCTATTTCCTGCGTTTCTGGAGGAAGAATCCTGCGGCAAGTGCCTGCCCTGCCGGCTGGGCCTCAAGGGCATGCAGGAGTTTTTGAACAACTTCTCCCAGGGGCCAGGGCGCCCCGGCAGACATTGATGCCCTGGAGAGCCTGGGGCAGGCCCTGGTGGACGGGTCGCTGTGCGGCCTGGGCCGCACCGCCCCCAACCCGGTGCTGACCAGCATCCGCTACTTCCGGGACGAGTACCTGGCCCACATCGTGGACCACAATTGCCCGGCGGGGGTCTGCCGGGACCTCATCACCTACCGCATCGACCCCGAGATCTGCAACGGCTGCACCCTGTGCGCCACAGATCTGTCCCCAGGCGTGCATCAGCCGGGGCAAAAAAGAAACCCCATACCATTGACCCGGAGGCCTGTATCCGCTGTGGGGCCTGCATGGACGTCTGCCCCGTCGATGCCGTGGTCGTGGCTTAGGAGGTGAGCCTATGAGCGCCTAGAAAATCCGCAAAAGCCGGAGGTGATCAACTTCACCATCGACGGCCAACCGGTCCAGGCCAAACCCGGCTGGACCATCCTGGAGACGGCCCGGCATTAACCACATCCATATCCCCACCCTGTGCTTCCACCCGGCCGTCACGCCCTGGGGCAGCTGCCGCTTGTGCGTGGTGGAGACTCCGGTACGGCAAGCGGGGGCAGAGTCATGCCCTCCTGTCTCAACCCGCCGGTGCGACGAACTGGAAGTGTTCACCGACTCGGAGCGGGTGCAGAATGTGCGGCGCTGGGTCCTGGAGATGCTGCTGGCCGAGTGCCCGGCCTCCCGGGAGATCAAAAAGCTGGCCGCGGAGTATGGCGTCACCTCCACCCGCTTCGCCATCACCAACCCCGAGGAGGAATGCCTCCGGTGCGGCCGCTGCGTGGCGGTGTGCAACGAGGTGGTGGGGGTAGGGGCCCTGACCTTCGGTTCCCGGGGGGTGAAGAAGGTGTTGGAGACCCCCTACCGCGTTCCCAACAACGCCTGCATCGGGTGTGGCTGCTGTGTCTCGGTGTGTCCCACCGGGGCCCTGCAGAAGCGGCTGGACACCGTCCGGGGCGACCTGTCCCGGCGCACCGGCCACGGCTTTGCCCACTGAGGGAGGTGACAACATGAACCAACCGCAAGCCGTCAAACCAAGCCCGCCGGAGCCCCGGCTGGGGATCTTCCTCTGTGAGTGCGGGGACCGCATTGTCCCCCAGGTGGATCCGGCCGTTCTGGCCCAACTGCTGGCAGGAGCCGCCCGGCGTCGGAGCACGTGGAAACCCTGCCGTTTTCCTGTCTCCGCCCCGGGTTGGACCGGATCAAGGAGGTGGTGGCCGCAAAGGGCTCAACCGGCTCATCGTGGCCGGCTGCGAAAGCCGCATCCTGCACAAAAAATTCGAGCAGGCCCTGGAGGCCCTGGGGCTGGCGGAAGACCCAGATCGACATGGTCAACCTCCGGGACCATGTGGCCCAGGTCCATAGGCCGCGCCCCGCCGAACTGGCCCAAAGGGGGCCAAGCTCATCCGGGCCTCCCAGGCCTGGCTCGAGACCCTGAAGCCGGCTCCCCGGATCCGCATCGACTATCAGGGGCCGGTCATGGTGCTGGGCGGGGGCGTCGCCGGCCTACGGCGCGGCCCAGGAACTGGCCGGACAGGGGGTGGAAACCCTCCTGCCCTCAGCTACGACCCGGCGGAGGAAATGCCGCCGCGCCCGCGCAGCTCTACCTGGGCGATTACCACTCCTATGACCGCCTGGAGCGCATCATCCAGGAAGTGGAGGCCAGCCCCCTGGTCAACCAGACCCGGGTGGGGAGCTCTGCAACAGGTCTCCGGCAGGTTCGGCGACTACACCGTGACCTTCGCCTCTCCGGAGGGCGAGGACCGCTTGGACTTCAAAGCCGGGGCCATCATCGCCGCCCTGGATTGGGAGCATGGCGCATCAACTTCCGGAGCTCGGCCATGATGGGGAGCGCAGGTTATTTGCCAGGTCGAGATGAACGAATTCATCCGGGACGGGCAGCCCCTGAGGGCCGGGTGGTTTTCTGGATCAACGATCTGGAGGCCGGCCAGCCTTTTGCCGCGCACGCTTTCCATGAAAAGCGCCTGGAATATGGCCACCCATCTGCGGGAAAATTTCCCCGAGACCCAGGTGTCGATCCTCTATGACAGCACCATGCCCATCCCCTTGGGCACCTTTGATCGGGCCCGGGCCCGGGAACTGGGCATCGCCCTGATCCCTTACGACAACCATGTCCACCCCACGGTCAAAAATGACTATATCTCTTACAACCGGGCCACTGACCGGACCGAACAAGACCTGGCCTGGGATCTCCTGGTGCTCTCCCCCCGGCGCAATCCCGGGGCCGAGGCCCTGAGGACCGCCAAAATTCTGGGCCTGGAAGTCAAGGAAGAAGCCTTCCTGGACAGGTCTCCCCAGATGGTCCGCCCGGACCAGGTGGTCCTGGGGGAGAAACTCATCGTCGGGTCCGCCTGCCAGCCCTGCGACCTGCGGGGCGCTTTGAGCCAGGGGCGCCGGGTGGCCAAGAAAACCGCGGCCCTGGTCAAGAAGGCCCAGGCCGGGGAACTCTATGCGCCCCCAGGTCATTTCCACCGTGGACCAGAGCAAGTGCACGGTGTGCACCCTCTGCCGGGAAGTCTGCGACTGCCTGGCCATCCAGCCGGTGAGCGGCCCGGTGGAAGGCCTGGGCCACGATGTCCCCCGGATGGTGGACCCCATGCTCTGCACCGGGGAAGGCACCTGCGCCGCCTCCTGCCCGGAAATGGCCCTCACCCTGGCCAATTGCACCACTGGCCCAGCACGAGGCCCGGGTGACCGCCCTGGCCCGAAGCCTGGCGGCTGATGAGGTGATGGGGTTCGGCTGCCAGTGGAGCGGCGCCGCCGCGGCCGACCAGGCCGGGCTGCGGGGCTTGAGCTACAACCGGCGGTTTTACCTCCTGCCGGTGCGCTGCCTGGGACAGATCGACCCGGTGGTCATGGGCCGGGCCTTCCTGGAAGGAGCCAACGGGCTGCTGCTCATCGGCTGCAACCCGGAAGAATGCCACCACAGCTATGGCATCGACCATACCTGGAGCCGGGTGTGGGTCCTGAAAAAGCTGCTGTCCCTCTGCGGCCTGGAAAGGGAGCGCATCGCCCTGGCCCACAGCGACATTACCAGGCCGGACCAGTTCGTGGCCACGGTGGAGAGCTTCATGAAAACCATGGCGACCCTGGGCCCCATTCATCGGGACGCCGAGACCCAGAGCCGGCTCCAGGCCCTTTATGACGCCCTCCACGGTCTCCCGGGTGCGCTGGGTCCTGGGGGTCAGCCTGCGGCGCCCCTGGGAAACCGCCTATCCCAGCCACATGCCCAACCCTGCGGCTTATGACCGCACTTTGACGGAAATCGTCACCGAGGAGTTTTTCCGGGCCCGGGTCAAAAACCTGCTGCGGGTTAAAGGCAAATTGTTGCAGCTTCACGACATCACCCAGGCCCTGGGGGTGGACGAGGACCAGGCCCATGAGTATTTAAAGGACATGGGCCATGAGGGCCTGATCTCCATTGTCTTCATCAACCGCACCCTATACTACGGCCTGCCCTTCGGCCCTCAATAACCGGGATTCCCGGGCGGCAGGTCTGGCCATCCCCTTAAAGGCCGTTTCCCGCGAGCCCCTGAAGTCGCTTACCTGTTTTGTGGATGACATGGAAGCGGCCACCCTCGGGCCGCCCTAGGAAACTACCCTGGAGCTTGGCCGGGGCCACCATCGCCTCCTGGTCGTTGGTCCGGATGGTCTGGGCGCGGCCGTGGAAGTCCAGATTCAGTGAGGAGAACAGCAAAGGGAACCCTTTGGCGTAGGGCGCGTCTTGCGCCAGAAGGAAAATGGGGTTAGCCGCTTTGGCTAACCCCTTGATCTGCATTATTCCTGGCATTATTTGAAATGCGCTTTCACTTTTTCATATGACTTTTCCAAGTCATCCACCGTCCCCGAGATTTTGGTCTTGGCTTTGTCCCAGGCCGCACCCGTGGCCGCCTCCATCTCCTTCAATTCCTGCTTGGCCGCATCCTCTTTTTTCTGCAATTCGGCCATTTCCTCATGGAATTTCTCGCTGGATTTAGCCTTGAGTTCGTCAATTTTTTTTTGCATCTCTTCGATCCGGGTGGCGGTTTTCTTGTGAAACTGTTCCTGGGCCGTCTCGGCCTTAGCTATACCATAGCCCGTGGTGATCAAGAGAAGCGTCATAATAATTGCCAGCGTCATGCGTTTCATCATTGATTAGTCTCCTTTTGGCTAAACCTTGGTTTCCTCAGCTAACTCAAACTTAAATCTCCTGGCGGAGGAATCAAGTAATCTGCCCAATATTTCCCGGTATTCCGGCCCTTCGTCAGATGGATTGGACAGGCCACCGGAAAGAGTATTATAGACTCCACCCTTGCCCTTGCGACCGCTGATATCTGCTATGATTCTGGACTTATCAGAAAATCAAAAACTTCCCATATCCACTTCATATCCGCAATTTTTCCGCCTGACTGATACGGGTCTATTGTGGCAAGTTAGCTGCCGTTTCATTTGCGGACCGGATAGCGATGTAAGGTAATAGCGGCTCTTAAACACTTATTTATTAATCCGTAACTCAAAATGCGAACTAATCTGATCGGCAATTAGTTTATTCGCTTGAACATTCCAATGGGGATCCTCTTTTGAAATAGTGAGATCGTCAAATTTGCCAGCAAATACGATAGACATATAACCGATTGACTTTTGTTTACAAAATAACTCCAGATCATTCCTTGCCCTTTCACCAAGATACGTTAAAATTGTCAGGCGATGCTTACGTTCAACTGCCTTATTCCTAACTCTTTCAATTAATTGTTTCTCAAAATCTCCTATAGCAACATCATCTTTGTCAGTTTGTGGTTCGTCATGGGATCTGCTTGGTCGTTTAATCATGTCCATTAATATCGTAAGGTGGCGATTAGAAAGTAAGGTAAATAGAAGGGGCTCAGTATGTCATAGAGTGTACTTGTCCATAGATTCGCCAATTTCGGAGGCGGCACCACTTTCAGATTTCCTTTCTGATCTGCAACAAATTTGGGTTTATATTTACGGTATATGTAATCATCGCGAATCCTATCCAGCGTAGCTTTAGAGATGAAGAGAACGACTTCATCTGCATCCAAGAAATGGCCATTTTTCTCATAGGAAAGTATCTGTTGGTCAAGTCCGTAGCCTGGAACAGCGAGATTTAGAATCTCTAAAGACGATTGTCGGGCTTCAATAACGTTGGAAAAACGTTGGTTTTCAGGAATACCCCATCCAAAAATCTGAGAATCTCCATAGAGCAGTATCCGGTAGACCATTGCCTTTTTCGGTAGTTTCCGGGGTGCGTCTCGATACCCCAGAATATTTGTGGTGTATACTACATCGAAATTGCGCGAATGGTGAGTTACGCTCTTTCCTGCCTTGAGTTTCCAACCTAGGTCGGCATCTATTTCAAAAAAACCTGCTGGAATGACATGATCGCGAGAGTAAGGGAAAAACCAGCGAACTAACCCTTCGGCCACCAGAATCCCGAAGACGATCCCAGCTAAAATGAGGCAAATTTGGCCAAAGTTCCTTTTCATCATTGTCATCCTTTTTACGTACGTCTAACATTATCTATTAGTAGATACTTCATTTTCCCCAATTTCGCCTGGATGGGCAGATTATATGATTATTTTTACTGTAAAAATAGGGTTTTTTATGTATATCTACTCGCCAGTGAAGAGCCAGATTGGGAGTGACGCCACATAAATATTATATCGTCCGGTAATTGACGGCAGCCTTAGTTGCGCTTTTCTTAACTGGTGACTGGGAACCTTTTCCGTGAGGATAAATATTAAGGGCATTTTTTCTATTTTATCATCCTTCATAAAAAAGATGATAGCTAAAATTTTTCATAAGATTAATTTCATTTCAGACTGAAGACTTCCGGACCACCTATGATCAGACACTTCATTGTGTTGCAACTTAAACTCCCCAGACAGGCACCGCCTGGTAGTGGGGGGCATAAGGAAAGACCGAGCCCCCATGAATATATCAACCGGACATGCTAAGGAACTTTGGCTCCCACTTTGATCAAGTATCCGATAGGCTAATCTGGTCAGAGAGATGATAACTGCTATATCTCCGCACTTCGCCATCCGCCTTTTTGCGTGCTGCTATGCTCATCATATATTGACCCTTGACCCAACCTTGCCCCAGTAACCCCTCGGTCGAGGCGTTAACACGCCACATAATCCGTACCATTCTTTTTTGGAGCCTATCTAATAGGTCACACCGGGGGGATTGGTCCCATGTGACCAGCCAGATTTTAATCTAAAATTTTTTGGGGCCGGCCCTATACCAGGGGGGGATCTGCTGCTGTATCCCCTCGATGAATTTTTGAAAAAATTTACGAACGGATCATTGTCGGCAGGGGGGATAGGAGTCCCGGGCTCGGGGTCACACTATGCGGATTTTACTATTAAAATAGGTGTATAGCCATTATAATGAAACTGGCCTAAAAATACCATTATCAAGGGGTAAATGGTAAACTTTTAGTAAACGATTTTAGCCCCGGTGCTCGCTTAGGCCGGGGCTTTTTTCATAAGGCACTGGTGCTTTCGCTATTCATTTGATATCGCAAGATTCTGGAAGGTGCGGATAGTGGCGGGATATCTGGCGAGTGGAGATTGGGAGATGGGGATGGCGAGATCTCAAACTTTTCGGTTGAGCGGCACCCAACCACGCGGAAGCCATGCCTATAAAAGCTCCCGATCATTCGCCCCGCGTGGTTGGGTATAATGAAATTGTCGAGAATTAATATGGCAATTTGGGGCGAAAGAACCTTTTTGCCCCGACCGGTTGACTCGACGTCAAAAACCGCCCCATGCCTTTACGCTTACCGGCGCAAGGCCGATTTTCACCAATCCTCTCGCCTATTCCTCATCCATCTCAACGCCGAACCGCTCCCACTGAGCCGCGCCTTCGGCCTCACCCCGGGCGATTTCCTCCTCGGTCCAGGCTCCATGATAAGACTATCCGCCACCAGTTCCCAAAGGTACTTCACCTCATATTTATACTCGGGATTGAATTTGGGGACGCGTTTCATGAGCTGGTCGTGGCAGTTGGAGCAGGCGACCACCAGGACATTGGCGCCGCTGCTTTTGATGGATTCATACTTGGCCTGTCCATGCCAGGCAGATTCTTCTTCATAGGGGCCGGGCCACATGCCGCCGCCGGCGCCACAGCAGTGGCCGTTGGCCCGGTTCGGCTCCATATCGACAAAGTTGTCCACGCACTGTTGAATAATCCACCGGGGCTCTTCATAGAAGCCCTTGCCGAAATGGCGCTCGAGCTCCCGGCCGTGTTTACAGGAGTCATGCCAGGTGAAGATTTTTCCGGCGTTGACGCTCTTGTCCAGCTTGATCCGGCCCGATTGGATGAGTTTAACGAGATATTCGTAGAGATACACATAATTGATCTCGTTTTCCGGGCTCTCCTTGACACATAACTTCATCCCCACGCGGCAGCCGTAAGAGCCACCGCCGCAATCCGGCATGATCATCTGTTTGACGTGGTGCTCCTTCATGAAGTCGATCTTGCGCTGGGCAAAGACCTTGATGTACTCATAGTTCCCGGTAAACAGACCCCAGTCCACCGACTCCCAGTTTTCCGAGGGAATGGTCCAGTTTTCCCGGGCGGCGTAGAAAATTTTCCACCACCATTTCATGTCATCATTGTCGGCAAAGACTTCCTTGGAATTCGGGAAAAAGAGGGTGTCGGCCCCCTCTTTATCGATGGGGACATAGAACCCGGGGCAGTCCTCCTCGGCCATTTCTTTCCCCATGTCGGACATGAGAAACAGGTAATCATCCTGGGGGATAGCCATGTTGTTGCCGGTTTTGAAGCAGTTTTCGGCGCCCTTGTGGAGAATGCCCGGCACTTTGTCCCTGGGGCGCAGGGACTTCATGTGCAGCATGATATAGGGAATATCGAGATCCATGGGGCAGGCGTGGGCGCAGCGGCCGCAGCCGGTGCAAACCCAGGGGAACTTCGATTCGACCACCTCATCAACCATGCCGAAGTGCAGCATCCGCAGGACCTTTCTGATGTCCCAGCCTTCCATCCCGGGCGTTCCGGTGACCGGGCAGCCGCTGGTGCAGGTCCCGCAGGTCATGCACATGTTCAGGTTGAATTTTGCCAGGGCCTCCTGGATCGGCTCCGGAAGTTTTTGAGGTATTACGGCAGCTTGCATAATGATCTCCTTCCTATTCAACCAAAAAACGATTTTTAGAATTCTGCACACGATCCACCGGCAGCCGGTGGTCATGATTCGGGGCAGGGAATATAGACGTGGAACGTACTCCCGCGGTCAGGCTCACTCTCCACTCGGATAAAACCGTTGTGGGCTTCCACGATGCTTTTGACGATGGCGAGTCCCAGACCGGTACCGATGATAAATCTCGTCTTATCATTTTTTATCCGGTAAAAACGATTAAAAATATGGCTCAGGTCTTCGGGGGCCATGCCGATGCCATTATCGGACACGCTCGCCCTGAGGTAGCCGCCCTCCATCGCGGCGGCAACGGCCACCTTCCCACCTTCGGGCGTATAGTTGATGGCGTTGCTGATGAGATTGGAGAAAACCTCCTCCATATTGCGCCGGTCAACAAACACGGGAGCCAGCTCGGGCAGCGGCTCCAACTCCAGCGAAATCCCTTTGGCCTGAGCTTTGGCGGCGTGAAAGGCCACCTGATCAGCCAGGATGTCGGACAGGTTGAGCTGCTCCTTCTCCTGGCTGATCAGGCCGGATTCTATGCGGGCCAGATCCAGGAGCTCGGAAGAAAGATTTACCAGGCTCTTGACCTTTTTGGAAGCCCGCTCCAGGATCTCCTGTTGCCTTGGGCTGACCTCTCCGGCCAGGCCGTCCAGGATTATCTTGCAACTGGGCCAGGACCGAATTCAACGGACTCCGAATCTCGTGGGAAACCATGGAGACGAATTCCGACTTGATCTGGTCCATGTGCTTCAAAGTGGTGATGTCGTGCAGTACGGTGATGGTTCCCACGTTCCGGCCGGCCCGGTCGATATAGGGAATGCATCGGGCATTCAGGATCTGACCCATTTGGCCTGCTTCGGCCTCACAGCAGATCTCTTCCGTCAGTTCCACGAGCTCGTCTCCAGATATGGCCAGGGCCCGGTCAATCAGCTGGTCAAGCTGTTCGTAGCGGATGACTTCACCCGACTGGGCGCCCCACGGCATGGACTTCCCGACCTCCCGCCATTCTCAAGAATGCCGGATTGGCAAGCACCACGCGCTTTTGGCTATCCGTGGCCATGACGCCGTCCGTGAGACGATTAATGAGCACCCGCATCCGTGATTTCTCATCGGCAATGTCCTGCATGGCCCGGGTGTATTCGATGGCCTTCTTGGTAAGGACTCGCAGTTGCTCGGGTGAGAAGGGCTTGGGGATGAAATCGAAAGCCCCTCTTTTCATGGCCTCGATGGAGTTCTCCACCGTAGCGTACCCGCTGATCACGATGATTACCGTGTCGGGGTGCAGCGTCTTGACGTGGGCCAGCACATCGAACCCTGAAAGACTGGGCATCATCAAGTCCAGGAGTATGATGTCATAGTGCTGGCGCTCGATCATTTCCAGCCCAACTTCCCCGGATGCGGCGATCGTCACCTCATACCCATCCCGGGCCAGGACCTTCCGGCAGCCTTCACGCACGCGCTCCTCATCGTCGATCACCAGAATGGTGGGGGTGGAGCGATTGATTGCGGCCATCTTTTCAACCACGGTTTTAGGCCCTTCCCCTGGTTGCTATGTAGATCCATTGCTAAAGCTCATGTCCGTCCTCATCCTGACAAAGGGGAAGTTCCACGATGAAGGTTGTTCCTGCCTGGCTGGTTTCTTTCACCCAGATATTGCCGCCATTCTCCTGGACTATGCCATAGACGGTGCTCAAGCCTAAACCGGTCCCTTTCCCCAGGTCCTTGGTCGTAAAAAATGGGTCAAATATCCTGGGAAGATTTTCCTCGGGTATGCCACAACCGGTATCGGAGATTTCTATATAGGCGAAGCCTGCTGCACCTTTTTTGCCGACCCCTTTTTCTTCCCCTTATCGCAGTAAGTCCGGAGGGTCAGGGTGCCTTTTCTGTCCATGGCATCAACCGCATTGATGACCAGGTTGATAATCACCTGGTTAAACTGACTCCGGTCCACTTTAATCGGCATTTTTTCGTCTGATAGCTTTTTTATGACCTCTATATTGATGAACAGGCTCTGATCCCGAATGAGGCCCAGGCTCTGTTCGACCAGGTCATTGAAGTCCATCGTCTCTTTGTTGGCGCTCGTCTGCCTGCTATAAGCCAGAAGGCTCTTGACAATTTTCCGGCATTGATTGGCGTCCTCGATGATAGACTGCATTTCCTGGTATTTAGGATCGTCCTTAGTCAAGTCTTCCAGAAGCAGGCCGCCATACAGGAGGATGCCGGTCAGGGGATTGTTGATCTCATGGGCCACGCCGGCCGCGAGTTGACCGAGGGAGGCCATTTTCTCCGCCCGGGCGGCTCTCAGCAGCACCTTTTTAATCTTCTCCTCTTGGGCAAGTTTCTCCCTGAGGTCGTTAAAGATACCCATGGTGGCCACTTCTTTGCCACCCTCATAGATGATCGCCGCGGTCAGCTCCACCGGAATCTCTTCCCCCTGCGCGTTTATCAGTATGGTTTGGCTGCAGGGCAGCTTCCCTTTGCCGCCGAAGGCCTCACTCCTGAGTTTTCTCATGACTTCTTGCGCCTGTCCCGGCGGATAAAGGTCTAGGACAGTAATTTTGTTTCGGGCCTCCTGGAAGGTATAGCCGGTAAGCTCTTCTGCGGCCGGGTTCATGACCAGGATCTTTCCACGCCGGTCTGCGGCAAAGATGGCGCTCATCGAGCTCTGGACAAACTTTTCCATGAACACCTTGATCCCGGAAAGCTCTCTTTCCAGCCTCTTGACATGCGTGACATCGCGGATTTTCTCGATGATGTATCTGACCTCACCGGCATTATCCAGAATGGGCGAGAAGATTCGGTCCTCCCACTTTTCTTTCCTACCGGAGATCTTGACGCGTCTGAGAATCGTCTGGCCGGTTTTTTCAGCCAGCACCTTGGGGAGCGGACAGGTTTCATAGGGACAGGGGTCTTCAGACTGGTAAAAGAATTCATGGCAGGTTTGACCGATGATCTCATCTTTCGTAATGCCAAACTGCTTCAAGAAGGCTTTGGATTAGCATCGAGAACAATCCGGTTCGGCTCCAAAATCAGGGCAGGCAGAGAAAGCGAATCGAATACCTTCGATCTCCAATCGAACTCTTCCGTGATTTCTTTGGCTCCTCTGGCCATCGGGAACCCGATCATCCCCGGCCGCCTCCGCAGACAAGACCTTGAAAATGCAGGACCCGGGGCGTGGAGACGGGGAGAAAATCCTCTCCATCCTCTGACACGCCCCGCGTCTCAGCGTCTCCTCAGCGTTCGAGATTTTCCTGGACGATATCCATGAGCTTATCCAGGTCTATGGGCTTGGGGATGAAATCATCCGCCGGAGTCGTCCTGCCTAGTGGTGGGTGTAGCTGGTCGTCGGCAGATTATCCACCACTGCGGTGAGCAGCACGACCGGAATATCCTTAAAATTAGGGTCCTTCTTGATCTCTTCGCAGGTCACATAGCCGTCCTTGTTGGGCATCATGACGTCCATGATCACCATGGCGGGCTTCTCCTGCCTGATCTTCTCCCAGGCCTGGACGCCATCGTAAGCCTTGGCGATTCTGTAATTATTGGCCTCAAGCTTCGTGGCCACCATATCCACCAGATCGGGATCGTCGTCCACCACCAAAATAAGTTCTTTGCCACTCATGATTTGCCTCCTCGCACGTTTTGGACACCCGAATCTACACTGTTAGGTCTCGGCAGAAGTCCTGCCCTTTCCACGATCTCGCCGACCTTCTGCTCCCACTCGATCGCCATGAGGTGAAATCCCCGGACACCCTCCACGTTTTTCAGACGCTCGATGGTCTCTATGACAGATTTTGATGCCCTCGTCAGCCTGCTTGTCCTTGGGCACCCCGCCCATGCGCTTCACCACCTCATCCGGCACATCCATCCCCGGCACCCGGTTTTTCATGTAGCGCGCCATGCCCACCGACTTCATGGGCGTGATGCCGGCCAGGATGTAAACTTGCTCATGCAGGCCCCGGTCCCGCACCCCCTCCATCCACTTTTCAAATTTATCGAGGTTGTAGATGCACTGGGTCTGGATGAAATCGACCCCGGCCTTCACCTTCTTTGCCAGGCGGGAAACCCGCAGTTCAAAGGGGTCGGCGAAAGGATTGGCCGCCGCGCCGATAAACATCTTGGGAGGGCCGTCGATTTTCTCCCCACCCTGGAACAGCCCTTCATCCCGCATGTCCTTCACCATCTGGATCATCTGGATCGAGTCGATGTCGTGCACCGAGGCGGCCATGGGGTGGTCGCCAAAGTGGGGATGGTCGCCGGACAGGCAGAGCATGGTGTCGATGCCATGGGCATAGGCCCCCATGATGTCGCTCTGCATCGCCAAGCGGTTGCGGTCCCGGGTAACCATCTGCAGGATGGGATTGAGCCCCATCTGCTTGAGGAGGATACAGGCGGCCAGGCTGGACATTCTCACCATGGCCGTCTGGTTGTCGGTGACATTGACCCCGTCCACATAACCCCGGAGCATTTCGGCCTTTTCCCGGACCTTCTCCGGCAAGGCGCCCCGGGGCGGCCCGCACTCGGAGGTAACCGCCAGGTCTCCTGATGCCAATATTTTTTCCAGAGTGCTTGCCGTTTTCATAGCGCCATATCCTCTCTGATGATTTTCCGCGGTCCCCCGCCCCCGCCCGGACGCCAGTCTTTGGCCGGCAGGTTCTCTTCGTACCTTTCCGTCATCCCCAGGGCTTTGAGGCGGTCCCAAATGAGCTGCCAGGCGCAGTCGATATTCGGGTCCACCTCGCACTTGCCGTTGGTGGAGCCGCCGCACGGACCGTTAAACAGCTGCTTCGAGCACCGGGCCACGGGGCAGACGCCGCCGGTGAACCCCAGGACGCAGTCGCCGCAGCCCTGGCAGCGCTCCGACCAGACCCCCTGACGCTCGGAGGCCCCCATGAACTTGGTGTTCACCGCCGGAAAGACCGGCTTATTGTGGAAGCGCCGGGCAATTTCCTGGACGCCGCAGCCGCAGGCCATGGAGAGCACCGCGTCCACCTGGTCGATGTTCGAGACCAGCTCCTCAACATATTCGGGATCGCACTGCCTTTCGAGGGTGATCTCCTGGATTTCCAAGGGCTTGCCTGCTTTCATAAAATGCATCTTGAGCGCCGAGGCCAGGACCCCGACCTCCTTGCGGCCGCCTGCGGCGCACACCGTGACGCACTCATTACAGCCGGCCAGCAGAATGCTGCGATACGGCTTAACGCATTGGATAAGCTCTTCCATAGGTTTTCGTTCAGCAGTAATCATCTTTACTCAGTCTCCTGTTCCTGGCGAGTCAACCTGCAGCCCGCTGATCTTTATGCCGCGCCACCTTGGCGGGATTGGGTCCAAGTTTCCGAATCTTCTCGGTGAAATCCGTGGCGGTTTGCGCAAAACGCTCCCCCATGCCCGCGGACATGGCGAACATCTCCACCCGCTCGCCGCCGATGCCGATCTCATCGAGGAGCTTCTTGAGGTAATCCACCCGATGGGCTGCCCTGACGTTGCCATTCTTGAAATGGCAATCCCCCTCCAGACAGCCGGCCACGTACACCCCGTCAGCTCCCTTCTCCAGGGCCTTCATGATGTGAATCGCATCCACCTTCCCCGAGCAGGGCACCCGGATGATTTTCACGTTGGGCGGATAGCGCAGCCTCATGCTGCCGGCCATGTCCGCCGCGGTGTAAGCACAGTAATGGCAACAGAAAGCCACAATTACCGGTTCGAAATTTTCCATCACATTATCCCTTCCAAAAGTCCGTCTAATTTCGCCATGATATGATCATCCTCATACTGCATGAGCTGAATCGCCTTGGCGGGACATTCCGAAGCGCAGACGCCGCAGCCGTGGCACTTGGCCGGATCGATCTCCGAGTGCCCTTCCTCATTGATGAACGGCACCCCGAAGGGGCAGGCCCGCACGCAGATGAGGCAGGCGGCGCATAGCTCCCCGTTCACCTGAGCCACGGCCGCACCCAGGTTGATGCTGTCCCGGGCCAGGAAGGTCTGGGCCCGTCCCGCCGCGGCCTGAGCCTGGGCGATGGTCTCCCGGATAGTCTTGGGCGCATGCGCCGTGCCGGCCACAAAAAACCCCGGGATCGGCAGATCGATGGGCCTGAGCTTGACGTGGTCCTCAAGAAAATAGCCATCCGGGGTCCTGGGCAGACGAAAGATCATACCCAGGTCTTCCGATGACTCCTCATCGGCCACCAAGCCGGTGCTGAGCGCCAGACAGTCTGCCGGTGATTTTTACTTCCCGCCCCAAAATCGGGTCGGTAAAGCTAACGCTCGCCCCGGCGCCATCGGCCGCGACCACCGGCTTATTTTCTAGTTCATAAGCGGAAAAAATGACCCCTTGCTCGCGTGCCTTCCGGTAATAGTCTTCCTCAAAGCCCGGCGTGCGCATATCGCGATAGAGCACGAAAATCTTGGCTTCGGGATTCAGTTCACGGATATGCAGGGCGTTTTTGACGGCCGCCTGGCAGCACACGCGGGAACAGTTGGGATTTTCGGGAACGCGTGACCCGACGCATTGAATCATGGCGACGTTCTGCCAGGTCTTCGCCGCTTCCGGGTTGTCGGCCAGCAGGACCCCGAGATCGAGTTGCGTCGTCACCGCCTTATGCCGTCCCAGGAGGTACTCCTTGGGACGGTTGGGGAGCGCCCCGGTGGCCAGGATCGTGATGCCGTGCCGGACTTCCCGGTAGAACATCTGCGGCCCCACCTGGATGCCGGTCTTAAACATCCCGGCCATACCCGAGTGGTCCACCACCATCGATTGCTTCCAAACCTGAATACGATCGTGCCCTTCCGTTCTCTTGACGAGATCGGCGACATGGGCCTGCACGTCTTCTCCCTCGAGCGTCCGGCGAACCTTCTTCGCCACCCCGCCGAGTTCTTTGGAGCGTTCCACCAGGTGGACTTTGTAGCCCAGGTCCGCCAGTCTCAGCGCTGCCGTCATCCCCGCAATGCCGCCGCCCACGACCAGGACGTCCTTATTCATCGGCAGAGTCTGGTCGGCCAGCGGGCGGGCGAGGCGCACCGCCGACACCGCCATGCGCATGAGTTCGTTGGCCTTTTCGGCGGCATTAACCGGGAGGTCCCGATGGACCCAGGTATCCTGGTCCCTCAGGTTGGCGATTTCCACCAGGTACTTATTCAAGCCCGCCTTGCGCACGGTTTCCTGAAAGAGTCCTTCATGGGTCCGGGGCGAGCAGGCTCCGATCACCACCCGATTGAGGTTCAGCCTGCGGATGGCGTCCTGGATATGCTCCAGGGATTCGCGGCTGCAGCCGTGGCCGATGGTTTCGGATACGACCACCTGGGGCAGAAGCCCGGCGCTTTCGGCCACCTGCTCCACGCTGACCACCCCGCCGATATTGAGACCGCAGTCGCACACAAAGACCCCGATCCTCGGCTCTTCGCCGGCAACGTCGCGCTCCGGGGGCAACTCCTCCTGCCTTCCGCCACTACCCGGAAAGGCGTGAGGTCCTTGGCGGCGTTGGAGGCCGCGGCACTGGCCTGGACCATGGTGTCGGGAATGTCTTTGGGGCTTTGGAACATCCCGCAGACATAGATTCCGGGCTTTGAGGTGGCCACCGGATCGAAGCTTCCCGTCCGGGCGAAATTGTGCTCGTTGAGGTCGATGCCGATCTTTTCGGCCAGATCCTTGACTTCCGGCGAAACCCGGAAACCGGTGGAGAGCACCACCAGGTCGAAGACTTCCGTCTGGAAGGAACCGTCGCCCTCCGAGGGATATCTGATCTGGAGGTCTCCCGTAGGGCGTCCCGGCCTCGATGATCGGTTCGACGGTATGGGGACGGCTGCGCACCAAACGAACGCCGTAATCGTTTATGGCCCGCTGGAGGTAGAGCTCGTAATCTTTTCCCGACGTGCGCATGTCCATGTAGAACAGGGTCGTCTCCATATCCTCAGAGAAGCGCTCCCGGGTGACCATCGCTTCCTTGAGGGCGAACATGCAGCAGGCGCTCGAACAATACGAGACCGAGCCCTCCTGAATACCCCGGGACCCGACGCACTGAATCCAGGCGATCTTGCGGGGCTTCTTGCCGTCGGAGGGGCGCACCAGCTCCCCCTTGGTCGGCCCGGAGGCGGAGAGAATCCGTTCGTATTCCAGGCTGGTAACGACATTCGGGTTGACGCCATAGCCGTAGGTATCCAGGACCTGGGGATTGAAGACATCCGCCCCGGGCGCCAGGATGATGGCCCCGATCTCGATTTCCTGCACTTTTTCGGCGTCGCCGGGCAGGATCGCCCCGGCCGGGCAGATGCTCGACCAGCCCGTTAAAGTCGGTACGCTCATTTATAATGATGGAATAGGCATACGGGGTCCCCTGGGGGTACCGCATGCAGGTCGGCGCCCGATGATCGAGGCCGGGCGTGAAGCGCACCGACTCGGGAAATTTGCGGGCGCACTCGCCGCAGCCCGTGCATTTTTCCAGATCGATGTAGCGGGGCTGCGTCGTGAGGGTAGCCTTGAAATGGCCTGCCTCCCCGGTAAGGCCGCTCAACTGGGTCATCGTCTTGAGTTGGATGTGCAGCTTGCGGCCGCTTTCCGAGAGATGGGGTGACAGGGTGCAGAGATCGCAATTATTGGTGGGAAAGGTCCGGTCGAGCTGGGTCATGAGACCGCCGATGGCAAAGTCTTTGTCGATCAGCACTACGTCCCGGCCCGTTTCCGCCAGATCCAGGGCGGCCCTGATGCCGCCCATGCCCCCACCGACCACAAGCACCTTATTGCTGGATTGGAATTTTTTTTTCTCTGGCATGTGTATCCTAATCTTCTCTTTAAGATTTCAATGAGGCTCCGGATGCCTGAGGGCGCATCCGGGATCAAAGGCCCGCATAGTCTAAAATCGCGGGAAGCCGGTGCTCCCAACCCAGGGTTATGATCCGCACTCCCTGGGCGAGTTCCTTGAGGGCGGCAGCCGTCTCTCCGGCCACCCGAATGCATTCCATTTCCCGGTCGGAGGCCTTGCGAATCCGCCGGATCAACTCCTCCGAAAGGCCCGCAGCCGGTTCGGTATTGGCGATGTAGCGGGCTGAGCCCACGGATTTCAGCAGGAATACGGTGGCGATGATCGGCACTCCCAATCCCCTGGCCCGGTCCATGAACGATCTGAAGAGACTCAGGTCGTAGACCGCAGGAGTAACCACGAACCCTGCCCCGGCTTCCACCTTCTTTCGGGTGAGCTCAAGCTCGCGGTCCAGGGCCGGCTCATCCGCACATTGCCGCCATGGTGCAGCCCACGATGAAACTCGGCGCGCCGTTGAGCTCCAGGCCCGCCAGATCCACCCCCTGCTCCAGGGAACGGATGGCGCCGATCAGGCCCAACTCGTCGAGGTCGTTGACGGTCTTGGCATCCTGATGATCGCAATTGGCGATGTCTTCGCTGCCCACCACGATCAGATTTTGAATGCCCAGGCCATAAGCCGCCAGCATATCGCCCTGCAGCGCCATCCGGTTCCGGTCCCGGCAGTAGACATGGATGATCGACTCGATCCCCTGCTGGTTAAGGAGCACTCCCCCCGCCAGGGCGCTCATCCGCATGATGCCGTTGTCCATATCCGGCACGGTGACCGCGTCAACCCGCCCCTTGAGCCGGCGCGCCTGGGACACCAGCTGCGAGGTGTCGACCCCTTTGGGGGTGTTCATCTCTGCCAGGACCACGAATTCGCCGGTCGACAATCGTTTTTGAAAACTCATAGGCTCCCTCTTCCTTTGGTCATCGCCTGCCCAGGCTTCAGATTCTCTTCACCCGAATTCGAAAGAAATCAGCGTCCTTGTTAAACTCCATATCGATCACTTCGCAGGACGCCGTGGGTATCACCTTGAAGACATCCGTCCGGGCATCCGCATCTCGCGTGATGATCTCCAAAACCTCATCCCTATTCATTTCCCGCATCACCTGCGTCATCTTGAGCAGAGCAAAGGATGCGATGGTTTGCCTGAAATCGAGGATATAATCGGCTTTGGGCTTCAACAGCCTGATGCTCCTTTGGTTCGATCACCTCTAATCTAAAGGCAAATTTGGTGCCACTTTGAAAATTGTAAAAAATATGTCTATGATGGCTAAATATAAGGACGATCCGATTTGGTACTCTTATATGCATGGTAGGATTAAATTTAGTGTTAAAAATGCTAAAAATGAAATTTAACACTTGTTTCAAAATTAAACATGGAACACATTGTGATGTGGTAAAGTCAAAGTTTAAAGTTTTGCAAAGGAGACAGTTAAGGCGTTAATGTTTGAAGATGAAGTGGACAGATATTGGAAAACCATCGTGACACCATCCGGGATGGCATCATGGTAGTGGACACCACCGGCTCTATCGTGTCAGTGAATAGAGCCCTGGAAACGATCACCGACTACACTCACCAGGAACTCATCGGGCAGAAATGTTCCATATTGAACTGCAGCATCTTTAATCTGGCCCGGGAGAAATGCGGGGAGCACTGGTGTCTCGCTCTTTAAAACCGGGGCCATGAATATGCGCCGCTGCACGATTATGAGGAAAGATGGCACCTACGTGCCGGTGCTCAAGAATGCCTCCCTACTCCATGACAGCAAAGGCAGAGTGATCGGCGCCGTTGAAACGATAACCGATATCACGGAGATCGTGGAAAAAAACAAACAGATCGCCGCGATTCGCCGGCACCTGCGATCTGAAGATGCTTTTCAGGGCTTGATCGGCGCTTCCACCCCCATGCAGCAGGTGTTTTCTCTTATCGAAAACGCTGCCCAATCGGACGCCCCGGTGATCATCCTGGGCGAGAGCGGCACCGGGAAGGAACTCGTGGCCGGGGCCATTCATCAGCTTGGAGAACGGAAGAAAGGTCCTTTTGTCAAAGTGAACTGCGCCGCCCTGACGGAATCTCTCCTGGAAAGCGAGCTCTTCGGGCATGTAAAGGGGCCTATACCGGCGCCTACAAGGGCCGGGCCGGAAGATTTGAAATGGCTCAGGGGGGAGACATCTTTCTCGACGAAATCGGCGATCTGCCGCTTTCCACCCAGGTGAAGCTCCTCCGGGTGCTGGAAGAGAAAGTCATCGAGCGGGTCGGCGACAGCAAGCCCATACCGGTAGACGTGCGGGTCATCTCGGCAACGAACAAAAACCTCTCCGAGCCTGGTGGAAAAGGGAGCTTTCAGAAAAGACCTCTACTTTCGGATCAACGTGATCCCGATCCATCTGCCACCGCTCCGGGAGACGGGTCGAAGACATCCCTCTTCTGGCCGAATCCTTCTTTCGGAAATTACGTCTCAAGAGCGGCAAAAGCATTGAAGGAATAAGCAACCTGACGATGGAAGTTCTCATGAAGTATCCCTGGCCCGGCAATGTCCGGGAGCTCAAAAGCGCCTTCGAATATGCCTTTGTGACTTGCCAGGAGCCTTTAATTCAGCCCCATCATCTGCCGCCTGATATCCTCAAGGAAGAAAGATCAATAAGAGATGTGAATGCCGTGGCCCCCACCAAACAGGAAATCAGGAAACGACAGCTCATCGATGCCCTGGCCCGGGCCAAGGGCAACCAATCGGTAGCCGCGGAAATCCTTGGGGTTTCCCGGGTAACCGTATGGAATCGCATGAAGCGCCTGGGCATCAAGTACACGAGGCAAATCGAGTCAAACAAATAGGATTGGAGCAACGCCGGTCTTATGACGGAATGAGCCTGGGCTTCACCCATGTGTATCTGAGGGCTCCTTGGCAAGATGAGGAAATAACTGCTCGAACCGCGTGGATGCGCATTCTTCGCCGCACATGCTCCTAGGCAGGATTTTGCTGCAATTATTGTCCAGGGGCCTCCGCTCGGCTATATTTGGTGAGTTGTTCCGCCCCCAGTTAATGACGTGATGTGCTTTTGACCATCCACGGTGGTGATGCCGTCATCGCCCATATAGTGTCCTGGACCCCGCTCCCCAAGGGGGGATGGGGAGCCAGGCCGGTCAAGATTATTGCTGGGAGTTTTCCAGCGCTGCGATGCGTTTCCGGATAGCTTCCAACTCACCCTGCAGATAGGCCTCTGCCTCTTTGAGCCAACCACACCAAGCTGGGCAGGTAGGTTTTCCACCCGCCGATAGATACCTTGGCCTCCATCACTATTTCCCCCTCATGCCATTTTTTCCCGGGCCACCTGCTAAACCCTCCGCCCATTACCAGTGCCCAGGGACATCCGGATCACGGGCAGATTGAAGTTCACCGGTCCTATACCGGGCCACCGCTTCCCGCACCGAGCCCTCCACTCCCACGATCACCGGGATGCCGGCGGCCTCCAGGGTGTGGAAAGCTTTAGGCCCACAGTGGCCTGTAAGGACCGCGGCCGGCCGGTAGCGAGCTATCAGGGCAGCCGCCTGGATGCCTGCCCCTTCCGCGGCCTGGAGGTTTTGCCGGTTGGCCACCGCCTCATATTCCACGGTATCCGGGTCCACCAGCAAAAAATAAGGCGATCTCCCGAAGCGAGGGTCCACCTGAGCCTCCAAACTCGGCTCTCCGGCAGTTATGGCAATTTTTTCCATTTCTTCTTCTCCCGTGCTGAAACCTTGAAAGGAAACCGGGAGATAGGGGAGGAGGTCATGCCAGCGTGGCGGCATCCTGTTCTCCCGGCTTCCCGCCAAGACCCAGCTTAAGGCTCACACTCAATGAGGTCGGATGCCAGGCTGCCGGCCAGATAATCCTGCACGGGCGCCTCGGCTCCGGGGCGAGTCCACTACAGCATTCCCTAAGCACCACTGCGCACGTGGCATTGGGGCCCCCGGCAGGACTCAGTTTCCCCGACCGGAATTGTTGCACCGCCTCCCGAACCGATCCTGCTACTTCCACGATCACCTGGATCCCCGCGGCTTGCAAAGTGTTGAAGGCCTTGGGGCCGCAGTATCCGGTCAGCAAGGCTGACGGCTGATAGCGGGCCACCAAAGCGGCCGACTGAATGCCTGGCCCCTGCACCGCCTGGAGGTTTTGCCGGTTGGCCACCGCCTCATGCTCCATGCTTTCCGGGTTCACCAGCAGAAAGTAAGGAGCCCTCCCGAAACGAGGCGCCACCTCAGCCTCCAAATTCTGTCGCTTGCGCTTACGATAATTTTATCCATGTTTTCTCCTGTTGCTTACTTATAGCAAGCAGATCGAAACCAGCCCGTCTGCCTGTTCACTTGGCCACGGGCAGGTAACGTCGTTAATGGTCACAAACGTTCTGCCCGGATACCAGGACACCTGCCAGATATCCTCACCAGCGCCTCCGGTTCCCGGCTGGGAGAGCCGGTGATCACCTTGATGCCTTTCTCCGTAAATAACCCCAGGGCCCGCTGCCCCATGCCCCCGGCGATGATGAGGTTTCTCCCAGATCGCCCAGCCAGCGGGGCAAGAGGCCCGGTTCATGGGGTGGCGGGGTTTGGAGCTCTTTTTCTGCAACCCGACCCTCCTGACCTGAATCACTGCGAACTGCTCGCAATGGCCGAAATGATTGCACAATCTCCCCTCGGCCAAGGGGATCGCTACTTTAAAGGTATTATGGTCGGGCATGGCCGCCTCCGATGTCAGGATTTTTACAGATGTTTCTACGATATTCTCTTTTTGGGGTGGCTTCAGACGACGTTCTATTTCATCTACGAGCTGTCCCAGGACCTAAACGAAGGGGCCGTGCTCCGGCCCTTCCAGGAGTGGCTGGCCCCGGTCGGCCGCCTCCACTACCCGGAGATCGAAGGGCAGGCTGGCCAACAATGGGACCGCCGCCAAGGCCGCGGTCTTTTGGCCGCCCCCCTGGCTGAACAGAGGGATTTCGCCGCCACAGTGGGGGCACACCATACCGCTCATGTTTTCCACCAATCCCAGAATCGGCATCGAAACCTTTCGGCAGAAATCTATGGCCTTGCGGACATCGGCCAGAGAAATTTCCTGGGGGGTGGTGACTATGATAGTTGGGCCCCGGTAATGGTCTGGGCCACGCTCAAGGGCTCGTCTTCCGTTCCCGGCGGAGAATCGATGACCAGGAAATCCAGGACTCCCCAATTCACCTCCCCGATAAATTGTTTGATGACGCCGTGTTTCGCCGGCCCGCGCCAGATGTGGCGGTGTCCCGGTCAGGGAGCAGACCTTCGATGGAGACCACTCCCAAATTATCGTTGTATTTTTGTGGCATCAGGCGCTTACCCTCATCCATCTGGAACTCGCCCTTGAGCCCCAGCATCCGCAGGGTATCCGGTCCGTGAAAATCGGTGTCCATCAGCCCCACCCGGTAGCCCCGCTGAGCCAGCCCCAGGGCCAAATAAGTAGCCACGCTACTTTTGCCCACCCCGCCTTTGCCGCTCATGACCAAAAGTTTATTGGTGATATTGCCGAGCTGATCTTGCAGATGCTTTTCGTCTTCCGGCAATTCGGCCAGCACTCCGTGACACATGATTACATTGGTGGCTTTGACAATTGCCCATGGATAAAACTCCTTTGTTTTAGAATTATCTCAACTTCATTCAATCAATTAGGGTGCCAAAAGGGCATTGCCCATATCCAGCAAGCTTTCTTTAGGTAAATTTTGATCAGCAGAGCGCCGCGGAATAATGGGAACAAATTGCACCCTGATTAGCTAAATAAAGGCAGCAAATTGTTCCATTCTGAAGAGAGGGGTTCGGTGGGGGTCGGGCTAAAACTATAGGACTAATTTTGGAGGATAGCCGGCATCCGGCGGCGCCAGGCCGAAGCGTTTGATTTTACGTCTCAGGGTATTTTTATCGATCCCTTGTTCCCGGGCTGTGGCCAGGCGGCGCCAGCCGTTGCGCTCCAACGCCTCCCAAAGGACCCGCTTTTCCTGCTCTTTCAGGCTCAAGCCCTCAGGAAGGGCGCCGGGTTGGCTGTCCCGCCGCAGGTGGTCCGGCAGATGGTCGGGGTGGATCAGGCCTTGGGGGCAGAGGATAAAGGCGTGCTCGATGGCGTTTTCCAGTTCCCGGATGTTGCCGGGCCAGTCGTGGCGCATGAAGATAGCCAGGCTGTCGTACTCAGGCCCAGGATTTTCTTGTTCTGCAGCTTATTGAACCGCTGAATGCAGTGCTCGGCCAGCAGCGGGATGTCCTCTTTGCGTTCGGCCAGGCGCGGTAGCGTGAGCTTCACCACGTTGATGCGGTAATCGAGGTCCCTACGAAAGGCGCCCTCTTCCACCAGCCGCTCCAGGTCCTTATGGGTGGCAGTGATAATGCGCACGTCGGCCTTGACCCTTTTGGAAGAGCCCAGGGGCATGTAGGCGTGCTCCTCCAGGGCCCGGAGCAGCCGCACCTGGAGGGCCGGGGAAACGTCGCCGAATTCGTCCAGAAACAGGGTGCCGCCTTCGGCCATGGCAAAACGGCCCAGGCGATCCGCCTGGCGTCGGTAAATTCCCCGGCGGTATGGCCGAAAAGCTCCGATTCCAGCAAGGTGTCGGGAAGCGCCCCGCAATTAAAGGCCACGAAGGGGCCCCGGGCCCGGCGGCTCAGGTTGTGTAAGGCCCGGGCCACCAATTCCTTGCCCGTACCGGACTCCCCTGGATCAGCACGGTGCTGTCGGTGTGGGCGATATCCGGCAAAAGGGCGAAGATTTTTTGCATCAGGGGAGACTTGGAAATGATGTCGCCCAGCCGGTACTGCCGGTGGATTTCCCGGCGCAAGTCCTCCACCAGGCTCAAGTCTCGAAAGGTCTCCACTCCCCCGATGATCTCGCCCTGCCCATTCTTGAGTAAGGCGGTGCTGACCGTGATGGGAATTTCCTTGCCATCGGCTCTAAGGATGGCGATGGGCTGGCAGACCACCTGTTTGCCCGTTTCCAGGGTGTGCTTCAAGACGCAGGCGGTTTCACAGACATTGGCCCGGAACACCTCGCAGCAAGGCCGGCCCAGGGCCTCGGCAGCAGGAATTCCGGTAATTTCCTCGGCGGCCCGGTTGAAGAAGGTGATCCGCCAGTTCAGGTCAACGGTGAAAACCCCGTCAGCAATGCTGTTCAAAATAATGGCGGTTTGGGGGGGAGGATCGATTGGGCCAGAGCAAACCCGGGCTCCAGGCTGTGCAGGCGATGGCCTTGACCAGCTAACTCGGATTTTGCTTTCGGATTTCTTGACGTAGTTTTTCCCAAAGCTCAACAAGGACCGGTTTTATGCGCTCATTATTATCATACTCCAAGATGGTCTTGCCTTCAACCTGGGCCTGGGTGAAAGAGGGCGTAAAGGGCAGGTATCCCAGGAAATGATAACCCTTGAGGTCGCAAATCCGGCGATGGCGCGGGCCGAGGGCCAGTGGAGATCGGCTTTATTCACCAGGACGAAGCTGGGCAGGCGAAAATGGTCGACCAAGGACGCAATCCGCTCCAGATCGTGTTGCCCGGAACGGCTGGGTTCGGTGACGATGAGGACGGCCGAGACATCCCCCAGGGAGGCGATTACCGGGCAACCGATGCCTGGAGGACCATCGGTGATAATCCATTCCTGGCCATGATTCTCCGCCACCCTCCGGGCTTCCTGCCGCACCAGAGCCACCAGCTTGCCGGAATTTTCCGCCGCTATTCCCAGGCGGGCATGCACCAGCGGTCCCAAACGGGTCTCGAGATGAACCATTCCCCACAAAGGTTCTCCGGGAAATCAACGGCTTGCGGGGCAGAGACTCCGACAGACTCCGCAGCCCTCGCAGAGTAGAGGATTTACTCGAAGGTCTTCGGTGATGGCTTGAAAGCGGCACCAGTTGAGGCAGTCTCCGCACCTAAGACACGCATCCTCCTCGATGACCGCCCGGTGGCCGACATAAAAATCGTGCCTCTCTAATATCGTGGGCTCCAGCAACAGGTGCAGGTCTGCGGCATCCACATCGGCATCGCACAGCACCTGATTGCTGCCCAACGCCGCCAAGGCGCCCACCAGGCTGGTCTTGCCGGTGCCGCCTTTACCGCTCAATACCACCAGTTCATGCATGACAGATCCTTATAGCGACTGGGCTACGAGTTGGGGTCATCTCACCCCAACGCCGGCTCTAGTCATTCTCCCGCCCAAAACTTCCTCTTGAATATCAGCGTATAGAGCCAGCATCATTGAGCGCCAAGCCGGAAACTTCTCAACCAAGTTCGCCCCGGGCGTAAGTCTTAGCCACCTCCCGGTCGAAGGGATCTGCAAAAAAATCGGCCGTTTTCCCGGGCGGCGTAATCGTGCACCCGGCGGTCTCCCACATCGGCCCGGTTGATCACCAGTCCCAAGGGCAGGCGCAGTTCCCGCGCTGCGCTACGGCCAGTTCCAGGTCGTTTAAACCGAAGGGGGTAGGTTCGGTCACCAGGAGCACCAGATCGCTGCCCCGCACGGCGGCTAGCGTGGGCAGGAGGTGCCGGGCGCGGCATCAATGATGGTGAGGCCGCCCTCCCCGGCTTCTTCCCGGACGTGTCGGATCAAAGGGGGAGCCAGGGCTTCTCCCACGCGCAGCCGGCCGTTGGCGAACCTTACCGGACCGCGGGCCCCGATTTCCACGGTGCCGATGCGTCTCTGCCTGGAGATCAGCGCCGCACCAGACAGACCAGGAAACAGCCGCCGCAGCTATGGCACAATTCCGGGAAGTTGAGAGCCGCGGCGGGCAAAACGGCGATGGCGTTGAACTGGCAAATTTCCTGGCACTTGCCGCAAAGCGTGCATCTGGCTGGATCAATTTCCGGCACCTCCAGATGAACATTGTGCGGCTTTGAGACATGAGGGGCTTCAGGAAGAGATGGGCGTTGGGCTCTTCCACGTCGCAATCCAGAAATTGCAGCGGCTTCCCCAGGGCCACCGCCAGATTGGTGGCAATGGTGGTTTTACCGGTGCCTCCCTTGCCGCTGGCGACACTGATGATCAATCAGAGTCCTCCCGGCTTGTTCCCATACATGGGTTTACCACACTGCGGACAGCTCACCTGGAAGCAGGGGATGCCGCGCGCTCATGGGGCGCTTTGGCCCCGCAGGCTGGGCAGATGCAGACATCAACCATTCCTGCCCCCTGGCCGGCCCCTGGTCCTCCAGGGCGGCCACCTGGCCTGCGGCATCGACCACCAGGGCCGCCGCCCGCCCCTTGACCTGCTCCTCTATCGCCTGTTCCTCTTGGCATGGCCTGATTCCCTCCTCGATTTTCATGGGTGGCAAGGCAATTCTCTTGTCCTAAGCCTTGCCGGTATCGTCTGATTCCCTGGCAACCCGGGAGCCAGAATTCTGGCTGACTTATACGGTTTTCCCGGTAAGCTGTGAGTACTTCGCCAACTTCGCCCGCCACTCCAGGAATTATCGTTAATCCCAGTTTCGTGGCGAAGTGTTCTAAATCGGCGCTCAAGGCCCCACAGATCAGAGTGTGCACCCTCTTTTCTTGCAATAACTGCAAGCGCTCCTCCGGCCCCAGTTTCAGCACCCAAGCTTCCTGGCCTTCTGCCTCATCAGGGGTGGCCGAAAAAATCAACATCCGGGAACACCAGTTCAACACCGGTGCTACACGCCCGCGCATGACAGGTATGGCGATCATCTCTTCTGGGTTACCAATTTTTGAAAGTTATGGTTTATATAGACACTTCGGAGCATAATATGTGCCAACGTTATTTGGCGCCAGTTATCCTATCAGCCGGCTGTAAGCCGGAGACAAAATGCACCTAAGATTCGGGCATGTGAACCGGGAAATAGAAATTAGAAAAAGATTGCCGTGATGCCTGACCGCGAGGCAGAAAAAGATCCTTCAGAATATCCGATCACTGCTATCTATCTGGCTCTCGTATCACGATAACCAGGTATCAATAAGAGGATATTGACCTCTGACCACCCCTCGCCCCTTCTCTTCCACACCGGGGGTGTTCCTACTGGTACAGTGCCAAGCCGACCGGCAAGGATTTTTCATGAAAATTTTTAGGCCGGACCCATAAAGGAGGGGTCTGAAAAAAAATTATGAAAAATTTGGCGGACAAAGCATTGACTAAGGGGTGGCGGTGGGAGTCCCACTAGGGGGTTTGGGTTTTGGGGCCGAAAATTCTCCAGGCATAGGATTGGGCGGGCAGGAGCGGGCAGACCATGGGTAACACTGCTGGCTGGAAAGAGGTCATGCAGACCTGAATGGTAGACTATGTGGTAGCCCTAACATGGCGAAAAATTCTGAGGTGCTATGCAGGTGTAAATGGTAGCCCGATTGGTAGCCCAACATAAAAATGGGGTTAGCCAATTAGCTAACCCCTTGATTTTACTGGAGCCGGCACGGGGGGTCGAACCCCGGACCTGCTGATTACGAATCAGCTGCTCTACCACTGAGCTATGCCGGCTTTTTCAAGGATTTTAACCAGATTCCATGCTAAATTGCAATGTCCCAAACCATCCTTAAATACCCATTTTTAGTCCAAGACAGTCCGCACCTTGCGGACCGTTTGCAGACCCCTGTAGAGATTTCGCTGCCCTGGAAGGCAAACCCCTAGGCGGGTCCCATACGCCCCTCTGGTCAACTATACTCCGTCCGTAAATTTTTTCAAAAATTCATCGAGGGGCGAGAACAGCACCCCCCCTGGTATGGGGCAATCCCAAAAATTCTAAATTAAATATCTAGCAGTCATTTGCAGCCTTAGTAGCAGGCTTGTCTTTCTAGCTAAGCTGGGTAATAATCGCCAATAATCCCATAGAGATTTCGAGGTGGCCTTCGACTTCCCTAGCCCCCGCAGCCAGGGGAGGGGCCAGCAGTAATTAGACCCGTCTGGTGGCAGCCTGAATAACGGATGAACGGTATGGTTTTTTTCAGGTTTTTTGGTTTTCAAGTAGCAGTCGAGGCCAAAGATGAAGCGGTCCTGGAGGATCTCCACCGGGATTTCTCTTACTTTCGGGCCCCTTCCGGGCGGTCCCAGTTGCTGGTGGAGTTGTTCCCACACCGGTTTCCGGGCCCAGAGCTGCCCCCCCTGAAAGCCGCCCTCCAGACGCCCCGCAACCTGGTCTTTCGGGGCAGGGAGGAGTCCTATCTGGATTATTTCGGTCGCGGCCTGGCCATCCACCGCCCCCAGGAAGGGAAGTTGCAGGTCTACTGCGAAGACCGGGATCTGGCCCACGAAATCGCCTTTCTCACCATTCTCTCCCGAGTGGGCCGGCATCTGGACGCGGCAGGGTTGCACCGGGTGCATGCCCTGGGGGTGGAGGTGGGGGGGCAAGCGGTTCTTATCCTGCTTCCCATGGGCGGGGGGAAAACCACCCTCGCCCTTAAGCTGCTCAGCTCTGAGGGGGTAAAGCTCCTTTCCGAGGATTCGCCCGTAATCTCTCGCCGGGGTGAGGTCTTCCCATTTCCCCTGCGTATCGGCGTGCGCGTCGGCGGCGAGCCTCCGGGGATTCCCGCCAGGTTTTTGCGCACCGTGAGGCGCATGGAATTCGGACCCAAGACGCTTATTGACATCGACTACTTCCGGGATAAGATTGCCCGCCCCTGCCCGGCGGGAGCCATCCTTCTGGGGGAGCGCTGGCTGTCCGGCCCCTCAGGCATCTGCCCGGAGCCCCGTGGCCGGGCCCTTAAAGGGTTTATCCATAACAGCGTAATAGGGCTGGGTCTCTACCAGGGGGTGGAGTTCCTGTTGGCCAGCAGCCCTTGGGAACTTCTGGGCAAGGCGGGACTGGCCTGGTCCCGGTTACGCAATAGCCTCCAAGTCATGAGGCGCTCCCAGGTCTATCGTTTCGCCATGGGGCCGGACTCCGAAGAAACCTTCCGCGTCCTGCGGCAATTCTTGCAAGAGTTTTCGGAACGAGAGCGGCAACGGCCATGACTCCACGTCTCAGGGACCTTACCAGCGGGGCCCGGGCCCTTCTGGGCATCCTCAGCTCCAGGCGGATGTTTTCCGGTCCACGGTCCGTAGCCTTGGCCATTTCCGACGTCTGCAATACCCATTGCCTCATGTGCTGGACCCACTCCCCCCTGGTGCGCAGCTCCCGGGAGCCACGGAATACCGAGAAGAGCGGAAACGGGCCGGGGCCCCCGGTGTATATGGATTTAGCGGTTTTCGAAACCATTATCCGGGAAAGTCGCGAGATGGGGACCTTCCGGATCGTACTCTGCGGCCACGGCGACCCGGCGCTCCATCCCCACTTTGACCGGATTCTCCAACTCCTGGAGAATCTAGATATGGAGCCTTACGTGCTCACCAATGGCCTTAGCGTGGACGAATCCCGGGCCCGGGTCTGGGCGGCCACCCGGGCCCATTTCCGCTTTAGCCTGCACGCCGGCGATCCTGACACCTGGCTTCGGGTCCATCCCACCTCTACCGCAGGACAGTACGATCGTCTCATGGGAGCCATCCGGACCCTCTGTGCCGCAGGCAGGCCGGGGGTCTCCACTATGCACGTGCTCCACCGGGCCAACTTCCGCAACCTGCAGGCGATGGTGGAACAAGCCCGCTCCCTGGGAGTGAAGCAGGTCCTTTTCCGGCCGGTGAGGGCCGAGGGTGAGCTGGCCCAGTTGGTTCTCAACGCGGAAGAAGAAGTCCAGCTACGCCTGGAGATGCAGCGCGGCCTCAAGCTGAGCGCCAGATACGGCATTCGCACCAACCTGGAAGAGTACCTGGCCAACAACCTGCACATCCGCGCCGGCATCCTCCAGACCTGGTCCCTTTACCGGAAAATGCCCTGCTACCTCGGCTGGCTTTACGCCGAGTTCGACCGGGACGGAACCATGAGGCCCTGCATCAATTCAGAAATCGCCATGGGCAAGGCCGGGGAGACCCGGCTCCTGGATATGTGGCATTCGCCCCGCTACTGGTCTTTCCGCCGGGAAAGCCGCAGCCTGCCTGCGAGAGACGAGCCGGTTACCGGATGTCAATGTCGGGCCTGCCTGATGAGCAAATACAACGCTAACGTCTATAACCTGCTGCACCTCAAGTCCTTGAGATTCCGGGAGGGCTGAGCCTGGCCCTGCCGCGGCCGGATGCCAGGCCGGGGCGGGCCGGAGTGCCAGGCGCTGCCGTCCCATCAAGACGGCCAGCCCGCGGGGGAACGCTTTGCCCTTTATTTTCTGGGGATTGCTCAGCTTGCTCTGCCTACCCCTGGGGTGGTTCTTCCTGAATCGCGCTCTCAGTCCCTGGCGGGCCCTGCGCCTGCAAAAGACCGCGCTCCCGGAAGGGCCTCGCAGGGATTTTGCGGGGCGTCTCAGGATCGGGGCTTACAATATTGCCCACGGGCGTGGTGCGTTCAGCAAGCGCTGGAGATCTCTCACGAAAGAGACTATCCTGGAGCAACTAAAAAAGATCGCGCAATTGCTGCGCGACGCCAACCTGGACATCGTGGTTCTGAATGAAGTGGATTTCGATTCAGTGTGGTGCGGCCACATAAATCAGGCCGAACTCATCGCCCGGGAGGCCGGGTTTTCCTTTTGGGCCGAACAGCGCAATATTGACATGGCCCTGCCTTTTGCCCGGATTCGTTACGGCAACGTCATTCTCAGCCGCTATCCCATCCTAACGGCGCGGCGGCTGCCTTTTGCCGGCCATCATGTCCTGGAGACCATCTTCCTGGGGAAAAAACAGGGCCTGCTTTGCACCCTGGAGCTCTCCGCAGCGCACCGCCTCCGGGTGCTGGCGGTGCATCTGGAACATCGGCAGGAGGCCCGGCGGCTTCGGACCGCACAAATGATGGAGGCAGTCCGCTTAGCCTCGGCTGTGCCGCTGATCGCCGCGGGTGATTTCAATTCCACCCCCACTACCTTTCCCCAGGCCACCCCCGATGGCCAAGGACGGACGGCACTGTCATGGTTGCTGGCCCGGGGAGCTTATCAGACTTCGCCCACCGCAACGCCGGGCCGGGACGATATGACCTATTGGTCCATCAAGCCCAGCCGGGTCATCGACTGGATTTTAGTCCCCGCGGGCTGGAAGATTCTCTCCAAAGAGGTGATGGGCGGGGGATTGTCGGATCACCGGGCAGTGGTCATGGAAGTGGAGGTTGGAGAGGAGATTGCAGGCCGCAACTCCGGGTAATAAGGCGCGCCGGGCTTCCTGGGGCGGCGGTTCCAGGTTCATCCTCTCACATAGGGCCGCTCGGAAATCCTGAGTTCACAGTACCGGCAAGGGGGGGGCAAAGGGCGGGCGGGGTCCAGCCAGTCCTGGCGGATCCGGGTCATGGCGGACTGGTTCCAGAGGTCCGGTTGCCGGAAGAAGTTATCATAACAGGGGGCGGTATTCACCACGCAACAGGGCGAGATGAATCCGTCGCCATCAATGGTGAGCCACTTAAAGGGTACGAAGCATCGCCGCCGGTCATCATGCTGGAAAAGGCGGGGCAGGAAGACGGGCAGGCGAAAGCGCTGTCGGCTGAGTTTGGCTATAAAATCCTGCACTTCCGGGTCATGCGCATAGAGTCCTTGGGCCGGATTGCAGCCCGGTATGCCGTAGAAGTAAAGATTCTTTAGCTTCACCTGGTCCACCCCCAGCTCCTCGCTCAGGTGTATAAAGTCAAGCACGCGGTCCAGGTTGTCCTTGGTGCAAATGAAGCTGGTGCGCAGCAGACGGGGATAGCCACCCGGGCGTCGCCGCCGGGCCAACTGCTCCACCCCTCTAAGGATTTCCTCAAACAGGGAGCCGTCGGCCCCGGTCATCTGGGAGAAATTCCGGGAATCGGTGCCATAAACGCTGATGTTGAGGTGCTCAACTGGGGCTCGCAGCAAGGCGTCCACCTGGCCGGACAGCAGGGTGCCGTTAGTGACCAAATGAACTTTAAGGCGCCGTTGGTGGGCCAGGTTAATCATGTCCACTATCTGGGGGTGTCCCAGTGGCTCCCCTCCGGTGAGGGACATGGCCATGGAACGGGGAAAGGCGTCCAGGATCCGGCGGAAGAGCTCCAGGGTCATGTCCCGGAAGGGGGCCTGCCCTTGAAGCCTCATAGGTTTCAGAAAATTGCACCGGCGGCAGTTAAGGTTGCAGCGGGCCGTAACTCGACAAATCAGCCACAGGGGGTCATAGGGGAGCTGCGCGGTGGGGAACCCCCGGGCGGCATGGTAGGCGAAACGCAGGGTATTGAAAATTTGCCCTGGATGATGATCGTTGACCAGTCATGGCCAGTTTCTTGAAGTTATCCAGATTAAACACCGGATGCGTCAAGTTCAAGCTCCTCTGGTTAACCGGGCCAGGAAAGTTGACTTTGGGGCCCTAATCACCCGGTCGGCGCGCCACTTGACTCGGGCCTCGGTTCATCATCCCGCGATCCCCGGTGCTCAATCCACGGTGGCGCTAAAGTATAAAATTTTTTGCGTCAGGCCCCCGATAAAGGCGCTGATGAACAGGGCCAGGTCCGCCACGTAGCGGATGCCGGTGAACGCGGCCCCCAGAGACAGCCCCCAACGCCTCAGGTCCGGCCAGGCGTAAGCAACGGCCAGAGCCGCGCTGAGCCCCAGCCCCACCTGGGCCACGGTAGTCCATCCCAACAGCCAGGATATCACCGTACCCAGCAGGGCCAGGTGGAGCAGCAAGAACTTGGTGAGAAAGAGCACTACCCCCAGGGAGGATTTCCGATACAGCAGGCAGAGGTAGCGTTCGCCCAGCACCGGCCTCAAGAGGCGCAGGTAGATCTCCACGGCCCGGTCGTTGTGTTTGGCGAATACATAAGGGTGGTAGCGCCCGTAGCCGTACCACTTGCGGAACAGACCCCTTAAATCGTCAGGGTTCCGGTGGGACACGATGGCGTCGCGGCGGGTATACAGTTCCCAGCCAGCTCCCGACAGGCGGGCGCAGATGTCACAGTCTTCACCGGTGAGGCATTGGGGGTCGAAGCCGCCGATCTCCTCCAGGGCCTGGCGCCGAAAGGCCACGTTGGCACAGGGGAAAAAGGGGGCCGCGGTGGGGTGGCGACCCTTGTACAGATACCCTTCTTCTTTGAGGTCGCTTAAAATCTGGATGATCATGTGGTCTTCGCTCCTTGGGCCGGGGCCTGGTCCATCCGGGAACTGTAAAAGCGCGCCACCAACCCGGACTGGCCCTCCAGCGGCAGGATACTGCCTCCCACCGCGCCGATATGGGGGTCCTTCAAGAACGGCAGTTCCAACTCCTTCAGCCAGCGCTCCCCGGCCACGCAGTCATCGTCCATTACCGCCACCAAGTCACCGGTGCAATGTTTGAGGCCAGTATTCCGGGCGTAGGGAATGCCCACAGTCTCCTCTCTGACCAGGGTCAAAGGCAACTGCTGGGCGAAGGAGCGGGCCAGCCTGGAGGTGCCGTCGCTGGAGGCATTGTCCACCACCACTACTTGGTCCGGGGGGCGCTCCTGGTTCACCAGGGACTTGAGGGCCAGACCCAACAGAGACTCCCGGTTCCTGGTCACGATCATCACGGAGATGGTCAACTCCGTCCTCACAGGGGGTAGGGGCAGCGGGGCGCCCTCTCCGGAGGGGAACAGCAGGTCCTCCAGGTGCACTGCGTACTGCCCGGCCCAGCAGATATAGCGCAGGGCCTCAGCAGCCTCACCCTTCACCCCCTTGAGGTACTCCCGGTGGATCTGCTTTAAGGCCGGCGCCACCTCGGGAGTTAGGGCGCTGAGCAACTCAAGTACCTGCCCGCTAGATACCGGAACCTCCGTGACCTCAAGGCCGGGTCGACGCGCCTGGGCCACCAGCACTGCGGCTCTGGCCGCCTCCCAGAACAGGGCGAAAAAACTCGGAATGGGAAGACGAAAGGCCTCCGGTTGGCGAAAGAGCTGGAGCAGGGTGTGGGCTCGATGTGCGAGGGCGTCGGCCCGGGGGAAAACATGGTCCACCTCCACGGCCCCCGCCAGTTCCAGGCATCCCTCGAGGCGAGTGGTGGCGTGTAAACCCGCGAAGAACTCCGGGTCATAACCAGGGGCCTTGATGGTCCGGCCCTGGAAGGGTCTCAGGGCCAGCGCCACTTCCAGGTCGCAAAAATAGGTATTCAGCTGGGGGCGAAAGCGGTCCAGGGCCAAGTTGAAGGCGCGCAGCTCGTCCGCGGGCGGCAGCCACTGGCCGACCAAAACCAAGTCCAGGGCGTCCATGGTGGCGCCGGCCAGGGCCCCGGGGTCCAGCCCCGAGACCGCCACGGCCTCAAAACTCAGTCGGGGCAGTAATACGGCGCGCTCCACACCCTTAAGGGCCGCACAAGCCTGGCTGATTTCCCGCAGCGCGCCCCGGGGCAAGAATATCTCCAGGGTTTCGGGGGACAACGGGGGAATGCGTAACCGCAGCCGGGCTGACGCCCCCGGGGGCCCGGCCCTCAGGGCCCGGCGCGCCAGGCCCAGATAAGCCCGGAGCAACGGGTCCGCGGCCACGGGCGCCGGGGAAAGTAAGTCATGGCGGCAGCGGCCCACTGCTTCGAGGTCCTGGCTTAACTCGGGATACTCCCGGCAGGCCCGAGCCCACGCAGCTTCCCGGGAAAGGGCCGGGTCTTCCCCCTGGGCCACCAGGGCGGCCCGGGCCGCGTCCGCCACCGCCTTATAGGACGCGTAACGCCTGAGGTAGGGAGGGGGTAAGGCGTCGGGGCTCAACTCCTGGGCCAGGTAAAACCAGGCGGGATGCAACTCTTCCAAAGCCAGCCCACGCTCTTCCCCGGGAACCGGGGAGGGCAGGTCTTTAAACAGGTCCTCACCGTATAACCGCCGCCACTCTACGCGTCCCTGAAGGAAGCGGTTGCGGTAAAAGAGGCTGTGTTCATAGAGTTCACGGAATTGCCTGGGATGATAGAGCCAGAGCTCCCCCGGGGGCAGCATGGGGATGACCCGCCTCAGGAGCTCATATTGGTAGCGGACCCGTTCAGCCGCCAGATGGTGTTGCTCATCATCCACCAGGACCATGAGGTCCAGGTCGCTCAAACCGTAAAAGGGCTGCCCCCCGGCCAGACCCCGGCGCAGGTAGATGGCGCGCACCCCTTTGATCCTCCGTAAGCGGCGCACACACAGGCCTATGGCCAGGTTATAGAGCCCTCGGTAAACGGAGGTGAAAGGCCAAAATTGAGTGCGCACTGCCAGGCGCTGCAGTGACCGCTTCAGGCGAGATTCTTTCATGCTGTGCTCTGTTTTCTAGTCCGGCTGCCAAGGTGGAAACCGCCCAGCCGGAATTTTTTCCCAAAATATAATAAACTGTCCAGGCTTGCAAGCAGGGCATCTCCTCCCACTTATAAAGACGACCAACCCCCTCCGGGAGCAAAGCTTCCTCAGTCCCCAGGCAATATTCCGCCATACCTCAGCCAATATAAATCGCCATAAACCTTAAAAGATAACGGGGGGCCAAAATTCGCCGCCGCCCATTGAAGGATCTCCTGCCTGGTAGCCAGCAATCCCCGAGGTATCCTGTTATGGGACCTGAAGTGCAGCAGCAACTGGAGGGTGGCGGTTTTGGGCATCTGTTCCTTTAAGTCCACGATTAAATGGCGGTAAGGGGTCAGGTCTCTCATCATGGGGATATCCTGGCGAATAATCAAAAATACATTGGTAAGGTGCGTGGTTTTATGGGCTTCGATTTTCCGGCGAATTTCCGCGGCCACCTGTTCTCGACTTCCTCCCCGGGTCGCTTCAATGATTGATTCGTGGGGCAGGCCCGGAAAATAATACTGCACCAGTCCCCGGATAAAACCCGGGTATACTATCGCCAGGTCTTGGGGGCGCCACTGGTCGGCCAGGATTTTCGCCACGTCGCCCCATTGCTCCTGGGATTCCCAGGCCTTGCGGGTGACCCAGGTGGTGGCCAGGGCCAAACTCAGCAAGACAATGATCACCGTATAGACGGTTTTCAGGGCCGGGCGTTTGAGGGTGGCGGTGTGCAGCCCCACAAATCCCGCCAGGGGCACCACTCCCGGCAACAAGGTGCGGTCCCAGACAATGGGCAGGACCGCTACGGAGTAAGCCAGCAACTCCCCCCAGTAAGTAATGGCCGCTAAAAGAAAGGGCAGGGTGCGGCGCCACTGCCCCCACACCAAGAAAATCAAGGCCATAATCAGGCAAAGCAACATCGCCAAATAGCTCAGATAAACTCTCAGAGCGGAATTTCTCCTTTAATGAGGCTCAGGGGCCAAGCCCCGGCTGAGGCATCCTGGACAGACCCGACTATGGACCATAACAATTCAAGATTAACCTGAGGCATCCACCAATCTTGGAGGGGACTGAGGGACAGAAAAAAATATTTAAAGTAAATGAACAGCGCCGCAGGGATGGCAATGGTTAGGAACCCTTTGCCTAACTCGATTCTCTTCCAATCCGGGTTCATGGTCACTATAAATACCCAGACCGGAATGATCAGCATTACTCCCACCATATGGGTTAAGACCGCGACCGCCAGACTGACGGTGAGACCCAGGTAACCGGTGAGTTTTTGGGGCTCGGCCTTGAGCCGGGAGGCAAAATAAAAAGCCAGGGCCGTGGCGCTTAACAACAGAGCGTAACCCCGGATTTCCTGAGAAAACCGCAGCACCACGGGCAGGGTGGCCAGGATGATTCCCGTGAGGATGCTGCTCAGATAAGAATACCTTTTCATCCACACCATGGCGATGACCACCAGTCCCACCCCGAAAACCACTGAAAACAGACGAAGGGTCACCTCCCCCTGGCCCAAATACGACCAGGCTCTCAGGAGCACAAAATACAGAGGGGGCCAGATGTCTGTTCTAATTTTTTGGAACATGGAGGTGAGGTCTGGCGAGAGAACCCAATCAAGCGTAACAAATTCATCGAGCCAGATCCCCTTGTTAAGGCCCAGCAGACGCAGGCCCAGAGCCAGGCAGGAGATGCCCACCAGGACATAAGGGTAAAGTTTGGCCTCCTTCCCCCCGGGGCCGGTAGCGGGGTGGCGCATGTGGAAATCCTCTTTCGCAGCTCTCATTATGCCTCAGAGCACCAGACAAAGACACGAAAAATGCTAGCCACCCGGGGCCATGTTTAAGCGAGACGGCCGAAGCGGAAAGGAGAGCTTATCAGGACGCGGCCCCGGGCAGTGAAAAGTTAGGCTTTGCCTCGGCCCCGGCTATTGACAGACTTCCCGATACATGACATCCTGACCAAAATCCTCAAAACCGTCTGAGAATGAGAGATAGGCCGGCCCTAACATCATGGACCATTTCCCGGTAGTCATCATAGGAGCAGGACCGGCCGGCCTGACGGCAGCCTACGAACTGGCTAGCCTGGGCCTTAAGCCTCTCCTGCTGGAGAAGACCGGCAAGGTTGGGGGACTGGCGCGCACCGAAATCTACCAGGGCTATCGCTTCGATATCGGTGGGCATCGCTTCTTCACCAAGAGCAGAAAGGTGCAGAAACTCTGGAAGACCATCCTGGGGGAGGACTTCCTGGAGGTGCCCCGTCTTTCCCGCATCTATTATAAAAACCGCTTCTTCCATTATCCCCTTGAATTCCTGGATACGCTTACCAAACTGGGTCTATGGGAAAGCAGCTTGATCCTTTTAAGCTATGTTAAAGCCCGGATCTCGCCTTCCATCCCGGAGGAAAACTTTGGGCAATGGGTGAGCAACCGTTTTGGCCGGCGTCTCTTTGAAACCTTTTTTCAGCACTATACTGAAAAGGTCTGGGGCATCTCCTGTCAGGAGATCGGGGCGGAATGGGCCGCTCAGCGCATTGACGGGATGTCCTTGATGACGGCCTTGGCCCATGCCCTCTGGAGGAATGATAACGGCGGCAAAACCTTAATAAAAAAATTCCATTACCCTGTTTACGGGTCTGGGCAGATGTGGGAGCGCTTACAACAAAACGTGCAAAATTTAGGAGGGCAAATACAGATTAACAGTAAAGTAATCAGTTTGGGCCTTAAAGGCCGCCGGATCCGCGAGATCGTGGTGCAGCAGGGCGAGGAGAAGAGGGTCTTGGCCGGCTCCTTGGTCATTTCTAGTATGCCCCTGTCCGAACTCATCGCCCGACTGGACCCACCACCGCCGACCGAGGTGATAGAGGCAGCTCGGAACCTGCGCTATCGGGATTTTATTCTCGTAGGTCTAATCATCAACCGGCCGCACCTCTTTCCGGATCAATGGATTTACGTCCACAGCCAGAAAGTCAAGGTGGGGCGCATTCAGAACTTTAAGAACTGGAGCGCGGCAATGGTGCCTGACCAGAAGATGACTAGCCTGGGGATGGAATTTTTCTGCAATAAAGGCGATGCTCTCTGGACCTTGCCCGATAAGGACCTCATTGCCCTGGCCATTGAGGAATTGACCATTCTGGGGCTGGCGGACCCTGCGGAGGTGGAGGGCGGGGTGGTCTTCCGCCAACTTAAGGCCTACCCGGCATACAACCTGGGCTACCAGGACAATCTGAAAGTAATTAAACGTTTCCTGGCCAGCATCTCCAACCTGCGGACGGTGGGACGCAACGGCATGCATCGTTATAACAATATGGACCACTCCATGCTCAGCGGGATGATGGCAGTCAAGAATCTGGATGAGGAGAATCACGATCTTTGGGAGATTAATCTTGACCACTCGTATCTCGAGAAACTTACTACCACGTCCAAAAAGCCCGAATTCACGGCGTGAACCTTTAATCGAAAAGTCCAGAACCTGCTCATCTGAGTGCCTCCCTTTCATCCCAGATGATCACTGAAGTACAGGCCTCGGTCAATAATCTTGCCCGCCTCTTTGTGCAGAGGGGGCTTTACTTTGTCGGTTGTCTCCTCTTCGCCGCCCTGCTGCCACGCCTGATGGGAGCGGAGATGTTTGGCCAGTATGCCCTGATCACCTCCCTGTCTATCTGGTTTTTGCTGTTCAGTAACCTGGGCTTCAGCCAAATTATCGGCCGTTACGTGCCGCAGATGGCCGTGCAAGAAACCCTGGATCATGTAGGCAAATTCTTCGGCAATCTTCTGATTTTGCGCCTGGGCAGCGGAGCTTTGGGGGCCGGCCTCTATTTGCTGCTCTCCTTTCTATGGCTGCGTGACCTGGACAGAATAGTCTTGCTTATTATGGGGGGCACCATATTCATCCGGGCCGTGAGCCATCTAATCTTTTCCCTATTCCTGGGTCTCAATCAGGCTGGACGCTGGGGTATGGACGAAACGGTGCGCCGCTGGCTCTGGCTGATCCTTATGGTCCCAGGTTTCTATCTGGGAGGCCTCCGGGGCGCCTGCCTGGGAATGCTTCTGGCGGAGGTGGCGGTGCTGGTATTGGGCCTGTGGTGGGTCCGGCCCCATTTCTCCTGGCCCAATTTGCGGTTGAATCTGGGAGCCATGACCCCAGTTCTTGGTTTCGGCCTGGTCTTCTTTGCCGGCGACCTGATTGTCTCAGCTTTTGACCATAGCGGCGAATTGATGGTGCGCACGATCTTAAAAGATTACGTGCAGGTCGGCTATTTTGGACTGGCTTATACCGTCTACCTCAACTGTTACGTTATTCTCCTGACCTTTACCCAGGCGTTTGTGCCGCTGCTGGGGACATTGCTGGCCAAGGAGGAAAGGGAGACCATCAAGGTCTGGGTTGAACGTTTACTCAAAGGCCTGGGCATGTGCGGGGTAGTGGCGGTGTTCGCCGTTCTACTCATGGGAGAAGATCTGGTGCCGTTGATTCTGGGTCCCGCCTACCGACCGGTAGCCGCTAATCTGGTGCCAATGATGTTGACTCTGGTGGCCCAGGCGTTAAGCGGCACCGGCGATATGTTGGCTTTGACTTTTGGCCGCCCGGGAACGGCGCTGGGCGCAGCAGGATTGAAGTTTGCGGCTTTTTGGGCCCTGGGCCCTTCTTGGTCCATTGGTGGGGGAGTATGGGCGGCTGCCTGGCGGTGCTGGCAGCCACGATCTTGCATGCCGTCTATATCACCTGGAGGATGCGGGCGGTGACCTTCTACCGCCTGAGAGATTATGCCCTGGTGGCGGGGCTAGGCCGCGCCGCTCCTTCCCCTGGTCTGGCTCAGGTCGTCATGGTCGCTGAACCTGGGGCTGTTCGTCGGGTTTTTGTTAATCTACGCGATGCTGCTATTCATCCTGAGAGTGATCTCCCGTGCCGAAATCGCTGCGGTGTGGCGGGTATTCAAGAGCCCCTTCCATGGAGGCCTGGCCGGCTGTTGAAAAATGTGAAT
>CAWEFJ010000011.1:5000-313477 GCA_963808395.1 uncultured delta proteobacterium | reverse complement strand
TGCCGCCATCTGGCGGCGCAGTTTCTCCTCCGCGAGGCTGTAATTTCCCTCTCCCAGCAGGAATTCGGAGATTTCCCGAGCGATTCCAGGCCGTTTCAGCAGGAGTTGTTGAGCCGCCTCCACGGAGTCGGGCGCGGGAAAAGGGTGTTCCTGGTATAACTTATACAGCTCATTGCCCCGGTCCACATTGGCGGCAGCCACCATCATTTGCTCGTCAAACTGCTTCTCCTGGTCGCTGTCCGGACCGAAGTTCTCCTTGATGATGCGCTCCGCCCTCTTGTAAAGAAAGTAATTCTCCCCGTATATCCGATAATCGATATTCTTCTCCTCCAGCGCATCCCACAGGTACTTCGGGGAGCCCAGCGCCGGAACGCATCCGAACGGATAGTTATGGGGTCCGTATCTATCCGAATATGCCAGGTTGCCCATCAACTCCAGGAAGGGGCTCGCATAGCCGCTGGTGGTAAAGCTATGGCCCAGGACGCTGATCTCTCCGTCGGCATAATAGTTATCCAGGGTCACGAACTGTTTCGCCAGTTTATGAGCGTTGGGAGTGATCTTCTCCCCGAAAAGCGTCAGATACGGATCGCCATTTCCCCGGCCCAGGTCGCCCAGCACCTGGTCATACGTGCGGTTCTCCCGGACGATGAAAAAAACGTGGCGGATGGGAGGCATCACCCCCTGGGGGAAACCGTATAGCGGCGCCCCCTCCTCCACCTGCCGGGTCCAGGCGGGCAGGTTCGCCTCAATCTGATCCCGGGGAATGATCCCCACCGTCCCTTTCAAGAGAGTCAAGACGTATTCACCTTGCACGTTGGGTCGGCGGGCCTGGATTCCTTTGGCGCTGATAACGGCCACCCCCTCCTTCCCGGTAATCACCTTGGTGGGATACCAGCCGGTGGGAATGAAGCCCAGGCGCTTGCCGTCCCGCTTATCGAAGATCCCCACGGCGTTGGTATAAGCCAGGGTCACATAGAGCCGGTCGCCGTCCACGGCGCACGAGGTAGGGCCGCAACCGAAACCCTCTCCGTCCCTCCCCACGCGGATCTTGGATACGACCTCATCTTTCCCGGCATCCACCACCGCGAGATTGTCCGAGCCGGTGTTCACCACGTAGAGCCGGTTGGCTTGCGGGTCCGGGTCGCGAGATATCCTGCGGGGTCTTGCCGATTCCCAGATTAACATCCAGGGATTTCAGCAACTTGAGGGAATGAGCCTCATAGACCTTCAGTTTATCCTCGCCCAGGACGGTGACATATAATTTTTGGTTCAAATAGCGCACCGTGTGCGGAAAGTACCCGGCCTCTGCCTCAAGTTCGATTTTCCCGGTCTTCGTATTGAGAATTGCCAGTTTTCCCTTGCCATATTGGACACTTTTTTCGGATTTCGGATTGACGCGCCCCACCAGGTAGACGACGGCCAGGTGGTCGGCATCGATGGGCGCCAGCCCCGCGGCATACCCCTGCACCGGATATTGCTGCACCAGTTTGAACTTGGGGTTGTAGCGATAGACCACCTGGTCGTAGCCGCCACTGATATAAAGGTCTCCGTCCAAACCGGCCGCGGCGCCGGGAAACAAGGAGCCCGGGAGCAGCGCTTTGACCTTCCCGGAAGCCGGGTCCACGATGGAAATCTCTTGCCGCTTTTGCCGCTCCTCCGTGTAATACCCCGTATTAAGCACAACTATTTGCTTATTATAAAAGACGGCCTCTTCGGGCAACCGTCCCACCGCCAACTGTCTCCCCGCCGGCGCGATCTTCCAACCGGTTGGCAGGACCACCTCCTTAGCCGGCGCCGGCTGCCGTTTTCCGCATCTTTTTTATGTGGCGTTCGGCTGCTTCATATGGGGTCCGCTTGGCAAACTGCCAAAGTTCCCGGTTGAAAATATCCTCCTCTCCCGGCTGGTCGGGCGCCGAGAGCCGTGAGTTCCCTTCCTCCTCTGCCATTGCGGTCCAACAGCAGACCATCAACAAAACCGCGGCGAAAACCAACGCTGCTTTGAAGCGCTTCATGGCTTCCAGCTCCCCGACTAAGGATTATTTTAGATAACGGAGTAGTTTTATGACCGCGATGATAGCATAGGTTTCGCTCAATTTGGTGGCAACCGCCCCGGCGGAAATATTAATTTTTGGTAAATTTTGGGCGCGGCAGCCGGCAACCCTCGGAGCCTTTAACTTTGAACCTTGAACTTTGAACTTTGAACTTTAATTTGAACCAGCAGGCCGATCCGGGCGCCGCTGAACTTGAGGTTGCCCTGTAAATGCAGGGGCAGCAGGAAGTAAAGGGAGGAGATGACCGCGGCGTAAACGCCGATAAAGATCGAGAGCCAGCCGGCCGCCGAACTATCTGGTTAGAGGGCGCTGCGGTCCAGTTGGACTTCCATGGCCCGGGCCGGGCAAACCGGGCAACACAGCTCACAGGCGCTGCATTTTCCGGCGTCAAACAGCACCGCCATCTCCGGCCGCTCCAGATAGAGGGCGCCGGTGGGGCAGACCGCGGTGCAGGTGCCGCACTGGTAGCAGCGCTCCTCATTGCGCCGCACTTCCCGGGCCACCCGTTTCACCTGGACTCCGGCATCCCGGAGATACTTGAGACCCCGGCGGAAGTTCTGGGGATGGCCCCGCAGCTCCATGACCATCACCCCCTCTTTTTGCGGGTAGATGGTGGCCTTCAGCAGATTGAATTCCAGATCAAAGTCTTTCACCAGCCGATAGATGATGGGTTGATCCACCACCTCCCGGTTGAACCGCAGGACCAACATCTCGGCGTGCATGGCTTCTTCCTGTTAACGAGGTCTAGGCGCCTGGCGCCCACTTTGTTAATTGTATCAGAAAACCCCTTTCCCTCAAATCAAGTTCCCGAAGCGGCGCTGCCAGGCGGTGCTGAGGTCTTCCAGAGAAGCCGCCAACAGTTGGCCGCCGCGGTTTACTTGCAGCAGCGGGTCCTGCCGCACTTCTCCCAGCAGATAGACGGGCTGGCCCTTAAACAGCTCTTCAAAGCGGCTCCGCCGCGCCGGGTCGAGGCTCACCAGGAAACGCCCGGCGGATTCGGCATAAGCCGCGGCGAAATCCGGGGCCTCCGGCGCCACCCCGCCCAGGTCCACCTGCACCCCCAGGCCCGCGGCCATGGAGGCCAGGGCCAGGTGCACCAACAGGCCGCCCCGATAAACCCCGTGGCAGGAAGCCAGCAGTTCCTCCCGTCCGGCCTGCTCCAGCAGGCGGTAATATTCCAGAAACTCACTCGGGCCGGGCCTCCGGGACGCTCAGCCCCACGTAGCCCATAAGTTCGTAAAACTCTGAGCCCCCCAACTCCGCCCGGGTGTGGCCCAAGAGGTAGATGAGGTCGCCCGGTTTTTTCCACTCCAGGGTCATAGCCCGGCGAATCTCCGGCAGGACGCTCACCGCGGTAAAAAACAGGGTGGGCAGGCCCGAAACCCGGTGGGTCTCCCCGAAGGGCCCGGGCAGCACGCCGTCCACGTACATGCTGTCCTTGCCGGAGAGCAAGGGAATCCCGTAAGCCAGGCACAGGTCCCGCAAGGCCCAGCAGGCCCGCACCAATTGGGCCGCCTTGTACTTGCCGTCCGGGTTGTCCTTAGGGTGATACTCCACGTTGGGCCAGCAGAAGTTGTCCACCCCGCCGATATGCTCCAGAACGCCGCCCACTGCCAGCAGACGCCGCAGCGCTTCGTCAATGGTGACCGCGGCCATGTGGTAGGTGTCGATTTGCGAGTAGGCCGGATTGAGCGCCAGGCTCAAGGCCAGGCCCCGGGGGGATTGGGGCCGGGGGCGGATCACCGCGGCGTCCCCCGGCACCTGGACCCCCCGGCCCACCAGGGGTTTGAGGACGCTGCCCCCCTGGACCTCGTGGTCATACTGGCGGATGATCCACTCCCGGGCGCAGATATTGGGCCGGGCCAGCATGGCCAGCAGCAGCCCCCGGTGATCCCCGGGGTCCCCCAGCACCGGCTCGCTGAGACGCTTGGCCGGGGCCTGCCACTCGCAGTCAAACTCCCAGGGGGGGAACTCCTCTTCCAGCAAGGAGAGGTCCATATAGGCGCAGACCCGGCCCTGGTGCTTCACCTCCAGGACCCCCGTTTCGTTATAGGCGCCGATGACGCTGGCCTCCACCGCGTGTTTCCGGGCCAGCTCCTGAAAGCGGGCCTGGTTTTCCGGGCGCACCGCCACCACCATGCGCTCCTGGGACTCGGAAATCCAGATTTCCCAGGGATCGAGACCCTGGTATTTCAAGCGGCACCCGGGAAAGGTCCACTTCGCAGCCCCCGGCCATCATGGCCGATTCGCCCACCGCCGAAGAGAGCCCGCCGCCGCCGCAATCGGTGATAAAGGTGATGAGCCCCTGGTCCCGGGCCTCTTGCAGAAAATCCTGCATGTTCTTCTGGGTGTAAGGGTCGCCGATCTGCACGTGGCCCGCCGGGGTGCCCGGGGAGGCCACCTCCGAGGAGGCCGTGACCCCGTGGATCCCGTCCTTGCCCACCCGGCCGCCGCACATAAAGATGAGGTCGCCGGGCTGAGCCGCCTTCTTGGCCGCCGGCTCCCCTTTGAGCTGTTTGGGCAGCAGACCCACGGCCCCCACGAATACCAGGCATTTGCCCAGGTAGCTCTCATCAAAATAGAGGGCCCCGTTGAGGGTGGGTACGCCGCTCTTGTTGCCGCCGTCCTTAACCCCGGCGATCACCCCGTCCAGCAGGCGCCGGGGATGGAGCCGGGGCCGCAAGGGGCCGGGATAGTCCCGGGGGCCCACGCAAAAGCCGTAAATCCCCCCGATCAGCCGGGCGCCTTTGCCGGTGCCCATGGGGTCCCGGTAAACCCCGACGATCCCCGTGAGCGCGCCGCCGTAGGCCTCCAGGTTGGAGGGGGAGTTATGGGTCTCCCCTTTGATGACATAGGAGAACTCGTCGTCGAGCTGCCCCACCCCGGCGTTGTCCCACAACACCGAGACCACCCACGACTTCTTCCAGGCGATCTCCCGGGTGGGCGCCTCGATGCAGGTCTTGAACAGGTTGTCCACCACCTGGTGCTCCCCGCTTTCGGGATCGCGGAAGTGGAACAGGCCCCGGAAGGTGTTGTGGTTGCAATGGTCGCTGCGGGCCTGGGCCAGGTACTCCAGCTCCACGTCGGTGGGCGGCCCCAATCCCACCGCGGCCCGGCGCTCCTGGACCTCCGGGCGCCGGAAGTAATCCCGGATGATGGGCAGGTCCGCGTCCCGGAGCGCCAGGTAGCGCTGGCGGCTCAACTCCCGCAGGGCCTCCAGGGAACTGAGGTCGAACACCTCCACCTGCGGGGAGTGCGTCAGTTCCACCCGGGGCAGGATGATGCCCACCCCCGTTTCCGGGTCCCAATCTTGCCGGGAGAAGAGGCGGAACTCCTGGATCATGTCGTTGGCCAGCAGTTCCCGGGCCACCTGGGCCATGCGCTCCCGGTCCAGGCTCTCCCCGGAAAAGAGAAAAAGTTTGGAGGTATAGACCGCCTCCGCCGCCGCCAGGGAGCGTCCCAGATAGGCCTCGATGGCCTCCCGGGCCACGGCCCCGGCATTATCCCGCACCCCGGGCTTGAAGCCCACCCACACCGCCCAGTCGAAGGCCTGGGCCAGGGGCCGGAAGCCGGAGGTCTGGGTGGCGGGATGCGTGAAGACCTCCCGGCGCACCTCCTCCAGCTCCCCGTCAGGCAAGTCCAGGTCCAGCATCAGGACCCGCAGCACCCGGACCCGGTCGATCTCCAGGCCGAAATACTCCCGCGCCTGGCGGCGCACCCCCTCCCCTTCCGCGTCCGGCAGCTCCGGCCGCCAGCCGATTTCCAAGCGAACCGCCATAGGTCTCCCGTTAACTTCTGGTGATGCCGCGAATATACCTCAAGGCAAGCCGGAGAAAAAGCCTAATGATGCCCCGCCCAGGCGAAAATTTAAGCAAGCCTCGGGGCGACAGTGGCACAGGCTTCCAGCCTGTGATTGGGTCGCCTTAAATAAATATACCCCTATCTTGCCCAAGTAGTAAAAATGTAGGGTGGGCACTGCCCACCAATTCCTTTAGGTTTTGGTGAGCAGGGCCGCGAAAAAACCGTCCAGATCATCGGCGCCCCAGGAGGAGAACCACCCCGGCGGCTGCACCAGGTGGCGGGCGGGGGCCGGCAGGAGTTGGGGGTCGGTGCTCAGGCGAAACTCCCGGTGGGCCTCCAGGAAGGACTCGATTAACTCCTGGTTTTCGGCAGGCTCCCCGGTGCAGGTGATATAGAGGAGGTGGCCGCCGGGCCTCAGGGCCGCGGCCGCGGCCGCAAGCATAGCCCGCTGCCGGGGCGGAAAGGTGGCCAAATCGGCTTCCTTGAGGCGGGTCTTGATTTCCGGATGGCGCCTGAGGATGCCCAGGGCGGAGCACGGGGCGTCCAGGACCGCGGCGTCCATTGTAACTCCATCTCGCAGGGGCAGGACCCCGGCGGCGTCGGCCCGGATGGGTTGGACGGCGCTCGCCCCCCAACGCGCCAGCGTGCCCCGCAGTTCCCGGAGCCTCCCCTGGTGCAGCTCCACCGCCAGGATCAGGCCGGCCTGGCCGGACAACTCGGCCAGATGGGTGGTCTTGCCTCCCCGGCCGGCGCCCAATTCCAGCAGCCGCCCCCTCGCCGGGGGCAGCAGCATGCTAACCAGTTGCGCGGCCTCATCTTGAAACAGCCACAGGCCCTCTTGATAAGAAGGGAGTTCCAGCGGCGGCACCGTGAGCCCGGTCAGCCGCAGCCCCACCGGCGATAAGCGGCAGGGCTGGGATTCCACCCCTTCCCGGCTAAGCCGGGCCTTGAGGGTGGCCGGGTCGGTCTTCAGGGTGTTGACCCGGATGGTCAGGGGCGGGAGGCGATTATTGGCGGCCAGCCTAACTTCGGTCTGCTCCGGGCCCCAGCGCTCCAGCCAGCGGCGCACCAGCCAGCGGGGGTGGGAGTATTCCACGCTCAGGGCGGCCACCAGGTCGGCCTGGCGCTCCGGCAGGGGGGGCAGGTCGCCCGCGGCCAGGCGGCGCAACACCGCGTTGATGAAGCCCCCGTAAGCCGGCGGCAAGCGCCGGGCCTTGGCCTCCAGACCGGCCTGGTGGACCGCGGCCCGGGCCGGCACCCGGTCCAGCATCAGGATTTGATAGGCGCCCAGGCGCAGGATCAACAGGACCAGGGGGTGCAGTTTCGGCAGGGGTATGGCGGAAAGCTGGGAAAGGTAATAGTCGAGTTTCAGTTCCCAGCGCTTCACCCCCTGGACCAGTTCCAGCAACAAGGCCCTCTCCGGCCGCAGCAACCGGGGCTGCCGTTTGAGGGTGGCGGCCAGCATTTCCTCCACCGACCTCCCCGGCTGCCGGGCGGCCGCGGCCAGGATGTCCAGGGCCAGGGAGCGGGCGCCGCGGCCCGGCTCGGATTTGGGCCTCTTGCGCAAAATTTCCTCAGAGCGGGACGTTAGCCTGGCGATAGGGTAAATCTTATAAGCCGAAAAATGACCTCTGAAAATCCGCTGAAAATTGTTCGTTCACCTTATTTCAGAATCTCTTCGTAGCTTCCCTATTAATGAATTAATGCTCACTTCCGGATCGTTTCCCACAGGATTTAACGATCAACTCCGGCAGTCGTTCCTAAATGAATACATTCCGATGATCGTCCACTTTCCGGAGCGCTCATGGGAAGGCAAGAACAGGATTATATGAGTTCATTGACAAATAATTCGAGACGCCTTGAGCAACTTATCCGCTTAATTGTAAAGCACCGCCTTTTCTTCCTGGTTTTCTTGGAAAAGCCTTAATAAAGCTTTTATGCCTCAGACCAGTTTCAATCACTTCCTTAAATCCTTGCATTGAATATCTATTATCCTGATTTTAGCCAGGCCCTTTTTATACGGCATGCATGGTTTCCCGGGAATCCCTTAAAATCTGTTCCTCAGTTCTTCTCGGTCACCAGATCGATTTCTTACCAGATATTTAACAGCATTTGCCTGATGCTTCCAAGCGTAGAAAGGCCACTCATCCAACATGCTGATCCAATTCCACCAGGATATCGATTCGCTTTCCACCGTTTCCTCCTCCCGGCTAATAGTCTAAAGGGCCAGGCTTTGTAACCCATGTTCCGCGGAAATTCCTCCCGATGCTTAGCCAGGAGCTCAAAAAAGCTCTTGCCGTTTCATCCTTCCACCTCCGCCAGGTTCTGAAATCATAGCAGCAATTCGTGCCCCCAGCCTGTGAATTAGCAGGTGCCTACCTGGCGGCCCCTTGGCCAGCTAAGTCATCCCGGACGAATTCCGTCCCCACCCCGGCATCCGTCAAAATCTCATCGATAAAAGAGTGCGTGCTGCCTTTGACAATATGGCACTTTTGCACGCCACCTTTTAAGGCGTTAAGACAGGTTTCCACCTTGGGGATCATGCCGCCATGAATTATCTTCTTTTTGATCAAGGCCTCCACCTGGCTGACGCTCAGGGTGGAGAGCAGCGAGCCGTTTTCATCCAAGACGCCATCCACGTCGGTCATCAGGATCAGTTTTTCCGCGCCGAGGCTGGCGGCGAGGATCCCGGCAACGTCGTCCGCATTAACATTAAAGCCGGGATCACCAGGCCTGGTCCCGGCGGTCACCGCGGAGACTATGGGGATCACCTTGGCCGCCAGGTTATCCAACAACGAAACCTCCACGGCCCGGGGCACCCCCACGAAACCCAATTCTTTGATCTCTATCGGTTCCGATTTTACCAGGCCGGTCTCCCGCCCAAAGATTAGGCAATGATATCCCCGCTTTTCGATCTCGGTCTTGATTTCCCGGCTAACTTCGCGCGAAGACCCGGGCGGCCAATTCCAGCACCTCCGCCGAGGTTACCCGCAACCCCCGAATCTTATTAACTTTTAGATTATTTTCCTTCATGGCCCGGCTAAGATGCCGGCCGCCTCCATGCACCAGGACCACATCTATTCCCACTTTTTTCAAGAAAATCAGATCTTCCACCAGGGAAGGCAAAAGCCTCAAGTCATCCAGGATAGAACCGCCAATTTTTAGAACAAACCGCTTTCCGGAAAAGGCATTGATGTAGTTGATGGCCGCCCGCAGCTCCGAAAGCTCATGCTTCTTTAAAAGCTGGCGTGCGGTTTTTATGGAGCCCAGCTTGGACATCACGATTATTCCCGTCCCTTAATTATCGCCCCGGCCAAACCATCCTCCCTCGCCGGCAGGTGGGCGGGCCTCCGGCCCCCCGACCAGGGCAGGCAGGGACGCCTACCCCACCGAACCCCCCGCCTGCGGCGGGGGAGAAGAAATTAAGAAGGAACCTTAGATTTTTAAGGAATTGGTGGGCAGTGCGCACCCTACAGCTTGCGTTTTCTGTTTTTTTTCTGCTAAGGGGTCTTTGATCTTGATTTTGCCTTTCACCGAAAACCGACAACCGAAAACCGAAAACTGCCTTTATAAGGAATTGGTGGGCGGTGCCCACCCTACATTAACTAATGAATTCGTGGTCGCGCCCCCCTGCATTGACTGTAGCCGCAGGCTTTAGCCTGCGCCAGCCCAGGATTGCCGCGGCTCGATTAAAATGCCATCTAGGTAATACTCTGATTAACGGGATCGCCTTCCCCCGCTCTCTCCCCTACGCGCCTTTCTCCTCTCCGGCGCCTTTCTCGGAGACGATAGACAACCGCGCCCCGGGCAGCAGGAAGGTCTTCAGGGCCTCTTCCACCTTCTCCAGGTCCACCTGGGTATCGTAGCAGGGGCCGTGGGGCCGGGAGTTGATGCACCCCGAAGACCGGCAGCGGATAGCTGTCCTGGATGCCGCTGCTCAGGTCCCGCTCACAGGCCACCGCGATGATCAGCCGCGGCCGGCGCTCCACGATGATGCGCCGGGCCAGGGTGCCGCCGGTGGCCACCGCCAGCCCCACCCCGTACTTCTCCGAGAGTTCCACCAGCCCCTTGATGGGGCATTTGCCGCAGCGTTTGCAGTGCACGTGCTGCCGGTGATGCGGAACTGGCATTCGTGGAACTGCAGGCAGTGGGGCATGAGCAGCAGCAGCTTTTCCGGGGTGGCGCGGGAGTGCTGGGCCAGCACCAGTTGGTTGTTGATCTCGATGAAAGAGCGGCGCACCTGGTCCTTGGAGACGCCGCAGAGTTTGCCCACCCCGCTCATCAAGGGCAGCAGCAGCTTGATCACCGCCCCCGGAGTTTCCGGGAAAAGAACAGGTCCCGGCCCAGCAGCACCGTCAGGGCCAGCAGACCAGGCCGCCCACCACGAGGAGCAGCAGACGCCGAAGAAAACCCCCAGGATCAGGGGCAATCGGGGATTGAGGTTGGTGAGCCCCACGTAGGGCACGTACCAGAGCACCGCCCAGGATGATGGTGAACAGCAGGCAGGTGACGGCCAGCAATCCCAGGAAGATGCGCTTCTGGGGCCGCAGGGAATTGCCGCCGTTCAGGATTTTGCCCGGCTCATCCATCGTGTCGTGCCTACTCCAAGACCTGCTCGAGCAGAGGTTGGCCCCGCAGAAATTCGGCGAGCCGCCAGGCGTTTGTGCCCGGCCAGTTGCAGTCCTGCAACCGTGACGCTCCCCTGGCCGCAGGCGATTTCCAGCCCCTGGGGGCTCAGGCGCAGAACCGTGCCCGGGGCCGCGGCTCCCCTCGCGGATTTCTTCACCCTGGCGCCAAATAATTTCAAGACCTCGTCCCTGCCACACGGGCATAGGCCCCGGGAGCCGGGGTCCAGGCCCCGGATCCAGCCGGCCACTTCCCGGGCCGGCAACTCCCAGTGGAGGCGGCGCATCTCCCGGGAGATGGGCGGGGCATAGGTCACCCCTTCCTGGGGCTGGGGCTCTTTGACGGCCTCACCCCGGCGCAGCCTCTCCAGGGCCTGCACCAGCAGGGCCGCGCCCCGCTCCGCCAGCCGCCGTACAGGGTGCCGAAATTGTCGTCCTCCAGGATGGGCACCCGCTCCTGGAGAAAAATGGGCCCCGCATCCAATTCGTGACCGACCCACTGGATGGTCACCCCGGTCTCCCGCTCCCCCCGGATCAAGGCCCAATTGATGGGGGCCGCGCCCCGGTAGGCGGGGCAGCAGGGAGGCGTGGACATTGAGGAAACCCACCGCCGGCACGGCCAGCAGCTCATGGGTCAGCAGATCCGCCCGTAGGCCACCACGATGATCAGCTCCGGCGCCAGTGCCCTAAGTTGCGGCGCCAGGGCGGGGTCCTTGAGACGCCGGGGCTGCAGCACCGGCAGCTTCCAGGACAGGGCCAACTCCTTCACCGGCGACGGGGTGACCCGCTGCCCCCGCCCCCGGGGCCGGTCCGGTTGGGTAACCACCGCCAGCACCTCTTCCCCGCGGCAGATCAAGGCCTCCAGGGAAGGCAGGGCGAACCGGGGGGTGCCCATGAAGATCAGGCGCCAGGGGCCGTGCTTCACCTGGCCGCCGCCTGTTTCTTGAGACGCCTTAAATAGATGCTCCGCTTCAGCCGGCTGATGTGGTCGATGAAGAGGATGCCGTCCAGATGATCCACTTCGTGCTGGAGCACCACCGCCAGCAATCCCTCCCCGGTAATTTCACGGGTTTCCCTTCCCGGTCCAGGCCCTTGACGCTCACCCGGGCGTGGCGCCGCACCTCGGCGGAGAAGTCCGCCACCGACAGGCAGCCTTCCTCGTGGATAATCTCTCCCTTCCGCGGGGTGATGCAGGGATTGAGGACCACCTTGAGGTCCCGGGCCCCGCCCTCCCGGTGGGCCACGTCGAAGACGATGAGGCGGTGCAGGGTCCCCACCTGGTTGGCGGCCAGCCCCAGGCCCGGGGCGGCGTACATGGTTTCGGCCATATCATCGATGAGACCCTGCAGCTCGCCGTTGATCTCGTTGATCTCCCGGGCCGGCTGCCGCAGCACCGCGTCGGGTAATTTACGTATAGGCAGGATTGCCATGGCTCTTGGTTTCTACAAATCCTCTCGGTAATTTTCTCTTTTAACTTTATGCCAATTCCGGCAATTTTTCAAGGGTTTGAGGGAGCGGCGGGACAAAATTGTCAGGTGGGATGGGAGGGCCGGGGGCGGGGGAGAGGAATCAGCTGGCCCACGGCCAGGGAGAGATGGAGAGCGGCGGCGGGGGTGAGCTGAAGGGCCGGTTTGGCCCTTCAGCGCTTGAGGGTTAACTGGTGCTGCTATTTTCCGGCAGCCGGCGGTCCGGCTTCCCCGGGCCCTTCGGGTCCCATGCCGGGTCCCATGCCGCGGCCCATACCGTGGCCCATACCGCAGCCCTGACCCCAAAGGCCCTCGGGGACGATCTTGCGAACTTCCAGGCGGAGAAGCACCATCTTCTCCATCATCTGGCCTCTCAGGGCGCTGAGTTCCTTAACCTTGGCCACGATGGCCTTCTCATCAGGGGTCTCAGCCTTCCACAAGGCCGCCATTTCCGCCCGGCCCACAAATAACTGCTTGCGCAGCGCCGCGGTGTCGGTGCGGAATTTTTCTTTGACGTCGAAGAGTTTGGCCGCCTGCTCCGGGGTCAGATTCATGTGGCCATGGTGGCCATGCCACATCATCCCCATGGGAGCCCCTCCAGGAGCCCCTTTGGGAGCCCCCTTGGGAGCCTCGGCCCAGACGGCTGCCGCCAGGCCTACGGCCAACACCAGGGTTAAAGCCAGCAGCAACGATTTCTTGCCCAAAGGTTTCATACTTCCATCTCCTCTATCGGTTTTAGAATTTCCAGTCACCTGCTGGGGACTTCATTAGATAAAACCCGGTTGGCTTGGGATTCCGGCGCGGGATTATTTCGCCCAAATAAAAGGCGGGGGAATATTAAGGGGAGCAGAACTGGGCGGCCTTGGCAGTTAACCCTTATGGGCGGCGTCCGGTGGCGCAGGTTTCAAACCTGTGCTACTGCCGCCCGGGGCGGGGTAACCCCGCCCCTACGGGTTAACCGCGGAGAGCAAAGGCAGGCGACCCGATTCAGGATAGAGGTTCCGGAGGTCCTGAGGATGCGGCGCTAACTGCGGCAGTAATCGTCGTCCAGGCGCTGGATATCGTCTTCTTCCAGGTAGGACCCGGTCTGGACTTCGATGAGGCGCAGGGGCTCCGCTCGTCCGGGTTTTCCAGGCGGTGGGCGGTTTTGGGGGGATGTAGACGCTCTGGTTGCTGGCCACCACCTGGTCATCCGTGGCCGATGGTGACCCGGGCGGTGCCCTGCACCACCACCCAATGTTCCGCCCGGTGCTGGTGCATCTGCAGGCTGAGGCGGCCGCCCGGCGCCACCACGATCTGCTTGACCTTATAGCCCGGCCCCTCGTCCATCACGGTATAACGCCCCCAGGGCCGCTCCACCGTGGGGTGCTGCACCGACTCCACCATCTCTCGCCGGTGTCAACTCCGCCACCAGGTCCTTCACTTCCTGGACCCGGTCCCGGTGGCATACCAGGGTGGCGTCCGGGGTATCCACCACGATGATGTCCTCCAGGCCGATGGTGGCCACCAGACGGTCCTGGGCGAAGAAGGTGCAGCCCTGCTGCCCCGGTCCAGGACCCGGCCCAGGATCACGTTCCCCTGGTCATCCCGGGGAAAGATCTCGTGCAAGGCCCCCCAGGTCCCCACGTCGTTCCAGCCCATCTCCACCGGCACCACCGCCACGTTGTCGGCCTTCTCCATGATGCCGTGATCCAGGGAGATGTTGGGGAACTCCTGGTAAACCTCGGCCAGGGATCAGGGGCCGGTTCCCCTGCTGGAGCCGGACCAGCCCCCGGTAAAGTTCCGGCAAATAGCGCTAAAGGCCTTCAACAAGACATCCCGGCGAAAGAGAAAGATGCCGCTGTTCCAGTAGTATCCCCCTTCGTCCAGAAAGTCCTGGGCCCGGGAAGCATCCGGTTTTTCCATGAACCGGGCGGCCTGAAACCCGCTCCCCGCGGCGTCCAGGGGCGGCCCCTGCTTGATATAGCCATAGCCGGTTTCCGGGCGGGTGGGGGGGATGCCGAAGGTCACCAGGTAGCCGGCCTGGGCCCAGACCGCGCCCAGGTCCAGGGCCGGCAGCAGGCTCGCCGGGTCCCGCGATAAAATGGTCCGCCGGAAACACCGCCATGCAGGCCGTCGGCGGTCTCCGCCCCCAGGAAGACCGCGGCCAGCCCCACCGCGGGCGCGGTGTTCTGGCCCTCGGGCTCCAGATAGATGCGATGCCTTGCCAACCCTTGCGGTGCAGTTCCAGGCGGATAACTTCGGCCTGGGCGGCATTGGTCACCACCGCCAGGCGCTCCGCGGGAATCCGGGGCAGCAGGCGCTCGACGGTGGCCTGGAGCATGGACTCCGAGCCCAGCAGGCGCAGCACCTGCTTGGGGTATTGGGAGCGGCTCAGGGGCCAGAAGCGGGTGCCCAGGCCGCCCGCCAGGATCAGGCCGGTTATCGGAACGGGGTTTTCAGTGGTCATCTTCTTACCAAGATTAAATCGCCTGGTCCAGCACCCTCAACAAGTACTGGCCATAGCCGTTCTTCCCCAACGCCTGGGCCAGGACCCGCAGTTGCCCGGCGTCGATATATCCCATGCGGTAGGCGATCTCTTCGATGCAGGAAATCTTTAGGCCCTGGCGCTTCTCGATGGTTTCCATGAAGGTGGACGCCTCCAGGAGCGATTCGTGCGTGCCGGTATCCAACCAGGCGAATCCTCTTCCCAGGATCTCCACCCGCAGGGACCCTCTTCTCAGGTATTCCCGGTTGACGTCGGTGATCTCCAGTTCCCCCCGGGGTGAGGGTTTGAGGCCGGCGGCGATCTCCACCACGCCATTATCGTAAAAATAGAGACCGGGAACCGCATAGTTCGACCTGGGTTTGGCAGGTTTCTCCACCAACTCGATGGCGCGCTGCCCCTCATCAAACTCCACGACCCCGTATCTTTCCGGGTCCTTCACCCAATAGCCGAAGATGACCCCGCCCGACACCAGACTTACGGCCCGGCGCAAAATCTCCTGAAAACCGTGCCCATAAAAAATATTATCCCCCAGGACCAGGCAGACCCGGTCCCGGCCGATAAAGTCCCGGCCGATGATGAAGGCCTGGGCCAGGCCTTCGGGCCGGGGCTGTTCGGCATAGGCGAATTGCAAGCCCAGTTGGGAGCCGTCTCCCAAAAGGGTCCGGAACCTGGGAAGATCCTCCGGGGTGGAGATCACCAGAATCCGGCGGATGCCTGCCAGCATCAAGACCGACAGCGGATAATAGATCATGGGCTTGTCATAGACCGGCAGGAGCTGTTTACTTACCACCTTGGTGATGGGGTAGAGCCGCGTTCCGGCCCCGCCCGCCAGAATTATGCCCTTCCAGCCTTCGGCCCCGGCGCCCATCCGGTCCGCGGCCCCCTTGCCTGCCGAATCTTGCATCTTAAGCTCTCATCCGCCCCCGAGGTGATAACGGCCGGCCAGCCCTGCATATGCCGTAAGCATTATTTTACCTCACTCGCCTCAGTTGTTCCAAGGGTTATTGGCTCGCCGCCGCGGCCGCATCCTAATCTTCCCCTTACAAAAGACTCGCTCCCCAGTAATGATCCCGATACTTGCGGTAATATTCCACGGTCCGGGAGATCCCTTCCTTAAGGGAGGTTCGGGGCCGCCAGCCGATGGCTGCCGCTGATCTTGCCGATGTCGCTGACGTAGTCCCCGGTTTCCACGAAATAGCGGTCCGCCGGCCACGCCACCTGGCGCACCTCGGTGCCGGGCACGGCTTCGGCCACCAGGCGCGCCATTTCGACAAAGGGCGTGGACGTGGCGGAGCCCAGGTTATAAACCTGGCCGGCGGTTCCGGGAGCCAGGGCCAGGGCCAGCATGGCCTCGGCCAGGTCCTCCACAAAGATATAATCCCGGGCTGCCGCCCCTCGCCGAAGATCGTCAGGGGCTGCCCCTCCAGGGCCAGGCGGATGAACCAGTTGACGATCCCGTATTTGCTGTGCTTCATCTGCTGCCGGGGCCCGTAAGGGTTGGTGATGCGCACGCTCACCGTATCCAGGCCGTAGGCTTCGTGATAGAAGCGGTAATACTTTTCCCCCGCCAGTTTATGGATGCCGTAAATGCTCAGACAATTGAAAGGATGGCCCTCGTCCACCGGATTGTAATCGATCCTGCCATAAACGAATCGCGAACTGGCGAAGACCAGCCTGGGCCTTGGCGGCTCACCCGGCGGCAGGCCTCCAGCATCTGAGGTGACCCTTGCAGTTGATATCCAGGTCCAGAAACGGGTCGGGGTTGCTGTCCACGTAGCTCACCTGGCCGGCCAGGTTGAAGAGGTAATCGGTTTCCGCCACCAGGCTTCGGTCCAAGGACCGGATCCCGGATATCGCCCTGGACGAATTTGACGGCCTGGAAATCCCGTGCAGATTAAAAAGGTTGCCCCCATAAGCCGGCAACATCGCATCCAGGATGGTAACCCGGGCCCCCTGCTCCACCGCCAGGTGGGCGATGGTGCTGCCGATCATGCCGGCGCCCCCGGTAATCAGGACCCGGGCGCCCTTAAGAGCAGAGAGATCGCTGATAACCCACCTCCGCCGCCATCCGGCCCGGGGAGGCGCGCCTACTTTCCCCGGAGACCGCGGCCATTGGCCCTCATCCTATCAAAACTTGGAATTTTGTGCTATCTTGGCTCCTGGAAGACAATTTGCCCCTATTATTTGCAGGTTATGGAAAAGCTTAGCTGCTTCAAGGCTTACGACGTCCGCGGGCGGGTCCCGGAGGAACTCGATGAAGATCTGGCCTACCGGATCGGCCGGGCCTACGCCGCCTTCCTGCACCCCTCCCGGGTAGCCCTGGGCCGGGACGTGCGCACCTCCAGCCTGCCTCTGGCCCAGGCCCTGAGCGCCGGGCTCCGCGACTGCGGGGTGGAAATTCGGGACCTGGGGTTGTGCGGCACCGAGCAGGTTTATTTCTATACCGCCCACCTGAAACTGGACGGCGGCCTCATGGTCACCGCCAGCCACAACCCCCCGGACTATAACGGCATTAAGTTTGTGCGGGAGCAAGCCCGCCCCCTGAGCGGCGACTCCGGCCTCGGTAACCTGGAGGCCCTGGCCGCAGCCGGCGAATTCCCGCCCTGGCGCCCTGGCATCCGGGGCGCCCTGGTGCCCACCGAGGCCTTCCAGGCTTACGTCGCCCACCTGCTCAGGTACGTGAACCCGGCCCTCCTCAGGCCCCTTACGGTGGTGGTCAACGCCGGCAACGGCTGCGCCGGCCCGGTGCTGGACCGCCTGGAGAAACACCTGCCCTGCAGATTTATCAAAATCAATCACGAGCCGGACCCCGGCTTTCCCCATGGAGTCCCCAACCCCCTGTTGCCGGAGAACCGGCAGGCCACCGACGCCGCGGTGCGCCTGCACCGGGCCGATCTCGGGCTGGCCTGGGACGGCGACTTCGACCGCTGTTTTTTCTTCGATGAGCAGGGGAACTTCATCGAGAGCTATTATATCGTGGGCTTCCTGGCCCAAACCCTGCTGGCCCGCCACCCCGGGGCCGCGGTAATTCACGACCCCAGGCTCACCTGGAACACCGTGGAGCAGGTCTTGGCCGCCGGCGGCCGGCCCCTCCAGAACAAGACCGGCCATGCCTTCATCAAGGAACGCCTGCGCCTGGAAAACGCGGTCTACGGCGGGGAGATGTCGGGGCACCACTATTTCCGGGATTTCGCCTACTGCGACAGCGGCATGATCCCCTGGCTGCTGGTGCTGGAGTGCTTGAGCCGCAGCGGCCGGCCTATGTCGGCCCTGGTGGCGGAGCGCCTGGCCCGCTTCCCGGTGAGCGGCGAGATCAACCGCCGCCTCCCGGACCCGAGGCGGCCCTGCGGCGGGTGCAGGACTTCTACGGCCCCAACGCCCTCAGGGAGGAGCACATCGACGGCCTCAGCCTGGAATTTCCCAAGTGGCGCTTTAATCTGCGCCCCTCCAACACCGAGCCGGTGCTGCGCCTCAATGTGGAAACCCGGGGGGATCCGGTCTTGCTCTGGGAAAAGACCGAAGAAATCCTGGCGCTGTTGAGGTAATCATTAAATACCCCAAAGCTTAGGCGATCTTGCAGTTAAACCTAAGAACCCGCGCTTTCATGATACGGCTGCCCCGCCTGGTACAGGCGCATCCTGGCTTCCATCTGCTTGGCCAGTTCTGGCTGGCCCCGGGAAGATGCCAGATCCACAGCTTTTCGGGAAGCCCGGACAGCCTCCGGAAAGCGGCCGGCCTCGGCGTACGCGGCCGCCAGGGTGTCGAGCATCTCCGGCTGGCCATCTCCGCTAAGCTGGTTGGCCTTTTCCGCCAGGGGCACCGCGGCAGGGCCGTTGCGCAATTTGGGGTCGGCCGCGGTAGCCAGCAGGCGGGCCAATTTGTTGAGGAAAAGCGGCCTGTTCGGCTCCAGACGTACGGCGTCCCGGAAATGCCACAGCGCTGCTCCTGCCTGATGTTGGAACATCAGGGCCAGCCCCAGGTTGTAATGCGCCAGACCATTATGCGGATCGAGCTGCAAGGCCCTTTGGTAACAGGCGATGGCCTGATCTATCTTTCCCTGGACGCTGAGGGCATTACCCAGGTTGTTATACGCCGGCGCATAGTTGGGATTTAGAGCCAAGGCCGTCTGATAATGCGCCAGGGCCTGAGCCAGCTTGCCCTGTTGAAAAAGGGCCAGCCCCAGGTCGTTATGCAGCGTGGCATAATCCGGATTGGGGCTGACGGCCTCCCGATTGAGGCGCAGGGCTTCTTCATAATGGGCCACCGCCTGAGCCAACTTGCCTTGTTGTTCCAGGGCCAGTCCCAGGCTGTATTGCGCGGTGGGATTGTCGCCGGTTACCCGCAGGGTATGCTCAAACAAGGAGACCGAATCCCGCCAATGGCGAACCTGCGCCCAGGTGCAGAGGGCCAGCGCCGCCAGTATTAAGCCCGCCCCCGCGGGCAGCAGGAACCTCCCGGGCCGCCACCCCGCGGCCACCTCCGCCGAACCCCAGGCCACTATGAGAAACAAACCGATGAGCGGCACGTAAGTAAACCGGTCCTGCAGATGCCTGCAAGCCCACCTGCACCACCCCGATAACCGGCGCCAAGGTTACCAGGTACCAAAACCAGCCCACCGGGAGATACGGGTGCCGGCGGCCCAGCCGGATCGCCAGGAAAGAGAGAACTGCCAGAACCAGAGCGGCTCCCAGGGGTTGCCAGAGGGGCGGGCGATTCAGGGAAAGCGGATACATGATAGCCAGGCGGCTCGGCCAGATCATCTTGGTCAGATAACTTAAATAGGCCATGCAGGCATCAGCTAAACGCATGGTCAAGGGAAACCTTGCCAGGGGCACCACCGTGTTCGAGACTTGTTGACCATAGAGAGTTATCAGACTGCAGAGGACCGCCAGGGCAAGGAGGGGGACCTTTTCCCGCACCAGGTGTTTGAGGGAAACCCCTGGCCCTGAAGTCTCCGGCTCTCCGGCAGCCTCCGCAGCCCGCGGCGACCAACGGGCCAGGGGCCAGTAGTCCAAGAGCAGGAGCACCAAGGGCAAGGTCACCAGCATGGGCTTGGCCATCAACCCCAGCCCGAAACTGAGCAGGACCAACAGGTAACGTCTAAACCCCGGACGCTCCACGTACCAGACGTAAGCCCACATGGTGAGCAGCCAGAAAAAGGTGCTCAGCACATCCTTGCGCTCCGCCACCCAGGCCACCGATTCCACGTGCAGGGGATGCAGCGCAAAGAGGGCGGCCACGAAAGCTGCGGCCCGAGGCCCGGGTGAGCCGTAAGAGCCAGAGAAACAGCAGCAGTGAGTTGACGATATGGAAGAATAGATTGGTTAAGTGAGGCGGGCCGGGAGCCATCCCAAAAAGCTGGCAGTCGAGCATGTGGGAAAGCCAGGTCAGGGGAATCCAATAAGGGTTGGTGTAGGTGAAGGCCCAGGCCAGTCCTCCCAGGGTAAGGCCCCTCTGGACCTGGGAATTATAGGTTACATAAAAATTATCATCGAGATTGATGAACTGATGGTTTCTGAGTTCGGCATAAACGGTGGCGGTTGCCAGGACCAGGAAGAGGCAGGCGATTATTTTCCAATGACGCTGGGACATACGCCAATTATTTTATCCGCAATTAACCGAGATTAGGCGGCCGCGGCCCTCAGTGGCAATATGATTTTGGGGACCTCTTGGCTTTATATGAAAATGTAGCGCCGGCGCCCTCGCCAGCCGCGCAACCGCCGAGCGCGGCGGTTCTACATGTTCATTTTTCGTGGTGGCCGTCAGGTCATAGTGCCTCGCTGAAAATCCCCCAAGCTTCCCGGCCACCTTTCAGGTCTTTAAAAACCCAGGCCATTTCAAGGCGCCGGGCCACAGGGGCAGCTCTTTGACGCTGCGGTACCAAAGAAACAGCGCCACCCAGATAAACAGGAAATCGGAGGTCCAGGGGGCCAGGGCCGGGTTGATCTTAAAGCCGATGGCCAGGCGCCAGGAGGCGGTGAAGACGATGTAGTACACCAGAAACAGGGCCAGTCCCACAATCATCCCCCAGGTCCGGCCCTGGTGCCGGTGGCTTAAACCCAGAGGCATGGCGATCAGGCAGAGGATCAGGGCCCCCACCGGCATGGCGAAGCGCTGGTTCAGCTCCACCACCGCCCGGTTATAAGGGTCCGTGCCCGCCGGCTCCTGGGAGAGCCTGGACCACAGTTCCCCCAACGACATCTCGGACTCGGACCGGCCGCCTCCTTTTAAGCCAAAACTGAAAAGCTGCAAGGGCAGCTGGTAGCTCTTAAAATCCACCACTTGCCAGCGGTTCAGACCCTTTTCCTCCTCGCCCCAGCGGAACACATAGCCGTCGCTGAGCTCCATCATCATGCTCTCCTGGCCCTCATCGTAGCTCAGCTGTCCTGACTGGGCATAAACCGTGCTGGGATTTTCCCGGTCCCGGAAGTCGTAAACGAAGATGCCTTTCAGCCCCCCCCCGTGGGAAGAGACCTGGTTGGCAAAAAGCATCAGCCCTTGAAAATCCGTACTAAATACCTGTTCCTGGAGACCCAGGTCGGCCCGCTTTTTGGCCACGTTATTCAGGAGGTCCCGGGTGGCCTGCTGACCATAGGGGCTGCCGAAGACCGTGAGCATCAGGGTGACGCCCGCCGCCGCCAGAGAAAAGCCCAGGATGGGCGGCAACAGTTGCAGGAAGCTCATCCCCGCGGTCTTCAAAGCCACCACCTCCCGATCCACGCTGAGGCGGGTCAGCGACAGCAAAATCCCCACCGTGGCCGCCATGGGCAGGGTGAAGACCAGCAGATAGGGGAGCAGAAAGAGACAGGTCTGTAAAACCTCCGCCAGGCCCACCCCCTTCACCACGATCATCTGGGTAATCTTCATCAAGCGGCCCAGAAAGACGATGGCGGTGAAGGCCAGCAGGCTCACCCCAAAGGGCGGCAGGATTTCCAGGAGAAGATAGCGGTAGATAATTGAAGGCATGGGGTGGCGGATAATCCGGGGTGCTCATTGTCCTGGAAGCGCCGGCCGGTTCAGCCTGCGTCCAGCCTGCTTGGTTAGGCGATCACTGCTTAATAAAAAAGTTCACCGGGCGGCCCGCTCCCCGGCTGGAAGCCTGGGCCGCGGCTGCCCGCAGCTCGCCGCCCTCTATTTTCCCTCATAGACCAGCAAAAGGCAATCCCCTTGACGGGCCAGGAGCCGGAGCTTCCCCGGCAGCTCGGTTGTTAGACCCTGCAGGCGCCGCTCCTTCGCATATAAGAAAACCTGGGGGCGCCTTTGGGCCAATTTCGCCAGATCGCTGACCCCGGCCAGGTATAAGGCGCGCTCCTGCTCCGGGGCCAACCTGCGGCCGAAATCCAGCTCAGTCCGGGACTCCAGGAGATGGAAGACCTGGCCGCTGTAAAAGGAGAGGCCCTGGGAATAGAGGTCCACTCCCGCCAGGGCGGCGTGCGGCTGCCAAAGGGACTTAAGCAGGCGTCCCATCTCCCGGGGCGAACGCTCCCGGCTCACGCCTTCCATCCCCACCGGCAGCAGGATGCTAAAGATCAGGGCCCCGGCTCCCAAATAAAGGAGGACCCGCTTACGGTCCAGCAGAGCTAAAATCGGGGTCAGGGTGAAAACCGCGGCCACCCCTAACAAATATGGCCGCGGCAGGTTGAGGCGCGACCAGGCCTGGTCCAGGTTCGAAAAGCAGAGCAGGGAAAACAGGAGCGCCCCCGGCGGCAGCCCAACCCCAGAGGCTGGCGCGGAAACCCGGATCTTCCGCCCGTCCCGGGCCGCCGCCCGCCAGGTCCGCCAGACCCCGCCCCAGGAGCAAGGCCAGGGGCAGCAGCGCCGGTAAAATGTAGGGGGCCAGCTTCCCCCGGGAAAGGGAAAAGAAGACCACCACCACCCCGGCCCAAATCAGCAGAAAGACCTGGTCCGGGTCCCGCCGGCGGCGGCGCCAGGCCCAGGGCAGGAGGAAGCTCCAGGGGAGCAGCAGGCCCAGCAACACCGGCCCGTAATAATAAACGGGCTCCGGGTGGAAGGCCGGGGTCAGGAAGCGCCCGAAATGCTGCTCCAGGATGAAATAGTGAAAAAATACCGGATAGCGCCATTGCACGCCGACGAACCACGGCAGGGCGAGGCCCGCCAGGAGCAGCCAGCTCCAGGGCTGGACCAGCGGCGCCAGGTCCCCCACCGATATTCCTAGCAGGAGCTCTTGCATAACCCCCTCCCCTTGAGGGGGGAGGCTTGGGCTGGGGTGGATTTAAAACCACCCAGAGCCCCCAGATGAGGCCGGCCAGGAGCAGGGCCACCGGCCCTTTGCTGAGCACCGCCAGGCCCAGGGCCCCGTAAGCCCAGGGCCACAGCCGGGCCTGCTCCCGGCGCAGCGCCAGGTAACCCAGGCCGATGGCCAGATTGAAGAGAAAAGCAAAGGTCATGTCCAGGGTGAGGAGCCTTCCCAGGACCACGTAGCCGGAGCAGGTAGCCAGGACCGTGGCGCCCATAAAGGCCGGCGCCGGCCCCCACAGGGTCCGGGCCAAGGCGTAGGCCAGCAACAGGCCGCCCAGGGCGGCGGCGGCCGACGGCAACCGGGCCGCCAGCTCCGTATAACCCAGAACCTTGAAGCTGGCCGCGGTGAGCCAATAGACCAGGGGCGGCTTTTCCAGGTAGGGGAACAGGTTCAGGTGGGGAATGAGCCAATCCCGGAGCAGCAAGATCTCCCGGGCAATTTCGGCATAACGGCCCTCGTCCGGGTCCATCAGCCCCGGGACCCCCAGCCGGTAGCCAAACAGCACCAGCCCCATGAGCATCAGCCCCAGCAGAATGGGCCATTCCGCAGTAGGGGTGTTTCGGTTTTCGATTTTCGGCTCTTCGGTTAGTTCAAATATTTTCGCGTCGGGAAATGCTCACTTGCATCTTTTCAGCAGTCAGTAGCCAGGCTGCCAAGACCAAAGCAGAACGGGCAAATCCCGGAAAATGATGCTCCAGGCATATTGCTCAAGGCGATCTTAGGCTGCCAGTATGCTGCTATAGAATTACTTTGCGCTGGCATCAGCGTCCGCCCTATTAACGCTTCTCAAATAATTGCAGCATGTCTGACGAAACTAGATTGTCATCTGAGCTTATCGCTGGAATGTGAGCCTTTCCTAAGGCTCCAGACCGCTCTGATGGCGTCTCAGGGATGACTGAAAAATCGGTTTTAATATCCGCTCAGCCTCTACCGACATTTTAAACATCTGCCTTGTTGGATTCTATCCTTAATCGGGCGCAACCCAGGCAGTCACCACGTCCCCTTGGCATCCATAAGAGTGCTTTCATGATTGTTTCAGCCCGCCTGAGTCAACCAGGCTGATATTTCAGGGCCAGTATCCACCAGAAAATCCACATCGCTTTTCTCATCCGCCTCGCCCCGGGCCACGGAGCCGAAGATGCGGACATTATAGGCCCCATGTTTGGCGGCGAGTTCTAGACTGCCTGGCTGCTATCAATTCGCTGAGGATCTCATTAAAGTCGCCATTCCTCCAGGCATCGTTAATTCATATTAACATAATTTTCCCCAGTTGCCGAAGACCATATGGCCCATAAAAAAAGCCGGCCCCCCGAAAGGAGCCGGCTTTTTCTTCACGTCTGGGCGCCTTGGCGCCCCACTGATTATACCATTAACCAGCGTACTTGGCCAGCAAAGGCACGATGAGCAGGGCCACGATGTTGACCACCTTGATCATCGGGTTGATGGCCGGGCCGGCGGTGTCTTTGTAAGGGTCGCCCACGGTGTCGCCGGTGACCGCGGCTTTATGGGCGTCGGAGCCCTTGCCGCCGTAGAGGCCGTCTTCGATGGCCTTCTTGGCGTTATCCCAGGCGCCGCCGCCGGAGGTCATGGAGATGGCCACGAACAGGCCGGTGACGATGGAGCCGATGAGCATGCCGCCCAGGGCCACGGGACCCAGACCGGGCAGAAGCCCACGACGATGGGAGCCAGCACCGGGATCAGGGCCGGGACCATCATCTGGCGCAGGGCGCCCTTGGTGACGATGTCCACGCAGGTGCCGTATTGGGGTTTGCCGGTGCCTTCCATGATGCCGGGGATTTCCCGGAACTGGCGCCGCACTTCCTCCACCACGCTGCCGGCCGCCTTACCCACGGCCTCCATGCACAGGGCGGCGAAGATATAGGGCAGCAGGCCGCCGATGAACAGGCCGGCCAGCACCCGGGGATCGGAAAGCTGGAAGGACATGACCCCCGGGAAGGACCGGGAGTACTCGGCGAAGAGCACCAGGGCGGCCAGAGCCGCGGAGCCGATGGCGTAACCCTTGGTCACCGCCTTGGTGGTGTTGCCCACCGCATCCAGGGGATCGGTGATATTGCGGATTTCATCCGGCAGTTCGGCCATTTCGGCGATGCCGCCGGCGTTGTCGGTGATGGGCCCGTAGTTGTCGATGGCCACCACCATGCCGGTCATGGAGAGCAGGGCCACCGCGGTGAGGGCGATGGCGTAGAGGCCGGTGCCGGGGCTGGCCTGGCCGCCGCCCAAGTGGAAGGCCGCCAGGATGGCCGCCACGATGACCAGCACGGGCAGAGCCGTGGACTTCATGGAAATCGCCAGGCCCTGGATGATATTGGTGCCATGCCCGGTGGTGGAGGCCAGGGCGATGGACTTCACCGGGGCAAAGCTCTTGGAGGTGAAGTATTCGGTGATGGCCACGATCAAACCGGTGAGGACCACGCCGATGACCGCCAGCAGGAAGACGTTAAAGGGCGGGATCACATAACCCGCGGCTCCCGCGTTACGGCCTTGGAGGCCACGCCCGCCATGAACTTGTTGGCCAGGGGATAAAAGGCGACGGCGGCCAGCACCCCGGAGACGATGAGGCCCTTGTACAAGGCGCCCATGATGTACTCGGATTTCCCCAACCTGACGAAATAAGTGCCGATCACCGAGGCGATGATGGAGACGCCGCCGATGACCATGGGGAAGAGGATGGCCTGCGACCCGGCGCCGTAGATGGTATGGGCCAGCAGCATGGCGGCCACCAGAGTGACCACGTAGGTTTCATACAGGTCGGCGGCCATACCGGCGCAGTCACCCACGTTGTCGCCCACGTTGTCGGCGATGACCGCCGGGTTCCGGGGGTCGTCCTCCGGGATGCCGGCTTCCACCTTGCCCACCAGGTCGGCGCCCACGTCCGCGGCCTTGGTGTAGATGCCGCCGCCCAGCCGGGCGAAGACCGATACCAGGGAGCAGCCGAAGCCGAGACCGATCAGGGCGTGCATGGCCTGCTCCGGATCAACGCTCATCAAAAACTTGAAGTAGCCGGCCACGCTCAACAGGGCCAGCCCCACCACCAGCAAGCCGGTGACCGAACCGCCCCGAAAAGCAATTTTCAGGGCGTGCGCCATGCTGGTATAGGCTCCCTGGGTGGTGCGCACGTTGCAGCGCACGGCCACGTACATGCCGATGTAGCCGCACATGCCCGAGCCCACCGCGCCGATGACAAAACCGATAGCGGTGTATTTGCCCAAGGCGAAAAGCAGGACAAACAGGACCGCGCCCACCATGGCCACGGTCTTATACTCCCGATTCAGGAAGGCATTGGCCCCTTCCCGCACTGCCGCGGAAATCTCCTGCATCCGGGCAGAGCCCGGATCCTGTTTCAGGACCCAGGTGGTGGTGATCAGGCCATAGACTACGCCCACCGCACCGCAGATCAAGGCAAAAGTCATAATATCCATCTGTCCGCCATCCTCCTGATAAGTAATAATTTCCTTAATTATTTAAGGTTATTCCGCCGATTGAGGGAGAATCTCCTCACCTCCCGCCCCTCCCCTTTTCCCGGAGCCGAATGTCAATTCATACCCTAAATTGCCACCCGAAGTAAAGGAAATTTTTCACAAGTTTTAATCTATTTATTGTTTATTGCAGATCGGGGTCTCGGGGAGAATCCGGGGGCGGTAAGTTACTCATGGGGGACGGGGCCGCGCGGATTATTTTTCCCTCCCCTCCCGGCGGCCAACTGGGGATGGTCCTTGGGGTCTATGACCATCAACCCGTGGCGCTGCGCCAGATACAGGAGATACTGGTACTCCATGGCCTTTTTTTCCAAACGGTAGCGCAGCACCAATCTCAGGGGCAGATAGAGCAGGCCCAGGCCCAACAGGGCGATGAGGAGATATGAACCACCCAATCCCATGCCCTGGATCCCCCCGGCAAGCAGGGCAAAAGCCGCCCTGCCCTGGCCCAGGAAGGCCAGGGAGGCCATGAAGCCCAGCAAGCCCAAGAGATACCAGACCGGCCAGCGCCTCCTGCCTGAGCCCTTGACGCCCTGGGGGGTCGGCTCCGGGGTCTGGCCAAGAATCTCGAAGCCCTGGATAATGAGGCCGAACAGGAAGAGCAGAGCGATGGGCGCGAGGAAACTGGCCAGGAGATAGGCCCTCCAGGGGAAGGCCGCCGGGGTTCTGGCCTGCTCCGCAAAGATCCCCTCCAGGTCGATCTGGCAGATGAGCGTAAAGACCAGGATGAGGACCTCAACCAGGGCCACTACCACCAGGAAGCTATTGAACACGTAGCGTTTTTCCAGGGGGTCGTAAAAATTGAAGAATCTGGCCATAACTAGTTTCGAGTTGTAGGGGCGGCAGTGGCACAGGCTTCCAGCCTGTGATTGGGTCGCCCAGTTTCGAGTTTTGAGTTGTAGGGGCGGACCCGGGTCGCCCTGAGTTTCGAGTTTAGGTTATTGCGGTTAGGGTCACAAATCGGGGCGGGCCGCGGCCGCCAATGCTGGTGCGGCGGCGGCCACCATTAATTCCCAATAGTACAAGCCCGCGGCCCAGAACACTATGAGGCCGTCTTCCAGGATGGGCGCCAGGCCCACCTGCCGGCTAAAAAAGAGACCGCAGCCACAATCGATCTTCAACCCCCGGGCCAGGGTAATCGAGCATCGCCAATAAAAAGATCCCGGAGAGAAACCCCAGCAGCATCAAGCAACTGCGCCTTTTCAACCCCAGGGCCAGAAAAATTCCCGCCGCCAACTCCAGCCCGGGCAGCACCGCGGCCACCACCCCCACCAGTCCTGGCGGCAACAAGCTGGTAAGCCAGCACCGCTTCCGCAAATTCGTCGGTGTGCAGCAGCTTCAGATATCCGGCGTAACAAAAGAGCGCTCCGAAGATGATCTCCAGGAGGCGTCTCAAGATAGCTGGGAATTCCGGGCGCAATCTAAACTTAACCTTCCTTAACCTTGATAGTGTGACTTAGATAACCATCCCCTAATGGAGCCTCAGGTTTGCCGGGCTTGGCATCCGCAGACCCGGGTCATTTACTGGTTTCGGCCGGATAACCGGCTTCATCCCAGGCCCGGAACCCATCCATGAAGGCGCTCACCTTGGTGAACTTCAGGGATTGCAGCTTCTCCGCCACCTCCAGGCCCTTATCGCAGTTGGCCAGGCCGCAGTAGACCACGATGCGGCGGTCCCGGGCGATGCCCGCCAAGGCCCGGTTCCCCTGGCGCTCCAGGAGGTCCGGGGAAGATTGACGGCCCCGGCAATGTGCAATTCGGCGTATTCGTCCGCATCCCGGGCATCCACGAACAGCGCCTGCCCCCCCTGGAAGATTTCGTAAGTCTGGGGCAGATTCAGGGTCTTCACCCCCTGAAATTCCACCTGGCGGCGTTGCTGCCGCTGCTGTTCCAGGTGGGCCGGCAGGGCTCCGGTCCAGGAGAGGCGCACCAGTTGCCATTGCTGCCAAATCCCCAGGACCGCGGCCAGCAGCAGGATAATCCCGGCCCAGGCCAGGTCCTGCCCCAGCAGGCGGCGGCTCAGCACGGCGGCGGTGCTCCCCTTAAAGCAAAATTGCGCGGCATGGCGGACTCCATGATTTTCTGGGAGATTATCTAGTTTCCCTTAAGATTATGGTCCTTTTGCGGGTTTTAGGCTATAAATTTCTTGGCTATGACCTCCACCTCTCCGCCCATCGCCGCCCTGGCCTTCGACCTGGGTAATGTCCTGGTCCAGGTGGACCACCTGCGTTTTTGCCGGGGTCTAAGCGAACTGGGTGGCTGGCCGCCCGAGGAGGTTTACGCCGCGGTGTTTCAGAGCGGCCTGGAGCCCCGCTACGACCGTGGCCGCCTCTCCTCCCGGGAATTCCACCGCCGCCTCCAGGCCCGCTTCGGCCTGGACCTGCCTTTTCCCCGCTTCCGGGATCTGTGGAACGGGATCTTCGACCCTTTGGAAGACATGGAGGAGGTGGTGGCCCGCCTGGCGCGGCGCTACCCCCTCTATCTGCTCTCCAACACCAATCCCCTGCACTTCCGTTACCTCCGGGAGCGCTTTGCCCCGCTGCTCAAGCATTTCCGGGCTCTGATCCTCTCCTACCGGGTGGGCAGCCGCAAGCCCGAGGCCGCCATCTTTCAGGCCCTGCTCCGGGAGGCCGGGGCTGCCGCCGGCTCGGATCTTGTATATCGAGGACCAGGAGGAGTTTGTGGCCGCGGCCCGGACTCACGGCCTGACCGCCTGGCTCTTCGTCTCTCCCCAGGACTTCAAAGAGAGGCTCAGGGTCGCGGGCCTCTGGTAGGCATGGTTTTCAACTTTGAACTTTGAACTTTGACTGAGGGCCGTCCCCGAGCCGGCCGCACCCGTTAAACGGCGGCTTGCGGCGGTGGAAATCGGTCGCCTGTTCAAAGGCATAGGCGGCCCGGAATATTTCGGCCTCCCCGAAGGGCGGCCCCAGGAGTTGCAGGCCGATGGGCAGGCCCCGGGAGCTGAAGCCGCAGGGCACCGAAATCCCGGGAATCCCGGCCAGGTTGGCGGAGATGGTGAAGATGTCCGACAGGTACATGGTCAGCGGATCGTCCAGCTTCTCCCCCAGGCGGAAGGCCGGGGTGGGCGACACCGGGCAGGCGATCAGGGCGCACGTCCCGGAAGGCCGCCTCAAAATCCCCCCGGATCAGGGCCCGCACCTGGGAGCCCTTCTTGTAATAAGCGTCATAGTAGCCGGCGGACAAGGTATAGGTGCCCAGCATGATGCGCCGGCGCACCTCGGCCCCGAACCCCTGGGTCCGGGTGTTGAGGTACGTTTCCATGAGGTTGTCGCCCTTCGGCCCGAAAGCCGTATTTCACCCCGTCGTAGCGGGCCAGGTTGGAGGAGGCCTCGGCCACCGCCACGACGTAATAGGTGGCCACGGCGTACTCGGTGTGGGGCAGGCTGACCTCCACCAGCTCCGCCCCCAGGCCGCCCAGGGTCTCCAGGGCCGCCCGGATGGCGGCCTCCACCTCCGGGTCCAGGCCGTGGCCGAAATACTCCCGGGGCACCCCGATCTTCAGCCCCTTGATCCTGGCCCAGGGCCGCGGCGTAGTCCGGCACCGGCTGGGGCACCGAGGTGGAGTCCCGGGGATCGTGGCCGGCAATGGCCGGCAGCAGGATGGCCGCATCCCGCACCTCTTTGGTGAGGGGGCCGATCTGGTCCAGGGAGGAGGCGTAGGCCACCAGGCCGTACCGGGAGACCCGGCCGTAGGTGGGTTTCAGCCCCACCACCCCGCAGAGGCGAGGCGGGCTGCCGGATGGAGCCGCCGGTGTCGGAGCCCAGCGCCGCCAGGCACAGGTCCGCGGCCACCGCCGCCGCGGAGCCCCCGGAGGAGCCCCCGGGAACGTATTCCCGGTTCCAGGGGTTGCGGGTGGGGCCGAAGGCCGAGTTTTCGGTGGAGGAGCCCATGGCGAACTCGTCCATGTTGGTCTTGCCCAGAAACACCGCGCCCGGCCTGGCGCAGGCGGGCCACCACCGTGGCGTCGTAGGGCGGCACAAAATTTTCCAGGATCCGGGAGGCGCAGGTGGTGCTGAGCCCCCGGGTGACCATGACGTCTTTCAGGGCCAGGGGAATGCCGGTGAGCGGGTGGCCTTCCCCCGGGCCAGGCGGGCCTCGGCCTCCCGGGCCTGGGCCAGGGCCCCGGCCTCGTCCACCGTGAGATAGGCGTTGAGCTCCCCGTCCCGCTCCTGGATGCGGTGCCAGCAGTTGGGCCGTCACCTCCACCGGGGAGACCTCCCGCCGGGCCAGAAGCGGCGCCAACCGGCTGATACTCAGGCTATGCAAGGTTCGGTCATGCCCTTATATAGCACTGACTAATTTGTGCAGTGCCTCATTAATCTCAGTCTTCCCTGAGTTTTCGGCATTTGCAAAGTCGGATTCATGACCGCTGCCACAATTCTGCAATAGGGCTGGCAGGTGGTCGGATTTACAGATTCGTGCCTGCCACCATCTCAGCAGTTATCACCGAAAACCATAAAACCCGAAAACTCGCAGTTAAATAATCCGGGGCACCAGGAAATTGCCGTCTTCCCGGGCCGGGGCATTTTCCAGGGCCTCGTCCCGGGGCAGGCCCTCCTGGACCTCGTCCTCCCGGAAGACGTTGAATAATGGAATCACGTGGGCCAGGGGCGCCACCCCGGTGGTGTCCAGCTCCTGCAACTTCTCCACGTAGGCCAGGATATCGTTGAGCTGCCGGGTGAATAGCTCGATCTCTGCGGGCGCCGAGACTTAAGCGGGCCAGTTCGGCCACGTGCAGCACTTCCTCCGGCTCAAGGCCATGGGCCATCTGCTATCTCCTGCCGGCTGCCAGGGCCGGAAAGGTCTTGATCAAACGTTTATTATATACCCTGCGCGACCAGGGAGGAAAAGACAAATTGCACGCTGGACATTGCCGGCGACAGGCCGTGCCCCGGCGCCGCGGCTCTAAGCTCACTGAATTTTTGCACGGCGGGGTGAAATAGATTTTGCCAAAACCCTTCAGCTTATGATTTATCTAATATCCGGGTGGCCGGAGGCTGGATTCCGGCCCGCCGTGGACCGCTAAACCTCATAATCATGACTTCGAATAGACCGGAAAGTAATGGAAAATCGAAGAAACTGCACATGCCGTTGCCCCCCGTCCCCGACCCCAGCCAGCTCCAGGAGATCGCCCGGCAGGTGCGCCTGGACATCGTCGAGATGCTCTATCGGGCCGGTTCCGGGCACCTGGGAGGCTCCCTGTCGGCCACCGATATCCTGGTGGCCCTGTTTTTTGCCGAGATGCGCGCCAGGCCCGGCGACCATCTGCTGGCCCGACCGGGACCGCTTCATCCTCTCCAAGGGCCACGGCGCCCCGGCGCTCTACGCCGTCCTGGCCCGCCTGGGTTATTTCCCCCGGGAGGAGCTGGCCACCCTGCGCCAGTTCGGCAGCATCCTCCAGGGCCACCCCGACTCCGGCTGCACCCCGGGGGTGGAGATTCCCACCGGCTCCCTGGGGCAGGGCCTGTCCATCGCCAACGGCCTGGCCCTGGCCACCCGCCTCAACCGCCTCGGCAGCCGGATCTACGCCCTGCTGGGAGACGGCGAAATCCAGGAAGGCCAGATCTGGGAGGCGGCCATGACCGCCGCCCACTACGGCCTGGACAACCTCACGGCCATCCTGGACCGCAACCGCCTGCAGATCGACGGCCGCACCGCCGAGGTCATGAGCGTGGAGCCCCTGGCCGCCAAATGGCAGGCCTTCGGCTGGCACACCCTGGAGGTGGACGGCCACGACATTCCCGAGCTCCTGGCGGCCCTAAGGCCTGCCGGGCAGTCAAGGGCCGGCCCAGCATGATCATCGCCCACACCGTCAAAGGCAAAGGGGTGTCCATCTTCGAAGACCAGGCCAAATATCACGGCGTCGCCCCCAACCCCGAGGAATATCAGCAGGCCCTGAAGGAGCTGGGGGCCTATGATTAACTGGGCGCCTAGGCGTCTTGGCGCCAGGCCTTATGTTCTCCCGCCAGAGCCGGGGCGCCAGCATCCTGAAATAACCTGAGAGGAATTGTGTCCGCCAAAGAGAGCACCCGAGTCGAATACGGCAAGACCCTGGCGCAGTTGGGGGAGGAATACCCCGATATCGTGGTCCTGGACGCCGACCTGTCCGGCTCCACCCAGACCCACCACTTTGCCAAGGCCTTCCAGGACCGCTTCTTTAACGTGGGCATCGCCGAGCAGGACCTGATGGGCACCGCCGCCGGGCTGGCCCTGGGGGGCAAAATCCCCTTTGCCAGCACCTTCGCCATGTTCGCCACCGGCCGGGCCTGGGAGCAGATCCGCCAGACCATCGCCTACGGCAACCTCAATGTCAAGATCGTCGCCTCCCACGGCGGCGTTACCGTGGGGGAAGACGGCGGCTCCCACCAGGCCGTGGAAGACCTGGCCCTGATGCGCATCCTCCCCAACATGGTGGTGCTGGTGCCGGCGGACGGCCCCGAGACCCGGGCCATGACCAGCTGGGCCGCCGCCTATCAAGGGCCGGTCTATCATGCGCACCGGCCGCATGGCCTTGCCGGTGATCCATGACGACACCTATCGTTTCGAGCTGGGCCGCGGCGCCATATTGCGTCCGGAGGGCGGCGACGTCACCCTGGTGGGCATCGGCGTCATGGTGCACGCCTGTCTTAGGCCGCCGCCGCTGCTGGCCGAGGAGGGTATCGACGCCCGGGTCGTCAACCTCTCCTGCCTGAAACCCCTGGATTGGGAACTGGTGGTGGACTCCGCCCGGGAAACCGGCGCCATGGTCACCGCCGAGGAGCACATGGTCACCGGCGGCTCTGGGCAGCGCCGTGAGCGAAGTCCTGGCCGAACACTTCCCGGCCCCGCTTGCGCCTCGGCCTGCGGGACACCTTCGGGATTTCGGGGAACCCCGAAGACCTCCTGAAGCATTACGGGCTGACCGCCGCCGACGTCGCCGCCGCCGCCCGCCAGGTGTTGGCCAGGAAGTAGCCCGGTCCCTTTTATGGCAGAATTGCCGCGGCGCCAACCCGGTTGCAAGCGGAAATAATTTAACGTATATATTATAGGATATGAGTCAAAATGGCCTGCCTCCAAGTCAGGTTTCCATCCACTACCTTTGTCCGGGAGATAATTTAGCCAAGTGAAAAATCCGGGATTTTTTGAAAAGCCGGCCACTGGGGGCCACTGGCGGCGCCGCGCCTTACTCTGCTGCTGCTGCTGCTGGTCCTGGCCTTCCGGCCGGGACTGGAGGCGTACTCGGCGACTTCGCCCTACGATTCGTTGCGCCTGTACAGCGAAGCCCTCTTTGAAATCTCTCAAAAATATGTTTATGCCAAAACCGAGAAGGAGATCATCTACGGGTCCATCCGGGGCATGATGAACTCGCTGGACCCCGACTCCGCCTTCCTCACCCCCGCGGAATATCAAAATTACCAGCCAGCGGCCGGAATGAGGCCCTCGGCGGAAGCCGGGGTGGATATTGATCATTAAGGACAACCTCCTTACCGTAACCGCGGTCGTGGATGGCGGCCCCGGGGCGGCGGCCGGCCTGAAACCCGGTGATCATATCACTCAAGATTAACGGCCAGATGGTGCGCAACCTGACCACCCAGGAGGCCGCCTCGCGGTTTCCGGGGAGCCCCCGGCACCAGCCTAAAATTGGAGGTGCTGCGCAACGGCGCCGTCAAACCCCTGGAAATCACCGTGGCCCTGGAGCCCCTGGGGGATAACACCGTAACCTCCAAGCTCCTTAATGATTCCTATGGCTATCTGCGGGTGCGCTATTTTAACGACGCCACCCCGAAAGAATTTGCCCTCGCCTTGGAATCCTTGCAAAAGCAGGGCATCCGCCTGCGGGGCCTGATCCTGGACCTGCGCAATAACGCCCGGGGGTCCCTGGAGCAGGCGGTGCGCACCGCCTCCCTGCTCCTGGGGGATAAGGAAGTGGTCACCGCCAAGGGACGGACGCCGGGCAGCCAGGAAACCTTCCAGGGCAAGGACGCGGGACCTCGTCTGGAAGGCCCCGGCACCCATGCCCACCGTGGTCTTAGTGGATCAGGGGACCGCCCGGGCCGCGGAAATCGTGGCCGCCGCCCTGCACGACCAATACCAGGCCACCTTGCTGGGAGCCAAGACCCTGGGACTGTGCGGCCTCACCAAGGTCATCCCCCTCCAGGATGGCTCCGCCCTGGTGATGACCGTGGCCGAGTGCTATACCCCCGCTGGCAAGAAGATCCATGGCGACGGCCTGGAACCGCAGATCCAGGGCCAGACTCCCAAGCCTAAGGAAAATCAAAAGGAAGCCGCCCCGGGAAGCTCCCCCCGAGCAGGACCCCTGGGTACAGCAGGCGGTGGAAGTTTTAAAAGGCGGCAACAAGCCCCCGGCGGCCCCCCAAGGCCTGAAGGATAACGGTCCAGGCGCCCTGGGGGAGACCCCTGCCCCTCGATAAATCGCCTTACGGGAACGAATAATATGTCACGTAGATCATGGCTTTGTGGTTATTGCGGCTTTCTTGTCGGCGCTGGTCGCTTTCGGCGGCCCTGGCCTTGCACGCCACCGAACCGGCCGGCCCCGCGGCTCAGGGCCCCCCCCGGAGGCCACGCTCCCCCCTGCGATCACACCCCCAGTTTGAAGGTATTTGCCCAGGCCCTGGCCCTGGTGGAAGATCAGTACGCCGAGCCCAAGACCACCAAGGACCTGGTCTACGGCGCCATCCAGGGCGCCGTCGGCACCCTGGACGCCCATTCCTCCTTCATGACCCCGGAGGACCTCAGGGAACTGCAGATCGAAACCAAAGGGAAATTCAGCGGCATCGGCATCGAAATCGCCATGAAGGACCATGGTCCTGATGGTGGTCTCCCCCATCGAAGGCACCCCCGCATACCAGATGGGAATTCAGCCGGGAGACCAGATCGTCAAGATCAACGGCACAGCCCACCAAAAATATGACCCTCGCGGATGCGGTGAAGTTGATCCGCGGCCCCAAGGGCAGCAAGGTGACCCTCACCATTAACCGGGAGGGCTTCGCCCATCCCAAGGATTATGTGATCACCCGGGAAATCATTCCCATCCACAGCGTCAAGGCCCGCATCCTGGACGGGGGCATCGGCTATGTCCGGGTGACCAACTTCCAGGACCAGACCGACGCCGACCTCCATGCCTATCTGGATAAGATGAAACAACGGCTGGTGCCCTTCAAGGGGCTGATCCTGGATTTGCGCAACGATCCCGGGGGCTTGCTGGATCAGGCGGTGCGGGTCGCCGATGAGTTTCTCAAATCCGGCCTCATCGTTTACACCGAAGGACGCAACCGCCAGCAGACCGGCCGTTTCTACGCCACTGCCGGCACAGGATAAATATGCCAACATTCCCATGGTGGTGCTGATTAACGAGGGCAGCGCCTCCGCCTCCGAGATCGTGGCCGGGGCCCTGAAGGACCAGAAACGGGCCCTGATCGTGGGCACCAAGAGCTTCGGCAAAGGCTCGGTGCAGACCATCATCCCCCTGGAAGACGACTCGGCCCTGCGGCTGACCACCTCTCTCTATTACACCCCCAGCGGCATCACCATCAACGAAAAGGGGATCGTGCCGGATGTGGTGGTGGATGAAAAACCCCTGCCCGCGGACGAGTCCCTGCAAGGTCTGCGGGATGAGGTCTTGGAGCGGCACATGCTCAAGCAAGGGCTGACGGATAAACCCTGGAACCAGCCCGTCACCCCGGCGGAGCTGGATAAAGATCCGCAATTAAAAAGGGCCGTGGAATTGCTGCACAACTGGCCTGCCAAGAATGCTGGCCCTAAAGCCCTGAAAGGCCGGACGCTACTGAGGTCCAGGGGGAATGATTATCCGATTAATCATTCCCCCTTTTTAAAATTGCGATAAGCGCCATTCCCGGTTAAGGCAGATCGTCACCACCCTCTATCCTGCCGCGCTTCCTGACTGTGGTAAAATAACTTAACTGAAAACCTGATTAATTTAGCCCCGGCCTTCGGAATCAAAAAAATGTCTCCTCCCGGTCCCGGAAAACCGCCAACCGCAAGCCGCAACCCGTCGATCCCGCCGGGGCTGCCCCTGGTGGCCATCATCGGCCGGGCCAACGTGGGCAAGTCCACCCTGTTCAACCGTCTCAGCCGCTCCTCCCGGGCACTGGTGGCCAATATCTCCGGGGTCACCCGGGACCGTCATTATGCCACCGTCGTACTTTCGGAACGCACCTTTCTCCTGGTGGATACCGGCGGTCTGGTGGGAGGCGAAGACGAATTGGGGGCCCAGGTGCGGCGCCAGGCCGAAGAGGCGGTGGCCGAAGCCGACGTCATCATCCTGGTAACCGATGGCCGGGAAGGCCTCCAGCCAGGGGACGCCCTGGTGGTGGACTACCTGCGGCGCACCGGCAAACCGGTGCTGCTGGCGGTAAACAAGATCGACCAGGCCCGTCTCGAGCCCAACGTGGCGGAGTTTTACCGCTTCGGCTTGCCCCTCCTCTTTCCGGTATCCGCCACCCACGGCCTGGGGATCGCTTCGCTGCTGGAGGCCGTGCTCCAACACCTGCCCCCCGTGGTGGAAGCGCCCGAGGCGCCCCCGGGCATCCGGGTGGCCATCCTGGGCCGGCCCAACGTGGGCAAATCCTCTTTCATCAACTACTTTCTGGGGGAGGCGCGCCTCCTGGTGAGCGAGACCCCGGGAACCACCCGGGACGCCATCGACATTCCCCTGCGGGTGGCGGGGGCCGATTATATCCTGGTGGATACCGCCGGCTTGCGCCGTCCCAGCCAGGTGAGGCGCGAGGGCCTGGAGCGCCAGATGGTCTTGAAGACCCTCAAGGCCCTTTACCGGGCCGAGGCGGCGGTGCTGATGCTGGACGCCCAGGAGGGCCTCACCGCCCAAGACCTGCGCATCATCGGCCTCATCGAGGACCAGGCCAAGATTTGCCTCGTCCTGGTGAACAAATGGGACCTGGTGGCCGGGGAAATTGCAGAATGAGACCCTGCAGCAGGTGACCGGGGGCCTGGAGATCGTCTCCCATGTCCCGGTGCTGCCGGTCTCGGTCCTAAACGGCTATAACCTTAGGAAGGTCTTTCCCCTGCTGGGCGATCTCTATGAGCAGAGCGGCCGGCGGGCCACCACCGGGAAGCTCAACGAACTCCTGCGGGAGATCACCTCCCGGGTGCCGCCGCCCCGCTACCGGAACCGGCCGGTGAAATTCCTTTACCTGACCCAGGCGGAGGTCCACCCCCCCACCTTCATTGCCTTTGTCAACAGCCCCCAGGGAGTGCCCGACTCCTACCGCCGCTTTCTGGTGAAGCAACTGCGCCAGCATCTGGCCATCCCCCACACTCCGGTGCGCCTCTTCCTCAAAGGCCGCGAACGCCGCCAGGGTCCTCGCCGCAATTGACTATCCATTGAAAATGACTGATTTTTAACCCCCCGTTTAGAAAAGGGGGATTTAACAGGATAATTTTCAGGAAGGGGGCTTACCGCGGAGAAAAAAATAGGTTACTGCCGGCCTCCCCTGGGAGGCCGCGGCGGTTGGGGAGATTAAAGGCGGAATTTTCAGGCGCGGCGAGAGCGCCTATTTGACCAGGCGCAGGGCCGGGCGGCGCCCGGGAATCCGCTCCCGGCGATGAGACTTCCCGTGTTTCAGGACGTTTTTCACCCGGACCCCATTAATCAGGAAATAGGCGATCACCGCCCGTTCCCACTCCGGGGTCGGCTCCGATTGCTCCATGCGGGTCTTATAACGATTGAGAAGGGAGGTAAGGTCGGTTTCTTCGTAAGCCAAAACCCGGTCGGCCAAACGCTCGATGGCTTCCTCGATCATATTAAAGTTTTCCTGTCTCCTTCCGATGAAGATTCCAGCGAGTTCCCTTGTATCATTCTAGGAAAATTAATTCAAGGCAAAAAAGTCAAAAAACCGCGGGAAGTTTTTCATAATTTTTCCTACCTAATTCGTCCAGCAATTGGGAGAGCCGCAGGGCCTCGGCGGCCAGGATCTCTTCGCCCTGGGCGGCGCCGGCCGCGCCAGGATCCCCCCAAACCCCACCCGGCCAGTAGCGCCGCTTGTCCCGCACCAGCCGGTATTTAGGGAAATTGGGCCATTCCGCCGGGGCGCGGCCCCGGACCAGGCCGGGGTAAGCAGCCAGCATCACCGCGGTCTCCACCTCCCCGGCATGGGCGTCCCCCCGGGTGGCCACCAGGAGCGGTTGCGCGGCCAGCACCTCCCGGAGCAGGTCCAACAGGTTCACCACCGCCAGCCGCAGGTCGGGCAATTCCTCCAGCAGCCTCTCCCCGGCCTCCAGCAGGGCGGAGATGTGGGTGCCGCCGGCGTGGCCGCTGATCAAAACCAGGCGCCGCAGGCCCTGCCGGTAAAATTCCCGGCCCAGGTCCCGGATCAGGGCCCGCAGGGTGTCTCCCTGGAGGCTGATGGTTCCCGGGTGCTCCCGGGTGGAGCGGCACAGGCCGTAAAAGAGCGGGGGCGCCACGATCGCCGGCTGCAGGGCCGCCACCCGCCGGGCCACCTCCAGGGCGTGAAAGGCGTCGGTTCCCAGGGGCAGGTGGGGCCCGTGCTCCTCCAGAGAGCCCACCGGCAGTAACACCGGATGCTGTTTATCCCGGGCCGCCTCGAATTCCGGCATGCTCATCTCTTCCCAGTGAGCCATAAGCTTTCCCTCTCCTCCGGTAATGGTCTTCAAGTTAAGGAGGTTGGCCACGTCTTCCAGGCGGGGCGACCCCGCGGTTCGCCCCTACGTCAAAAGACCAATTCCTAGCACGCCCCTGCGCTCCCCTGATAGATAATCGGCGGGCACAACCCGCCCTAGAAAATCCCTTTGCCTATGGGGCGGTCTGTACCCGCCGCCTTACTCAAGGGCGGGGCCCGGGGCTATTTTACCATTAATCATTTGGTATGGGACTTGCAACATCATTGGGGGGCAGGAGAAGACCTGAAGGTCCTAAATTTGTAAAGAATCATGGCATGAACCAGGAAATCAGTTCAGGGCTTTCCCTTCCCCAGGAATGGCGCTTTTAGGAGATTCTCCTCGAAGCGGAGAGGTCCCCCAAACAATTTTTCCACCGCGGGGCCAAGACGCCCGCATAATCTCGGCTAGCTATCTTTAAGGCCTCTTCCTCCCGGAGGCCAAAATTGCCGCTGGGAGGCGATAAAGTAAGGCAGCCATGAAGAATCGAGGATGCAGAAAAAGCCATTCACTAAAAAGTATTAAGATTCCAATACTTCTTCTATTGACGGGAATATTACTGACCTCGGCCTTGTATTGGGGCGCACGGAAAGACGCCTTGGAGCAATTGCGCCAGCAATTCTTAATCGATGCCGAGACCCACGCCGACATTATTCATGATGCCTTGCAAGCCCATCTCATAGATCTGGAGGGGCTCCACAATTTCTATAATGCCTCAACCTCCGTCACTCGCAAGACGTTTGCGGCGTTCGTTACCCCGACCTTGAAAACCCGGCCTGGAATCCAGGCATTCGAGTGGATTCCCCGGGTGGCTTTTCCGGAACGCGCCCGTTATGAGGCCGAAGCCCGGCGGGACGGACTGCAGGATTACCAAATCTACCAGTTAGACCCCCAGAGGCCATAAAGTCGCCGTAGGCCCCCACCAGTATTATTACCCCGTTTATTACGCGGAACCGTTGGCCGGAAACGAGCCCGCGCTGGGATTTGATCTGGGATCGAATCCAGCCCGCCTGGCCGCCCTGGACCAGGCAGCCGATACCGGCCGCCCGATGGCCACGGAAGGCATTACCCTGGTGCAGGAAACCGGCAGCCAGGCTGGATTCCTGATTCTTATCCCGGTCTATCGGCAGGAAGCGCCTTTAAAGACCGAAGAACAGAGACGCCTGGCCCTGCAAGGCTTCGTGGCCGGGGAGTTTCGTGCCGGCAATGCAGTGGAAGCCGCGGTGCGATCTTCACCCGAAAAGGGTCTCTGGACCGAATTGGTTGACCTGTATGGGCCGCTGGGGGCGCGGCTGCTGTATCGCTTTGAAAGGGACCCATCATCTTTGCAGGTGGTTACCTGGAAAACCTTGCTGATCCCTGCCGCCACTCTGGGCTATGAATACCCCTTCTACTATGCAGGCCGGCAGTGGCGGGTGGACATCATCGCTTCCCCCGCCTATGTGCAAGGGCATATTTCCCTGTCCTATTGGCTGACCCTGCCACTCGGCGCGCTGTTGACCCTATCCCTGGCCTTATATTTTGGGGGTTTGCTTTCCCATAAGGTTGCCGCCTATGCCCGCAGCCTCATCGAAGCCAGCCTCGACCCGCTGCTGACCATCAGCCCCGCCGGCAAGATCATGGATGTGAACCACGCCACGGAAATAGTCACCGGGGTTAGCCGGCAAGAACTTATCGGCCAGGATTTCTCCGACTATTTCACCGAGCCGGAGAAGGCCAAAGAAGGATATCGGCAGGTATTTTCCCAAGGCATGGTCAGGGACTACCCCCTGGCTATCCGGCACGTCTCCGGACAGGTCACCGAGGTAATTTACAACGCCAGCCTTTATACCAACGAGGCCGGAGAGGTGCAGGGCGTCTTTGCAGCGGCCCGGGATATTACGGAACGCAAGCGGGCCGAAGAGGCCCTGAGGGACCATCTGTTTTTGATGCAAACCCTGATGGACACAATTCCTACCCCCATTTTCTATAAAAACGTCCGGGGCATCTATTCGGGATGTAACAGGGCACTTATTGATTTTTTAGGTTTGCCAAAAGAAGAGATCATTGGCAAGTCGGTTTATTACGTATATTCCAAAGATCTGGCCGACAAGTACTTTGAAATGGATGCGGCCTTATTCCGGCAGCCCGGGGTTCAGATCTACGATTTTTCTATGGACCGTGCGGATGGCACCAGACGTGACATCAATTTCCACAAAGCCACCTACTTCACCGCGGATGGTACCTTGGCCGGGTTGGTGGGCGTCATGATCGACATCACCGACCGCAAGCGGGCCGAGGAGGCGTTATCTAAGAATCATCGGGAATTACAGGAGGCCACCCAGCGGCTGGAGCAATCCAGGAACATGCTGCAATTGATTATCGAATCGATACCCGTCAGGGTCTTCTGGAAGGACTGCGAGCTCCGCTATCTGGGCTGCAATACCCTGTTCGCCCGGGATGCCGGCCTCAATAACCCGCAGCAGCTTCTGGGCCAGGACGACTTTGCCCTGGGTTGGAGGGATCAGGCGGACCTGTACCGGGCGGATGACCGCCAGGTCATGGAGTCCCGCCGCCCTAAACTGAACATTATCGAGCCGCAAACTACCCCCGCCGGCGCCAAAATCTGGCTGAATACCAGCAAAGTGCCGTTGCAAATGCCTGATGGGGAGGTCTTTGGGATTCTGGGGGTCTATGAAGATATCACCGAACGCTTACAGGCGGAGGAGGCCCTCCGGGATTCCGAGGCCAAATACCGCTCTTTGATTGATAATGCCGGGGAACCGATCCTCCTCACCGATATCGACGGTAACTTCCTGGAGGCGAATCGGAAAGCGGAAGAGTTGTTCGGCTACAGTAAAGCGGAGCTTTTACGGATGAACTTCAGGCAAGTCCATCCTGAAGAAGACCTGGAGCGCATCATGACCGGCTTTAAAGAAGCGATTCAAAATGGGGAAGGTTCTCTGTTAAATGTCCGGATCCTGCGAAAAGATGGCGCGCAGGTTCCGGTGGACATCTCCGGCAGTACCATTCATTACGCCGGCAAAACCATCACCCAGGGAATTATCAAAGATATCAGCGAGCGTCAAAGAGCCGAAGCAGAACGCCTGCGGTTCAGTAAACTGGAATCCCTGGGCACCCTGGCCGGCGGTATCGCCCACGACTTCAACAATATCCTGACCGCCATCCTCGGGAATATTGGCCTGGCCATGTTGGATGGCAAAATATCATCCCAGGTGCGCGAGAGGCTGGCTCAATCGGAACGGGCCTGTCTGCGGGCCCAGGCCTTGTCTCAACAACTGCTCACCTTTGCCAAGGGTGGGGCGCCCATTAAAAAGATTGTTTCCATTGCTAATTTAATCAAGGAGTCGCCGATTTTAACGTTATCCGGTTCCAAGTCCCGCCATCAAATGATAATCCCTGGCGATCTCTGGCCGGTGGAAGGCGATGAAGGACAGATCAATCAAGTGGTCAGCAATTTGCTGATTAATGCTGACCAAGCCATGCCAGGCGGGGGAATTATCAAGATAACCGCGGAAAATATTTCAGTGAAAGCAGACTCGAATTTACCTGTTTCACCAGGGAAATATGTCAAGTTTGCCATCGCCGATCAAGGGGTGGGCATCCCCCCCCAATATTTAGATAAAATATTTGACCCATATTTTAGTACCAAACAAAAGGGAAGCGGATTGGGCCTGGCGACGGCTTATTCAATTATTAAAAATCATTCCGGACACATACAAGTAGAGTCCCGCATGGGAGCTGGCACCACCTTTTATATCTACCTCCCTGCCACGGACAAAGGAGTTCCTGCCGCGGCGCCGGAAACCCCAGAACCCATCAGGTGGCAGGGCAAAGTCCTGCTAATGGACGATGAGGAAATGGTCCGGGAAGTTTTAGGCAGGATGTTGAGCCGCTTGGGCTACGAGGTGGATTTTGCCGGCGACGGCTCCCAGGCCATAGATAAATTTGTCGGAGCCAGGGCGGACGGGCGGCCCTTTGCTGCGGTAATCCTGGATTTAACCATTCCCGGCGGCATGGGCGGCAAAGAAACCCTGGAAAAACTTCTCAGGATCGATCCTCAAATAAAAGCCATCGTCTCCAGCGGTTATGCGGATAACCAGGTTATGGCGGATTTTCAGAAATACGGGTTCCGCGCCGTCCTCCCCAAACCTTATAGACTTGGGGAACTGAGCAAAATCTTGCAGAGAGTCATTGCAGAGAAGGCTGATTAAAGATTACTGCCAGGTAGGCGCGGCTTGAATAAAAATAATTGATATTTGCTCTGGTTAGCGCATAATCTGAGAATCTGGCTATTTTTGCCGATAGATTTTTGGATTTCTACCCCTTATTTTTTATATAATCTCTTGGAAATACCATCCCATTCACCCTTAAGCCCTATGCCCAAAGAACCTATCCACCTCCTCTTGATGGAGGATTCTCCCGCGGATGCCGAACTCTTCCGGAGAAAGATGGAGAGTGCCAGCCTGGTGGTGGATCATGCCCCGGACGGTGAACGGGGTTTGGCCCTGTACCGGTCAGGTGACTATGATCTGCTGGTCCTGGATCAGGCCATGCCGGGCCTGGGCGGCCTCGAAGTCCTCCGCCAACTGGCTTCCCGGGGTCCCTTGCCGCCCATTGTCATGGTCACCGGCTGCGGCAACGAGCAGGTCGCCGTGGAAGCCCTGAAGATGGGAGCCCTCGACTATGTGGTCAAAGACGTCGAGGGCATCTATCTCGATTTGCTCCCCATGGTCATTGAGCGGGCCCTGCACCAGCATGACCTGGAAGCGCAGATGCGCCTGGCCGCCCAGGTCTTCGAGAACGCCGGGGAAGGTATCCTGGTCACCGACCGGCAAAGCAAAATAATCACGGTCAACCAGGCCTTTACCGAAATCACCGGATACCTGCCCACAGAAATTATCGGCCAAACCCTGGAGCATCTGCAAGCCGAGCCGCAGGGCGCCGCCTCCCTCCAGAAAATCTGGGACTCCTTGAGAACCGCCGGCGGGTGGCAGGGCGAAATTTGGAACCGCCGCAAGAATGGGGAGGCCTTTCCCGCCTGGCTCACCCTCCGGGGGGTGGAGGACCAACAAGGGCGGCTCGCCAACTACGTGGGCATGCTCACCGACATCACCTTTCGCAAGCAGGCGGAAGACCGCCTCCGCTTTCTGGCCACCCACGACCCCTTGACCGGCCTGGCCAACCGCTACCTGTTTCAGGATCATCTGCACCAGGCCCTGGCCCAGGCCCGCCGCAGCAAACGGGCGGTGGCGGTCATGCTCCTGGACCTGGACCGTTTCAAGATCATTAATGATACCTTAGGGCACGCCATGGGCGACCTGGTATTGAAGGGGGAGGCGGAACGCCTGCAGGCCAGTATCCGGGAAAGCGACACCGCGGCCCGCCTGGGCGGTGATGAGTTCCTGGTCCTGCTCACCGAGCTTGCCGATTTAGAAGACGTTCTCTGGATAGCCAGGAAGATCCTGGAGGCGACGGCCCGGCCCTACGTCTTCGACGGCCGGGAATACGCCGTCACTGCCAGCATCGGCATCAGCCTGTTCCCCCTGCATGGGGAGGACCCGGAGGTCTTGATCAAAAACGCGGATACCGCCATGTACCGCGCCAAGGAACGGGGTAATTGCTGGGTATTTTACACGCCCGGGGAAGAATGAAGGAAATCTGCAGCTCGTAGCTCGTAGGGCGGGAAAGCGAAGCGCATCCCGCCATTAATATTAATGGCGAAGGGTCGGCGTCGGCGTGGCCGCTAATGAGAGGTTAAACATACGTCAGGCGGCCACCGGCCGCCCTAGAAAATCTATTTGGGGCGCAGTGCGCACCCTACACAGCTGCTATTTAGGCCCGCCTTGAATCAAAATAATTGATATTTGCCAGGGTTCGCGCCGGGGCGGGGTTTCCCGGTGGCACAGGTTTTAAACCCGTGCTACTGGCGGCGGGGCGCCGCCCCTCCCCCACCGCCCCACCCCCAGGCCCCGGCGCCCTTGCTCCCCGCGGCGCACCCCGGCCCGGCTCAGGTAGGGGCGGTCCCGGTAGCGCCGCCGCCCGCGTTGCAAAGAATTGGCGGCACCGGCGTCTCGCCAGGGTGCGCCGCGGGAACTTCTGGAACTTCTCCAAGCTAGTGTAGTGTCTGAGGAAAACCTTAATAATAAACCCGTTTCATTCCCTTCCCCTGGAGGGGGGCTGTGGTATATCGAACTTCCTGGAAAAATTACCATATCCGGCAGATTGCTTGACAAATTCCTAGGAAATTCATGCTATTATCGCGGTCGCCCCATAATCTCAGATAATCAGACCAGGAGAGGAGGCCGATAAAATGGACCAACCGCTGTGGGTGCGCATTCTAATGATCATCTGCCCCAAAAAAGGCCAGGCCGCGCTGCGCAAGCATTGGCTGGCGGAAGGGGTTCGGTATTTCCAGGAGGGGAAACCGGAACAAGCCATATCCACCTTATATAATCTGATCCAGGCAGGGGCCCCGGAGGACCAGGCGGATCAAGCAGCCTACTGCACGGCCGTCTATTATTCAGGGCTGGCCTATGCGGCTCACGGGGACCTGGATTCTGCCTGGGAGTGCTATAGCGTTATCCAGGAACTGAACCCTCCTAATAAAGAACTAGTGGAGGACCTTCGGGTGGCGCTGGAAAAGAGTTAAGCGTCAGGAACATAAACGGGGATTGGGGTCCGGCGGCCGCATGATCTCGGGTGAAATGGAGGAGGATGCTAGGTGCATCCGTTAATTAATTTAACTAATTTCAAAAAGGCGGCTATCCTGTGCCGCGATCACCGCCTGGGGCAGATCGTCAATACCCTGCGCTTCGCCTACCATGCCCTGCGGGGCTTTCCGGCGACCCGTCTGCCCTATGACCCCAACTGGCTGGTGCTGCTAATTACGGCCCGGTGCAATCTTCACTGTTACATGTGCTCCTTTCGCAATCCCCAATGCCCTATTCCGAGCCGGAGAAGCTTCCGGGACATGACCCTGGAATTGTTCGGTCAAATCCTGGATACCTATCCCCGGGCTATCGTGGTGGAGTTGAGCGGGGGCGAGCCCCTGGCTCATCCCCGTATTTTCGAGATGATTCACCTGGCGCACGCCCGGCGCCTGAAGGTCCATATTCCCAGCAACGGCACCCTGTTGGCCGGGAAGATGGAAGCCATGCTCCAGGCCCCGGTGGAGATCCTCAACGTCAGCTTTTACGGGACGGACGCGGCGAGTTTTGCGCAGGTGACCGGCGCCGACGGGGCGCTGTTTGATGCCACTGTCCAGGGGGTCGCCGAACTGGCGCGGCGGCGCCGCACGGGCGGGTATCCCCGCCGCCTCCGCACCAGCTTCGTCTGCTCCAAGGACAACCTGCACCAGGTTCCAGACTTCATCCGGTTAAGTGAGAAGATGGGGGTGGATGAAGTGAAGCTGAGAAACCTGCGATTCCATGACATCCCGGGCATCCCGGAGTCAAAATCTCTCAGGGCCGATGATCCGGAAGTGCACGAGTTCCTGAAGGACTTGCGGCGGCAGCGCTTTCGGATTCCCGTCTTTTTGCCCCGTCTCCCCCGGCGGGATGACCGGCGGCAATGTGACCATCCCTTTCGGCTGGTGGCCATAGACGGCGACGGCTTCATCGGGCCCTGTTGCGTCAAGTCGGACAAACGCTGCTGGGGGAACCTCTTGGAGCAGGCGGGGCTGTGGAATGGGCCCGCTATGATCCAGGCGCGCCTCAACCAGAAGGACCCGAACCGTGCCGGTGTCCCTCCTGTGCCGGTATTGTGAAGAAAGGATCCCGGAGCGGCCGAGATTGGACGATTGAACCTATTTTTTGCGTCTCGGGTCTGCTCAGAGGGGTAGTTTTTTTCTCATTTCACCTTGTTTTTTTCCATATAGATGATTATTAGTTGATTCACAGGGCGTTCAGCCTGATTTTCCGGAAAGGTCTCCGGTTAACCTGCTCAGGCGAGTCAGCCTGAGCTGAGGATAATGAGGAAGTTGGCCGCCCCTCCGGGCTGAACGATCTGCAGGCCACGGAACGTTTCGGACGTAATGAGAGGGACTTTACGACAGTCTTCGCCAGACTGGAAAGTGCATTGCTCGCCGTGGCCGAAAGCCGGGAATGTTAAAAGACTTCTCTTTTTTTGAGAGGAGTATTTAGCCCCCGGCTTTTCTTTTCCTCCCCTTCTAAGATATCTTCCCTCACCATCTGGAGGTGTATCATGGGTAATCCGCTTGACCTGCAGCCGTTGACCAACTGGTGTCACAGGCCCGCGAGTATTTTTTCCAGCACGTGCTCTCCTGGCTTAAATGGGGAGAGGAGGAGATTAGCCCGCCGTGACAGTAATATAACTCCCCAACCGCCTTGACAGCGATTTTATCCAATGCTTATTTTATAACCCACAAAAGGACGAACAACTGGCCTGGCATTAAAGGCGCCGCGGAGGATTTTCAGTGGCGGGAGGAACGATCTGGAAAGGGTATATCCATTTTGGGGATACGGATGTGCCCGTGAAGCTGCATACCGCGGTCAAGGAAGACCGGATTCAGTTTCATCTGCTCCACCAGCGTGATCGGGTGAAATTGCACCAGCAGATGATCTGTGCCTATGAAAAAGTGCCCGTGCCGCCGGAAGAACAGGCCAAAGGGTTTGAATTGGAGGACGGAAAATATATCCTCGTCGACCCTGGGAGCTCGAGCAGACCGAACCCGAAAGCAGCCGGATGATCGAAGTCCACGAATTCGTCAATACCGAGCAGATCGATCCCATCTTCCTCGAGCGGGTCTACTATCTGGAGCCTGACACCCTCCTCAAAAGGATATAACGCCCTGGTCGGGGCGTTGCAGGAGATGGAGGTGGCAGGCATCTGCACCTGGACCATGAGAAAGCGCTCCTATCTCGGGGCCTTGCAGGCCAGCGGGAAGATCCTGCGCCTGAATACCCTGCGGTATGCCGACGAAGTGATTTCGGTGAAATCTCTTGACCTGCAGAAATTTCCTTTGTCTGAAAAAGAACTGCAAATCGGGAGCGATCTGATCAATCAGTTGACCGCTCCTTTTGAGCCGCAGAAATTCGAAAACGAACATCAGAAAAAGCTGCAAAATTTGATCGATAAAAAAGCCCGGGGCGAAAAAATTGCCATCCTGCGCCCCAGGCGCTTGAAACCCACGGCGCCGGATAAGCTGCTTCAGGCCCTGGAAGCGAGTCTGAAGAAAGTCGCCTAAATGAAAAACCTGCCATCTCATCCTGGCACGTCGAAGCCGCCTGCAAGCAGAGGGAACGAGATGGCTGTGCAGGGCATCTGGAGCGGGACGATCAGTTTCAGCCTGGTGGCGATTCCGGTGCAGTTGGTTAAGGCCGTCGAGCCCGGCCGGGTCTCCTTTCACCTGCTCCATAGCAAAGATTATTCCCCCCTCGCTAGAAAAATGTTCTGTCCCGAAGAAGAAGTGATAGTCCCCCCGGAGGAGATTATCAGGGGATATGAAATCGGACCCGGCAAATACCTCCCGATAACGGACGAGGAACTGGAATCCCTGTCGCCCGAACGGAGCCGCACGATCGAGATCGTCGAGTTCATCGATATGCAGGAAGTGGACCCGATCTATTACGATCACCCGTATTATCTCGTTCCTGCGAAAGGGGGCGAAAAAGCTTATCGGCTGCTGGTCGAGGTGATGCGCCGCACCAACAAAGCCGGGCTGGCCAAATTCGTGCTGCATGAGCGTGAGTATCTCGTCGCGGTTAAAAGCACGGAGGGAGCCCTGGCCCTGATCACCCTGCATTACCATGATGAAATACTGCCCTATGAGGACCTCGAGCCTGCGGAAGAAAAGATCGACGCCGAGGTGCAAAGCCGGCTAAGACAAAGCATTGAAGAAATGATGGGGGACTTTAACCCGGAAAATATGCGGACGAGCGCCGTAAAAAGGTCATGGATCTCCTGAAGCAGAAGAAGAAAGAAAAAGCGCCAGGTGGAGGCGCCTGTGGTAGAGGAAGCAGAAGGAGCAGGTCCGCCCGATCTGATCGCCGCTCTGGAAGAGAGTATGCGCAAAATGAAGAGGGCATGCGCAGAGTGAAGCAGAACCGGTGAGCCGAAAAATCGTCGAGATCGCCGGGAAAAAACTCTCCTTATCGAACCTCGAAAAGGACCTCTATCCTTCCTATGGTTTCACCAAGGCCCACATCCTGGAATATTACCGGCGGATGGCCAGGTTCATCCTGCCCCATTTGCAAGACCGGGCCTTGACCTTAAAGCGCTATCCCGAAGGAGTGGACCAGGATTTCTTTTTCGAGAAGCGTTGTCCCTCGCATCGTCCGGCCTGGGTTAAAACTGCGGAGGTCCGCCACGGGGATGAGGAACGGCTGACCTTCTGCCTGGCCAACGATCTCGCCACCCTGATGTGGGTGGAGAACCTGGCGTCCCTGGAACTCCATGTGCCTTTGGCCCGGGCCTCATCCCCCGAAACCCCTGATGCCCTGGTCTTCGATCTGGACCCCGGCGCTCCGGCCAACATTCTGGATTGCGCCCGGGTGGCGCTGATCCTGCGGGACCTGCTGCTCCCTTTGCGGCTTACCAGCTATGTAAAAACCTCGGGCCAAAAAGGGCTCCATGTCTTTGTCCCCTTGAACCGCCCAGGGACGACCTTTGAGGCTACCAAAAAATTTTCCAAAGCCGTGGCCGAAATCCTGCAAAAAAATTATCCGGACCTGGTGACCGCCAAAATGGCAAAGGAATCCCGGCAAGGCAGAGTCTTTATCAACTGGTCGCAGAACGATGCTGCCAAGACGATGATCTGCGTTTATTCGTTGCGGGCCCGGGAAAAACCGTTCGTCTCGTTTCCCCTGGCCTGGCGGGAACTGGAGACTTTAGCCGGGCAGGGCGACCCGGAAAAGCTGCAGGTCCTGCATTCGGAAGCCGTGAGCCGGGCCGAAAAACAGGGGGACCTATTTCAAGAAGTGCTGGTGAAAGAACAGCAGCTTCCCCACATATAATGGTTTCTTTGCACGCCATCGAGGGGAAATGGGCAAGAACCGGTTAGCAGCTTTCAGTGATAGGCGTGATTGCCAGGAATCGAAGAGGAATACTTGCCGGCAAGGAAAGATGACCTTCGGAGGCTATGATTACAATATGAACGGAAGCAGGCGGGTTAACCCAACTTGGGCTTAAAGGAATACGAAGCCAAACGGCGATTCGAGCAGACCCCCGAACCCAAACCGGTTTTGCGGCCGGAGGGGAAGGAGCTCATCTTTGTCGTGCATAAGCACGCGGCCCGGAGGCTGCATTATGATCTCAGGCTGGAACTGGCAGGGGTGCTGAAGAGTTGGGCCGTGCCGAGAGGGCCTTCGCTAAATCCTGCCGTAAAAAGACTGGCCGTCATGGTTGAAGACCATCCCCTCGATTACCAGGATTTTGAAGGGGTTATCCCCGAGGGCAATTACGGCGCCGGCAGCGTCATCGTCTGGGACCGGGGCTTTTATCAGCACCCTGCCGCCAAAGACAGAAAGGAAAGCGAGCAACTTCTGCTGGACGGATTAAGCAAAGGGAATCTGAAGTTTGTGCTCGCGGGGGAAAAGCTCCGGGGTGAATTCGCACTGGTGAGAACGGCAAAGGACGAGAAATCATGGCTGCTTTTGAAGAAAAAAGATGGCCCTGCCACTAAAGAGGATATCCTCAGCGATAACCGTTCGGTGGTGTCCCACAAGACCCTGGAGGAGATTGCCGCAGCCAACCCTTCGATGCCTTCCAGGCAAAAAGAGATAAAGCAAATTCGTCTGCATGAAGCCCTGGAAAGTGAAGACCTGCAGGAGGCCCCGGTCAAACCGATGCCGCACGGCATCAAACCGATGCTGGCGACCCTGGTTAAAGAACCGTTTGATCATCCGGAATGGCTTTTTGAGGTGAAATGGGACGGCTACCGGGCCATTGCCGAAATCCAGGATGGCAAGGTTTCCCTTTATAGCCGCAATCAAATCCCCCTCAATAAGAAGTTTTTCCCGATTGCCGAGGCGTTGCAGAAATTCGGATTTGAGGCGGTTCTGGACGGCGAAATCGTCGTAGTGGATGATCAGGGATCACCGAATTTCCAGATGCTGCAGAATTACCAAAAATCCGGCCGCGGCCATTTGATCTACTATGTCTTCGATCTCCTTTACTTCCAGGGGCATGACCTACTGAGCCTGCCCCTGATCAGGAGAAAAGAATTGCTGAATAAAATTCTGCCGCCTGACAAATACATAAAATTCAGCGACCACGTCTGGACAGAGGGCGTCTTGTTTTTCCAGGTTGTCAAAGAAAAGAGACTTGAGGGGATCGTCGCCAAACATTCACCAAGCACCTACCGGCCGGGCAAAAGAAGCCGGCAGTGGCTGAAGATCAAGAGGCAGCTCACCCAGGAAGGCGTGATTGCCGGATTCACGGAACCGAGCGGGGGAAGGAGATATTTCGGCAGCCTGGTCTTGGGTGCATATGAAGGAGGCGAGCTGGTTTACATCGGTCATTCGGGAGGCGGCTTCGGCGCGGCAAATCTAAAGAAAATCTATGAGAGATTGCAGCCTCTGATCCAGAAGGAATGTCCCTTTAAAATCGAGCCGCCTGCCAACACCCCGGCCACCTGGGTAAAGCCGGAGCTGGTCTGTGAAGTTACCTTCGCCGGCTGGACTGAAGAGGGCCTGATGAGGCATCCCGTTTTTTCGAGGCTTCGTGAAGACAAAGCCGCCCGTGAAGTGGGGCGCGAAAAACCCGAGGACAATTTGAGCAAATATGAAAATCTTTGTCGGGACCAGCGGCTATGGGTATAAGGAATGGAAAGGAAAATTCTATCCTGCCAAGATCTCACCCAAGGAAATGCTGCACTTCTATGCGGAACGCCTCAGCGCGGTGGAGATCAATAATACTTTTTACCACATGCCCACCGAACCCGTCCTCGCCTCCTGGGCAGAGCAGGTCCCCGACGATTTTGTTTTCGCGCTGAAAGCACCTCAGGTCATCACGCATCTGAAGCGGTTGAGAAACGTAGATGCGGAAACCGAGTACCTTTTCAGGACTCTGCCAATCCTGGACAGGAAACTGGGGCCGGTCCTTTTTCAGTTCCCCAAGAGTTTTCATGTGGACCGCCCGCGGCTGGAAGATTTTCTCGCTCTGATTCCCGGCAATATCTCCTGCGCCTTCGAGTTCCGTAGCCCCTCCTGGCTTGATGATGAAATTCTTGACCTCCTTCGTGAAAGGGACTACAGCCTGTGTACCGCGGATGCTGATGAGAATCCGGCAGACTGAGATTATCAGTACGGCGCCATGGGGGTACCTGCGCCTGCGTCGCTCAGATTATACGGAGGCCGATCTGACCCAATGGCTGGAAAAAATCCTGGCGCAGAAATGGGAGAAGGCCTTCGTTTTTTTTAAACACGAGGGAGAGGCCAGAGGGCCCGAGATGGCGATACGTTTTCGTGAGCTTGCCGATTCTGAGGCAAAGTAGTATTCTTGGCGCACAACTTTGAGAAATTTATCCGGAGACCTGTCTAACGGCCAGAATATCCCTGGGCCCATAGCCCGTAGGGCGAGAAAGCGCAGCGCATCCCGCCATTAGCATCCTGGCAACAGGTGAGTCAGCGGGGTGGGGGGCAGGGATTGGGGACTGGTGAAAACCTCGATGGTATAAGGAATCTACGGGGATTACCTCCCCAATTTGCTCAGGCCTGAGTCGCCTTAAGTTCCCGACCTGCTGGCGCACCACAACAGCAAAAGTGTTATGCAGATGATGGGATAATAAAGACTTTGCATAGCACCGCTCCCCCCTTTTGGCCAAGCAAGATCGCCGGACACCTGCGGCTTTCCCATCCGATGATTAATCCCCTCACTCTCTTAAACGCCGGAGCTCCAAAAAACCGGCGCACCCTTGGAAAAAACTTTTCCAACCTCAGATTCCTGGCCATGGCGAGCCCGTAGCCCGTAGGGCGGGAAAGCGCAGCGCATCCCGCCATAGGCAGGCGGTCACCGGCCATCCCAGAAAATCTTTTTGGGGCGCAGTCGCCCACCCTACACCGCCGGTAGGGCGGGAAAGCGAAGGGCATCCCGCCATTAGCCTTGATCGCGAATACGCGGCGTCAGCGTGGCCGCTAACCAGAGGTTATTCGTAAGTCCGGCGGTCACGGCCGCCCTAGAAAATTTATTTGGTGCGCAATGCGCCCCCTACACAGCGCAGTGCGCACCTAATCAGCTTCCAGGGCGGGCTGGGCCCGCGGTTTTAGCCAGCCATTAGGGGCAAGGCCCGGGCCTCCCGTTTGCACCTTGCCAGAGTAAATCATTTGAGTCACGCCTGAGAATAAATTAGCCAGTCCGGTCACAAACCCCTTGACTAAGATTTTTCATCTGGGATATAAAGGTCAGGGTTGTACCAAAAAGCACAAGGAGCCGGCCTTGGAAATCCCGCAGGCCCTGAGCGATTTCTCCTTTGTCCTGGTCTTCCTGGTGGGGGCCGCCCTGTTCGCCCTGGGCCCCATCATCCTGGCCCACCTGATCGCCCCCCGGAGTTACGGCGCCGCCCGGGACGACATCTATGAGTGCGGCATGCCGGTCATCGGCAGCGCCTGGATTCAGGTGGCGGTCATCTATTATCTGTTCGCCCTGCTGTTCCTGGCCTTTGACGTGGACGTGCTCTTCCTCTTCCCGGTCCTGCTGGCTTACGGCAAGGGCTACGCCTGGCTGGACTTCGTGGAAATCACCATCTTCATCGGCATTCTGTCCCTGGTCCTGGTTTATGCCTGGCGCCGAGGAGTCTTCAGTTGGAAGCGAAAACAGGTGACCCCTTAATCAGCTTCGGCCTCCTGGAAGAAGCCCTGAACCTGGCCAGGGCCAACTCCCTGTGGCCCCTGACCTTCGGCCTGGCCTGCTGCGCCATCGAAATGATGGCCGCGGGCATGGCCCGTTTCGACCTGGACCGCTTCGGGGCCGGGGTCTTTCGCCCCTCTCCCCGGCAATCGGACCTGATGATCGTGGCCGGCACCATCTCCAAGAAGATGGCCCCCGCGGTGGTGCGCCTCTATGAGCAGATGCCGGCCCCCAAGTGGGTGATCGCCATGGGCAACTGCGCCATCTCCGGCGGCCCCTTCTACTACCCGAACCAGTATGCCATCATCCCCGGCGCCGACCTGATTATCCCGGTGGACGTCTATATCCCCGGCTGCCCGCCCCGGCCTGAGGCCATCATCGAATCCATCCTCATGCTGGAAGAGAAGATCACCAAACGGGGCCGCCTCAGGAAGTTCAGAGATGTTAAAGGATAAGATCACCGCGGCCCTGGCCCCCTTGAACCTGGCGGAGGTGCGCGACGGCGATTACGCCATAACCGGCTATCACCTGGAGGTGGCCGCCGCGCCCGGGCAGATGCCGGGCGTGGCCCAGGCCATGCTGGACCAGGGCTGTTTTCTGGAATCCCTCACCGCGGTGGACTTGCGGGAATCCTTCACCCTGGTCTATCACTTCGCCAGCTTTGATGAACTGTGCCGCACCGTGGTGCACGCCTCCCTTGCGAAAGAGGACCAGGGGGCCCAGGCGCCCACCATCTCCCGGGTGTATCCCGGGGCGGATTGGTACGAACGGGAGGTCTATGACCTTTTCGGCATCAAGTTCGCCGGACACCCCAACCTGAAACGCCTGCTGCTGCCGGAAGACGCGGATTTCCATCCCTTGCTGAAAGACTTTGGAGCCGAGCCGGGCCATGATTGAGCTGGGAATAGAAGAAAAGACCTATACCCTCAACCTGGGGCCGCAACATCCCAGCACCCACGGGGTCCTGCGGGTGCTCCTGGAGATGGACGGGGAGTACATCACCAAGGCCGAACCGGTCATCGGCTACGGCCACCGCGGCCATGAGCACATGGCCGAGAATCGCAACTACCACCAGTTCCTGCCCAACCTGGGCCGGGTGGATTACCTGCACGCCCTGGCCTACAATCAGGGCTACTGCATGGCGGTGGAAAAACTCGCCGGCATCACGGTGCCGGAGCGGGGCGAGTTCATCCGGGTGATTTTAGGCGAATTGAACCGCATCTCCTCCCACCTGCTGTGGATCGGCGCCTATCTCCTGGACCTGGGGGCCTTCACCCCCATCCTCTATTCCTTTGATGACCGGGAACATATCCTGGACCTGCTGGACCGGATCACCGGTTCCCGCCTCACCTACTGCTTCTTCCGCTTCGGCGGGGCGCCCCGGGACCTGGACGAGGAGTTCATCAGCGGCGCCCGGGCCTTTATCAAGCGCCTGCGCGGCCGCTTTCGGGACTACGAGGCGCTGGTGACCAAGAACGTCATCTTCATCAACCGCACCCAAAACGTCGGGGTGATCACCCGGGACCAGGCGGTGAAATACGGCCTCACCGGCCCCACCCTCCGGGGCAGCGGCATCGCCTACGACATCCGCAAGAGCGAGCCCTATTCCGCCTACCCGGCCTTCGACTTCCAGATTCCCATCGGCGCCAAGGGCGACGTCTTCGACCGCTATCTGGTCCGCATCCTGGAGATGGAGCAGAGCCTGCGGATCGTCGAACAGGCCCTGGATAAGCTCCCCGGCGGCCCCATCATGGCGGACAAGGTGCCCAAACGTCTGAAACCCGCCGCGGGTGAGGTCTATCAGGCGGTGGAAAGCGCCCGGGGCGAATTCGGCTGCTATATCGTCAGCCAGGGCGATATCAAACCCTACCGCATCAAACTGCGGGTGCCGTCCTTCGGCAATCTCAGCATCCTCCCGGAGGTGGCGGTGGACACCCTGGTGGCCGACCTGGTGGCCATCCTGGGCTCGGTGGACCTGGTGATCCCGGAAATTGACCGCTAACTGATGGTTTTCTGTTTTCTGTTTTTTGTTTTCTGTTTTTTGTTTTTTGGTTTTTGTTTTTTGGTTTCTGTTTTTTACTGGAACTGACTACTGGCTACTGACTACTGACTACTGACTATGGAACTTTTGGGGCAATACGGGGCAACGGAAGCAGGCAGGATGATCATCGGCCTCATCGGGGTCATGGCCCTGGTGGCGGTGAACGCCCTGTTTCTCATCTGGATGGAGCGCAAGGTCTCGGCCCACATGCAGCTCCGCCTGGGGCCCATGGAGGTGGGGCCCCACGGCGCGGTGCAAACCGTGGCCGACGCCCTGAAACTCATGGGCAAGGAGCTCATCACCCCGGAAGAGGTGGACCGGCCCGTCTTCCGGCTGGCCCCCATCGTCATCTTCCTGCCGGTGTTGCTCTCCTTCCTGGTGATCCCCTTTTCCCGGTCCCTGATCATCAAGGACCTGAACGTGGGGATCGTGCTGATCCTGGCCTTTTCCACCCTGGCGGTCCTGGCCATCCTCATGGCCGGCTGGTCTTCCAATAATAAATACGCGGTCTTCGGGGCCATCCGTTCGGTGGCCCAAAATATTGCTTACGAAATCCCTCTGCTCATCACGGTGATGAGCGTGATCCTGATGGTGGGCTCCTTCAAGCTCTCGGACATCGTGGCGGCCCAGGGCTCCTACTGGTTCATCCTGGTGCAGCCCCTGGCCTTTATCCTCTTTATTACTTGCGCCACCGCCGAAACCAACCGGGCCCCCTTCGACCTGCCGGAGGCGGAGTCGGAGCTGGTGGCCGGGTTCCACACGGAATATACCGGCATGCGCTTTGCCCTGTTCTTCCTGGCGGAATACACCAACATGTTCATCACCTCGGCCGTGGCCGCGGTGCTTTTTCTGGGGGGCTGGCAGGGTCCCATCCTGCCCGGGGTGATCTGGTTTCTCCTGAAGGTCTATGCCCTCATCTTTCTGATGATGTGGTTCCGCTGGACCTTCCCCCGGGTACGCTTCGATCAGTTGATCACCCTGGCCTGGAAGGTCTTGATTCCCCTGGCCTTCGCCAATCTGCTGATCACCGCCCTGGTAATGAAACTGAGATGAGCGGGGCGCTGAAGGTTGACTGAGCCATGATGACCTATTTCAAAGAGATCGCCTCGGGTTTCTGGAGCCTGCTGGCGGGCATGGCGGTGACTATTCGTTATTTCGTCAAACCCGTAGTCACCGTCCAATACCCCCGGCAGAAGATCGAGATGAGCCCGGCCTATCGGGGCTATCCCCGTTTGCTCCTGGATGCCGAGACCCAGACGCATCGCTGCATCGCCTGCGAGATGTGCGCCCGCATCTGCCCCTCCCAGCTCATCTCGGTGGCCGGGACCAAGCTGCCGGGGGCCAAGCAGAAGGTGCCCTACACCTACGTCCACGAGCACTATTACTGCAGTCTCTGCGGCCTGTGCGTTGAGGTCTGCCCCACCACGGCCCTGGAATATTCCCGGGAATACCGCCTGGCGGTGTTTTCGCCGGGAGGATGCGGTCATCGATCACCTGACCCTCTTGCAAGAGCGCCAGCAGGCCGCCGGGTTGCCCCCCACCCCCATTCCCACCGCGGCGGAGATCGCCGCGGCGGCCGCGGCCGAGGCCGCCGCCCGGGAAGCCCGGGAAAAAGAAGCCGCGGCCAAGACGGCCCAGGCCAAGGCCGCCAAACCCGCCCAGGCCCCGGAGGAGGCTAAGCCCCCCAAGGCGCCGCCTGAAGAGGTCAAAGAATGAGCGCCTGGTTAAGCCCGCAGAACCTGGCCTCCGCCGCCTTTTTCCTGGTGGTGGCCCTGACCATCCTGGGCGCCTTGATTGCGGTGGCGGCCCGCAAGATCTTTCATAATGTCTTGGGGCTGGCCCTGGCGCTGTTCGGGGTCGCCGGCCTCTTCGTCTTTTTCAACAGCCCCTTTGTGGCCCTGATGGAGATCCTCATCTACGTGGGGGCCATCTGTATCGCCATCTGCTTTGCCGTGATGCTTTCCGAACCCCAATACCTGCCCCGGCCTCCCCGGAATCCCTGGAAGATCCTGGCAGCCCTGGCTGGCGCCCTGGCGGTCTTCATCTTCCTGGTGATGCTGCTGAAAAAGACCACCTGGGTCCCGGCCCCGGAGCGCAGCTCCGATTGGTCGGTCACCACCCTGGGCCATTACCTCCTGACCAATTATTCCCTGATCTTTGAATTGATCTCCCTGCTCTTGCTGGTGGCCATGCTGGGCGCCATGGTCACGGCCCGGGGCGGCCGCGGCCGCGGGACTCTCGAGAGGTGATGGATGCCGCTCTTTAACCAATTGCAGACTTACCTCTATCTGGCCCTGGTGCTCTTCGCCATCGGCCTTTACGGAGTGCTGGCGCGGCGCAATCTCATCGCGGTGCTCATTTCGGTGGAACTCATCCTCAACGCCGCCAGCATCAACTTTATGGCCTTCAACCGCTTCCTGGCGCCGCACCCGGCGGTGGGCCAGATCATCACCCTGTTCATCATGGCGGTGGCCGCGGCGGAAGCCGCCATCGCCCTGAGTATCATTATCGCGGTGTACCGTAAGCTGAAAACCGTGAATATCGATCAAGCCACGGAACTGCGGGGTTAACCATGGGCTCGTCCGATCCGATCCTCTGGGGCTGTCTGCTGACGGTATTTTTGCCGCTGACGGCCTTCGGTCTGATCATGATCTTCACCAGGAACCGGCCCCACCTCTCGCTGGCCATCTCGCTGGTGGCCTCCACTATCCCCCTCATTATTGCCTGGACCTTCTTCTTCAAGCTGGGGGGCCTGGAAAAACCCATCATCTACAACTTCAACTGGCTGGTCTCGGACCTGGTCAAGGTGCCCTTCGGTTTCCTCCTGGACCCCACCAGCCTGGTGATGTTCTGTATCGTGGCCACCATCAGTTGGCTGGTGCAGGTCTACTCCATCGGCTACATGGGCGGCGACCCGGGTTTCGGGCGGTACTACGCCGACCTCTCCCTCTTTGCCCTGGCCATGCTCACCCTGGTGATCTCCAGCGGCCTCTTGCAGCTTTACATCGCCTGGGAGCTGGTGGGCCTGGCCTCCTACCTGCTCATCGGCTTCTGGTATGAGAAATTCTCCGCCTCGGAGGCCGGGAAAAAGGCCTTTGTGGTCACCCGCTTCGGCGACATCGGCTTCTTCATGGGCCTGGTCTTCCTGACCATATTTTACGGCAGCCTGGATATCGCCACGGTTAACGCCGCGGCGGTGGCCAAAGCCATGCCGCCCTGGCTGATCACCCCCGCGGCCCTGCTGATCTTTTGCGGGGTCATGGGCAAGAGCGCCCAGTTCCCCCTGCACGTCTGGCTGCCCGACGCCATGGAAGGTCCCACCCCGGTCTCGGCCCTGCTCCACTCCGCCACCATGGTGGCCGCCGGCATCTACCTCATGACCCGCATCTTCCCATTCTTCGCGGCTTCGGCCACCGCCATGACCGTGATCCTGGCCATTTCCACCCTGACCCTGTTGATCTCCTCCACCATCGGCATGGTGGCCACCGACATCAAACAGGTCTGGGCCTATTCCACCATCAGCCAGCTGGGCTTCATGTCCATGGGGCTGGCCGCCGCCGGACTGGCCTCCGGCACCCTGTTCGCCGGCTATTACCACCTGACCACCCACGCCGCCTTCAAGGCCCTGCTCTTCCTCTGTTCCGGGGTCTTCATTCATCATTTCGGCACCAACGACTTTTTCACCATGGCCAGCCACGGGGGGCGGAAGCTGGCGATTCCCATGGTCTGTATCACCATTGCCGCCCTGGCCCTGGCGGGCATCCCTCCCCTGTCCGGCTTCTTCAGCAAAGAACTGGTGATGACCGCCCTGGCCCAACTGCCTAACAAGTTCTGGCTGGCCATGGGGCTTTTGGGCGCCTTCCTCACCGCCTACTACTCCTTCCGGGTGATCTTTGTCATGCTCTTTCCCAAACCCGGCGCCTACGGGAAGGTCCCCGGCCACGTGGAGCCTGCATCCCGGCCACGGGCACGCACGGCGACGCTCACGACGAACACCACGGGGTGCCCTGGGTCATGGCCTTCCCCCTCATCGTCCTGGCCGTCTTCACCCTGACCCTGGGTTTCTGCGAGGGCTACCTGCAGAAGTTTTTATTGGGGGAAGCCCATCCCGAGGCGATTAATTATTTCCTGATGGCCGCGGCCTTATGCTGCGGCGTGGGCGGCATCGCGGTGGCCTGGTTCGACTGGGGCGCCCAGGGCGCCAGGTGCCAGGGATTCATCAGAAAGTGCCGTGGCTGCAAGAATTTTTCATCCAGAAATGGTACATGGACCACTTCTGGCGCTGGTTCCTCAACCGCGTGATTTACGGCATCTTTTCCCGGTGGTTCACTTACAATGACCGGCGGGTGGTGGACGGCGGGGTGGACGCGGTGGCCTTCTCCACCGTCGGCAGCGGCCGGCTGCTCTCCTTCATCCAGACCGCCTTTTTGCAATACAATCTGTTCTTCATGGTAGTGGTCCTGGCCGGGGTCGGGATCTACCTCCTGATGGGTCGCTGATATGACCGAACACCTGGCTTCCTTTCCCATTCTGTCCTGCATGCTGCTGGCCCCGCCCGCGGGACTGCTGATCCTCCTCTGCCTGCGGGACGATCAAAAGTTCCTCATCAAGGCCGTATCCCTGGTGGCGGCGGGCGTCTCCCTGGCCCTGGCCATCTTACACCTTCGTGGCCTATGACCGGACCCTGGGGGGCTTGCAGTTCGTGGAGAAGTACCAGTGGGTGAAGACCTTCGGCATCACCTACCACGTGGGGTCGAGGGCCTGAACGCCCCCCTGCTGCTGCTCACCGGCATCGTCATCTTCACCGGCTGTCCTCACCATGTGGGAGCTGGAGGTGCGCACCAAGGAATACTTCATCTGGATGCTGGCCCTGGTGACCGGGGTCTTCGGCGTCTTCATGTCCTACGACCTCTTTATGTTCTTCCTGTTCTATGAGATCGCCGTGGTGCCCATGTACATCCTCATCCTGGTCTGGGGCTCCACCCGCAAAGAATACGCCGCCATGAAGCTCACCCTGTATCTGATGGCCGGCAGCGGTCTCATCATCCCCGGCATCCTGCTGCTCTATTCCTCTTCGGGCCTCCAGACCTTCGACATGATCCGGCTGCACGCCGCCCACTTCTCCCCCTGGATCCAGAAGGTCTGCCTTTGTGATGCTGTTCTTCGGCTTCGGGGTCCTGGCCGCGGTCTGGCCGTTCCACACCTGGTCGCCGGTGGGCCACGTGGCCGCCCCCACCGCGGTGAGTATGCTCCACGCCGGGGTGCTCATGAAGCTGGGCTCTTTCGCCATCCTGCGGGTGGCCATGTATCTCTGCCCCGCGGGCTTTCAATACTGGGCCCAGCTCATGGCCCTGCTGGCCACCGTGGGCATCGTCTACGGCGTCTTCGTGGGCCTGGCCCAGACCGACTTGAAGTACGTTATCGGCTATTCCTCGGTGTCCCACATGGGCATCGTCTGCCTGGGGCTGGCCACCGGCACGGTGGACGGCCTCAACGGCGCGGTCTTCCAGATGTTCGCCCACGGCGTCATGACCGCCCTCTTCTTCTCTTCGGTGGGCTTTATCTATGACCGCACCCATACCCGGGATATTCACCAGTTGGGGGGCTTCTCCAAGATCATGCCGGTGGCCTCCGCCTTCTTCATCACCGCGGCCCTGTGCGGCGCCGGGGTGCCGGGGCTGGCCAGTTTCTGGGCCGAACTGCTGGTCTTTATCGCCGCGGTCAAGGTCTACCCGGTGCAGGGGCTGCTGGCCATCGCCGCCCTGGTGGTGGGCGCCCTCTTCGCCTTGCGGGTGGTGCAGAATACCTTCTTCAACGAACCGAACCCCAAGTTCGTCCATTTTGAGGACGTCAGCCCCTTCCTGGGTCTGCCTCGCATGATCCTCATCAGCGTCCTGCTCCTCTTCGGGTTCTTCCCGCAACTGATGGTGGGCACGATTAAAACCGCGATAATCCCCTTTCTCCAGGGAATGTGACCATGACTGTGATGCTGTTCGGACCGGAACTCTATTATTTGGGCCTGGCCCTGGTCTTTTTCTGCCTTAGCCTCAGGAGAACGCCCCAGGTCAGGACCGACTACCGGATCGCCCTGGGACTGGCCGCGCTGGGGCTGCTGCTCACCGCCTCCTGCCTCTTTCAGCAGGGGTATCTGTTCTTTAAGGCCTACCGGGTTGACCTTTTCAGCCAGATCTTCAAGTTCGCCCTGGCCCTGGGCCTCTTCCTGGTCCTGACCATCTCCCATAACCTGGCCCACATCGAGGAGCGCCAGCAGGCCGAATTTTACCTGTTTCTCACCACCACCATTATCGGCATGATGCTGCTGGTCTCCGCGGTGGAACTCCTCACCATTTACGTGGCCCTGGAGCTCTCCTCCTATTCCCTCTATATCCTGGTGCCCCTGCGCCGGGGAGACGGCATCGACGTGGAGGCGGGCATCAAGTACCTGTTCATCGGCGCGGTCTCTTCGGGCTTCATGCTCTTCGGGCTGAGCTACATCTTCGGGGCCACCGGCACCACCTACCTGGCCGAGCTGGCGCCCAGGCTGGCCCAACTGACCCAGAGCCCCATCGGTCTCATCGGCCTGCTCCTGGCCATGGCCGGCTTCTTCTTTAAGCTGTCGGTCTTTCCCTTCCACTTCTGGGCCCCGGACGTTTACCAGGGCGCCGCCAATCAGGTCACCGCCTTCATCGCCACTGCCTCCAAGGCCGCGGCGGTGGCCCTGCTGCTGCGTTTCGCCGCCCTCGGGGCCGGCTACGGCTACGGCTTCACCCAGGCCCTGATGCTCCTCTCCATCGCCTCCATGACCCTGGGCAACCTGGTGGCCATTATCCAAAAAGACTTCAAGCGCATGCTGGCCTACTCCTCCATTGCCCACGCCGGCTACTTTCTCATGGGGATTTTGACCCTGAAGGAGGCGGGCTACATCGCCGCGGTCTATTATGCCCTGGCCTACCTGGTGATGAACTTCACGGTGTTCATGGTGCTTTCGGAGGTGGCCGCAGACGGCCGGGATTTGAAGATTGTGGAGCTGGGCGGCCTCTACCGCCGCAGTCCCCTGCTCAGCATGAACCTGATCCTGGGGATCTTCGCCCTGGCGGGGGTGCCGCCCTCCATCGGCTTCACCGGGAAGCTGCTGCTCTTCACCTCCGCCATGAACTCCGGCTATTTTTGGCTGGTGTTGATCGGCGCGGTGAACGGCACCGTGTCCCTCTATTACTATCTGCGGGTGCTCTACGCCGCCTACTTCAAGGACGATCCCGGCCTGGGGCCGATATTCCTGAGCCTGCCCAGCCGCTTGCTGAACTACGCCCTGGCCGCGGTGATCATCGGCTTCGGGGTCTTCCCGGACCGCATCGTGGAACTGGCCAAGGTCGCGGTGCGCTCGGTTCCTCTAAGGGGGAGGAAGTTTTGAATCGTTCCCCTGGTTAAGTTTCGTAGTTGGTGGGCACTGCCCACCACTTCCTTAGGCTCGAGTTTCCATAAAAAAGCCGCCCTTCCTCGGGGGAAGGACGGCTTCACTTTTTGCTTGAAACATCAGCGCCGGCCAGGGGGTCCGTTAATCTCAGGACAGGTCCATCCGGAAATGCATCAGGTCAATGTTAGCCGACCTGAGCCAGCGATACATGGTCTTGGTGCAGACCCCGAGCCGCCGGGAGAGGACGGAGATATTGCCCCGCTCCTCATCCAGGAGTTCCTCCAGCCGTCCCCGGCTGGGGCGGCCGGCCGCCCTGACGCCGGTGGCCCCACTGTGGCCCGGCTCCCCCGGGCCGCCGCGGGAGGCCAACTGAATATCCTCCTGGCAGATGCGCCAGCCCCGGTGCAGCAGGACCGCCCGGGTGACCGCGTTCTTCAGTTCCCGGACGTTGCCGGGCCAGCTATATGCTTCCAGGCAGAGCCCGGCGGCGGTGGTAAACTCCAGCGGCACCGAGTGGCCGTAACGCCGGGCCACCTCCTGGGCGAAGTGCCGGGCCAGCAGGGCAATATCCTCGCCCCGCTCCCGCAGCGGCGGTAAATGGATCTCCAGCACCGCCAGGCGGTCATAGAGGTCCTGGCGGAAACGGCCCCGGGCGATGCGTTCCGGCAAATCTTGATTGGTGGCGGCCACCAGGCGCACATCCACCTTCACCGCGGCATCCCCGCCCACCGGCTCGATCTCCCCCTGCTCCACCGCCCGCAGCAACTTGGATTGCACCGACAGGGGCAACTCCCCGATCTCGTCGAGGAACAGGGTGCCGCCGTGGGCCAGCCGGAACTTGCCCAGCCGGGGGCTGCGGGCGTCGGTGAAGGCCCCCCGCAGGTGGCCGAAGAGTTCACTGCCCGCCAGGGATTCCGTCAGGGCCGCGCAATTGATTAGCTGGCAGGGCCGCCGCTGGGGATTCAGGGCAAAGATGGCCCGGGCCACCAGTTCTTTTCCGGTCCCCGGTTCTCCGGTCAGCATGATGGGGAGATCGGATCCGGGCCATGGCGGGAAGCCGGCCCAGGATTAGAAGCAAAGCGGGATCTCGGGTGATGATCTTGGATAATTCCGGCGGGGCTGGCCCTGGACTTGAGGCCAGGGCAGAAACCAAAGGAGCATCCATCCTTCTCACGAGGGCACCTCCTTGTGCCGTGAGCTCCGGCTGCTGGAACAGGCCCGGAGAGCGCCGGCTTCATGCCGGCGGCGCCATGGGTAACCGGTGGACCCGGTTTCATGGTCCCTTTTTAATTAATAATATTTATCATCTTTGTCAATATAAAAAAATATCTATTTATTTTCCATTCCTGACAGGATCTCCTCCGCGGCGCGGCGCACCTCCTCATAGTGGCTGGTGAGGGCCAGGACCTGCAGCCGGCCCTTGAAACCCTGCTGCTCCACCCGGCTGCGGCTCCCCGCCTGGGACGCCATGGCTTTTAGGACCTCCTGCACCACCGCCGGGTCCGGATACTCCAGCAGCCGGGTCAGCGCCCCCCACTCCCCCGGCAGGCCGTATTCCTCCAGGAACTTCCTGGCATAGGCGGCAAATCTCTTGGTGCCGTGCCTGGCCTCCAATGCCAGCAGGTCTTTTTGATACTCCGGCCTGGCCCGTTTGCCTTGGAACAGGGCCTCGGCCTGGGCCAAGGCCTGCAGGCGGATCTTTTCCGCCTGTTTCTTCGGAACCCGGGGTTGCCGGGGAGGACGCGCCCCCCCGGACCGGTCCCGGCGCTGATCTATCTCTCTCCAACTGGGGCGTTCCCTCTCGTCATCCGGTGGGGGAGCCATACGCACTCCTTGATTGTTCCATGGCTGATTCTCCAAAAACCGCAACCCTCTTTAAAAAATCCAGTTGGGGTGCCGGGCGCTCACTTCTCCCAGATAATCCCAGATCCACTCCCGGATGGCCGGGGCCAGGTAAAACTTGGGCCATAATAAGTTATCCTCAGGTTTTACTACCCCTTCCGCCAGAGCCAGGCGGTGCAGGGGCAGGCCGGGGTGGATGCGGATGCCGGCCTTCAAGTTCACCATCTTGGGTTGGTAAGCCTCCAGGAAGGCGACGCTCTCCTGGACGGTCTCCCGGGTTTCGCCGGGGCCGCCCAGCAGCAGGAAGCAGGTGAAGGGCAGGTCGGCGGCTTGCAGCAGTTTCAGGGTGCGCTCCACCTGCCGCAAGGCGAAGCCTTTGCCCAGGCGGCTCAACACCAGTTCCGAGCCGCTTTCGTTGCCCACTTGCACCATGGCGCCGCCGGCCGCCCGGATGAGCTCGAATAATTCCTGATCGGGAAAGGCCGGATTAATCAAGCAGACCCATTCCAGGGGGAGCCGCAGGGCGGCGATGGCCCGGCAGAGGCGCCGCCCGTAATCGACCGGACAGTTAAAGATATTATCCACGAAATAGAAGCGAGTCAAGCCCCACTTCTCATGCCAGGCCGCCAGCCAGGAGGCCACTTGCTCCGGAGCCCAGGCCCGGGTCCGGGTCCCTTCCAGGAGCGGGGTGCTGCAGTAGATGCACCGCATGGGGCAGCCCCGGCGGCTCTGCACCGGGATCATGCCCGGCAGCCCGGCGCTTCCCGGGGTCTCCTGATAGCGGCCCGGGGTAAAATATTCCAGGGCCGGAGCCGGCAGCACCTCGAGCTGCGGGAGGGGCCGGCGGGGATTCAGCTTGAGGCCGCCGTCCTGGCGCCAGATCAAGCCCGGCACCTGGTCCCAGGCCTTTTCAGGATAGACCTGCAAGAACCTTGCAAAAAATTCCCCTTCGCCCACCATGCCGAAATCGGCCCCGGTAAACTCCATGAATTCCAGGGGCGCCACCGAAAAGCCGGCCCCTCCCAGGAGCACCGGCGCGGGGCTGACCCCCCGCAAGTGCTGCACCAGGTCTTTTACCTCGGGAAAATAGATTTCCGGCAGGCGGCTGTCCTGATTGTCAATGTTTCTCACCGAGATGCCGATGACTTCCGGGCGAAACTCCGCCACCGCCCGGTCCACCTGGGCCAGGGGGTCCTCGGCAAACATGAAATCCAGGACCCTCACTTCATGGGCTTCGCCCACCGCGGCCACCACCGCCGCCAGGCCCAGGGGCAGAGGCAGGAAGACCAGGCGGCAGCGGTTAGTGGAGATGAACAGGAGGCGCATTATGAAAAATCTTGGTGGCACAGGCGTCCCGCCTGTGCATAAAGCCTTTATGATTAATCAGGCCTGAGAATGGGTCAAGGAAGGTGCGAAACATTGAGATTAATCAGGACAGGCGAGATGCCTGGTGCGACACCGAAAATCCTTAGTTCGGCCAAATCCAGGGGCTCGCCGTGGAAGAGATTCTGGGCCGCGGCCAGCCCCTCCCGGACCAGGGTGTCCACCGCCCGGGCGGCCCGCTCGATGAAGCGGGCCACGTTTTCCGCCTCTGCCGCCGGGAAATGGGACAAAACATAACCCTCCCCGGACATCGCCGACCGGCGGCCGGTCGATGCCCAGCTTCACCCGGAGGAATTCCTCGCTGTGCAGCCGGCTGATGATGGAGAGCACCCCCCGGTGACCGCCGGCGCCGCCCCGCTCCACGATCTTGAGGCGCCAGCGCGGCAGGTCCAGGTCATCGTGAATCACCACCAGACGGTCCGGGGTGAGTTTGAAATAGGAGAGCAAGAGGGAAACCGCCTGGCCGCTGAGGTTCATGTAGGTGGCGGGTTGGGCCAGGACCACCTGCTCCTCCCCTACCCTGCCCTGGCCCCAAACCGACTCCAGGCCCTTCTTATTCAGGGGAATCCCCCAGTATTCCGCCAGGTAGGCCACCACCTGCCAGCCCAGGTTGTGCCTGGTCCAGGCATACTCCCGGCCGGGATTCCCCAAACCCACGATGAGGCGCATATCAGCTTTTAGCTATCAGCTGAGCAGTGAGCAGTGAGCAGTGAGCAGTGACAAACTAAACCTATCTCTACCATAATTGGTCTAGGGAAAATTATGGTAAAGATCGGAGAGTATATCAACCAAAAATATGATTCTTTTTACTGATTGCTGAAAGCTGACCGCTCTTTACACAAACAAAGAACTGACTGAATCAAAGTTGTGGATGCGCTTGATGGCTTCCCCCAGGAGAGGGGCCACCGACAACACCCGGATCTTTTCCAGGGCCGCCGCCTCCGGGCTCAGGGGAATGGTGTCGGTCACCGCCAGGGACTGGACTAAAGAGCCCTGGATGTTGCTCACCGCAGGGTGGGACATGACCGGGTGCGTGACGCAGGCGTGGACGGTGCGCACCCCGTGGCGGATCAACAGTTCCGCGGCCATGGTCAGGGTGGCCCCGGTGGTGATCATGTCGTCCAGGATGATGGCCTCCTTGCCCCAGACATTGCCGATGAGGGTCATGGCCTTGATGGCGTGGGCGTCCCGGCGTTTGTCGATGATGGCCAGGGAGGTGTTGAGGCGTTTGGCGAAGGCCCGGGCCCGCTCCACCCCGCCGGAGTCCGGGGAGACCACCACCACGTCCGGGCTAAAATTCTCCCGGATATACTCCAGAGTCACCGGCGCCGCGTACAGATGGTCCACGGGGATGTCGAAAAATCCCTGGATCTGGCCGGTGTGGAGATCCATGGTGAGCATCCGGTTGGCCCCGGCGGTGGTGATGAGATCGGCCACCAGCTTGGCGGAAATGGGGGTGCGCGGCGCGGTCTTGCGGTCCTGGCGGGCATAAGCGAAATAGGTCACCACCGCGGTGACGCAGCGGGCCGAGGCCCGCTTCAGAGCGTCCATCATGATCAGCAATTCCATGAGGTTCTCATTGCAGGGCATGGCGAGGGGCTGGATGATGTAAACATCTTTCCCCCGGACGTTCTCCTGGAACTCCACCGAGATCTCCCCGTCGGAGAAGCGTCCCACCGCGGTCTGCCCCAGGGGAATTCCCAGGTGGTTGCAGATCTTTTCCGCCAGAGGTCGGTTGGCGTTGCCGCTGAAGATTTTCAGGTCATCCATAGACGACGCTCCCAGGCGTTGTCGGTTTCCCGGCCGGTGAGACCCTGGGCGGCGGCCAGCCAACCCGGAAAAGACCGGCGCAGGACCCGGGCCGCTTCCCGGGCCGCCTCCCAGGTGGCGAAGAGCCCAAAGACGGTGGGGCCGCTGCCGGAGACGGACTGGGTGACCGCCCCCGCTTGCCTGAGGCGGGCCTGCAGTTCGGCCAGCTCCGGGAAGCGGCGGACGGCCACCTCGCTCAGATCGTTATGGACCCAACGCTCCGGATGCTCCGGGTCCCAGGACGCGGGCGGCGGCGCCTGGGACAATTTGGCCAGGTCCAGGTTTTCATAAACCCAGCGGGTGGAAAGGGCCACGCCGGGATTGAGCAGTAGATAGTTATAAGGCGGCAGGCTCAGGGGGCTGAGGTCGGCGCCGATGCCCCGGCCCACCGCCGGCCCCCGCCCCAGGAAAAACGGCACGTCGGCCCCCAGGCGGCAGGCCAGAGAATGCAGCCGCGGCCCCTCCAGGGGGGAGCCGTACAGGAGGTTCAGGGCTTGCAAGGCGCCGGCCGCGTCACTGGAGCCGCCCCCCAGACCCGCGGCCACCGGAATCCTTTTTTTCAACTCCAGGAGCGCCGCCACCCGTATCCCGGTTTCCTCCTGGAAAGCCTGGGCCGCCCGCCACACCAGGTTTTCCGGCCCCTGGGGCACCTCCGGGTGGTCACAAATGAAGCGCGGGCTGTCGCCCCCGGGGGTAACCGTCAGTTGGTCCCCCAGGCTCAGCGGCTGCATCACGGTCACCAGCTCGTGGTAACCATCGCTCCGCCGCCCCAAAACCCGGAGATAGAGGTTGACTTTGGCCGGGCAGTGCAGCCGCACTCCTCCCCCCGCTCTCCTAATCAGCCCACCTCCTTGATGTATGCCAGGCGCAAGTCATACAGCAGATGTTCAAACAGGTTCTCCTCCTCCTGGTCCAGGTTGTTCCGGGTCTTTTCCCGGAGCACCCCCAGGAGGTCGATGGCCTGTTTGGCCAGGGGCAGGTTCTTTTCCTGCTTCCCGCTGTTGGGGTCGGGAATGGCTCCCAGATGCATGAAAGCCGTGGAACTGAGGGAGAAGACCAGGGAAGCGAAGGTGATTTCCGGGCCGGCGGCCCCGCCGGCGGCCTTTTGGGCCGCCTCTTGAAAGGCCTGCTCCTGGGAGCTCCTGGCCTCCTGCTCCCTGGCCTTCTCTTCCTCACTCATCTGGTGAAAACGCCGATCCTTGACGGTATAACCCTTATCTTCGGAATCCGGCATGGGCACCTCCACCCCGAGGTCTGGTCCAAAATCGGCTACAACTCCAACTGGATGGCTTCGGCCACGTGCTCCAGGGCCCGCACGTCTTCAAGACATTCCGGAGTGACCGGGGTGTCGGTGGTGAGCAGGATGATATTCTGGCCCCGCTCCCGCTCCTGACCCACGGTCATCCGGGCGATATTGATCCGGTGCTTGCCGATGGTGCTGCCGATGGCGCCGATCACCCCCGGGCGGTCGGTATTGTAAATGAACAGCATGTGGCCCTCGGGGCTGGCCTCCAGGCGAAACTTGTTGATCCGCACCAGGCGGGGTTCATATTTCCCGAAAATAGTGCCGGCCACGGTGTTCTCTTCGTTATTGGCCACCACCGTCAACCGGATGAGGGTGGAGAAGTCTTCGGCGGAGGCCGCCTTCTCCTCGCTGATGTGAATCCCCCGGGCCTGGGCCATGGCCGGGGCGTTGACGTAATTCACCTCGTCGCGCATCACCGGGGAGAGCAACCCCTTGAGCAGGGAATGGGTCAGGGGCTTGGTGTCCAGTTTGGCCACCTCGCCCACATAGGCGATGGCCACCGAGGAGATGGCCCCCTCGCTGACCTGCGCCTGGAAGGAGCCCAGGGCCTCGGCCAGAGTCAGGTAGGGTTTCAATTTGGCCAGGGTCTCCTGGGTCACGGAGGGGGCGTTCACCGCGTTGGTGATGGTGCCATAGAGGAGCAGCTCCACGATCTGTTCGCAGATGGCCACCGCCACGTTGGCCTGGGCCTCTTCCGTGGAGGCCCCCAGGTGGGGGGTGCAGATGACCTGGGGCAGCTCCCGCAACGGGAAAACCGCCGGCGGCGGTTCCGTTTCAAAGACATCCAGGGCGGCGCCGGCCACCTTGCCTTCCTTCAGGGCCTGATGCAGGGCCTCTTCGTCAATGAGACCGCCCCGGGCGCAGTTAATGATGCGCACCCCGGGCTTCATCTTTTTAAAGGCCTGCCGGTTCAAAAGTTTGGCGGTGTCCTTGGTCTTGGGGGTGTGCAGGGTGATGAAGTCGGCCCGGGCCATCAGCTCATCCAGGGCCACCAGCTCCACCCCCAGATTGGCAGCCACCTCCTTGGTAATGAAGGGGTCGTAAGCCAGAACCCGCATCTTCAGCCCCAGGGCCCGTTCCGCCACCACGGAGCCGATGCGCCCCATGCCGATAATTCCCAGGGTCTTGTTGTAGAGCTCGGTGCCCTGGAACTTCTTCTTCTCCCATTTGCCGTCCCGCATCGATTGAGCCGCCTGGGGGATGTTGCGGGCCAGGGCCATCATCAGCGAGAGGGCATGCTCCGCGGTGGTGATGGTGTTGCCCCCGGGGGTGTTCATCACCACGATGCCCCTTTTGCTGGCCGCGGGGATGTCCACGTTGTCCAGGCCGGTGCCGGCCCGGCCCACCACCTTCAGCCGGGGGGCGGCGGCCATGAGTTCCGCGGTCACCTTGGTGCCGCTGCGGATCACCAGGGCGTCGGCATCCTTGATGGCCTCCTTAAGCGCCTCGGGGGCCAGTCCCGGCCGGTTCACCACCTCGATGTTGGGCTGGGCCTCCAGGACCGCAATGCCCGCGGCATGCAAGTTGTCGCTGATCAGGACCTTCATACCGCTGCCTCCTTGCTCAAGATTTCTTGGGCCGCCTTTAGCCCGGCGCCCGGCGCCACCTGAAAGCCCAACTGGTTGAGCACCTGCTCCAGGCCGCCGATGGTGCCCAGCAGGTCCACAGTGTCTATGAAGCCCATGTGGGCGATGCGGAAAATCTTGCCTTTGGCCTGGGCCTGCCCGCCGGCGATCCAGATTCCCTTTTTCCGCAGTTCGGCCACCACCTTCTGGCCGTCCACCGGAGACTCCACCGCGGTGAGGACCTCCGAGGGATTATCCTTGGAATAGAGCTTGAGCCCCATGGCCTGCATGGCCGCCTTGGTGGCCAGGGACAGCCGCCGGTTGTGGGCGAAGATGCGTTCCAGCCCCATCCCGCGAATCTTGCCGAGCACTTCCTTAAGGCCCATGATCAGAGACACCGGCGAGGTATAGGGGGTCTGGTTCTTGCCCTGGGATTTGAGCTGCCTGGCAAAATCGAAGTAGTATTTGGGGAGATTGGAGGTCTTGGCCATCTCCCAGGCCTTGGGGCTGAGAGCGGCAAAGGCCAACCCCGGCGGCAGCATCATGGCCTTTTGCGAGCCGGCCACCAACAGGTCGATGCCCCAGGCGTCCATGGGCAGCGGATAGCCCCCCAGGGCCGAAATGGCGTCCACCACCAGGACGGTTCCCGGACGGCTCCGGGTCACTGCCGCCAGCTCCTGCACCGGGTGGGCCACCCCGGTCGAGGTTTCGTTGGCCTGGACCAAGACCGCCTTGATGGCCGGGTTGGCGTCCAGCATCCTGGCCACCATCTTGGGGTCCACCGCATGGCCCCACTCCACCGCCAGGCGCTCCACCTTGACCCCATAAACCGTGCACAGCTCGGTCCAGCGTTCCCCGAACTTGCCGCCGTCCACAACCAGGGCGGTGTCGCCGGCGCTCAGGATATTGGCCACCGCCCCCTCCATGGCGCCGGTGCCGGTGGCGCAAAAGATCAGCACCTCCTGTTCCGTCTGGAACAGGTATTTCAGATCTTCCCGCACCTGGCCCAGAATCTCCATGAACTGGGGGGAGCGATGATGAATGATGGGCTGGGCCATGGCCAGCTGGGTTTCCGGAGCCACCGGGGTGGGGCCCGGAGTCATCAGATACATTTTCATCTCTATCACCTTATCTTAATCGTATATTTTTCCAGGCGAACTTAGGGAATCCCGTAGAATGTTAAAGTTTATTGTCTCTGCCAATGGCTGTCAAGGGGGCTGCCGCCGCCCTAGTGAAAAAAGGCACGCTGCTCCCGGCCAGGCCGCGGCTGCCTCCAGACTGACATGTTTTATGTTTCAAAAACCTTGAGCACTTCGTCTCCGTAGTGGTTGATGACCTTGATGGCGATTTTGCCGGTGGCGGGTTTGGGGAAGGGGCGGCTGACGGTGGAATAGAGGGCAGACCAGGCGGCTTCGTCGATGTCGGCCCGCAGCGCCCGTTTGAGCTTGTCGTAGGGCTGGTCAGCGCCGGTGAAATAGGCGTGGCGCACGAAGAAGCTCTCGCCGTTGTAGTTGGTGTCGATGAACCAGCAGGCGATGTCGTCTGTGGAGTTGGAGCGAATCTGGCCGGTGGTGGGGTCGTAGATGTCCAGGCCCTTGATCTCCACCACCAGTTTGCCGTCTTTCTGTGTCCGCACTGTCCACGTCCGGCTCGCCGAAGACCATGAAGAGGTTGCCCGCCCCGGTCTTTTTCAGGAGTTCGTCGCCCATGGCCAGGTCCGGGTTCATGCGGCAGGGGAGCACCGTGAGCTTGCCGTAGCGTTTGGCCTCCTCGGAGACGTGGGGATCAAAGGCGAAGCCGCAGACGATCAGCAGGTCAAAGCCGATGCCCTTGACCGCTTCCTTGGCCGCCTCCTTCACCAGTTCCGGGCCGACGGTGCCGTGCTCCGGGCCGATGCATACGGCCACCCGGCGCACCGTGCCGTCGGCCTCGGTGTATTCCCCGGCGGCGTGGAGCCATTCCCCGGCGTAAGGCTCCAGGCGGTCGAATTTCAGGCGCTCGTTCTTGATGGTGTTCTGCACCCCGGCCTTTTTGAGGTTGTCCAGAATCATCGTCTCAAACTGCCCCAGGTCGAGCTTCCCTTTGCGCCTGGGCTTCCGCTTCCGGGAGTTCCACTTCCGGGGCCAGGACCCGGTGCGGGGAGAGGCTTTCCACGGTGAAGGGGCCGGTGACCCGGAGGCGCTTGGAGTCCTCGTAAGGCTGGTCATAGAGAAGTTCGGTGTCGGCCCGGCGAGCGATGGAAGCGTCAATCTCCTGCTGGCGCTCCCGCCGCAGATTCCACCATTGGGCCAGGAGTTCTTTGGCCGGCGGCGGCCAGTCGTCTTCGGGTTCGCGGGGAAATTGCCATTCTTCCCAGGATTGGCTCAGGAGCCTATTTAACTCCTGGCGTAGGGGTCTCCAGCTTCTCCTGCCATTTGGCGTGGATGGCGTCGATTTCCTCGTTGTTGGCGATGGCTTTCAGGGTGATGTGGGGCACCCGCTTGTAGACGAAGCCCTTTTTGAGGTCCCCTTCAGTCTGTGTAGTCCGGGGGCACTCTTGCCGGTGAGTTCCGCTTCCTTCTTGACGCCTTCCGGGGAATCGGCCAGGAGGTAATAGGGATACTTGGCGGCCATAAGGCGGGTGCGGGCCAGGGCCAGGGCCACCCGGCTGGTGTCATGGTGATCCAGCGCCGCCCCCATTGCTCGGCCACATAGGCAGTGGTACCGCTGCCGCAGGTGGGGTCGAGCACCAGGTCGCCGGGGTCGGTGGTCATAAGGAGGCATCGTTCTATGACTTTTGCTATTAGTCTGCACTGTATAAAGCTTGTCATCGGTCCCCATAACATCTACCCATATATTGGTGACCTCAGATACACTGAAAATCATCAAGATAACGAATAAATCGTAGAGTATTGCCTTCAGTAAATATTCGATTTGCATGAGTATAATCTAAACATATTTGGCTGTGTTGTTGACCATTGCCGATTAGCTGGTAACTTAAATCTTTTCCCATTAATCTCAAATTCATAGAGGCATGATTGTACACCGAGCATACATGGTATGGAGTGAAATAGGAGAACATATTCGAGCGTATTTGTTTGGATCAGATTAACTTTCTTTAATGAAATTACTGTTCCCATCTGGCAACATGGCATAGTTATATTGTTCATAGTTCCACTATCTGATTTATCTATATAAGGTTGCCTAATATTTTACGCTATGTCTTTGTTTTTGGCATACCAAATTATGAAATCTGATATTGTTGTAAGTCCAGAAGACCCAAGCCCACCAGTTTTTCTAACCGTGATTAGTGAGAAAAAATTTTCACTTCCGAAAATTTCATCCATCAAGCATCGCACCAGATGCACATTCTCGTCGCCGATCTGCACAAAGATGCTGCCGGTCTCGGTGAGCAATTCCCTGGCCACCACCAGGCGGTCCCGCAGATAGGTCAGATAGGAATGGATGCCCAGCTTCCAGGTGTCCCGGTAAGCCCGGATTTGCTCAGGCTGGCGGGTAAGGTCTTCCAGCTTGCCATCCTTCACCTCCCGCTTGCGGGTCGAGACCTGCCAATTGGAGGCAAACTTGATGCCGTAGGGCGGGTCGATGTAGATCATCTGCACCTGCCCTTTCAAGCCCTCTTTCTCAGCCAGGGAGGTCATCACCAGGAGGGAATCCCCGAGGATGAGGCGGTTGCTCCAATTCTGTTCATGGCGGTAAAAATCCACCAGGTCCTCAAAGCCAATGCCGTTGAAGTCGGCGAACAGGGACGCCTGGGGTTCGGGCTTATCCTTCCGGGCCTGCGCCCGCACTTCCTCGATGATGGCCCTGGGCAGGATTTTCTCCTGGATATAGACGGGGACGGCAGGCACGGCCAGGTCTTCCCGGTCCTGATCATCCTTGCCCTTCCAAACCAGTTGCGGGTCCAGGGAAGGGTCTCGGGGATAGAGGATGTCCTTGGGGGCCTTCTCCTGGTCGGCCGCGAAATCCCGTAATTCATAGGTGGGGATATTGCGGCGTTTGTCCGGATACTTATAGTCGAGGACGGGGGTTGAGTTATCGCCTTTCTTCCCTTTCATAGAAAATTACCTCATTTGTGCCTATAATGATATTGAAAGATACACACGAGTTAATAAATCAAATATTGGGAAAGTATAATAAAAAAGGGCCGTCAGCCACCATGCATTAGAAATAGGAGATTCTCTAATACCGGATTTACAACAATCAATAAGCTGATTTTGATAACGCCTATATTTAATGGCCAAACTATAAGATAAGAAAAAAAACAAAGTGGCTATTATAAACAAATAAATAGTCCCTACTAAATGGAGAAATATGGGCAAGGTAGGAACTGCTGAATGAATGGCACCCCTTTTGATCATGGAATCGAGCATTAAATGTCTAATATAATATAATGTAGTAGTTGCTGTTATTAACAATCCAATACTCCATTGTAATATCCTTAGATAGTGCCCTCTAATAGATCGAATTTCTTCTCTCAAAATCTCTTCTTTTGATTTTTCAGCGCTCTTTCGATTTATGACCATATTTAACTCCATTCGTCAAAAAGAAGGAAATGGGAAATAGAAAATGATATTTTAATATGCGGGGATTCCATTAACATCCTATGATAGTGTCGATAGAAATCTCCGTATTAAGTTTTGGGCGTCGCAAGGATGCCAATCTGCTCATAACTATTCATATAGTCAAGATATTTCTCCCTTTCCTTTTCATAAAAACCTCATATTAATGGCTAGTTATTGATACATGTAACGACACATCGGTGAAATAAAATCTGACACAAATATCAATAATCGGAAATAAAAAATATAAAAATATGATAAATATTATTGCAATGGTTGAAGATGGTTTCTCGATTATATCTAAATTTTTCATATTTAGTAGTTGATTTTTATAATTATTAAATCGATTGATGCTGACAAATGTAATTAATGAAAATATAATTGCTACGATTGTTAAAAATATCGTTCCAATGCCATAAATACCCCATGGAAGAAATACTGTATTTTTTGGCAGTTTTTCTGTTTCCATCAATCTATAGAGAATGTCTTTTCTTATATAGTATGTTGCAGTCATAATTGCAATTAATACGGTAACACCCCATTGTATTAAGCGCAATATAAGATCCCTTACATGCCTAATTTCTTCCCTTAATATTTGATCTTTTGTTTTTTTAACAGTTAATTCCCTGATCGTGGTCATGGTTTCCCTCCTATAATTTTGTTGATCAAAACCGAATCGCTTTTTTCTTCTCATCTATTATTTACTCTATTTGAAGGTCATCAGAAAAGCCCGGATGAGGTTTTGAGCATCCCAGGGGTCGGCAATCTCCAAAAAGGCCCACCGGCCATAGCCGCCATGGTTGTTGACGGCAGGCACCCACAGGGTCTTGGCCGTGGCCACCTTGGCGGCCTTCTCCTTCTTCTTCTCGCCGGTGACTTCAATAATCAGGTTAATGGGTTCTTCTCCCTGCTGCACCCGCACCAGGAAGTCAGGGTAATAGTTCTTTTCCTCGCCGTCGATGGTGTAGGGGATGGCAAAGCCCAGGTTCTGATTCTTGACGTAGCAGATGACTTCCTCCATCTCTTCCAGGGATTGGGCCATTTTCTGCTCCCAGGATTCGGTGTCGGCCACCACATAGTTGAGTATGGCACTTGTCCGGGTCGGTCGCATACACGGGCCGGGTGGTGTCGAAATCCACATAGCGGGTGGACCCCACGGTGTCGTATGGCCGCAAGATGGGCTTGAGGGTCTTTTGGCCAGTAGTGGAGGTCACGATGGCCTGATAAATGCGGTCGGCGGCGTTGTGGGCGAACTCCAAGAGCAGCAGCAATTGCGGAAAGGTATTGTCCTTGAGGATGACGCACTCGCCTAGCCAACGTTGGGTCAGGTTCAGGAGTTGGGGAAAGAGCCAGGGTTTCACCTGGTTTCCATCGTCGTCCCGGAAATATTTCTCCAACACCAGTTTGGCCAGGAGAAAAGCCACCTCCTGCTCCCGGCGGCGTTTGAGATCGTCCAGGGTGTGGATGCTGGTCTCGCCGACGATGGGGGCATTTTCCGTTTTGATGGGAATGTCGGCGGTGGACAGGATGTATTTCGAGTCCTCGGTAAACTTGGCAGTCAGCACTTCCCCGGCCAGATCATAGCGGTAGCCGATGAGGCGGGGAAAGGTAATTTCCAGGGCAATGCGCTCCGGGAGCGCCCGCACCCTGGTGGGGATGGGGCCGGGCTTGGGTTCTTTGGTGGCCCCGGCACAGGGGATAAAGGAGAAGGGCACGCCATAAACTTCGGCGTATTCCACGGGGAAGCCGTTAAAGGCGACCTGCTGGCCGTTGACCGTGAGGGAGCGGGGCTCGGTGACATAGCTCATGCGGCGCAGACCCCGCCCCACCACCTGCTCACATAATAGTTGAGTCCCAAAGGCCCGCACCCCCAGGATATGGGTGACGGTGTTGGTGTCCCAGCCTTCCGTCAGCATGGAGACGCTGACCACGCATTTGACCTGCTCCCCCAGCTTGCCGGGCTTGCCGATGGTGTTCATCACCTCCCGGAGCAGGTCCTCGTCGGTGATCTGCTCCACGTTGCGACCGGGGAAGCGCAGGCGGTATTCGGCTTTAAATTCCTCAATCTCTCGAGCGGCCAGCTTCTTGAAGTCGTCGCTCATAGCCTCGCCGGATTCCAACTGCTGGCTATCAATTAAGATGGCATTGGGCTGGATGCGCCAGCCGCCATTTTCTTCATTGCTGAAAATGGCCAAAGCGCCGGGCACCGGCACGGAACCGCCGCCGGGCAGGGGCTTCTCCCATCCGGCGATGTAATCAAAGACCAGCTTGGAGACATTGGTGTTGTTGCAGACCACGATGAAGACCGGCGGGGTCAGGCCCTTGGCCTGGGCCTCGGTGTTTTGCTCCCATTGGCGGTAATATTTCTCATAATTGCCATAGAGACTATGGAGCGCCGTTTCCAATTGAGCGGGGAGCTTGGGCTCGCCGCTCACGGCCTCGGTCTTGCGCCCTTTCTTGGGCAGGTGCTCCCGGATGCGCAGCCATAGGTCCCGGTAAGTCGGCTGGTCGCCCACCATGGAGTCGTCCGCTACGGGCACCCTGGGCACCTTGACGATGCCGCTCTCAATGGCGTCGATGAGGGAGAAATCGGAGACTACCCAGGGAAAGAGGGTGCCTTCGGGATAGCCGGACCCTCTCAAAAAGAAGGGGGTGGCGGAAAGATCATAAATCACTTTGATGCCGAGCTTGGCCTGGACCGCCTCCAAGCCGGAAATCCAGATGCGGGCGGCCTCTTCCCGCTTCTCGGCTTCTTTGCGCTCGTCGCCGGTGAGTTTTTCTTCCAGGCCGTCCGGCTTGCGGCGGTAACAGTGGTGAGCCTCGTCGTTGATGACGATGATATTCTTCTTGGTGCCCAACTCCCGGCAGACCCGGCGCACCATCTCGTCGGGGGTCTCGGTGAAGGGGCTGACCTCCCCCTGGGCCAGGATGGTCTTGGTCAGCTTCCCGGCGGCCACCTTCTCCCGGAGCAAAAAGGCATGGAAGTTGGTGACGAGGATTTTGGCCTTGAGCAATTCGGCTTGCAGGTCCGGGGGAATGAGGTCCCATTTGTGATAGTAGTTGTCCGGCAGGTTGGGCAGGAGCACCCGGAGCCGGTCCCGGATGGTGATGCCGGGGGTGACCACCAGGAAGGTGTCGGTATACCGGGCGTCCTGGGGGTTGGCCAGCTTGTTAAGGGTTTGCCAGGCGATGAGCATGGCCATGACCACGGTTTTGCCGCTGCCGGTGGCCATCTTCAAGGCGATGCGGAAAAGGCCGGGGTTGGCTCCCTGGTTGGCTTGGCGCAGTTTATTCTCCATCCAGGTGTAGCCGGATTTTTTGGCCACCTCGGTGATGAAAATGGCTGTCTCCAGGGCCTCGATCTGGCAAAAAAAGAGCTTCTTTTCCCGGTCGGGGCGTTGCCAGTATTCCAGCAAACGGGCGGTGGTCTTGGTGATCGTATGACCCGGATAACCGCCTTTTCTCCATTTTGCTACCTCTGCCCGGATACGGTTGATTTCATCATTTGGCTTGATGCGCTCCTGGGTCCATTCCGTTTCCGGGAGGTAAGCCTGTTTGCCCTTCTTTTTCGGCTTGGCGATGGGGATGAAGTAGGAGCTTACTCGGCGCTCGGGGGTGATCTCGTTGGTGATGCCTTCGTTGCTGAAGCGGAAGTGGCGCTGTGGTTCTTCAAATGGGGAATTGATGACCGGATTTTCAATTACGACCTGCTTCATGGCCACCCTTCGGGTCGGCGAGATACTTCAAAAATCACAAGGCGATTATAGGCAGAAAATTATAAGATCGTCAATTATTAGTGAATCGGCTTGGGGGGAGCGACGCGCCTCGGGGCCGGCCATTTGACACCCTCCGGAAAACCAGTTAGAATCGTAGCCAATACCGCAAAGGAAGCCGCGTTGCCGGAAAATTGGCAGTTCACCGTCCTGCGCCAGGAAGCCCGCTCCCGGCGTCTCATCCTGGAAGGCCAGGCTCATCCCCCGTACGCGCGCCCTTATCACGATCCGCTCTTTTTTTACGCGGTGTCCGGTCCCGATTATCTCTCCCTGGAGGTGAGCCGGGATTTTGATGGTGAGCGGCTTTTGCATTATCTGGCCGGCCTCCTGGGTCCGCCTGCGGCCCCGCCCCGGGTGCAGTTGGGCGGCAGCCAGCTCGACGAGGAAGGCGCCCTGCTTCTGGTGGAGTGGCATTTTCCGCCGGCCCGGCGGGGGGAGATGATCCAGCGGCTGGGGGAGATTCTGGGGCGGACCTTGCCCTGATGCGGCAAAATAGGGAATAACAGCTGGCGCTTTCACCTTATCAGGAGGACCCATGATTGATCTGGGCGAATATGACCCCTTGCTGGCGGGCATCTGGTGGGTTGCAGAAATGGGCATGAGCTGCAATGTCTACGTCCTCAATGAAGGCCGCACCCTCATAGACGCCGGCAACTTCTACGGAATGCTCCATGAACTTAGCGAAGTCTTTGATCTCTCCCTCCTGGAACAGCTTTTCATCACCCACTGCCACTTCGACCACATAGGGGGCATGGGAGAGCTCTTCGACTGGTGCAACCCCAAGGTTTACGGGCACCTCGACACCCTGCCCTACATCAATTTCCGCAACGTGCCCTTCATGCAGATCATGGAGAAGGCCGGCCGGGCCGACCAGGTGGTGATCCTCCGGGGCGGCGAGCGCCTCCAGGCGGGAAACCATCTCCTGGAGGTGATCCATACCCCAGGCCACACCCGGGGCGACATCTGCATCTACGAACCCCAACGGCGCCTCCTCTTCTCCGGGGATACGGTCTTTCCCAGCTCTCCCCTGGAAAATATCTTGTCGGACGCCGATAAGGGTCTGGGCAGCATGGAGCAACTCATCGACTCCCTGGGCCGCCTGCTGCCTTACCAGGTCGATTTCCTGCTGCCGGGCCACGGCCAGCCCGCCTTCTCCGACGGCGAGGCCCACGTGCTCAACGCCTATCTGGAGACCCGCAAGTCGGTGGAGGAGGACCACCGCCAGCCTTACCTGGACGCGGCCCGGATGCTGGCCGATGCCGGCCGCCCGGAAAAGGCCCTGGAATGTTACAATATCGCCCTGCAACTGGACCCGGGCAACGTGGAAGCCCTGGTCTATAAAGGCGCCACCCTCACCGAATTGCAGCACTACGACGAGGCCCTGGTCTGCTTCGACAAGATTCTGAAACACGCCCCGGATTTGGACGAGGCCCTGACCGGCAAAGGCTTCGCCCTCTTGGGCTTGGGAAGGACGGAGGAGGCCCTTAAACTTCCCGGCTTTGCCGCCCGCCTGAAAAAGTTGATGTAAAAGATAGCTTTCAGCGATCGGCTGTCAGCTGTCGAGCAGTCAGCTAAAAAGAATCATATTTTTGGCGGTTATCTCTCAGATCTTTAAGCATGATTTTCCATAAGCTGTTAGGCAGAGATAAGCTTAGTTTGTCACTGTTCAGTCAGCTGCTCACTAAACAAAGCTGACCGCTGAATAGCTATCCCTATCCCATGTCCCCAAAATGGCAAATAATCCTGGACCGTCAGGAACCGCGCCGCAAGGTGGCGTTCCTGGAAGGGCGGGCCCGGGGCGCCGGGCCCGGGGGCGACCCCGAGGAAGTGGAGTTCTCCCTAACCCTTTATTCCGACCAGATCTCCCTGAACGTCGCCGCCTCCACCCTGGGCCGGGAATGGGTCGCGGACCTCACCGCCATCCTGGGCCCCCCGAAACTGCCGGCCACCGTCAAGTGCAGCTGCTCCTGGGGCCAGGGGGTGGTGGGGGCCATGCTTCTGGTCCTCTGGGACCTGCCGGCCCCCGACGCCGCCCTCCTGCTCCGGAACCTGCACGCCTTCCTGGGAAGCGCCCTGCCCTCCTAGACCATAGTATATTCTTGTAGCCGCAGGCTTTAGCCTGCGCTCTGTTTATCCTGGATTATTCCGCAAGAATTGATGGAATTTTGCCTAACTATATTCTATAAGAAGATATCTTTGGCAATTAGGGGCTTTCCAAGAGGTTCGCTAGTGGTGAAAGCCGGAAAGAGGTAATCCATTTCGATTTTAACCCAGCCATCATAATAGCCGAAAAGTAAAACCATGAGCCCTCTGTTTAGCTCGTTTCGTACTAGACATCGGTTGATCGCCATCTATTTCCCCTGTGCCCTGGTCGCCATGCTATTCCTGTCGATAACTGCCTCAGCGGGAGACCAAGGGAATTCAACCGGCAAATCCGGCGGATAGTGAAGGTTCGCCCCCGTCGTTTTCCCAGGCGCCGGTTGACCAGTCGCAGGCGTACCCCGCCGCGCTGGACTATCTCAGCCGAGGCCATCATCTTGGACCGAATCGGCAGCGTCAATCGAACCCTCGTTGAACGAGTGCCGGGCAGCGTGCCGCTCCCCAACCTGGCCACCGCCCCCGGCACGGAAGCCCTCAACAGCAACGATTTTCGACAAGGCTTTTCCGCTGGACCGAGAATAGGCTTGATTCGCCATGGTGATTCCGGCTACGATTTGGAATTGTTGTATTTTCAGATCGCCGGCTGGAGCACCACCAGAAGCGTTGGGCCCGACAATCCACCGAACTGGCTGGTGATGAGGGCTCCCGGCGGCTTTCTCCAAACTCAAGATCATTCATACCAGGCAATGGCATGGGACTACGATACCAACCTTTATAATGCAGAGTTTAACGTGCGCTGGAATCTTTATAGCCGCCTAACCTTGCTGGCCGGATTCCGTTGGGTCAACCTGTCTGAAAATCTTCAGGGTTCATTGATACCCTCAGAAAGGTTTCCGCCTTTCTGGAATACCAGTACGACGAACAATCTTTTTGGTCTCCAGATCGGTGCCGATGGAAAAATATTGGAGCGGGGCGCCTTTTCGATTAACGGACTGATAAAGGCCGGGGCTTATGTCAACAACGCGGAAGAGTCAACCGGAGTCAGCATCTTTAAGATCGTGAGACCGTCGACCGCCACGACCAACCAGGCCGCCTTCGTTGGCGAAATCGGCTTGCAGTGCAAATATCAGGTTAACCAGAGGCTGGCGCTGAAGGCCGGTTACGAAGCTCTCTGGCTCGAAGGCGTTGCTTTGGCGCCTGGACAGATCCAGCAAACTTATACTACTCCGCCGGATACCGTGCACGCCCTGGGCGTTAAAGGCTCCGGCGTGTTTTTTCACGGAGCCACTGCCGGCTTGGAATATTCGTTTTAGAAATTGCTGAAGGATCTCCAGCCCATAAAATGCGAGATTCTTCGCTGCGCTCAGAATGACATTCTTAGGCAAAACGGGGGGTTGGAATAACTTCTAATGCTTCTGGAGTAACTTCTGAGGCTCCTGGGAAGAATAAGGAATCTCGAAGGAGATACTGGCGCCCTGGCCCTCCCAGCTTTGCACGCAGCAGGTCCCCACCCACCATCCGGGCCCGTTCCTCCATGGCCACCAGTCCCAGACCCCGGCCCCGGCGCCGCTCCTCCGGTGAATAACCCTTGCCGTTGTCCCGGATGAGAAAGGAGACCCGGTCAGGCCCCCGGTCGATGGCCACCTTCAGCTTGGTGGCCTGGGAATGCTTGCCGATATTGGTAAGACATTCCTGGAAGATCCGGTAGATGGCGACCTGCGCCTCCAGGGGAAACAGGTCATCAATATCAATTTCCTGGAAGTCGCATTCGAGGTGATTATGTTTGCTGAATTCTTGAATCAGATGATGCAAGGCCGCGGACAGGCCCAGATCCTCCAGGATCATGGGGCTCAGGTCATGGGAGAGGCGCCGGACCTTGTCCACTACCTGGTCCAAATTGGTCAGCATCCCCTGGCATTCCTCCCGGAGGCGCTGCTCCTCCGGCGGCAACCCCTTGGTGATCTCCCTGGCCTGCAGTTTCAAGACCAGCAAGGCCTGCCCCAGTTCATCGTGCAGTTCCCGGGAGATCCGCTTGCGCTCGTCCTCCTGCGCGGACATTAACTGGGAGGCCAGGTGGCGCAATTTCTCCTCCGACTCTTGCAACCGCGTCTCCGCCTCTTTTCTCTGGGTGATGTCCTCGGTCATCCCCGCCAGCATATAAGGGTTGGCCCTCGGAGTCCTGCACCAGGGAGGCGGTCACCCGGCCCCATAAATATTGGCCGTTTTTCCGCCGGTAGCGCTTTTCCATCTGGTAGCTCTCCCGCCGGCCGGAGGCCACTTCCCGGAAAAGTTCCAGGGTCCTCTTGCCGATCATCGGCATGGGTAAGCTCCGTAACGAGCTTGCCCCGCAATTCTTCCTCCCCATAACCCAGCATCTCCTGAAAGACCTTATTGGCGCTCAGGAAGCGCCCTTGCAGGTCGATGAGGCCGATGCCCAGGGCGGCCCGCTCGAAGACGGCCCGGAAGCGCGCCTCACTTTCCCGCAGCCGCATTTCCGCAATCCGGCGTTCGGTGATGTCCTGGGCTGCCCCCACCAGGCGCCACGGTCTGCCTTGCCCGTCCCGGACGACTTCCGCCTGGGTATGAAGATAACGGATTGCCCCGTCGGGCCGGACTATGCGGCTGACCTGAGAAAACGGCCGTTCTCCAGCCAGGGCCCGCTCCAGATCTGTCTCTTACCCGGGCCTCATCCTCCGGGTGCGCCAGGCTCAAGACCGCTTCCCGCGATGGAACGAAGCTCCCCTTATCCACCCCGCAGATGCGGTATAATTCTTCGGACCAGATCATTTCGCCGGACTGGGGATTCAATTCCCAGTACGCCAGGTGGGCCAACTGCTGCGCCTTGGCCAGCCGGGACTCGCTCAGGAGCAAGGCCTCCCGGGTGGCCCGGCGCTCGCTGACGTCGTATAACACCCCGGTCACATGGTCGATCTGGCCGTCCGGCCGGAAGACTATCTGGCCCCGGCCCTCGATCCACAGAATGCGGCCATCCTTGGTGCGGATGCGGTATTCCCGGATAAAGCGGCCGTCTTCCTTCAAGGCCTTGACAAATACCTCTTTGTAGTCGCCGGCAATCCTCCTCCAGGATGAGATCGGACCATTTCAGGCGGCGGGAGGCGAATTCCTCCTTCTGATATCCGGTAAGGGTTTCAATCTCGTTATCGAAGAAGTCGATGGACGAATCGGCATACCCCCTAAAGACCACCGCCGGGATGGCGCGCACCAGCATCCGGTATTCCAGCTCCTGCTCCTTCAGCTTCTCTTCCGCCTGCTTGCGTCCGGTGATGTCGATGCCCAGGGTCAGGGCCAGAGGAGTGCCGTCCGGGTCCTTCAGGGGATAATAGTGCATCTGGTAGGTGCGCTGGCGCGGCGCATCGGTCCATTCCATTTCCACGGAAGCACCGGTTTCGAATACCTCAAGGGCCGGGCAGGGGGCGCAAGGCTCCGCCCTGCCCGCCAGCAGCTCAAAGCAGCGTTTCCCCTCCCAGTCCCCATAGTTCTCCCGGAAGAAGCGGTTGCCGAAACGGAGGGAATAATCCGGCGCCGTCACGTTCACCATGGCCGGCAGCCCGTCCAACATGGCATAGAGCCGCTGCCGTTCCGCCTCCACCTCTTCTTTGGAGCGCTGGAGGGCCGCGGCCCGCTTGATGGCCAGCACCAGGGGGGAGATGTAGAGGACGCCGGCCAGCAGCGCCAACGAAATCGCCAGGGTCAGGCCGTCCTCCCAAAAGGAAAAGGGGATGGCCTGGCTGCCGGCCAGGTAATAAACGAGCAGGATAACGCGGCGCAGCGCCATGAGGCAGAAGGCCGCGGAGATCAACAGCCAGGCCGGGCTTCTGCCGGTGATCCGGACCAGCCTCAGGGCGTAATACGCCGCGGTGAGTTGGACCGATCCCGCCGCCAGATACATCAGAATGGCCAGGTCGTTAACCATCAGCCCCTCTCCTCAGCCACCGCCCGGGTGGCCGCTCGCCGGGCGGCTGGAACCATCCCTGAGGGCAAGCTGCCCTCGGACCTGAGCCGACTAACTTCCCTAAATATTTTAGAAAATGTTTTAACATTAAGCCATAATGGCCCGGTAAGAAGATGGTTAGGATTCAGCCGCCTGGCGCTGAGGTTCGACCTGCCAGTAATCCACGCCGGACGCTAAACGAGAGTCCCAGAGGACCCGCTTAACCCTCCGCGGCCGGGGCCTCCTCCGGGATGGGGTGCACCACCGCAATCCAGGGAAGACACAAGGCCTGTTTTTCCGAGGCGTAAGGGAACCCGGAAGGCAGATAGGCCCCAAAGGGACACTGGCCGCAAAACTCCCCGGCCGTGCCGCAAGCGGCCCGCAGTCCGTTGGCGTCCCCGACCAGGCGCCGCATCGCCCCCTGGAGTTTCCGGATATCTTCCAGTTGCGGGCTGTCGATCTCCCGGATCATAGCCTCCATCACCCGGGCCAGCTCCAGGAGCAGAGGAGGCAGGCTGCTCTCTTCCACCTGCTTGAGCCGCCGGATAAAATCATGAGTTTGGATGCCGCCGCTGGTCATGATGGGTACGGTTCTCCCTCCCTGGCCGGCGTCGGGAAGCGGATATGGGAGAGCATCCCGGCGACCAGATAGATCTTATATAAGGTGTTGAACCATTTATTGGGCTGCTGGACGTACTCCAGGATCGGCCGCCGCCCCTGGCTCCACTCCACCAGGAACTGGCTGAAGATGATCCACTGCATCAATTCTTCCGGCTCCTGGATGACCGAAGGATAATAGCGAAACTCGATGGTGCTCCGGTACCAGTAGGAGTGCAGGTTGAGGCCGTGGTAGCGCGTGGGATGGTGCTTGCGGCGCCGCGGGGTCTTGAGGTCATCCCGGTTCTCCGGGGAATACCAGAGGCTGCGCACCCGGGGGATCGGCTGCTCACAGCCCTCCCGCCGGTACCAATCGTAGAGGTCCACCTCCAGGGGGCGGCAGGTCTCGGCCTGACGCCGCTCCTCTGGCAACAGCTGGTAAATATAGCCCTCAAAGATGGAAATGATCCGCAGCAACTGAAAGAGTTCCCGATTGCCGTAAACGCTCCGCTCCACTCCGTGATGCACATGGAAACCGCAGGTTTCGTTGACCAGGATCTCGGGAAACTCCTGGAGCAATAACAGCGCCCGGTAAACCTGGGCCAGCCCCCGGAGGCCGGAAAGCACGGGGCTCACCAGTTCGCTGCCGCCAGCCCCCTTAATGGTGTCGTCCAGAACGAAAGACCAGGCCTGGTAAGCCGGTTCGTCGGGGGAGAAGCCGTTCAGGACCAGGTCCTGCTCTTGAAAGACCTGGGGCAGCCGCCGCCCATCCGCTGCGCGGTTCATGATCTGGTAAGGTGGAATTACCTGGCGGTCGCCGGTGGAGATGGAATATTGCAGCCCAAAGGTCTCGATCTCCACCCCGAAAGGCCGGTCGGTGAAGTATCGCAGCATGGGGTGCTTCTCTTGGAGCCGGGTTTCCCACGCATCAGGGCCCCCCACCTTGGCCATTTCCCCCCTCTGTCCTAATCCCGGTGACCGGCCCCGGTTGCGCCACTCAGGCCGGTCTCTCGTCCGCGCCGGTAAATCCTTTAGTTGAAATTACTTTCATACAAAATAGCGCAAAAGTTGGTCCAGGGCAAGATAATTCCTTGAGGCAGGGCTCCCACCCCCCCGCCCCTCCGGTGCCCAAACCCCTGCACCGCGCACCTCTCCGTCGGAGAAAGATGCGCCTGGTCAATTTCTGACAGACATTCCAGGGGCTGGAATCAGTGGCCGCCGGCTGGGAAGGGCCGGCCCTCAGTAGGATTTACTTGGGGTACTGCACCTCGAAGACGCGTTTGGCCACCACGAAGGTGCCTTCATAGTACGGCTGCCGCAAATCCGTGACCGTCACCCCGTTGCGGGGATTGGAGGCGTGAATCATCTTCCCTCCCCCCAGGTAGATGCCGGCGTGTCCCACTTGGCCGCCCCGCCGGAAGAATAGCAGATCCCCGGGAAGCAACTTGGAGAAATCCATATCCTGGGTCACGACCTTGCCCACCTGGGCCTGCTCGGCGCTGGATCGGGGCAGATTGATCTTGAAACCTTTGTAAATGTATTGGACAAACCCGGAGCAATCAGTGGCATTGCCGGTCTGTAAAGAGCCGCCCCGGGCGTAGGGGGTGTCCCGATAGTACTTGGCCTGGGCCAGAATCAGATCCGAGAAATCCCAGGGCTCAAACCGGTTGTATTGGTGCTCCCCCTTCGGAGGGAGCTTTGGTCCCGGGTCACTTCCGTATTGGAGGAAGGCTTGTTCAAAGCAGACCCGTTTTTCTTGGGCTCCAAGGGCTCCAGGAGAAAACCGCCATCCCTTTGGGGGGTGACCTTCATCAACGGGGGGGTCTCGTAAACCGAACCGCCGGAATGCGGCACCATGGAAGATTCCACGACCTCGCCGTCATCGTGCCGGGAATGCCTGCTGCTGCTGTAACTAGACTTTTTGGCGGATTTGCTTTTTCTGCTCTCCTCTTTCTGGGCATTGGAAGAGGAGGGTTTCTTTTTATTGACGTTTTTCGTGGGTAGTGAAAATGCCAGGCTGGGAGAGAAAGCTAGTGCCAGGGTGATTACCGTGCTCACAATTATCCGCTTTGCCATCCAGAACCTCCTTGGTGATGGGACCATCCGGAGGGGGCTAGCTGGATCTTCAGCCCCGGACAATTGGCATCTTTGAAAAAGAGCCTTGCGTGACTACTAGGCAAAATTACCTACATATGATTAGGTAAAGTTACCTATTTATTTTGGCCAGACTTTAATATATTTAAAATCGGTTGTCAAACACTTTTTCTCCCGCTTAGCCGCGGCAACCCGGTTAGCCTTGTATTATCAAGGAGATAATCGCAGGCATTTTTTCAGGCCCGCGGCCCGGGGCGGCAGACCCAAGATCGGCAGGAAAGAGGGCGCTGCAGGATTAAGGGGACAAGTCTCCTTGCCCCCGGGTGAGGGTAGGTTAGCTGGCCGGGGCCTTTTTGGCCTTGGCCGGGCCTTAGCCGGGGCCTTGGTCTTGGCCTTGGCCTGGGGCAGCTTCTCCGGACGATCCACCAACTCCAGGATGGACATGGGCGCGGCGTCGCCGAGGCGCACCCCCAGGGAAATGATGCGGGTATAGCCGCCGGGGCGCTCCTGGTAACGCTCCTTCAGTTCTCCGAAGAGCTTGGCCACCACCTTTTTGGAACGCACCACCGCCTGGGTCAGGCGGCGGGCGTGCAGGTCACCCCTTTTGGCCAGGGTAATGACCTTCTCGGCCCACTGACGCGTCTCCTTGGCCTTGGCCCGGGTGGTCTCGATCCGCTCCTGCTCCAGCAGGGCGGTGATCAGATTGCGCAGCATGGCCTGGCGATGCTCCGTGGTGCGGGAGAGGCGCCGGCCGGCTTTTAAGTGCCTCATGCGACTTCTTCCTTCCTTTCCGGCATCTGATCCGGAGGCATGAAGGTTTCCAACTTCATCCCCAGGTGCAACCCCATCTCCTGGAGAATCTCTTTGATCTCATTCAAGGACTTGCGGCCGAAATTCTTGGTCTTCAGCATCTCCTGCTCAGTCTTTTGCACCAGTTCGCCGATAAAGCGGATATTGGCGTTGCGCAGGCAATTGGCGGCGCGCACCGACAACTCCAGTTCATTGACGCTGCGGTAGAGGTTCTCATTCAGGACCGGGAGCTCCTCCATGGCCTTCTCCTCCAGCCCGCTGGGTTCCTCTTCGAAGTTAATGAACATGACGAGATGCTCTTTGAGAATCTTGGCGGCATAGGCCACCGCGTTCTCCGGGGTGAGGCTGCCGTCGGTGGTGACCTCCAGGGTCAGCTTGTCATAGTCGGTGCGCTGACCCACCCGGGCCTGGGTGACCACGTAATTCACCTTGCGGATGGGGGAAAAGCTGGCGTCCAGAGGGATGTAGCCGATGGGCTGATCCTCTTCCTTATTGGCTTCCGCCGGCACAAAACCCTTGCCGCTCTTCACCGTCATTTCCAGGCTCAGTTGGCCGTCCCCGGACAGGGAGGCGATATGATTCTCGGGGTTGAGGATTTCCACCATCCCATCCGATTTAATATCGCCGGCCTTGACCTCCCGTTCCCCCGCGGCCTCCAGGTGCAGGACCCGGACGCCGTCGGCCAGCAGCTTCAGGCGCACCTGCTTCAGGTTGAGGAGGATTTCCGTGACATCCTCCCGCACCCCGGTGATCGCGGAAAACTCGTGATGCACATCCTTGATGCGCACCGCGGTAATGGCCGCCCCCCGCAGGGAGGACAGCAAGACCCGCCGCAGCGCGTTTCCCAGGGTGGTGCCGAAGCCGCGTTCCAGGGGCTCAGCCGTGAATTTGCCGTAGTCACGCCGGTGGCTCTCGGTATCCACTTCCAGGCGTTTGGGCTTAATGATGTCGCTCCAGTTCTTGTGGATCATGGCGCCTCGTTCTGGTTACCCGGATTCCATGACTCTCAACGCCGGCTGCCACCGGAAAAACCGACGGCAGCTCCCGGCCTCGCTTCTCAGCCGGGGGAGTCGATCTCCGAGCCATAAAGGATCATGATTCTCTATTTGGAATAAAGCTCCACAATGAGATGTTCTTGAATGGGCATGGTGATTTCTTCCCGGATGGGGAACAAGATTACCCGGCCCTGGGCCTCTTCCTTGTTGAACTCCAGCCAGGAGGGGCAGCCTCGCCGGGCCACCGCTTCCATGGCATCCCGGATCAGCGGCAGGTTGCGGCCCTTCTCCGTCGCCTTGACCAGGTCGCCTTGGCGCACCAGATACGAGGGCAGGTTCACCTTGGCGCCGTTGACCAGCACCAGGTTGTGCCGCACCAATTGCCGGGCTTGGGACCGAGAGTTGGCGAAACCCAACCGATACACCACGTTGTCCAGGCGCCGCTCCAGCAAGACCAGCAGGTTTGTCCCGGTCACCCCTTTCTGCCGTTCGGCCTTCTTGAAATAACCGCTGAATTGTTTCTCCAGCACCCCATAGATACGTCTCACCTTTTGCTTTTCCCGGAGCTGGGTGCCGTAATCGGATACCTTGCTCCGCCGCTGGCCATGCTGTCCCGGCGGATAGTGCCGCCGCTCGATGGCGCATTTATCCGTGTAACAGCGGTCTCCTTTAAGGTAGAGCTGCATCCCTTCCCGGCGGCAGAGCCGGCAAACCGGTCCCAAATATCTTGCCAATTTCGTTCACCTCTTCGTTATACCCGGCGGCGTTTCGGAGGACGACAGCCGTTGTGGGGGATGGGGCTGACATCCCTGATCAGGTTGATGGACAAACCCGCGGCCTGCAAGGCCCGGAGAGCCGCCTCCCGGCCTGCCCCCGGCCCTTTGACGAAGACATCCACGTTGCGCATGCCGTGTTCCATGGCCTTCTTGGCCGCGTCCTGGGCCGCCAACTGGGCGGCAAAGGGAGTGCCCTTGCGGGAGCCCTTGAAACCCTGGACCCCGGAAGACGACCAGGAGATCACGTTGCCCGCGGGATCGGTGATGGTCACCAGGGTGTTGTTGAAGGTGGCCTTGATGTGCGCCACCCCCACGGGAATATTTTTCCGCTCTTTCTTCTTCTTGGTACGAACCGGCGCTTTGGCCATTCTGCCTCCTTAGGCCTTCTTCCGCTTGCCCACCACGCTGCGCCGCGGGCCTTTGCGGGTGCGGGCATTGGTGTGGGTGCGCTGGCCCCGGACCGGCAATCCCCGGCGGTGCCGCAAGCCCCGGTAACATCCCAGATCCATCAGGCGCTTGATGTTCATCGAGACTTCCCGGCGCAGGTCGCCCTCCACTTTACAGGCATGGTCAATCGCCTGGCGGATGCCGGTGATTTCGACGTCAGTCAATTCACCCGTCTTGGTGCCCCCGTCCACCTTGGCCTCTCGGAGCACCCGGATGGCGGTGCTGCGGCCAATGCCGAAAATATAGGTAAGGGCGATCTCGATCCGCTTGTTCCGGGGCAGGTCGATCCCTGCGATCCTGGCCAATTGTTCTCCTCCCTGTTAACCCTGGCGCTGCTTGTGTTTGGGATTATCCTTGCAGATCACCCGCACCACGCCTTTCCGGCGAATAATCTTGCATTTGGCGCACATGCGTTTCACTGACGACCTGACTTTCATCTTTGACTCCTATCTGACCCGGTAAACGATGCGCCCCCGGCTCAAGTCGTAGGGCGACAATTCCATGATGACTTTATCCCCCGGGAGAATCTTGATGTAATGCATCCGCATCTTCCCGGAAATGTGAGCCAGCACCTTGTGCCCGTTGGGCAGCTCCACCCGAAACATGGCATTGGGCAAGGGCTCGATTACCGTCCCTTCAACTTCGATGGCGTCTTCCTTGGGCATCTACCTTATCTTTATAGTTATTTCAAGAAGTTACTCTATAGGATAATCCATTATCCCCGCAAAATCAAGGGTTGGCCCCCGCCTCTACAGGCGGCTCAGGATCAAGGGCCCCTGAGCGGTTACCGCCACGGTGTGCTCAAAATGGGCGGCGCAGGAGCCGTCCTGGGTCACCGCGGTCCAGCCGTCCTCCAGGATGCGCACCTGCCAGGCCCCCATGCAGGTCATGGGTTCGATGGCCAGGGTCATACCCGCCTGCAGCCGCGGCCCCCGTCCCGGCGGCCCGAAATTGGGGATCTGGGGGTCTTCATGGAGCGAGCGGCCGATGCCGTGGCCCACGAACTCCCGGATCACCCCAAAGCCGGCGCCCTCCACCATGGCCTGCACCGCGTGGGAGATGTCCGCGAGGTGCCGCCCCACCTCGGGCCTCGCTGATCCCGGCGTAGAGGGCCTGCTCGGTGGCCGCCACCAGGGCCCGGGCCCGGGGATCCACTTCCCCCACGGCCAGGGTGAGGGCCGCATCCCCATAATAGCCCTGGTATTTCACCCCGAAGTCCAGGCTCACCAAATCCCCGGCCTGGATGCGCCTGGCTCCCGGAATCCCGTGGACGATCTCTTCATTTACCGAGACACAGATGGAGCTGGGATAACCCCGGTAGCCCTTGAAGGCCGGCTCCACCTTCCGGCTGCGGCACATCTCTTCCGCCAGTTCGTCCAGTTCCCGGGTTTCCACCCCGGGTCGCACCCGTTCTTGAACCCCCGCCAGGATTTCCGCCACGATGCGGTTGGCCACCTCCATCTTGGCCAGCTCCTGGGAAGATTTCAGCAGAATCATAAATCGGGGCGATACCTTAAAGCCTTGCCTTACCGCCGCTCAGCAGCACTTGCAGCTGCTCAACGCGGCGCTCCGGGGGTGTCCGAGGATGGTGACGATCTTGTTAAAGATGTCCTCAATGCTTCCCACCCCGGTGATGGGCCGCACCAGCCCCTCCTTGGTGTAGTAATCGATCAGGGGCTTGGTGGCCTGATTATAAGTGGCCAGGCGGGAGCGCACCGTGGTCTCGTTGTCATCGTCCCGCTGGTAGAGTTCGCCGCCGCACTTGTCGCACACCCCCTCCTTCTTGGACGGAGTGAACTTGACATGGAACATCTGGCCGCAAGCCGCGTTTTTGCAGGTGCGCCGGCCGGTGAGGCGGGTCACCAGGGCCTCTTCGTCCACGTCGATGGAGACCACGTGGTCGATCTTGCTGCCCAGGCCCGCCAGCACCTTGTCCAGGGCCTCGGCCTGGGGCACGGTGCGGGGGAAGCCGTCCAGGATGAAGCCCTTCTTGGCAGTCCGGCTGCGCCAGGCGGTCCTTGATGATGCCGATGACCACGGCATCCGGCACCAGTTTGCCGGCATCCATGTATTCCTTGGCCTTCCGCCCCATTTCGGTCCCTTCTTTCACCGCGGCGCGCAGGATGTCGCCCGTGGAGATCTGGGGAATCCCGATATTTGTCGATGAGTTTCTTCGCCTGGGTGCCTTTTCCGGCCCCCGGTCCGCCCAATAGAATCAGATTCATAGCTTTCTCCTTCGTCTCAGATCAGCGTCTCACCCGGCCCATGCGTTTTTTCATGAAACCCTCGTAATGGCGGGTGAGCATATGCGACTCGATCTGGCTCATGGTATCCATGGCCACCCCCACCACGATCAACAGGGCCGTGCCGCCGAAATAAAAGGGGACGTTGAACTTGCGGATCAGGATGGTGGGCAGCACGCAGACCGCCGAGACGTAGATGGCGCCCCCCAGGGTGATGCGGGTGAGAATCCGGTCGATATATTCGGCGGTGGGCTTCCCGGGCCGAACCCCGGGACATAACCGCCCCATTTCTTCAGATTGTCGGCCACGTCCACCGGGTTGAAGGTCACCGCGGTGTAGAAATAGCAGAAAAAAACGATGAAGGCCACATAAACCAGGTCGTGGAGCATGCCGCCCGGGGACTCACGGTATCCATGGCGCACTTGGACCCAATCCACGTGCATAAAGCTCCTGATGGTGGCCGGAAACATCAGGAGCGAGGAGGCGAAAATGGGCGGGATAACCCCGGAGGTGTTCACCTTCAGCGGCAGGTGGGTGGTGGTGCCGCCCATCATGCGGCGGCCCACCACCCGGCGGGCGTATTGCACCGGAATGCGGCGCTGGGCCCGCTCCACGAAGACAATGACGCCCACCACCGCGACCATGACGACCACCAGCAGCACCATGAAAATCGGGTAAATCTCCCCGGTGCCGATCAGCTGGAAGGTGCTTGATGATCGCGGAGGGCAGCCGGGCCACGATGCCGGCGAAGATGATCAGGGAGATGCCGTTGCCGATGCCCCGTTCGGTGATCATTTCCCCCAGCCACATGATGAAGGCGGTACCCGCCGTCAGGGTGAGCACCGTCACCAGGCGGAAGCCCCAGCCGGGGTGCAGCACCACCGGCATTGGCCAGCCCCGCCGGTCATCTCCTCCAGGCCCAAGCCGATCCCCAGCCCCTGGATGGCCGCAGATCACCACGGTGCCGTACCGGGTGTACTGCTTGATCTTCTTCTGCCCGCTCCCCTTCTTTATAGAGCTTCTCGATGGACGGGATCACCACCTTGAGAAGTTCGATGATGATGGAGGCGCTGATGTAAGGCATGATCCCCAGGGCGAAGACGCTAAGCCTCTCCAGGGCGCCGCCGGAGAACATGTCGAACAGGCCGAAGATGGTGCCCTGCTGGCGGGCGAAGAAGGCCATCAGGGCCTGGGGTCCATCCCCGGCGTGGGAATGTGGCAGCCCAGACGGTACACCGCCAGCATCAGCAGGGTAAAGATAATGCGCCGCTTCAGCTCGGGAATCTTGGCTATGTTGGAAAAGGCCGACACAATTCAGACGGACCTCCACCCTTGCCCCCGGCGGCTTCGATCAGCGCGCCCTGGCCTGGGCGCTGGCACCGCCTGCACCTTGACGGTCAGGGGCTCGGTCACCTCTCCCTGGGCCAGGAGCTTGACCCTCCTGGTCTTGAGCCCACCAGGCCGGCCCCTTTCAGGGCCGCCTCATCCACCACGCTGTCCGCGGCGAAGCGCTTCAAATCCCGCAGATTGACGATGGCCCAGGGCTTTCGGAAGATATTGGTGAAGCCCCGCTTGGGGATCCGCCGGGTCAAGGGCATCTGGCCGCCCTCGAATCCGGCTTTGGGCCCGCCGGCCCGGGAATTCTGGCCTTTGTGGCCCCGGCCCGCGGTCTTGCCCCAACCGGAACCCGGCCCCCGGCCGACCCTCTTCTTCTTGTGCTTGGACCCCGGCCTGGGCTGAATTCATGAAGTCGCATCTTTACTCTCCTTCCGGGACTGCCGCACTTCCACCAGATGGCTCACCTGGCGCACCATGCCGGCCATGGCCGGCGTCTCCCTGTGGCGCACCGTCTTTTTCATCCGGGTCAGCCCCAGGGTTTTCAAGGTCTTCCGGTGTTGCGGCGGCCTGCCCGATGGGACTCTTTTTCAGGGTTATTTCTAGAATCATGATCGCTCTCAGCTTATCTCACAGTTTGCCGGTTATTGGGCGATTCACGAGACTTTGCTTCTCGACTAGCCAGCCCGCCGCTGCGACCGCTGCTTCTATCCCAGTATTTCCGCCAGGGGACGGTTGCGGCGCCCGGCCACGTCCTCCGGGGAGGACAGTTGCTTCAGGGCCTCCATGGTGGCCTTCACGGCGTTGTGGGGGTTGTTGGAGCCCAGGCACTTGGTGAGAACGTTCTTGATGCCCGCCACTTCCACCACGGCCCGCACCGGACCGCCGGCGATGACCCCGGTGCCTTCCGAGGCCGGTTTCAGCAGCACCTGGCCGGAGCCGAACTCGCCCCGTCACCGCATAAGGGATGGTGTTGTTGAGGATGGGGACCTGGATCATTGCCTTCTTGGCCTGTTCCACGGCTTTGCGGATGGCCTCCGGCACTTCCTGGGCCTTGCCCAGCCCGGCGCCCACCTTGCCCTGGCCGTCACCCACCACCACGATGGCGCTGAAACGGAAACGGCGCCCGCCTTTCACCACCTTGGCGACCCGGGCGATGTTCACTACTTTGTCGGTAAATTGTCTTCCGACGCCTCTGTCTCGAACAAACCTACCTCCGGGGGAGCTGTCAGCTTTAAGCTTTCAGCTATATTAAAATCTTCTTTATTCGCTGTTATATTTTGTCAACCGCAGTTCGCACTCGGCTTTGGTCTAGCTGATGCTTACAGCTGCGCTCCGCTAAAATACCAGCCCGTTTTCCCGGCAGCTCTCGGCCAGGCCTTTATGCGGCCGTGGTAGAGAAAACCGTTGCGGTCAAAGACCACCTTGTCGATGCCTTCTCCTTGGCCCTGTCAGCCAGGAGCTTGCCCACTTCCTTGGCGGCGTCCATCTTCTTCAGGCTGCCCAGTTTGTCCTTGATTTCGGGGCTCAGGGTCCAGGCCGCCACCAGGGTGACCCCGGTCGTCGTCGATGATCTGCGCGTAAATATGCCTGGCGCTGCGAAACACCGACAGGCGGGGCCGCGCCGTGGTGCCGCTGATCTTCGCCGGATGCGCTGCCTCCGTTTCAGCCTGGACACCCGTTGGGATTCATCTTCGCTCACTCCTCCCTTAGCGGCCGCCGGCCTTGCCCATCTTGCGCCGGATTACTTCGCCGGCATATTTGATGCCCTTGCCTTTATAGGCGTCCGGCGGCCGGATGGCCCGGATGACCGCCACAGCTGGCCCAACTCCTCTTTGTCGAAGCCCTTGAACTCGATGCGGGTGGCCTTGTCCACCTTGGCGCTGATCCCTTCGGGCAGGGGAAACTCCACCGGGTTGGAATAACCCAGGCTGAACACCAGGGAGTCGCCCTTGGCCTCCACCTTGTAGCCGGTGCCCACGATTTCCAGCACCCGGGTAAAACCCTGCTGACCCCGGTGACCATGTTGGCCACCAGGGTCCTGGCCAGGCCCCAGTAAGACCGGGTCAGGCGGCAGTCGTCCTGGGGCAGCACCCTGATCTCCTTGGCCCCGAGTCGATTCCGGACCCGGGGCGGCATCAGTTGGACAGGGTGCCCTGGCCGCCGGTGACCGTAGCTGCCGTTTTCCAGCTCGGCCTTCACCCCCGGGGATAAAGGCACGGGTTTTTTACCGATGCGGCTCATGAATCACCCTTACCAGATCTCGCACAGAATTTCGCCGCCCACCTGCAGTTTTCGGGCCTGGCGGTCGGTCATCACGCCCTTGGAGGTGGAGACCACCGCCATCCCCAGGCCCCCCTGGACCTTGGGCAGCTCCGCGTGGCCGGCGTACACCCGGCAGCCGGGTTTGCTTACCCGCCGATGCCCTGAATCAGCGGCTTCTGGTGTTCGTCATATTTGAGATAGACCCGGAGCATCCCCTGGCTGTTGTCTTTGATCACCTTGTAGTTCTTGATGAAGCCCTCCTCCTTGAGGATGCGGGCCAGGCTGATCTTCATGCGGGACGCCGGAATATCCACCTTGTCGAAACGGGCCACCCCGGCGTTGCGAATCCGGGTCAACATGTCGGCGATGGGATCGGTCATGCTCATCTTTGGCTACCAGCTCGATTTCGTCACCCCGGGGATCTCCCCCCGGAGGGCCATGTTACGGAAGCAGATGCGGCAGATGCCGAACCGCCGCAGAAAGGCCCGGGGGCGACCGCACAAAGGGCAGCGATGGTATTTTTGCACCGCAAACTTGGGGGGGCGCTTTGCCTTGGCTATCAATGATTTCTTGGCCATTCACGTCTCCGCAGGGCCGGGCTTTAAATCCGCCCCCGCCTCTTATTTCCTGAAGGGCATGCCCAATAGGTTCAAGAGAAACTTGCCTTCTTCGTCGGTGCGGGCATTGGTGACGATGGTGATGTTCATTCCCTTGACCTTGTCGATCTTGTCGTAATCGATCTCCGGGAAGATGATCTGCTCCCGGATGCCCAGGGTATAGTTACCCCGCCCGTCGAAGGCCTTCTCCGATACCCCCCGGAAGTCCCGCACCCTGGGGAGCACCACGTTCACCAGTTTATCCAGGAAGTAATACATCCGCTCCCGGCGCAGGGTCACCATGCAGCCGATGGGCATCCCCTCCCGCAGCTTGAAGGCCGCGATGGATTTCTTGGCCCGGGTCACCACCGGCTTCTGTCCGGCGATGGCGGTGAGTTCAGCGCTGGCCGACTCCAGCAGCTTGATGTTCTGGATCGCCTCTCCCAAACCCAGATTGATGACGATCTTCTCTACCCGGGGCGCCTGCATGGGGCTGCCGTAGCGAAACTCCTGCATCATGCGGGGCACACACTCGGTCCGGTAATAATCCCACAGCCGGACCGCGAACTTTTCGGCCGGGGCCGCGGCTTTGACCTCCGCCGCCGGCGCCGCCTTGGCCTCGGCCTTGGCCTGGCCTTTGACCTTGCCCTCGGCCTTGCCCTCGGTTTTGACCTCGGTTTTGACCTTGCCCTCGGCCTTGGTCTCGCCTTTGACCTTGGCCGCAGCCTTGCCTCGCCTTGGGCCTTGGCCTCGCTTTTAACCTTGGCCTCCGCCTTGCCCTCGCCTTGGGCTTGGCCGCGGCCTTGGTCTCACTTTTTGCCTTGGTCGCGGCCTTGGTCTCGCCGGTCCCCGCCGCCGCCGGCTTGGCCTTCGGTTTCTTCTCTTTTTCAACCATCAATAAATTCCTTGCATTTCAGGCAGACCCGCGCCTTTTTCCCTTCGCCGGTTTTCCCCAGGCCGAAGCGAGTGGCTGTGGCGCATTTGGGGCAAACGAGCTTCACCTTGGAGACGTGGATCGGCCCCTCTTTTTCGACAATGCCCCCCTGCCCGGTGGTGGGGCTGGGGCGGGTGTGCCGCTTGATCATGTTGATCTTTTCCAGCAGCACCTTGTTGGATTCCCGGATAACCTTGAGGATCTTGCCGGTCTTGCCCTGCTCCTTGCCGGCGATCACCTCCACCAGATCGTTCTTTTTCAGGCGGATCCTGAGGGCTGGCTGCTTGAGTTTCCGCGACTTGGCCATCACAGCACCTCCGGCGCCAGGGAGATGATCTTCATGAACCGTTTAGCCCGCAGCTCCCGGGCCACCGGTCCGAAGATGCGGGTGCCGATGGGGTCGCCCGCCGGGTTGATGAGCACCGCGGAGTTGTCGTCAAATTTGATGTAGGAGCCGTCGGGGCGCCGCATTTCCTTGACGGTGCGCACCACCACCGCCCGCATCACGTCGCCTTTTTTGACCTTGGAGTGCGGCAAGGCTTCCTTAACCGACACCACGATAATATCTCCCAACCGGGCGTACCGTCTGCGGGTGCCGCCCAGGACGCGGATGCAGAAGACCTTCTTGGCCCCGGAGTTGTCCGCCACCGTCATCTGTGTGTGCACCTGAATCATGGTCGTATATCCATAAGGCGGTTGCGGCTTATTGGGCCTTTTCCAGGATCTGCTTGATCCGCCAGTGCTTGTCCCGGCTGATGGGCCGGGTTTCTTCCAGCAGCACTTTGTCTCCCACCTGGCAGGTGTTCTGCGGGTCGTGGGCCTTGATCTTTACCCGGCGCCGGATGATCTTGTGATAGCGGGGATGGGCCACCAGGCGCTTCACCTCCACCACCACGGTTTTGTCCATCTTGTCGCTGACCACCAAACCTACCTGGGTCTTCCGGATACCCCGCGCTGTTTCCACCATATATACCTATACCTTCCCGGCTATTGCTTGATTCCAGTTTTGGCCCTGAGTTCCGTCTTGATCCGGGCCAGGTCTTTCCGGGCCTGGCCCAACCGGGCGGTATTGTCCAACTGCTGCCGGCTGTGCTGAAAACCCAGGTTGAATAGCTCCTCCGAGACCTCTTTCAGCTTGGCCTCCAACTCCTCGGTGCTCAGGTCCCTCAGGTCGGCGGCCTTCATGACCCCGCCTCCGTCTCCGCGGCCGCGGCGGCCGCCAACGGGGCGGCGACTGTGGCCCGCTCCATAAATTTGGTGCGCAGCGGCAACTTGTGGGCCGCCAGGCGCATGGCCTCCATGGCCACCGCCCGCTCCACCCCCGCCATCTCGTAGAGCACCAGGCCCGGACGCACCACCGCCACCCAGCCCTCGGGTGAGCCTTTGCCTTTGCCCATCCTGGTCTCCGCCGGCTTCTTGGTGAAGGGTTTATCGGGAAATACCCGGATCCACACCTGACCGCCCCGTTTCACGTGGCGGGTGATGGCGATCCGGGCCGCCTCGATCTGTTGCGCGGTGATCCAGCCGCATTCCGTGGCCATCAGACCGTAATCCCCGAAGGCGATAAAATTGCCCCGGGTGGCCAGGCCCCGCCGGCGCCCCTTCATCACCTTGCGATGTTTTACTCGTTTCGGAGCCAGCATTTTTCTATCCCGTTTCCTTGATTCTCAAGCAAGTCATTCAGCCTGCAGCCTGGCATCCAGGGAGAATTTGCCGCCCCCGGCAATCAGCAGCGCCACGGCGGCGGCCAATAAGGAGCAGGTATATTCCACCCCGGTGGGCATAAAAAAGCTGCCCAGATGGACCTTAAAAATCGCCACCAACATCACCATGCAGATAAAGAAGGCGCCCAACCGCGTAAAAAGTCCGAGTATCAGCAGCAGCCCGCCTGCGAACTCGCCCCCCCCGGCCAGCGCGGCCCACAACCATCCGGGGGTCAGGCCGAACTTGCCGGCGAACAGCGCCGCCGTACCCGCAAGCCCGTGGCCACCCCACCAGCCAAAAAGCTTCTGGCTGCCATGGCCGATAAAGATTATCCCCAGGGCGATCCTTAAAGGAACCATGGCCCATTGGTTTGGGTCAGTGGCTAAGAATTTTTTACACCTGGGCCAAGCCATAATGCCTCACGCTATCCTAAGGTTCCCTCTCCCTAACCGCCAAGGGAACTGCTTGCCGCTCACTGCTCACTGCTTACTGCTTACTGATTTAAAAGCTCATGCCTTCTTCCGCGCCCAGGACTTCGCCGTGGAAGATCCAGGTCTTTACCCCGATGATCCCGTAGGTGGTCATGGCCTCGGCGAAACCGTAATCGATGAAGGCCCGCAAAGTGTGCAGCGGCACCCGCCCTTCCCGGTACCATTCCTGCCGGGCGATTTCCGCCCCGGCCAGGCGGCCCTTGCAGCGGATCTTGATGCCCTTGGCGCCGAACTTCAAGGCCTGGCCCACCGACTTTTTCATGGCCCGCCGGAAGGAGACCCGGCGCTCCAATTGCTGGGCGATGTTTTCCGCCACCAACTGGGCATTGATCTCCGGTTTCCGCACCTCCTGGACGTCAATCACCAGTTCCCGGCCCACCTCCTTCTCCAGGCGGCGGCGCAGGTCTTCGATCTTCTTGCCCTTCTGGCCGATGACCATCCCCGGCCGCGAGGTATGAATCTTGATGGTCAGCTTGTTGGCCGCCCTTTTAATATCGACCCCGGCGATCCCCGACCCCTTGAGCTCCCGATCCTGCTTGACGAACAGCCGAATCTTGCGGTCCTCCAGCACCAGGGAAGCGAAATCCTTCCGGGCGAACCACACGGAATCCCATTTACGGTAGCTCCCCAGGCGAAAACCGATGGGGTGAACTTTTTGGCCCAATCCCTGCCTCCTTATTTTAGTAGCCAGTAGCCAGTAGTCAGTAGTCAGTAATCAGTAGTCAGTAATTAGTAATCAGTTACTTAATCGGAAAACCCAAGTGACCCCTGGCTACTGGCTACTGGCTACTGGCTACTCTTCATTTCCCGGGCCCTTCCTTGAGGACCACGGTAATGTGGCTGCTTCTCTTGAGGATGCGGTTAACCCGCCCCATGGCCCGGGCCTGAAAGCGCTTCAGGCTGGGACCGCCGTCTATCTGGACCCCTTTGACCACCAGGGTGTCCACATCCACCTGGGAGCGTTGTTCGGCATTGGCCACCGCGGCCACCATCACCTTGCGCACCAGCCCGGCGCCCCGCTGCGGCATAAACTGCAGCAGGGAGAGGGCCTCGCCCACCTTCTTGCCCGGCAGCAGTTGGGCCACCAATCGCAGTTTCAGCGGCGAGATGCGCAAAAATTTAGCCCGGGCTGTGATCTCCATGACTATTTCTTACCCACTTTAGATTTGCGATCCCCGGCGTGGCCGCCAAAATGGCGGGTGGGGGCGAACTCCCCCAGCTTGTGCCCCACCATGTTCTCGGTGACGTACACCGGGATGAACTTCTTGCCGTTGTGCACCGCCAGGGTCAGGCCGATAAAGTCCGGGGTGATGGTGGAACGCCGGGACCAGGTCTTGATCACCCGGCGGTCCTGGGTCTCCCGGGCCTTATGCACCTTGGCCTCCAGGCTGTCCTGCACGTAGGGTCCCTTATTCAGTGAACGGGCCACGTCTCTCCCCTTTACTTCTTGGACCGGTGTTTAATGATGCTGCGGTCGCTGTCCTTGGGCTTTTTGCGGGTCTTGAACCCCTTGGTGGGCACCCCCCAGGGGGTCACCGGATGCCGGCCCCCCGAGGACTTGCCTTCGCCGCCGCCCATGGGATGGTCCACCGGGTTCATGGCCACGCCCCGCACGTGGGGCCGCTTCCCCAGCCAGCGTTTGCGCCCGGCCTTGCCCAGGGCGACATTTTCCTGTTCCGCATTGCTCAACTGGCCGATGGTGGCCCGGCAATCCACCGAAACCATGCGCACTTCCCCGGAAGGCAGCTTCAGATGGGCGTTGTTCCCTTCCCTGGCCATCAACTGGGCGTAGGCGCCCGCGGCCCGGGCCAACTGCCCGCCCTTGCCGGGCTTCATCTCCACGTTGTGCACCAGGGTGCCGGTGGGAATATTGGCCAGGGGCATGGAATTGCCCGGCTTGATGTCGGCCTCGGGGCCGGCCACCACCAGGTCGCCCACCTGCATACTCCTGGGGCGCCAGAATATAGCGCTTCTCCCCGTCGAGATAATGGAGCAGGGCAATGCGGGTGGTGCGGTTGGGATCGTATTCGATGGCCGCCACCTTGGCCTCCACCCCCAACTTATTGCGTTTGAAGTCGATGAGCCGGTAGCGCCGTTTATGCCCGCCGCCCCGGTGGCGGCAGGTGACCCGGCCGTAGCTGTTGCGGCCCCCGGTCTTTTTCAAGGTCCTTACCAGGCTCTTCTCCGGCGCGCCGCGGCTGATCTCGGCAAAATCCAGGGTCGTCTGATGCCGCCGCCCGGCGGAGGTTGGCTTCCGGGAAATCAGAGCCATTTCGCTATCTTCCTCTTGTTATTTAATAACTATTCTTAATTTATTTTTTACTTTTTACTGATCACTGACCACTGGCCACTGACCACTATCTCTTACAGCCCTTCGTAACCGGCAATCTTTTCTCCGGGAGCCAGGGTGACGATGGCCTTTTTCCAGTGGGAACGCACCCCTTCTTTCTTTCCCACCTGTTTCTTTTTGCCTTGCATCTGGATGGTGTTCACCCCCAGCACCTTCACCTTGAAGAGGTCCTCGATGGCCTTGCGGATCTCGATCTTGTTGGCCTTGACATCCACCTTGAGGGTCAGCTTGTTGGCCGCCTCCTTCAAGGAATGGGTCTTTTCCGTAATGATGGGCCCCTTAATGAGCTGATAATAAGGCTTCATTTGGCCAACCTCGCTTCGATGGCCGCCAGCGCCGGGGAAAACAGCACCAGGTGGTCGTACTTCAGGATGTCATAAACGTTCAGGCCAAGCGGCAGCATCACCTGCACCCCGGGCACGTTCCGGGCGCTCAACTCCAGGGCCTGGTTCCCTTCCGGGGAGATGAACAACGCCTTGCCGATCTCGAAGGTCTTCAGAACCGCGATAAAATCCCGGGTCTTGGGCTGGCTGTGGGGATAATCATCCAGAACCAGCAGTTGGCCGTTCTCCAGCTTGCTGCTCAAGGCCATCTTCAGGGCCAGCCGCCGCACCTTCTTGGGCAGGGTGTAGGCGTAGCTCCGGGGTCTGGGGCCGAAGGTGGTGCCGCCCCCCTTCCAGACCGGGGAGCGATTGCTGCCGGACCGGGCCCGGCCGCTGCCTTTCTGGCGCCAGGGCTTGCGGCCGCCGCCGCGCACTTCCCCCCGGGTCTTGGTGCAGGCGGTGCCGCTCCGGCGGCAAGCCCGCTGCCAGGTCACCACTTCGTGGAGCACGTCGCCCCGCACCGCCACCCCAAAGATGCTATCTTTGAGGTCCAGTTCCCCGACCTTTTCCTTTTGAATATTGTAGATGTCCACTGTGGGCATGGTTTCAGCCAACCTTCCGGATGAACAGCAGGCCCCGCTGGGGGCCGGGCACCGCGCCTTTCACCAGCAGCAGATGGTCTTCCGGGCGCACGTCGATCACTTCCAGATTCTTCATGGTCACCCGGGCGTTGCCCATCTGCCCCGGCAGCTTCTTGCCCGGAACGACCCGGGAGGGATAGGCGCTGGCGCCGATGGAGCCCGGGGCCCGGTGGTTCATGGAGCCATGGCTCATGGGGCCGCGATGGAATTTATAACGCTTCACGGTGCCGGCAAAGCCTCGACCCTTGCTGGTCCCGGTGATGTCCACCCGATCCCCCGCCGCAAACTGCTCCACGGTGATCTCCTGGCCCTCGGCCAAGGAACCCGCCTCGGAAAGGCGCACCTCCCGGAGATACCTGAAGCCGCTTTTGGCGCCGTGCTTTTGCAAATGACCCTTTTCCGGCTTGTTCAGCTTCTCCAGGGGGCGCCGCTCAAAGCCCACCTGCACCGCCTGGTAGCCCTCCTTGGCGCCGGTCTTTTCCTGCACCACAAAGCAAGGGCCGGCTTCGATGACCGTGACCGGCACTGCCAGGCCATCGGAATCGAAGATCTGGGTCATCCCCAATTTCTTGCCAATTAATCCCCCGGGCATGGTCAACCTCTGTTTGCTGTTTTTCTGTTTATCTGTCTTCTAAGTTAATGAACTGCAGAAAAGAGATAAACCGCAACCTGGATACCTTCTGCTGTTCTGAGCTTCTAAAGGCTTTTTCCTTCGCCAAACCGAAAACTGCAAAACCGCCTTTATACCTTAATCTCCACATCCACCCCGGCCGCCAGGTCCAGCTTGCTGATGGCGTCCATGGTCTGCTGGGTTGGCTCCAGGATGTCCAGTAGTCTCTTATAGGTGCGCATCTCGAACTGCTCCCGGGACTTTTTGTCGATGTGGGGCGAACGCAGCACCGTGTATTTGTTGATCTCCGTGGGCAACGGGATGGGACCCGCCACCCTGGCGCCGGTGCTGCGGGCCGTCTCTACGATCTCCAGGACCGACTTGTCCAGCAGCTTGTAATCGTAGGATCGCAGACGGATGCGAATCTTGGGTGTGATCATCGGTTCCCCTTATTCCAAAATCTGGCTCACCACGCCGGCGCCCACGGTGCGGCCACCTTCCCGGATGGCGAAGCGCAGCCCGTCTTCCAGGGCCACCGGGGTAATCAGGGTCACTTCCAGGGCGACGTTGTCCCCGGGCATCACCATCTCCACCCCCTCGGGCAGGGTCGCCACCCCGGTGACGTCGGTGGTCCTGAGATAAAACTGCGGCCGGTAACCGGAGAAAAACGGCGTGTGGCGGCCACCTTCCTCCTTGGTGAGCACGTAAACCTCGGCCTTGAACTTGGTGTGCGGCGTGATCGATCCCGGCTTGGCCACCACCTGGCCCCGCTCCACCTCTTCCTTCTTGATGCCCCGGAGCAGCAGCCCGACGTTGTCTCCCGCCTGCCCATAGTCCAGGGTCTTCCGGAACATCTCCACCCCGGTGCACACCGTCTTCTGGGTCGGGGCAAATCCCACGATCTCGACTTCCTCCCCCACCTTGACCTTACCCCGCTCCACCCGGCCGGTGACCACCGTGCCCCGGCCCGAGATGGTAAAGACGTCCTCCACCGGCATCAGAAAGGGCTTGTCGACGTCCCGCACCGGCTCCGGAATGTAGCTGTCCAGGGCATCCATCAGCGCAAAGATCGGCGCCACCTCCGGAGACTTGAAGTCGTCCGACTCCAGGGCCTTCAGGGCCGAACCCCGGATGATGGGGATGTCGTCCCCGGGAAAGTCGTACTTGGAGAGCAGTTCCCTGAGTTCCAGCTCCACCAGCTCGATGAGCTCCGGGTCGTCCACCAGGTCCACCTTGTTCAGGAAGACCACGATGAACGGCACCCCCACCTGCCGGGCCAACAGGATATGCTCCCGGGTCTGGGGCATGGGGCCGTCGTCCGCGCCCACCACCAGGATGGCCCCGTCCATCTGGGCCGCCCCGGTAATCATGTTCTTGATATAATCCGCATGCCCCGGACAGTCCACGTGCGCATAGTGGCGCTTGTCCGTCTCGTATTCCACGTGCGCCAGGGCGATGGTGATGCCCCGCTCCTTCTCCTCCGGCGCCTTGTCGATCTGGTCGAAGGGCACGTACTGGGCCAATCCCTTCTTGGCCAAATGCTTGGTTATGGCCGCAGTCAAGGTCGTCTTCCCATGGTCGATGTGACCGATCGTCCCGACGTTTACGTGCGGCTTCTTGCGCTCAAACTTCTTCTTGGCCATTAGGACTTCCTCCTAATATCAGGGGGCATCATGCCCGGGCTTGACGCCGGCCCAAGATCTCCTCCGCCAGGGAGGCGGAAACGGGCTCATAGTGATCGAATTGCATGGTGAAGGTGGCCCGGCCCTGGGTGGAGCTGCGCAAGGCCGTGGAGTAACCGAACATGGTGACCAGGGGGACCTGGCCATGAATAATCTGGGTGGAGCCCCGGGATTCCAGACCGGTGACGCGGCCCCGGCGGGCATTCAACTCTCCCATCACTTCGCCCACAAAATCCTCGGGCGCCACCACTTCCAGGTCCATGATGGGCTCCAGCAGCACTGCCCGGGCCCTTTTGGCCGCCTCTTTGAAACCCATGGAGCCGGCGATAAAGAAGGAGCGCTCCGAGGAGTCAACTTCATGATAGGTGCCATCCACCAAAACCACTTCCAGGTCCACCATGGGGTAGCCCAGGATGCCGGTGGCTGCCGCCTCTTTGACGCCCTTCTCCACTGCGGGGATGAATTCCTTGGGAACCGAGCCCCCGACGATCTTGTTGGTGAAGACCACCCCGGCGCCAGCCTCCAGGGGTTTCACCTCCAGGATCACGTGCCCGTACTGGCCCCGCCCGCCGCTCTGCCGGACGAATTTCCCTTCGGCCCGGGCCTCTTCGGTAATGGTTTCCCGATAGGCCACCTGCGGTTTGCCCACCCGGGCATCCACCTTGTATTCCCGCAGCAGGCGGTCCACGATGATCTCCAGGTGGAGTTCCCCCATGCCGGAGATGATGGTCTCCCCGGTTTCCGCGTCAGAGTGCCGCCGGAAAGAGGGGTCCTCCGCGGCGATGCGGCTTAAGGCCTGGCCCAGCTTATCCTGGTCCGCCTTGGTCTGGGGCTCGATGGCAATGTCGATCACCGGCTGGGGAATATGCAAGGTCTCCAGGATCACCGGCTCCCGTTCGTCCGCCAGGGTGTCCCCGGTGGTGGTGCTCTTGAGGCCCACCGCGGCGACGATGTCGCCGGCGTAGGCCATGGGGATCTCCTCCCGCTTGTTGGCGTGCATCTTCAGCAAGCGGCCGATGCGTTCCTTCACGCCCTTGGTGGAGTTCAATACCGCGCCGCCGGAAGGGAGCACCCCGGAATAGACCCGGATAAAGGTGAGATTGCCCACAAAGGGATCGGAAACCAATTTGAAGGCCAGCGCCGCCAGGGGCGCCTCATCCGACGGGGAACGCTCCACCACCTGCCCCTTGGCATCCAACCCTTGCACCGGGGGAATGTCCGCAGGCGACGGCAGGTAATCCACCACCGCGTCCAGCAACTGCTGGATGCCTTTATTCTTGAAGGCGGAGCCGCACAGCACCGGTACCAGGGCCAGGCTAAGGGTACCCTGGCGCAAGGCCCTCTGCATCAGGGCCACATCCACCGGTTCATCGGCCAGATAACGCTCCATCAGTTCTTCGTCCACTTCCGCCAGGGCTTCCACGAGCAACTGCTGCTGCTCCTGGGCCAACTCCCGGTAGTCCGCCGGGATCTCCCCCACCTCGAAGCTCATCCCCTTGCTGGCCTCGTCGTAAACCACCGCCTTCATCTGGACGAGATCGATCACCCCTTGAAACCGGTCTTCCTCTCCCAGGGGCAACTGCACCAACACCGGGTTGGCCTTGAGGCGCTCCCGCATCATCTTCAGGCAGCGGGCGGTATCCGCGCCCACCCGGTCCATTTTGTTGATGAAGGCCAGGCGGGGGACGCCGTAGCGGTCGGCCTGGCGCCAGACCGTCTCGCTCTGGGGCTCCACTCCGCCCACCGCGTCGAAGACCGCCACCACCCCGTCCAACACCCGCAGGGACCGCTCCACTTCGATGGTGAAGTCCACGTGGCCCGGGGTGTCAATGATGTTGATGCGATGGTCTTTCCAGTAACAGGTGGTGGCCGCCGAGGTAATGGTGATCCCCCGCTCCTGTTCCTGCTCCATCCAGTCCATGACCGCCTGGCCGTCGTGCACCTCTCCCAGGCGGTGCGTCACCCCTGTGTAGAAGAGGATGCGCTCCGTGGTGGTGGTTTTACCGGCGTCGATGTGGGCCATAAACCCAATATTCCGTACCCGGTGTAACGGGGTCTGTCTCGCCAAAGTTATTACCAACGATAATGTGCGAAGGCCTTGTTGGCCTCCGCCATCTTATGAGTATCTTCCCTTTTCTTAATGGCCGCGCCGCGGTTGTTGGCGGCGTCCATCAGTTCCGCGGCCAGTTTGGCCTCCATGGACTTCTCGCTCCGGGCCTTGGCATAGCTGATGAGCCAGCGGATGGCCAGGGAAACCCGGCGGTCGGCCCGCACCTCCACCGGCACCTGGTAGGTGGCGCCGCCCACCCGCCGGGACTTCACTTCGATCAGGGGCTTGACATTATCCACCGCCTGGTGAAAGAGCTTCAAGGACTCGTCATTGCCCCGCTGGCCCAGAATCTCCATGGCATTGTACAGGATGCGCTGGGCGATGCTCTTTTTGCCGCAATCCATCAAACCGTTGATGAAACGGCTCACCAGCAGGTCGTTGTATTTCAAATCGGCGATGGCCTGTCTCCGGGCCACTCCCCCTTTTCTCGGCATAAAAACCTCGGTTTCGATTCTCGGTTTTCGGTTTCCGGTTTTTTTTTCGGTTACAAAAACCTTTTATATTTCCTCTTTGATAAGGAGCTAATCGTTTTTACCCTTAATATTTATGATGAAGTATACAAAATGTCTTTTTCATCGGTTTATGGTAAGCTTTTCTGTTTTGGCTTTTACCGAAAACCGAAAACAAGAAAACCTCACTTCGGCCGTTTGGCCCCGTACTTGGACCGGCCCCGGCGGCGGTCCTGAACCCCCGAGGCGTCCAGGGTGCCCCGAATGACGTGATAGCGCACCCCAGGCAGGTCCTTCACCCGGCCGCCCCGGATCAGGACCACCGAGTGTTCCTGGAGATTATGCCCTACCCCCGGGATATAGGTGGTCACCTCGATGCCGTTGGTGAGACGCACCCGGGCCACCTTGCGCAGCGCCGAATTGGGCTTCTTGGGGGTGGTGGTATAGACCCGGACGCACACCCCCCGCTTCTGGGGGCAGCTTTGCAGGGCCGGGGAGGCGGTGCGCTTCTTGAGCTTCTCCCGCCCCTTGCGAATCAACTGGTTAATGGTCGGCATGTAAGGCGCTCCACGGCGGCCCGCCTTATTAGGCAGGCCCACTAAAAATAATTATGTTAATCAATTTAGAGTAACTTTGTCAATGTTTTATTGCTCCGGCAAACTCTCGGGCTCCATCCCGGCCTCCACCTCCGCCGGCAGGCTCTCCAGTTCCGGCGGGACGGCAGCCAGTTCCTCATCCGACATTCTGATATCCATTTCCCGGTAGATGTCCAGCCCGGTGCCCGCGGGGATGAGACGCCCCATGATGACGTTCTCCTTGAGGCCCCGCAGATAGTCGATCTTGCCCTGCACTGCGGCGTCCGCCAGCACCTTGGTGGTCTCCTGAAAGCTGGCCGCGGAAATCCAGGACTCGGTGGTCAAAGAGGCCTTGGTGATCCCCAACAGCAGCGGCTCGCCGGTGGCCGGCCGTTTGCCTTCGCCCATGGCCCGGTCGTTCTTTTCCTCAAAGACCCATTTTTCCACCTGTTCGCCCATGAGGAATTCGGTCTCGCCGGGGTCCACCACCTTGATGCGCCGCAGCATCTGCCGGACGATGACCTCGATGTGCTTGTCGTTGATCTTCACCCCCTGGAGGCGGTAAACCTCCTGGACTTCATCCACCAGATAACGGGCCAGTTCCTTGAGGCCGCTGATGTTCAGGATATCGTGGGGGTTGGCGGAGCCGTCCATCAGGGGTTCTCCGGCCCGGACAAAGTCGCCTTCCTGCACCGCCACGTGCTTGCCTTTAGGGATCAGGTACTCCTTGGGCTTGCCCACTTCCGGGGTGACGATGATCTTGCGTTTGCCCTTGATGTGGCGGCCGAAGGAAACCACCCCGCTGATTTCGCTGATGATCGCGGTTTCCTTGGGTTTGCGCACCTCGAAGAGCTCCGCCACCCGGGGCAGGCCGCCGGTGATGTCCTTGGTCTTGGTGGTTTCCCGGGGAATCTTGACGATCACGTCCCCGGGAAAGACCTCATCGCCTTCGTTCACCATGAGGATGGCGCCCACCGGCATGAAGTACCGGGCAAAGGCCGGGCTCCCGGGAATGCGGGCGGTGGCCCCGGTTTCGTCCTTCACCGAGATGCGGGGCCTGAGCTCCGGGTCCCGGCTCTCGATGATCAGGCGGGAGGCCTTGCCGGTCACCGGGTCCACCCGTTCCTGCACGGTATTGTTGTCCACGATGTCCCCGAACTTGATGCGGCCGCCCACTTCGGTGAGCATGGCATTGGTAAAGGGGTCCCACTCCGCCAGCACCAGGCCCGCCTCCACCGCCTGCCCCTCCTTCACCTTGATGTGGGCCCCGTAGGTCAGGGGGTAGCGTTCCCGTTCGATGCCTTTTTCGCTGACCAGGACCAGTTCCGCCTGGCGGCTCAGGTTCACCAGCTCGCCCTGGCGGTCCACCACCATCTTGGGATTGTCGAAACGGACCCAGCCCTTCCCCCGGGCCACGTGGAAGCTCTGTTCCACCCGCCGCGAGGCGGTGCCGCCGATGTGGAAGGTGCGCATGGTGAGCTGGGTGCCGGGCTCGCCGATGGATTGGGCCGCCAGAATGCCGATGGCCTCGCCATTGGACACCGTGGTGCCGTGGCCCAGGTCCCGGCCGTAACACTTGGCGCACACTCCCCGGCGAGTCTGACAGGTCAGCACCGAGCGGATCTGCACCCGCTCCAGTCCGGATTCCTCGATACGCCGGGAGGCGTCCTCATCGATCTCTTCGTTGGCCTGCACCAGCACTTCCCCGGTGTGGGGATCAACGATGTCATCCAGGCACACCCTCCCCAAGACCCGATCCCCCACCCGCTCGATGATTTCGCCGCCCTCCACCAGGGGAGTGACGAAGATGCCGTCGATGGTGCCGCAGTCCGCCTGGGTGATCACCGCATCCTGCGCCACGTCCACCAGCCGCCGGGTCAGATAGCCCGAGTTGGCGGTCTTCAAGGCCGTGTCCGCCAGGCCTTTCCGGGCGCCGTGCGTGGAGATGAAGTACTGCAGCACCGTCAGGCCTTCCCGGAAGTTGGCGGTGATGGGGGTCTCGATGATCTCCCCCGAAGGCTTGGCCATCAGGCCGCGCATGCCCGCCAACTGCCGCATCTGATCCTTGCTGCCCCGGGCCCCGGAGTCGGCCATCATGAAGACCGGATTGAAGGAGGCCACCTCTTCCTGAAGCACCACCTTGGTGCCATCAGGAGCCACCTCCTCCCGGACTATGACTTCCCGGGCCATTTCCGCCATCATCTCCGCGGCGATCTCGTCGGTGGCCTTGGCCCAGATGTCCACCACCTTATTATATTTCTCCCCTTCGGTGATCAGGCCTTCCTGGTACTGCTCCTCCACCTGGGACACCTCGGCCTGGGAGAGCTTCAGGACCTCGGCCTTGCGGGCCGGAATCATCATGTCATTAATGGAGATGGAGATACCCGCCTGGGTGGCGTATTTGTAGCCCAGGTTCTTCAGTTGGTCCGCAAAGACCACGGTTTGCTTGATGCCGCACTTGCGGTAGGATTGGGCAATGAGCTTGCGAATCTCCTTCTTGGTCATGGTGGCGTTGATCAGGTCGAAGGAGAGGCCTTCCGGCAGGATTTCGCCGAGAATTACGCGGCCCACGGTGGTCTGGACAATCTTCCCCTTAATTTTGACCGGAATCCTGGCCTGCAAATGGACTTCCCCCTGATCATAGGCCGCCCTGACCTCACCCGGATTGGGGTAGGGGACCAGCTCGGGATGCTGGAAGGGGTTAAAGTTTTGCAAATCCTCGATGATTTTTTCGCCTTTGGCGAAGGGGCGCTCCCGGGTTAAATAGTAGAGCCCCAGGACGATATCCTGGGTGGGAATGATGATGGGATCGCCGTTGGCCGGGGAGAGGATGTTATTGGTGGACATCATCAAGGCCCGGGCCTCGATCTGGGCTTCGATGGAGAGCGGCACGTGCACTGCCATCTGGTCGCCGTCAAAGTCGGCGTTAAAGGCGGTGCAAACCAGGGGGTGCAGTTGGATGGCCTTGCCCTCGATGAGGATGGGCTCAAAGGCCTGAATCCCCAGGCGATGCAGGGTGGGGGCCCGGTTGAGCATCACCGGATGCTCCCGCACCACCTCATCCAGGATGTCCCAGACCTCCGGGGTCTCCCGGTCCACCAGGCGCTTGGCCACCTTGATGGTGGTGGCGTATCCCCGGGACACCAGCTTGTGGAAGATAAAGGGCTTAAAGAGCTCCAGGGCCATCTGCTTGGGCAGGCCGCACTGGTGCAGCTTCAGTTCCGGGCCGATGACGATGACCGAGCGCCCGGAGTAGTCCACCCGTTTGCCCAGCAGGTTCTGGCGGAAGCGCCCCTGCTTGCCCTTGAGCATGTCGGAGAGGGACTTCAGGGCGCGCTTGTTGGGGCCGGTGATGGTGCGGCCGCGGCGGCCGTTTTCGAAGAGCACGTCCACCGCTTCCTGGAGCATGCGCTTTTCATTGCGAATGATGATGTCCGGGGCGCTGAGCTCCAGCAGGCGTTTCAGGCGGTTGTTGCGGTTGATCACCCGGCGGTAGAGGTCGTTGAGGTCCGAAGTGGCGAAGCGGCCGCCGTCCAGGTGCACCAGGGGGCGCAGGTCCGGCGGCAGCACCGGGATCACTTCCATCACCATCCATTCGGGCCGCTGGCCCGATTCCCGGAAGGCGTCGATGATCTTCAGGCGTTTGCCCAGCTTCTTGCGCTTGGCGTCGGAGGAAGTCTTGCTCATTTCGACCCGAACTTCCTTGGACAGGGTCTCCAGGTCCAGGACCTTCAACATCTCCCGGATGGCCTCGGCGCCCATGCCGGCCTTGAAACGGTCTCCGTGCTCCTCCCGGGAGGAGCGGTATTTCTCTTCGGAGAGCAGGCTCCCTTTGACCAGGGGGGTGTCGCCGCCGTCAACCACCACGAAGGCCTCAAAATAGAGGATCTTTTCCAATTCCTTCAGGGTCAGGTCCAGGAGGTTGCCGATCTTGCTGGGCAAACTCTTCAAGAACCAGATGTGCACCACCGGGCAGGCCAGTTCGATGTGGCCCATGCGCTCCCGGCGCACCTTGGACTGGATGACCTCCACCCCGCATTTCTCGCAGGTGATGCCCCGGTGTTTCATGCGCTTGTATTTACCGCAGTTACATTCGTAATCCTTGGCCGGACCGAAGATCTTGGCGCAAAACAGGCCGTCCCGCTCCGGTTTGAAGGTGCGGTAATTGATGGTCTCCGGCTTCTTCACTTCCCCGAAGGACCAGGAGCGGATCATCTCCGGGGAAGCCAGGGCCAGGCGGACCGCCTCGATGACCACCGGGTCTTCCGGCCGGGCAAAAAGGCTGTTGAGATCTTCTAAAGCCACTTCCTTCATCTTATTGCTCATATAACCTTATTCCTTGCCCTTTTCCTTTTTCAGCAGCTCCACATTCAGAGCCAGGCTCTTGAGCTCCCGAACCAGGACATTGAAGGATTCAGGTAAACCGGCCTCGAGATCGTATTCGCCCTTGAAGATCTTCTCGTACATCCGGGTGCGGCCGGCGACGTCGTCGGACTTTACGGTGAGAAATTCCTGCAGGGTGTAGGCCGCCCCATAGGCTTCCAGGGCCCAGACCTCCATCTCCCCCAGGCGCTGCCCGCCAAACTGGGCCTTGCCGCCCAAGGGCTGCTGGGTCACCAGGGAGTATGGTCCGATGGAACGGGCATGAATCTTATCCGCCACCAGGTGGTGGAGTTTCATCATGTACATCACCCCCACCGTCACACTGCGGTCAAACTCCTCCCCGCTGCGGCCGTCCCGCAATTTGGCCTGGCCGCCGGTGGGCAGCCCCGCCTCCGCCAGAAACTCCCGGACCTCGTCTTCGGTGGCTCCGTCAAAGACCGGAGAAGCCATGTGAATGCCTTCCCGATAATGTTTCTGCCAGACCTCCCGCAGTTCCTCGAAGCTCAGTTCCTCGATCTCCTTGGCCAGGGGGGCGTCGGCTCCCAGGATCTTCTTCAGGCGGGCCTTGATGGCGTCCAGACTGTAAAAGCGGTCGATCATCTCGCCGATCTGTTTGCCCAGCTCAAAAGAAGCCCAGCCCAGGTGGGTCTCCATCACCTGGCCCACGTTCATGCGGGAGGGCACCCCCAGGGGATTGAGGACGATGTCCACCGGAGTGCCGTCGGCAAAATAGGGCATGTCTTCATCCGGCATAATCCGGGAGACCACCCCTTTGTTGCCGTGGCGGCCGGCCATCTTGTCACCCACCGCCAGCTTGCGCTTCATGGCCACAAAGACCTTGACCTTCTTAATCACCCCGGGGGGCAGTTCGTCCACCTTCCGGAGACGGCCCAGCTTGGCCTCAAAGATCATGTTCACCAGGTGCAGCTGCTCCAGGTAGCGGTCCAGGATCCGGTCTATCCGGTCTTCCAGGCCGGCTTCCTGAAAGGAGACGTGGCGCCAGAACTCCAGGGGGTGGCGTTTCACCATCTCCGGGGGCACCGCCGCGCCCTGGGCCAGCAGGGTGGTCCCCCGCCGTTCATCTTCCAGGGCCTCCTCCACTTTTTGACCCACCACCATTTCCCCCAGCTTCTGGCGGTAGCTCTGGGTGATGATGGCCACTTCATCGGCCTGGTCCTTCTGGAGCTTGGCCACCGCTTCATCCTCGATGGAGCGGCTGCGGTCGTCCTTTTCCACTCCCTTGCGCGAGAAGACCCGGGCGTCGATCACCACTCCTTCGATCCCCGGCGGCACCCGCAGGGAGGTATCCTTGACGTCGCCGGCCTTCTCCCCGAAGATCGCCCGCAGGAGCTTCTCCTCCGGAGTGAGCTGGGTTTCGCCCTTGGGGGTGATCTTCCCCACCAGGATGTCGCCGGGGCGAACCTCGGCCCCCAGGCGGATGATGCCGCTCTCATCCAGGTTGCTCAGGGCCTCCTCCCCCACGTTGGGAATGTCCCGGGTGATTTCTTCCTTGCCCAGCTTGGTGTCCCGGGCCATCACCTCGAACTCTTCGATGTGGATGGAGGTGAAGACGTCCTCCTTGATGAGCCGTTCGCTCACCAGGATGGAGTCCTCAAAGTTGTAGCCGCCCCAGGGCATGAAGGCCACCATGACGTTCTTGCCCAGGGCCAGTTCGCCCATGCCCGTGGCCGGCCCGTCGGCGATGATCTGGCCTTTCTCCACCCGGTCGCCCTTGCCCACGATGGGCCGCTGGTTGAAGCAGGTGTTCTGGTTGGTGCGCTGGAATTTGGTGAGCTTGTAGATGTCCACCGGCGAGCCGTCGCCGCCGCTGGCCGGCTCCGAGGCCCGGATAACCACCCGGGTGGAGTCCACGTCTTCCACCACCCCGGCCCGCCGGGCCACCATGGTGACCCCGGAATCCCGGGCCACCACGTTTTCCATACCGGTGCCCACGATGGGGGAGCTGCTGGTGAGCAGGGGCACCGCCTGGCGTTGCATGTTGGAACCCATCAGGGCCCGGTTGGCGTCGTCGTGCTCCAGGAAGGGGATGAGGCTGGCCGCCACCGACACCAGTTGGTTGGGGGAGACGTCCATGTTCTCTATATCTTTGGGGGTGGCAATGATGAACTCGCCGCCCTTGCGGGCTTCGATCATGTCCACCTTGAAACGCCCCTGCGCGTCCAGGGGGGCGTTGGCCTGGGCGATGACCCGGGGATCGCCGGGAGTCCACTCCGACTCTCCTTCTTCCAGGGCGCTCAGGTATCGCACCTCCCGGGTGACCCGGGTCTCGGTGCGGTTGCCTACCTGTTTCTTTTTCACCACCCGGTAGGGGGTTTCGATGAAGCCCAATTCATTGACCCGGGCAAAGGTGGACAGGGAGACGATGAGGCCGATGTTGGGACCTTCCGGCGTCTCGATGGGACAGATGCGGCCATAATGGGTGGGGTGCACGTCCCGCACCTCGAATCCGGCCCGCTCCCTGGTCAAGCCCCCGGGCCCCAGGGCGCTGAGGCGCCGCTTGTGGGTGATCTCCGAAAGCGGGTTGGTCTGATCCATGAACTGGGAGAGCTGGGAGGTGCCGAAAAACTCCTTGATCACCGCCTGCACCGGCTTGGCGTTCACCAGGTCGTGGGGCATCAGGGTGTCCAGGTCCTGGATGGCCATGCGCTCTTTGATGGCCCGTTCCATGCGCACCAGCCCCACCCGGAACTGGTTCTCCAGAAGCTCGCCCACGGCCCGCACCCGCCGGTTGCCCAGGTGGTCGATGTCATCCACCGGACCTTCTTTGTCCTTCTGGGTGATGAGTTCCTTCACCGCCAAGAGGATGTCCTCCGGCTCCAGGGTAGTCTGGTTCAGGGGCAGGCGCTCCTCCGGCGCCCGCAGCTTCAGGTCCAGCTTGAGGCGGCCCACCGAGGAGAGGTCGTAGTATTCCGGATTGAAAAAGAGGTTCTTAAAAAAGGTGGTGGCCACTTCCTCATTGGGACGGTTGCTGGGGCGCAAACGCCGGTAGATCTCCAGCACGGCGTCCTTGGCCGTGGCGGTCTTGTCGGCGTAGAGGGTCTGGCGCAGGCAGGGGCTGACATTGACCCCGTCGATGAACAGGAGGTCGAGCTCCTTGATCCCCTTCTGCTGCAACACGCCAATCTTGTCCTCGGCCAGCATCTCATTGCAGTGAGCCAGGACCTCGCCGCTCTCCGGGTCCAGAATATCGTGGGCCACCACCCGGCCCACCAGCTCCGAGACGCTCCCGGGAATGCTGGTGACTCCGGCCCGCTCCAATTTTTTCAGCAATACCGGGGTGAGCCGTTTCAGCTTCTTGACCACCACTTCCCCGGACTTGGGATCCAGGATGTCGGCGCTGCTCGTCTTGTCCTGCAGCAATTCCGGAACCAACGGGCGGCGGATGCCCTCTTCCTCCAGAATGATCCGTTCGGTCTTATAAAAGAAATTGAGCAGCTCTTCGGTGCCGTAACCCAGGGCCTTCAGGAGAATGGTCACCGGAAACTTGCGCCGCCGGTCGATGCGGACGTAGAGGATATCCTTGGGGTCGAACTCGAAGTCTATCCAGGAGCCCCGCAAGGGAATCAACCGGGCGGAATAGATGATCTTGCCGCTGGAGTGGATCTTGGCCCGGTCGTGATCGATGAACAGGCCCGGCGAGCGGTGCAGCTGGCTGACCACCACCCGCTCGGTGCCGTTAATGATGAAGGTGCCATTCTCGGTCATCAGGGGCAGGGTGCCGAAATAGATCTCCTGCTCCTTGATGTCCCGGATGGTCTGGGATTTCACCTCGGCCCCGGTCTCGTAAACCACCAGGCGGACCCGAATCTTCATGGGGACCTCGTAGCTCATGCCCCGCTGCAGGCATTCGTCCACGTCGTACTTGGGGTCACCCAGATCGTAGTCCACGAACTCCAGGGAACAGGCGCCGCTGAAGTCCCAGATGGGAAAGACGCTCCGGAACACCCCGTGCAGGCCGTATTCGGAACGCGCCTCCGGCGCCAGGTCTTTCTGCAAAAAGCGGTGGTAGGACTCCTTCTGCATCTCAATCAGATTGGAGATTTCCACAATCCGCTCGATCTTGCCGAAATTCTTGCGGTACAACTTTAAGGGCGATAAGGCGTTGGCCATGGATACTCCTTAATAGGATGGCCTGGAACAAATCGGGGTCCGTACAGCCCGAACCCACCCGCAACTCCAGGGGTTTGCCGCTAATCCCGCCTAAGGGCCGGGGACACCGGATGGGCTGCCCCGCTTGGCCTGGGCAACTGTCACTTCCTTAGCCCCAAACCCGGGAGCCATCATCGGCGGGAACCGCGGCGGCTTGGCACCCTACTTGACCTCTACGGTAGCCCCTTGGGCTTCCAGTTTCTTCTTGACCTCTTCGGCTTCCGCCTTGGAGATGGCTTCCTTCACGGTGGTGGGCACGTTTTCCACCGCTTCCTTGGCTTCTTTCAGGCCCAGATTGGTGATGGCCCGCACTTCCTTGATCACCTGGATCTTGTTGGGACCGCAGACGGTCAGGACCACGTCGAATTCGGTCTTCTCCTCGGCCGCCGGTGCTTCCGCGGCCGCCATCCCCGGCATCGCCGCAGCCATCGCCATGGGCGCCGCCGCGGACACGCCGAACTTCTCTTCCAGCTCCTTGATGAGGGTGGAGAGCTCCAGTACCGTCATATTAGCCAGGTAATCCACTACCTCGGCTCGGGAAATGGACATCGTTCTTCCTCCTTGGATAAATACGAATCTTTTGCTGGCTGTTGGCGCCGGCGCAAGCCGTCAACGCCACTTACAATCAAACCTCGTTGCCGGCCGCGGCCCTTCAGCTGCCTCGTTGCCGGCCGCGGCGCCTTCGGCTGCCGCCTGCTGATCCCGGTGAGCCACCAGGACATTGAGCAGGGAACGGATCACCCCGGCCAACACGGTCACCAGGCCGGTGGGCACCCCCTGGAGCACTCCCAGCAATTGGGCCAGCAGCACCTCCCGGGCCGGCAGTTTACTCAGGGCCTCCAGGTCCTTGGGGCTCAAGAACTCCCCGCTGAGCACCGCCCCCTTGATCTTCAGGAGCGGCTTGTCCTGGGCAAACTTGGTCATGACCCGGGCCAGGGCCACGGGGTCGGCGTAACCCAGGATTAAGGCGTTGGGCCCCGTGACCTGGGAGACCAGGGGGGCGATGGGCGAATCCGCCGCCGCGGCCCGGCGCAGCAAGGTGTTTTTCACCACCTTGAGTTCGGCCCCGGCCTCCTGGAGCTGGCGCCGCAGCCCGGTCATCTCCTCCACCTTCAACCCCTGGAAATCCGAGAGGATGCCGATCTGGGCGCGGGATACCTTTTCCCGGATCCCCTGGACGATTTTTTCCTTTTCTTTGATTACCTCGCGCACCACCGGACCAGACCTCCTTTACATCAGGCGCAGCAGATTTTTCACGTCAGTGCTGTCCACCGGGATCCCGGGACCCATGGTGGTGGACACATAGATGCCCTTCATATAGGCGCCTTTGCTGGTGGCCGGCTTGAGGCGCACCAGGGCTTCCATCAGGGACGCCAGGTTTTGCAGCAGCTTCTCGGCCCCGAAGGAGACCTTGCCCACCGGGGCATGCACCACCCCGGCCCGGTCCACCCGGAACTCCACCTTGCCGCCCTTCAGCTCGTTGACGGCCTTGGCCACTTCGAAGGTCACGGTGCCCACCTTGACGTTGGGCATCAAGCCCCGGGGGCCCAGGATCTTGCCGATTTTCCCCACCTGGCCCATGAGGTCCGGGGTGGCCACCGCCTTGTCGAAATCCAGCCAGCCGCCCTTGATGCGTTCGATGAGGTCTTCGGCGCCGACGTAATCCGCGCCGGCCTCCAGGGCCTCCCGCTCCTTTTCTCCCTTGGCGAACACCAGCACCCGCACGGTCCTTCCCAGGCCGTGGGGCAGCACTACCGCCCCCCGCACCATCTGGTCGGCGTGCCGGGGGTTGACCCCCAGGGCCACCGCCGCGTCCAAGGTTTCGTCGAACTTGCTGGAGGCCGTCTGCAAGGCCAGGCCAACGGCTTCGGTAAAAGGGTAGCGGTGATTGCGGTCCACCTTGGCGGCGGCCTCCCGATATCTTTTGCCATGTTTGGCCATCGGTAGCACCTCTTTTAGTTGTCAGTTGCCAGTTCCCAGTTGCCAGAATTTCTTTACCGCTAACTGGGAACTGGCAACTGGGAACTGGGAACTCTTATTCAATCTCGATGCCCATGCTGCGGGCGGTGCCGGCGATGCTGTGCATCGCCATCTCCAAACTGGTGGTGTTTAAATCCGGCATTTTCTGCCGGGCAATCTCCTCCAACTGGGCCCGGGTGATCTTGCCCACCTTTTCCCGCCCGGTCTCCTTGGCGCCTTTGGCCAGTTGGGCCTTCTGCTTGAGCAGCACCGCGGCCGGCGGCGTCTTGGTCACAAAGGTGAAGGAGCGGTCGGCGTACACCGTGATCATCACCGGGATAATGGTGCCTTCCTGGGCCGCGGTCCGGGCGTTATAGGTCTTGCAGAACTCCATGATATTGACCCCGTGCTGCCCCAGGGCCGGGCCGATGGGGGGCGAGGGGTTGGCCTGCCCCGCCGGAATCTGCAATTTGATCAGCGCGATGACCTTCTTTGCCATTTAATGTTGCTCCTTACTGAATACTCAGTCTTTACAACTATTCTGGAAACTCTTTATTATTGTTTTTACTGGCTACTGGCTACTGGCTACCCCTAGATTTTCTCCAGTTGGGTAAACTCCAGTTCCACCGGGGTGGGACGCCCGAAGACGCTGATCATCACCCGCACCCGGCCCCGGTCCGGCCGCACTTCGTCCACCACCCCGGTGAAATTGGCAAAGGGCCCGTCCGTGACCTGCACCTTGTCCCCGGTCTCGAACTTGATCTTGGGCTTGGGCCGCAGCACCCCTTCCTGCATCTGGGCGATGATCTTGGCCGCGTCCTCTTCGGGGATGGCCACGGGCTCCTCTTTGCTGCCCACGAAACCGGTGACCTTGGGGGTATCCTTCACCAGATGCCAGGTGTCGTCGTTCAGCTCCATCTGCACCAGGACATAGCCGGGATAGAATTTCCGGGAGGAGAGCTTGCGCTCGCCCTTGACCATCTCCTCCACCGTCTCCATGGGCACCAGGACCGCGGGCACCAATTCCTCCAGTCCCCGGGCCTTGGCCCGCTCCAGGATGGCGCCCCTGACCTTCTGCTCAAAGCCGGAATGGGTATGGATAATGTACCAGTTCAGGGCCACAGCCGCGTCCTCTGCCTCAGTGGATTAAGACCTGCACCAGATGGGACAGGGCGTAATCCACCAAACCTAAATAGATGGCGATGACGATCACCAAAATCAGCGTTACTCCCGTGGTTCCCAGGGTCTCCTTGCGGTTGGGCCAGGTGACCAGTTTTAGCTCGGTGACCACTTCCCCCAAAAAGACCATGCTCTTGTCGAGATAGAGCCTTGAGGGGGGGCAGGCTGAACCGGGGAGCCCGGGGTTTGCCGGGCTTCAGTTTGACCAGCTTGCCGGAGCCGCCGGCGCCGGCCTCTTTGGGTTGCTTGTTCTTGATTTTCTTCATAATTGCGGTCGCCCTAGTGGCTGCCTGGTGGTGCTCCAAATCCCAAACCAGCCGCGGGCCGCCAACCCGCCGCCGGACCACCGTCCTGCCTCAGGCCCGAGGCCCCTTGCTCCCAGGGAATTCCAGAAGGGAATCCGGCAGCTCCACTAAACGGCTCCACCGCGCCCCGCAACCCGTGGTCCCAAGACCCTCACCTCTTGATTGGCAGGCCAGGAGGGATTCGAACCCCCAACATCCGGTTTTGGAGACCGGCGCTCTAACCGTTGGAGCTACTGGCCTGTCTTCGCCCACTCACTTGCTTTCGCGATGAAGGGTATGCGTTCGGCAAAAAGGGCAGAACTTTTTGAAGGCAAGCCGATCGGGGGTGCGCCGCTTGTTCTTGGTGCGTCGTATAATTCCGGCGCTTACATTCGGTACAGGCTAAGGTAATGATATCTCTCATAATACTTATTCCAATAATCTCGCTCACCACGCCGGCGCCCACGGTGCGGCCGCCTTCCCGGATGGCGAAGCGCAGCTCCTTCTTCCAGGGCCACCGGGGTGATCAGGGTCACCTCCAGGGCGACGTTGTCCCCGGGCATCACCATCTCCACCCCTTCGGGCAGGGTCACCACCCCGGTCACGTCAGTGGTCCGGAAATAAAACTGCGGCCGGTAGCCGGGGAAAAACGGCGTGTGGCGCCCGCCTTCCTCTTTTTTGAGCACGTAGACCTCGGCCTTGAACTTGGTGTGCGGCGTGATCGATCCCGGCTTTGCCACCACCTGGCCCCGCTCCACCTCGTCCCGTCTTGATGCCCCGCAGCAGCAGCCCGACGTTGTCGCCCGCCTGGCCCGATATCCAGGATCTTGCGGAACATCTCCACCCCGGTGCACACCGTCTTCTGAGTCGGGGAAATCCGACGATCTCCACTTCTTCGCCCACCTTGACCTGACCCCGCTCCACCCGGCCGGTGACCACCGTGCCCCGGCCCGAGATGGTGAACACGTCCTCGATCGGCATCAGGAACGGCTTGTCGATGTCGCGCACCGGCTCGGGAATGTAGGCGTCCATTGCTCCATCAGCTCGAAGATCGGCACTTGGCCTCCGGATGCTTCGAAGTCGTCCGTCTCCAGGCCTTCAAGGCCGAACCCCTGATGATCGGGATATCGTCTCCGGGAAATCGTACTTGGTGAGCAGTTCCCGAAGCTCCAGCTCCACCAGCTCGATCAGCTCCGGATCGTCCACCATGTCCACCTTGTTCAGGAAGACCACGATGTAGGGAACCCCCACCTGGCGGGCCAGCAGGATGTGCTCGCGGGTCTGGGGCATGGGGCCGTCGTCCGCGCCCACCACCAGGATCGCCCCGTCCATCTGGGCCGCCCCGGTGATCATGTTCTTGATATAGTCCGCATGGCCCGGACAGTCCACGTGCGCATAGTGGCGCTTGTCGGTCTCGTATTCCACGTGGGCCGTCGCGATCGTGATGCCGCGTTCCTTCTCCTCGGGCGCCTTGTCGATCTGGTCGAAGGGCACGTACTGGGCCATTCCCTTCTTGGCCAAATGCTTGGTAATCGCCGCGGTCAAGGTCGTCTTTCCATGGTCGATGTGACCGATCGTCCCTACGTTCACGTGCGGCTTCGTCCGCTCAAACTTCTTCTTGGCCATGCTCTTCCTCCTGAAGGATTACCGATGGCCTTATGATAAGAATCGGTCATCTGGCAGCTGAGCTGCGTCTTCCGATCGATCCAGATTAACGACGCTGGCTTGCCGCAGCTCCGACTTCCTGAGCTCCTGCAAAATGGAGCCCACGACCGGGATCGAACCGGTGACCTCTTCCTTACCAAGGAAGTGCTCTACCAACTGAGCTACGTGGGCACATCGTACGAACGTGCTCGCGAGTCCTATACTTGGAGCGGGAAACGGGACTCGAACCCGCGACCCTCAGCTTGGAAGGCTGATGCTCTGGCCAACTGAGCTATTCCCGACTTCAGCTGTCATGGGCAATATGGTGGAGAGGGGAGGATTCGAACCTCCGAAGGCTGCGCCAACAGATTTACAGTCTGCTCCCTTTGGCCACTCGGGAACCTCTCCAGACTGAAAATTTGTCTCCCTGGAGCTGGCGATGGGACTCGAACCCGCAACCTGCTGATTACAAATCAGCTGCTCTACCAGTTGAGCTACGCCAGCCTCGCAAGCCCCACCACCCTTGGCCAGAACCGCTCAAATTATAACTTATAAAATTTATTTGAAGTCGGGACATTTGTCAATAGGCCAGTCCGGAAAAAATCCCTTTCCCGGCCCAGACAACCCTTACCATTTGACAGGCCCTCACCGAAGTGGCATATTCTCACCAGAAGACGTGTCAGCTTCAGGCGGGCTGTGCCCGCCGCTTTATCTGAAAGAAGGAGTTCGTGGCAGTGCCGAGCCTTCTAACTAAAATAGCCAGCCGCGGCCGCAGTCGGCCAAGCATGGGTCAAGACCGCCGTATATTCTCCCGGGCCTGGGCATTAGATAGAGCAGCGATTCAATTTGTCACTAACGGAGCAAGCGATGCAGATCAGACTTGTCAGAATCAAAGATATCAAGGAAGGCTTCCGATAAAACTCAAGAGAATCAGCCGCTATATTCTAATGGGCATACCCATAAACGTCATAATAACTCGAAACTCAAAACTCGAAACTCAGAAGGAGTGAGCTCCCATGGACCCGGCCCGCGCCCGACTGCTGCGGCAACTGCCCCAGGTGGACGAATTGTTGCGCCACCCGCACCTCAGCCCGGCGGTGGCCTCCCTGCCCCGCCCCCTGGCCGCGGCCGCGGTGCGCCGCGGCCTGGCGGAGCAGCGGCAGATTTGGTCCGCCTGCCCTGCCGCTGACCTGCCAGCCGAACTGGACCTGGCCGCCCTGGTGCAGGAACTCCTGAAAATCCTGGAGGCCGCCGGGCAGCCCTCTTTGCGCCGGGTGCTCAACGCCACCGGGGTGGTGATCCACACCAATCTGGGGCGCTCCCCGCTGGCCGCGGCCGCCCTGGCGCAAATCCACGAGGTGGCGCTCCATTATAACACCCTGGAATACGACCTGAATCTGGGCCAACGCGGTTCCCGCCAGGACCACCTGGAGGGGCTGCTGCAGGAGCTCACCGGCGCCGAGGCGGCCCTGGTGGTGAACAATAACGCCGCCGCGGTGCTCCTGGCCCTGACCTCCCTGGCCCAGGGCAAGGAAGTCATCATCTCCCGGGGGCAACTGGTGGAGATCGGCGGCTCCTTCCGCCTGCCGGAGATCATGGCGGCGAGCGGCGCCCTCCTCCGGGAAGTGGGCACCACCAACAAGACGCATCTTCAGGACTACGAACAGGCCATCAGCCTGGAGACCGCCATGCTGCTGAAGGTCCATCCCAGCAATTTCCGGATCACCGGCTTCACCTCCGAGGTGGCCCTGCCGGAGCTGGTGGCCCTGGGGCGGCGCTACGGCCTCCCGGTGGTGGAGGACCTGGGCAGCGGCTGCCTGGTGGACCTGTCCCGCTACGGCCTGGAGCGGGAGCCCACCGTCCAGGAGACCTTGCAGGCCGGGGCCGACCTGGTGCTCTTTTCCGGCGACAAGCTCCTGGGGGGGCCCCAGGCCGGCCTGGCCCTGGGCTCCCGGGAAGTGATCTCCGCCTGCGCCGGCACCCCCTCACCCGGGCCCTGAGGCCGGACAAACTCACCCTGGCTGGCCTGGAGGCCACCTTGCGCCTCTATCTGGAGGAACCCCAGGCCATGGCGGCTATCCCGACCCTGCGGATGCTCACCCGGCCGCTAGCGGAACTTAAGCGGCAGGCCCGGGCCCTGGCCCGCCACCTGCAGCGGCGTCTCGGGGCCGGACGTCCAGGTGCGGGTAGTGGAAAGCCGCGGTCGGGTGGGGGGCGGCGCCTTGCCCCAGGTGAGCCTGCCCAGCCGCGCCCTGGCCCTCAGCCTGCCGCCCCTGACCCCGGTGCAACTGGAAGCCCGCCTGCGCCAGGCCAGTCCTCCCATCATCGCCCGGATAGAACAAGACACCCTGCTCCTGGATATGCGCACCCTGTTGCCGGAGGATCTCCCCGCCCTGAAGCAGGCCTTGCAGGGAGGCGCTGGCGGAAGGCAAAAGTCAAAAAGTAAAAGTAAAAGGGCGCTTAGCAGAAAATATGTAGGGTGGGCACTGCCCACCAATTCCTTAAAAAATGCCACTGCCTGAAATCCGAAACGCCGGGCCGCTCCTTTTTCTCGTTCCCCAGCTCCTGCTGGGGAACGGAAATTTTGCCCAAGCTCTGCTTGGGCAATGTCTGGTAACACGATGATAATTTTCTATCCCGTAATCCTTGCCAGGCGGAGCCTGGCATAAAAATGGGTTCCCTAAGGATTATTAAGTAATTGGTGAGCAGTGCCCACCCTACATCTAGGAATGGGACCAGAGTCACCACCCCCCCGTCGGGGAGAGGGCATGTGCGACCCGCCGGGTCGCCCTGCGATGGGTAATCAGTTAATGGTGGGAAGTGCCACCCTACCTGGATGAAAAACGCTATGGGGTTCTTAAATTTAACCTGAGTTTCTGTTTCTGCCGGCGGCTGCGACAATTTCAGCGAAAGGGGAATAACTCATGACTTTGGACCCGGAAGGCAATTTCGAACAGCTCATGTCCATGGCCCGGGGATTCCAGGCGGCCAAGATGCTCACGGTGGCGGTGGACCTGGCCGTGTTCGACTTTCTGGACCAGCCCCACAGCGCGGTGGAAGCCGCGGCCTGGCTCCAGGCCGACCCCCGGGCGGCGGGCATCTTCCTGAACGGCCTGGCGGCCCTGGGACTGCTGGTCAAGGAGGTGGATTACTTCCACAACAGCAAGATCGCCTCCCGCTACCTGGTGCAGGGCAAGGACGACTACCGCGGGGCCATTCTCAAACACCTGGAACACACCTGGGAGCGAGGCTGGAACGACCTCCGGCACACCGTGCTGGCGGGCCATCCCCAGGGGGTGGAACCGGAGACCTGGGTGGATACCCGGCCCCGCCGGGACGAGGAGGGCGTTCAGGCCTTTATCTGGGGTATGCACGCCGTGGCCCGGGACCTGGCGCCCCAGGTGGCCGCGAAATTGCCGTTATCCGGGGTGCGCCGCCTCCTGGACCTGGGGGGCGGCCCGGCCACCTACGCCATCGCCTTCGCCCAGGCCAACCCGGACTTGCGGGCCACGGTCTTTGACCTGCCGGGGCCCAGCGAGATCGCCCGGGAAAACATCGCCAAAAACGGCCTTAGCTCCCGGATCGACGTCCTGGCGGGCAACTTTCTCCAGGATGACATCGGTTCGTCCTACGATTTCATCTGGATCTCCCAAATCCTCCACAGCCACGACCCAGCAGCAGTGCCGGCTCATCATCCGCAAGGCGGCGGCGGCCCTGGTTCCCGGCGGCCGGCTGGCCATCCAGGACTTCTTCCTCAACCCCGACGGCTGCACCCCCCGGGCGCCGCCATGTTCGGGGTGCACATGCTGGCCGTCACCCCCCGGGGCCGGGCCTACACCTACGGTGAGGTGGGGGAATGGCTGCAGGAGGAAGGGCTGGCGGCGCCGGCGCACCTCCCCACCAGCCCCGAAGCCAGCGTCTTGCTGGCGGCAAAGAAATAAAGGGGGAAGACCGGACAGGGCCAGTCAAGGCTGGTAACGAAATTGGGTTGAGAAGATTACCCTAAATCCCTCTCCCCTGCCGTAGGGGCGGGGTTTCGCCGCCAGGGCGCGAGCTTTTTGGCCAAAGATGCATTGAGGGGATTCGCATGGTATCAGGGGCGGCCCATGTTCCGAGGGGCGGGTTTAAAACCCGCCCCTACAAGACAGTTCCATTTGCATATGAAAAATGGCGCCGGCCTCGGGCCGGTGAGGCCGGCTAATCCAGCAAATCCTTTAACGCGGCTGCAATGGTGGGGAAGTTGAATTTAAACCCGCCGTCCACCAGTCTCTTGGGGATGACCCGCTGACCGGTCAGCAGGGACTCGGCAAGTTCTCCCATGGCCAGACGGATCATGAACGCCGGCGCCGGCAGCCAGGCGGGACGGTGCAGCACCCGGCCCAAGGCCCGGGCCAGGTCCCGGTTGCGCACCGGGTTGGGCGCGGTGAAATTCACCGGACCGTGGATTTCGGGATGCTCGCCGATAAAGGAGAAGGCCCGGGCCAGGTCCCCCTGGTGAATCCAGGAAAACCACTGTTGCCCGGAGCCCAGCGGGCCTCCCAGAAATCTGCGGAACATGGGGGCCATCTGCCCCAGGGCGCCTCCCCCCCTCCCCAAAACGATGCCGAAGCGGGTGATCACCACCCTGAGCCCCAATTCCCGGCCCTTCAGGGCCTCCGCCTCCCAGTCCGCCCCTAGCCTGGCCAGAAAATAGGAGTCCTGCGGCGACTCCTCGGTGAGCACCTCATCCCCCCGGGGCCCGTAATAACCCACCGCCGAGGTGCTGCACAACAGCTGCCGCCGGTCCCCGCCGGCCAGGGCGATCACCAGGTTCCGGGTGGCGCGGATGCGGCTCTCGTAGATCTCCTGCTTGTACGCCGGGCTCCAGCGGCCGAAGATGGAGGCCCCGGCCAGGTTGATGATCCACTGGTGTTCCGGGACCGCCCCCATCCAGGAGCCCTCCTGGGTGGGGTCACCGGTGATCACCCTGATCCCGGGCGCCGGCGCGGCAGGCGGCTGCTCCCGGCGGCTGAGGATGGTGACCTCATGGCCTTGCTTAACCAGTTCCCGGGAGAGATAGGCGCCCACAAAGCCGGTGCCGCCGGTCATAAAGACTTTCATGCCATTTTCCTCGTCTGCCCGGCGCCCCCTTAAAAAACGCGCTGGCCGCGGGCATCTTGATCTTCGGCCCTGAGCCGCATGAGCTATCAAGTTAATCACTCCGGGGTTAAGCGGCAAGGAGACCGGGCGCTGGGATCAATCCTTGAGGACGGCGATGGCCCGGGTCTGGACCTTGCGGGGATGGACTTCGATGATCTTGGCCTTGGGGCGGTGGGGGGCGTCCGGGTCCTTTTCCTGGGCGCCCTTGGCAGTCTCCCTGGGGATCTTCCTCATCCCCGGGGGGCCGGCCTTAACATTGCCGGCGGGGGTGGCGGCTCCCTTGGCGGCGGCGTTGTAGGGCGCCTGATTGGGGCCGCCGAGGCCGTAAGTCCCCATAACGTTGTTGACGAAGAGTTGGGTTTCCAGGTACGGCGGGATGGCGCAATACCTGGCCACCGCGTCGGGGCCGGCATTATAGGCGGCCACCGCCAGGGGGACGTTGTGGCCGAACCGGTCCAGGCAGTGACGCAGATAGCCCACCCCTCCGGCGATGTTCTGTTCCGGGTCGAAGGGGTTTTGGACGCCCATGAGGGCGGCAGTGCCGGGCATCAACTGCATCAACCCCTGGGCCCCTTTGGGAGAGACCGCCATGGGATTGAAATCCGATTCGTTGCGCATCACGGCGCGCACCAGGGCCGGGTCCACCCCGTAAGCCCCGGCATACTTGTTGATCAACAGGTCCACTCTGGGGTCGGGCCGGCCGCCGGGGGAGCTCCGGTAAACCCAGAAACCGCGCCCCGCGGGCTGGGGCCAGGCCCGGGTCTGCTGTTTATAGATGTAGACCTGAACTTGCCCGCCCAGCAGGTCATAGAGCGTATCGCCGGAGGACGTGGCCTTGCTGGAATCATGGGCGCCCCGCAGAACCAGGGAGCCGCTATCAGACTTCACCTGGGGGATTTCGTCTGCGGCAGCCGCCCACCCCGGTAATAACAGGGCCAGGATCAGGATGACTAGTCCTCTCCTCATGACCACAATTTATGAATTCTTTCCCTAAATTTGTCAAGCAGAAAGAGAGGCCCATGAGGCTCAAATCCACGGCCGCCGCGGCAGCCGCAGGCGCCGGAGCTTCAAGGGTAAGTTTGCCAAATGAGGCGATACGTTGTAAGATGTCTCAACCTTCCGGAAATCTGTTTCCCGGCCTGGCTGCGGTCCGGCGGGATAATTTTAGCAAAGGGGGCCACACCCACTCTTTCCTTAAACCGAATCAGTCGCCAACCCTGTTGCTCGGGCCCAAATCGCCGCCGGCAGTCTAACTTGACCAGCGATAACTGCAAAACGCCAAGGAAAACCCCCACCCCCTTCTCCCGGCCCCTGGTGCCGGTGGTCCTGGCCTTGATGGCCGGGCTGGCCTCCCCCGCCTGGGGATTGCGCCTGCCGGAGAAATGGTTGGCCGCGGCCCTGGTGTTGTTCTGGGCGATTCTGGGAGTCCTGTGGCTGGCCCGGCGTCCGGTCCGGCTACTGCCCCTGGCCCTCTTCTGGCTCCTGGGGGTGGCCTTTTACCAGCAAGCCCTCCACCCCGTCTTTCCTCTCCACCATCTGGTAAATCTGCCCCAGGAGCAGGGACTCATCCTCCAGGGCCGCCTGAACCGCCCGAGCAAGATGGACTCGGAAGGGGTCCAGCTATTTATGGCCGCCCAGGCCTGGCTAAGCCCCCAGGGATGGCGTCCCGCCACGGGCCGCCTCCTGGTGAGCGCTCCCGCCCTGGAACCGCCGCCGGTGGGCACCGGCCTGGTAGTCCGGGGAAGATTGCGGGTTCCCGGGATGTTGCATAATCCCGGCGCCTATAATCGGCCCCGGTCCCTGGCGGCGGACGGCATCTTCCGGGATTTGCGCCTCAAGGGAGACGGTGATCTGGTCTTCCTGGCCTCCGGGGCCAGCTATCCCCTGGGGGAGCGGCTGCGGGGGGGCATCCGCCGGTTGTTGCAGCCCCTGCAGCCGGAATTGCGGGCTATCTACCTCTCCATGCTGCTGGGGGATCAGGGAGAGGTCACCCCGGAGATGCGCCGCAACCTGGCCCGTTCCGGCACCAGCCACCTCCTGGTAGTCAATGGCCTGCACCTGGGGATGGTAGCCGCAGTGGTTTTCTTTTTCAGCAGTTGGCTCCTGCGCCGTTCCGCCTGGCTGCTGCTGCGTCTCAATGTCATGAAAACCGCCACCCTGCTGGCCGCCGCGGCGGTGCTGGGCTACGCCTGGGTGGCGGGTGGGTCGCCTTCCACCCAGCGGGCCGAGATCATGGTCCTGGCCTATCTCCTCCTGGTCTTCCTAGGACGGCCCCGGGAGTTATGGAGCGCCCTGGCCCTGGCGGCCCTGATCATTCTCAGCCTCTCCCCCCTGCGCCTCTTCGCCATCTCCTTTCAGCTTTCCTTCGCGGCGGTGGCGTTTCTAATCTACCTGATGCCCCGGATCCTGGGCTGGGGGGCAGCCTCCGCCTCTGATTCCCCGCCCTCCCTGGGAGCCCGCCTCCGTACCTTATTGAAGGAATGGGGAGCGGCCGCGGCGGTGGCCACCCTGGCCACCGCCCCCCTGGTGGCCGCCTACTTCCAGGTGGTTTCTCTTTTGGGGGTCATCGTCAATCTGCTGGCCATCCCCTTGTTCCTGCTGTTGGCCCTGCCTTTAGGGGAGGCTGCGGTCTTCGCCCAGGCCATCCATCTGACCTCTCTGGCCCGGGCCCTGCTTTTTTTGGGCCAATTTCCCCTGTGGCTGGGTTGGCGGGCCATTACCCTAAGCGCCGCTCTTCCCGGCAGCGCCATCATCGCGCCCATACCCACCTGGCTGCAAATCGCCCTCTATTACCTGGTGCTCATCCTGGTCTTCGCGCCCCGGCGCAGTTTCTGGACCTGGGGGGGGGCCGGTCTGGCCGGAGCAGTCCTCCTCCTCTCGCTGGCCTGGCCCTCTATGGGGCCCCGGGGAAGCCTGGAGGTGACCTGTCTGGATACCTACGGCGACCTCAGCGGCGTGGTGGTATCCCCGGAGGGTCAGCGCCTGGTATTCAGCGCCCCGGCGCCCTCCTGGCCCGGGCACGCGGGCCGGCGGCTCGGGAGCGCTGCCGGCTTACTGCCACTGGCGCCAGTTTCGCAGCCTCGATCAGGTGCTGGCCTTCACCCTTTCCCGGGACAATGCCGGGGAATTACTCCCCCTGGCCCGGCAGTTCAACGTGGGCGCTTTTTGGTACGGTCACCGCGGCTGGTCGGGACCGCTTTTATGGGACCTGTGGAACTATCTGGGGGACCGGGGCCGCTTGCCCCAGCCTCTGGAACCGGTGGCGGGCGGGTCCCAGCCGCCCGCCAGCCTGGGGAGCGCCGAGCTGCAATACCTGAAGCTGGGAGCGGAGGAGGGCTTCGCCCTGGCGGTCGCCGGCCAGGGGCGCCGGGTCCTCATCCTGCCGCCGGAGCGGCAAGATTTATTTTTAAAGGCGGCGCCCTCGATCCAGGCCGTCCCCACCGGCCCGGACCTGCTGATCCTGCCGGCGGTCCTGGCCCGGTCCCCTGAAATCGAACCCTGGCTCGCCCATTTGCAACCCCGCCTCCTGGTGCTTTACGGGGGAGCCGTCCGGCCCGGCGATTACCCGCGCCTGGCCAAAATCCCCTGCCATTTAACCAGGGAGGGAGCGGTGAGCGTATTTCTCGGACCGGACGCGGTCCGGGTGCGGCAGTGGGGGTACTGAACGGCGGGGTGAGGTTCTGAACCCTACCCTAGCTCTTCCGGGAGGTCTTGGCGATGAATTCGACCAACTGCTGCCGCACTTTCTTCGATTTGCACTTGGGGCAGGCGGCCTTGGCCTCGCCATACTCCCTGAGGCTCATGATGCGGGTGAACTCCTCTCCACATTTATCGCAGAGATAAACATAGGTGGGCATGGCTTGCTCCTTGGGTGAGAGGTGGAATCCGTCCGCTAATGGTAATCTAGAAAACCTGCCAGGGCAAGGCTGTGGTTTCGGTGGGGCAGGCGTCCCTGCCTGCCCGGTAGGATTTTTCGCATGCCCGGGAGCGCTAAGGCTCAGGGGCAGAGCCTGCCGCGGCCGCGGGGGGCCGCAAGGCCAGGGTCGGCACCAGGCTCCGGGCCGTCAGCAGGTTGCGCCAGTCATCGGCCGGGTGGCGTTTGGGGGTCTCCATGATGGCCCCCAGGGGCCTGAGCCAGGGATGGGCCAGGAACTGGCGCAGACCGGCCAGGCCCAGACTGCCCCAGGCCCAGGTGCCAGTGCCGGTCCACCCTGGAGTTGCAGGCCGCCCTGGAGTCGTTGAGGTGCAGCATCTTCACGCGTTCCAGCCCGGGCCCCCGGGCGATCTCCCCCAGGAGCAGGGAAACTCCCCAGGGGCTTCTGAGGTCGTAGCCCGCGGCAAAGGCATGCGCGGTGTCCAGGCAGAGCCCCAACTCCACGCCGCTCAAATCCATGATGCGCTGCAGTTGGTCCGGACGCCAACCCAGTTCCCGTCCCTGGCCGGCGGTGTTTTCCAGGAGCACCAGGGGCGGCGGCGGCACCCGGGAGACCGCGGCGCCCAGAACCCGGGCCACCCGCTGGAAGCTAACCTCCGAAAGTTCGCCATGGCCGGGATGGGCCACCAGGTAATCGGCCTCCAGAGCCCGGGCCAGGGTCAGCTCCTGGACCAGTCGGGCCGCGGATTGCTCTTGCAGCAGCGGCTGCGAAGCCGCCAGGTTGGGCAGGTAGCTCAGGTGCACCATCAGCGGCCCCAGGCCGGCCCGCCGCCGGGCCCGGATAAAATTCCTGACCTCCAAGGGGTCCACCTGGCGCCAGCGCCATACCCGGGGGTTCTGCACGAAGATCTGCAGGGCCTGGCAGCCCAGGCACTGGGCTTGGGAAATGGCCCGCAGCAAGGAACCGGCGATGGACAGGTGAAAGCCGAGACGCATTACTGGTATTTACGGTTTACGGTTTCAGTAAATAATATAAAGAATATCAGGTTGGGCCGCGGCATTTGCCGCTCCTCCGGCCCGGCAGTAAAGTGGTTTTCCTTTCCCCGGTGGTTTTTCCCCTTAGCGGATGAAAAGCGACGGTCATTCTGATATATCATCTTCATGGAAACCGGCAACCCGCCTCTGCGGCCTCGCATCCTGGAAGCTTACGTGGCCCGGGAGTTTCTCAAACTCCTGATTCTGAGCCTGGCCGTCTTCGTCTCCCTCTTTGTCATTGTCGATTTTTTTGAGAAGATCGACCGCCTGGTGGAGGCCCATCTGGGGCTGTGGGACCTGGCACGCTATGTCCTCCTCAAGGTTCCCTTCGCCGCCGGCCAGGTACTGCCGGCTGCGGCCTTGCTGGGTATCATGCTCACCTTCGGCCTCATGTCCCGCTCTTATGAAACCATGGCCATGCGCACCTCGGGGCTGGACATCCTCCAGTTGCTGCGGCCGGTGCTGGTGGTGACCGCTGGGGTGATGGCCGTCATGCTGGCCTTGAACCTCTATCTGATCCCCTGGAGCCAGGAGAGCCTCGACAATTTCTGGGAAAGCCGGGTGGACAAGAAGCCGGCCCGCAACCTGCAAGCCATGGAGCACTTCTGGTACAAGGGAGACCAGGCCATTTATAACATCCTCCTCTTCCGAAAAGATATCCAGACCATGGAGGGGGTCAAGATCTATCTTTTCGACCGGCAATTTCATTTGGTACAGGTCATTGCCGCGGCCCGGGCCCAATATCAGGGTGGTCATTGGCGCTTTTTCCAGGGGCAGATCCAGACCATGGGTCCCGGCGGCCCCACCGGAGGGGAGATGTTCCAGCAGCGTGACCTGGTCCTCACGGAGCGCCCGGAAGATTTCGCCGACCTGGAAAAGAAGGTTACCGAGATGGACTTTAATGAACTCGCCGGTTACGTGAGGCGCCTGGAACGGGACGGCTACAAATCCACCACCTACCGGGTGGATCTTTACAGCCGTCTTTCCCTGGGGCTGACTCCCCTGATCATGGTCATTTTGGGGCTGGCCCTGGCCTTGCGCCATAACCAGGTCCACCTCACCTCAGTGGTGGCCCTGGGAATGGGGCTGATGTTCATTTACTGGCTCTTCTTTGGGTTTTCCGCCTCCTTCGGCCAGGCCGGCCGCTGGCCGGCCCTGTTGGCGGTCACCTGCCCGCACCTGGTCTTCGGCGGCCTGGCCCTGGGGCTGCTGCGGCGGGTTACCAGATGAGGACCCAGCCCCCCTCTAACCAAGACTGCCAGGCCATCAGGCCCCGGCTTGACCCCTCGGTCCGGAACCAGGGGAACCCGTAATCCTTTACTCGCTGACTCGCTCCTGCCCGCAATCGTACCTGTCCTCCCAGGTCAACCCTGGCCGCGGCTGGCCAGGTCCGGTTAGTTTCACGGAATATGGCCCTTATCGATAAATGACCCTTAATATCAATTAGTTATACTACGAGGTCCAATTTTCCGCCGCACCGCTGCCTCCTCCCAACTCCGCGCCCCCCGCCAGGCGGATGAAAATATGATGATTAAAAGGGAAACCATGCAATAATTTTATTGTCATCCGGCGATATTTTTGCTATCAAGGGGAAGCTGTCATGCTCCGATGGCCTCTGATTTAGCAGCAGTCGGCCTGCGAGCCATCGGGATCGAGAAAATATATCTTTAATTAAGGGGGGGATGGGCGTCGGAAAACCCATTTTCCGGAAGTGGCCGTGGCTGAAGGGGAATTGCAGTCAACCCAAACCAGGAGAAAGGGAGAATAAGATTATGACCAAGGCAGAATTGATCGCGGCAGTGGCGGAAGGGGCCCAGGTAAGGAAGGTGGATGCGGAAAAAGCCATTAATCAGCCTGATCAAGACTATTTCCGATACCCTGAAGAAAAAGGGCCGCCTGGCGTTGGCGGGGTTTGGCACCTTTTCGGTGAACCAGCGGAAGGCCCGGGAAGGCCGGAATCCCCAGACCGGCAAACCCATCAAGATTCCGGCCACCAAGGTGGTGAAATTCAAACCGGGGAAACAACTGAAAGAAAAGGTAAAATAAAGGCTTTCATCCTGGTTTCTGGAGCGCCCCTGCGCCGGTGACCCGGGCTCTCCTGGGAAATATCTTTTATCTTAAGAGGCCGGTGCCAACGGCTCAGTGTGCAGGCGCCGGTTCGGGGTGGACCAGCTTGCCCCTTGCCGCCTTTCCGGGCAGGGGCGGCCGTGACCGCACGGCCAAACTAAAATTAAATAATTTCTGGGATCTTCCCAAGCATCGGCCAGCCGGGCGATTCTCCCCAACCCGACTGGCCGGGCCCAACTTCCTTACGCCCCGGTGGCGGTAGGAGTGACCAGGGGAGGGCTCTTTGCCGAGCCCTCCCCTTCCTTTATTTCAGGCAAGCTCATGGCCACCTTCCGAGCTGGCGGCTCCCCTGGCGGCTGCCCCGGCGGCAGAACTCCTCCCGGATGCGCCCCAGGATCCGAGCCTTGTCCAGGCACCAGTCTGGGGCCCAGCAGTTCCTGAGGGTGCGGATCGCCGGTAAGGCGGTGGATGACCAGGCGCCGCGGCAGGAGTTCCACAAAGTCCGCTACCAGACTGACGTAATCATCTTCCGAGAGACAGGCGTAGGCCCCCTGCTGATAAAGCCGGGCCAGGGCTGAGCCCCGCACCACGTAAAGCAGGTGGATTTTTACCCCCTGCAAGGGCAGGCGGGCCAGATAGGCCGCGGTGGCCGCCATCTCCTCGGGGCCCTCCCCGGGCAGTCCCAGGATCACGTGGGCCACCACCTCCAGACCCCGGGCCGCGGCCCGTTCCACCGCCCGGGAAAAGCAGGCCACGTCGTGGCCCCGGTTCAGAGCCGCCAGGGTCCGGTCATGGGCCGACTGCAGCCCCAACTCCAGCCACAGCAGGCGCTCCCGGGCATAGCCCGCCAGTAACTCCAGCACCTCATCCCCCAGACAATCCGGACGGGTTCCCAGGCTCAAACCCACCACTTCGGGGAAGGCCAGGACTTCATCATAGAGGGCCTGCAGCCGCGCCACCGGGGCGTAGGTGTTGGAGAAGCTTTGGAAATAGGCGATGAACCGGGAAGCCTGGTAGCGCTCTTGCAGGCGAGCCATACCCTGGCGGAGCTGCGCCGCCAGGCTCTCCCCCCGGGCCCAGGCGCCGGTGCCGGAGCCCCGGGCGTTGCAATAGAGGCAACCCCCCGTGGACACCCGGCCATCCCGGTTGGGGCAGGTAAAGCCCGCGTCCAGGGCGATCTTTTGCACCCGTAGCCCCGAAGCGCCCCCGCAGGTAGGTGTTTAGATCCAGATATGGCAGCCCGCGTCATCAGGCCAGGTCCCCCCAGGCGCCCTGGATCAGGGCGAGGGCGGCCAGGGCCGCGGTCTCCACCTTGAGGCGCCGGGGACCCAGACTGGCCACCCGGAAGCCCGCCTCCCGGGCCTGGGCCGCCTCGGCCGCGGAAAAGCCGCCTTCGGGGCCGATGAGGAGGCGCACGGACCGCGGGCCGCTTCAGACTGAGCCAGGATTGCAGCCCGCCGCCCCGCTCCTCTTCCCAGAAGATGAGCTTCATCTCCTCAGAGCCCGATAACACCGCGGCGAATTCCTGCACCGGGCCAATCTCCGGGAGCATGGCCCGCTGGCAGGATTTGAGGATTTCCCGGGCCAGCCGCTGCCAGCGGTCCTGCCGGCGCCGGGCCCGCTCCGGGGCCGGGCGTTCCGAACGCTCCGAGTAAAAGGGGATGATCCTTTGCACCCCCATTTCCGTGGCCTGGCGCATCACCCCATCCAGGGCCTCGCCCTTGGCCAGGCCGATGCCCAACACCAGGCGCAGGGGGGATTCCCCCCAATCGGCCAGTTCCCGGATCACTTGCAGTTGTGCCCCCCGGCCCTCCAGACTGAGCACCCGGGCTTCCACCTGGCGCCCCCGGCCGTCGCAAACCTCCACCCGGTCGCCCACCCCCAGCCGCAGGACCCTGGCCAGATGCCGGATCTCCTCCTGGTCCAGAGACACCGTGTCATCCTGAAAGCTCTCGGGAGGGGCGTAGAAACGACGCATAGGCAATGCTCAGTAACCAGTTTCGGTCGTTAGGTTGCAATGTTATTAGTCCGTAGATTGCTTGCACACATTGCTATGACATTTCAATATTCATGGTTTTTCAATCCCCCCTTTTGAAAAAGGGGGGCAGGGGGGATTTAAAATAACCCTATGAAATCCCCCTTAATCCCCCTTTTCCAAAGGGGGACTTTAATACCCTTGGAACTTAGCCATGTAGGGTGCGCCCTGCGCACCGACCTAATGTGTTGCTTCCTATAATCGCAGGGTGGCCCTGCGCCACCAGAGCGATGAGTTTCCCGGCTTTTATGCAGCTCCTCAGGCGCCCTTGAGTTTCTTGATCTCTTTTTCCAAGTCCGCCAGCCGCTTTGCCAGCGCCTCCAGATCCTCTTTAAGCTTATCGGCCAACCCCCGCATATCCGTAGCCCACGGTTTCGCCTCCGCCAGGGCCCTGGCTACCAGCTCCTTTACCTTGTCCACCAGGGCCGCCTGGGCCTCCTGGGCCCGTATCCAGGAGCTGCTTCACCGCCTCGGGGCTTTCCTGCTGGGTGATTTCCCCCCGACGCACCATTTCCTCCACCAGCGATTCGACCCTGTCCCGGGTGAAATCAAAGAACCCCAGACCAAAGGACCATGCCTTCCGCAAGAAATCTTTCATGGGTTCCTCCTATGGAAGTGTTTCAGAAATACCTTAAATTTGACTCCCCATTCCGTCTCTGCCGTAAGGGCGGCGTCCGGTGGCACAGGTTTCAACCTGTGCTACTGCCGCCCAGGGCGGGGAAACCCCGCCCCTACAACGGATATATAATTCCCAAAAAATATTTAAAAATATCTTTCGGTTCTGGTAGCCGCAGGCTTTAGCCTGCGCTTCTTTTTATTAAGGATTTTTGAAAACTTAAAATCCCACCGTTCCGCGGGCGACCCCGCCACTGGGCGACTCAGCGAGTCGCCCCTACAGGCCGGTGCCCCTGTCGTGCCTGCAGCTAAAAAAATCTCATGGCCGCCGCAAGATCAAGGCGCCCCAGTCGTCCTGGGTGAGCAGCCCCGCCCTGCGTAGTCCCAATCCCAGGAAGCGGGGCTCGAGTTCCGGGAGGTCGGTTTCCAGAAACCCTGAAATGATCAGGGCGCCGCCGCTCAAGAGATGTCCGCTCAGGGTCTCGGCCAATTGCAGCAGGTCCGGGGTGGTGAGGTTGGCCAGGATCAGGGCGAACTGCTGGCGGATGGCGTGCAGCAGGGTGGGCTCCACCAGCACCTGGGCTTCCAGGCCGTTCAGGCGCACGTTTTCCAGGGCGGCGGCCACCGCCTCGGGGTCCACGTCGATGGCCAGCACCCCGGCCCCCAGGCGGGCCGCGGCCAGGGCCAGGATGCCGGTGCCGGTGCCCACGTCCAGCACCTGCCGGGTGTCGCCGGCCGCAGGCCTTACCTGCTCCCAGACTTCTTCCAGGGCCCTGAGGCAAAGCAAGGTCGTGGGATGGCGGCCGGTGCCGAAGGCCATGCCGGGATAAATGGTGACCACCAGCTCCCCGGCCTCCGGGGCATAATCCTCCCAGGGGGGGCGGATCACCAGGCGGGAGGTGACTTTCTGCGCCTTGAAATGGGACTTCCAGGCCTCGGCCCAATCCTCCTCGGCCACCAGCCGCGTCTCCAGACCCAGGGGGGAGAGGTGGTGGCCGGCCAGGCGCTCCAGGTATTCCTGCAATTGCTGCTGCTGCCAGGCGCCGAACTCCCCGGACCGAAAAAAGGCCCGGATGACCACCCCTTGCGGCGGGGCGCCCTCTTCCTCCAGGATCACCCCGCGGCCGCTGAACTCTGTGAAATACAGGCCGGCCTCCTCCTGCATCCCGGCAGGCACCAGGACCCTGACCTCAATCCAGGTTTCCTTAGCCATATTGAGTAATTATAGAGCCAGGCGGCCCCGATTGCAATAAAGCCCTGGCGGCCCTGGCTGAATGAAAGTGGTTTGGCTGCAGAGGGGACAGTGGCACAGGCTTGTAGGCGTGACTCGCTGAGTCGCTTTTACCCCGGGGTTCCCTGGTTTTCCTCCGGCGGGTAGCTGAGGTGGGTACCCGCCACCCTGGCGAAAGGGGTGAGCCGGTGAGGCTGGCTCTTCCCCAATCCCAGGATGTGTTCCACCCGGACTCCCCGCACCGTGAGGGCGTCGGCGATGAGAGACCGGTGGCAGCGCCAGGGCACGGCTTCGGCGCACATCACCGCGGTGGGCTGTTTCCGGGCCAGCTCCAGCAACCCGGAAAGCTGAGCCTCAAACTCCGGCGTCTGCATGTAATCGGCAAAGCCCCGGAAGGCCGGGCTGCGCCAGCCCTGGTTGGGGGAATCCGGCCGCGTCTTCCTGAGGCCGCCCAGCCCCGGCAGATGGACGTAGCCGAGGCCCGCGGGCGCCAGGTCCTTGGGGAGCATCTCCTTATTGAACTGGGGGTTGTGCCGGGAACGGGGCACCGTCCGGACATCGGCCACCAGGGTTACGCCAAAATTCCGCAAGATCTGGATAAATTCCGCCAGGGGGCGGGTGGAATGCCCGATGGTGTAAACCAATGTTGATCCTGGTTGTCGCCGCTCACGTAACCGAGGTCTCCTTCCTCCACCAGGTGACTGAGCAGTAAATGGAAGTAAATAAGGCCGCCAAATGGCTGCCAGCGGGCCAGCAAACGACCGACCTCCTGGTAATCCAGCGGCTCCGGCAGTGTCCAACCAGGCTTGCAGTCGCTTGCGGGCTCCCACATCGTCTCCCGGAAAGATCCGCCACCTTCCCAAGCCCCGCAGCAGCACGTATTCCGCGCTCCAGCGGCCGATGCCCCGCAAGGCTTCCAGGTATTTAACGGCCTGCTCGTCATCCAGGGTATCCAGCTTTTCCAGGTCCACCCGGCCCTGGGCGACACCCTGGGCCAAGTCCACCAGAGTGCGTCCTTTGCTGCGGCTGAACCCCAGGCGGCGGAGGTTTTCCGGGTCTGCCCCCGCCAGGTCCACAGCCCGTGGAAAAGCGGCCGCGGGCCCGTTAGCCCCGGGAAACTGGGCCCATAGTCGGCGGCCAGCCGGTTGAGCAGATGAATGCCGACGGTGAGGCTGAGCTGCTGGCAGGCGATGGCATTTACCAGGGCCTCGAAAACGCTGGGGAAGCGGGGCGGTTTAACCCCCCGAAAGGGCTGGACCAGCGCTTGCAGTCGCCGATCCTGTCCGGCAAAGCGATAAAATCCTTCCAGATCGGCGTCCAGGCCCAGCATCTGCTTCAGCGCGACTTTGAGGGCCGGGGCTGCGTCCGGTGCTTCCAGGCTTTCGCCCCTGATCTTGACCTGCAGCTTGGGGGCATCGGGGGGCCCGGTCTGGAAGACGGTCACCAGCACCGGTTCCTCCTGAACCACCAGGACTCTCTGGTACGTCCGGCCGTCCCAGCGATCCACCAAATTATGGGAGCGCCGCCGCAGCACCCAGGCGGTCAGATCCAAGCGGAAGGGGGGCGGTCGGAGAGAGCTCGAACGAGATGCTGGTCAAGGGCAAGTCCTATGATTTAAAGGGAAAAATACATCCAGGGGCTATCATTTTCAAAGTAAGGCTGAGTTCGAGGCTATGGCTGTCTATGAACAGGCCAAGGGAAAGTCACACTCAGATTCACACTCAACTTAAAGAAAAAGGCTTAGGCTAATCGACCCAAGCTCTCGTAACTACCTGATATAATTGGTGCCGGAGGCGAGACTCGAACTCGCACAAGGTTGCCCTCGGGGGATTTTGAGTCCCCTGCGTCTACCAATTCCACCACTCCGGCACGAGAGATATTTTAGCCCCTTCGCCCCGGGGTTGGCAAGGGGGGCCGGTCTCTTTTCCCATCCTGAAATTCATTTGGCGAAAACCTAAAAAAGGCGGCAGAAATCACCCGCCGCCTTCTCCTGGCTCGTTTTGCGGCTCAGCAGCCTTAAGGCGCCGGCCGCTACAGACTATTTAAAAACCCCACATACTATAAAATGCTCATTCTGAGCGAAGCGAAGAATCTCGTCTTTTTATATACTTGAGACCCTTCGCGTCGCTCCGGGTGACAGGAAAAGCGGTTTTGAAATAGCTTCTAGTGTTGTGTCCCGGATGTAGCTCTCAACAGGTATTGCAGGTTTACCGCAGAGACGCAGAGGGCGCAGAGAAAGGACGTTGCGGCAGCAAAAAGGGCGGACACCTGGGTCCGCCCCTACCGGGAATGGCCAATAATTTGGTAATGAACCTCCGGGACCAGGCACTGGATTTTCCCGGGGGCCGCCGGCCGTTAACGGCCGGAAGGGTTGATTACCGGAACTTCCCGGGGGCCCCCCGGGGTAAAGGTTCCACCCTCCTCCGGACCGCCTCTCTTGATAGTGCGCGCCTCTCTCATCAAGGATTGGTTATACATGAGATAGCGGGCCTGTTGCACCGGGGAGAGCAAGGCGTCCTCTTCCTCGCCCTGGCGAGTCTGCAGGTCCTGCATCTCCTGTTTCTTCCGCTTCATGTCGGTAAGAATGGCCTGCACCTGCTGCTCCGGCGGCGCCGGCTGGGACATGGCCTGCTGCAGGCGCTGGTAATCCATCTTCATACTCTGGATCAATTGCTGCCGGCCCGGCTGATAACGCCGTTCGATTTCCAGGAGCCGGTCCACGGTTTGCTGATTCACCCCCAGGGCCGGTCCCATCTGAGTGCGTTTCATTTGCTGGAAGCGGTCCTGGAAACCGCCGGGCCCGGGCCCCACCCGGTCCGCCCGGTCCGAAGCTCCCCGCGGGCTGCGCCAGGGCCCAGGTAGCCGAGGCCATCCCGGCCAGCATCAGGCCCAGAAAATAGAAGAGTATCTTTTTATGCATGATCCATCCTTTTGCTGCTGGCTTAACTTTTTCAGGAAGGCTTCCTTTTGCTGGGGCGTCATCCCGGCTCAGGGTCGAGTCCAGGTCGTCCCCCAGATCTTCTTCCGGAGGCGCCTCCTCGCCGTGGTTCTTGGACACATAGACGAAATCTATTGGGTTCCTCGCCGGCCGGAGGCCTGGGGAGCCAGCCGCCATTTCTCCGGGTTGGCGCCCTTTTGTTGGGCTGGTTGGGCCGATCTGGGGCGCCTGGCCCGGGCCGGCCTGCCGGGAGGTCTAGATAGCCGACGGCCACCCAGAGGAGCAGGGCCGCCAGGGCCGAGGCCCCCACCAGATAGGGAATCCTGCCCCACCAGGAGGACCGGGCCGGGGCCATCTCCCTTCCTGGGCGGCCTGGACCAGCTTCAGGTGCATCTCCCGGGAAAACTCGCTCCAGAACTCCGGGCCCGGATCGGCCACCGGAGCGGTCCGGATGGCCTGCGGCCACTTCCTTCAGGGCCGCCAGCTCCTGGCGGCAGGCGGGGCACCGCTCCACGTGGGCCTTGAGCCGCCTCCGCCAAAAGGCGGGCAGGTCACCGTCGGGATACTCGGGCAGCCACCGCTGGAGAAGGGCGCATTGCCACTTCATCTTCTTCCTCGCTCTTCAGATATTTCTTCAAGGTCTTCAACGCCTGGCAGTAATTCACCCGGGCGGCGCCCGGGGTTCCTCCCAGGACCTCGCTGATCTCCTGGTAGGAGAGGCCCTGTTCCACCTTCAGGGTGAGCACCGCCTGCTGTTTGGGGGGCAGCTTTTCCAGGGCGGCGTAAACCCGCTGGCGCTCATCCCTGGATACCAACTCCTCTTCCGGGGAGTCATCCTCCCCCACCAGCGCCACTTCGTCACAATCCACCGGATCCCCAAACTTTTTCCGGCTTTTCAAAAAGTTGTAGCACTGGTTGATGGCGATCCGGAACAGCCAGGTGCGGAACTGGGCATCCTGGCGAAAGCTCCGGATATGGATAAAGGCCTGCATAAAGGCCTGCTGCGCCAAATCCTTCGCCTCTTCCGGATCGCTCACCATCCGGCAGGCCAGGCCGTAAATCTCCCGCTGGTACTTCTTCACCAATTCTTCGAAGGCCGGCAGGTCTCCGTCCTGAGCCCGGGCCACGAGCTGTGCGTCAGTCATGATCTCTCGTCGCCGGCTTTCATTAGTTTAGACCCGGCATCAACGAAAATGTTAAATAGTAATTGCTCACATATCACCGCTGATCATCCTGCCACCGGGTGATATCCGCCTAAGACCACGGGTTTTCTACTGGTTTCGGATTGTATTGCTAATTATTATCACCCATCCGGTTCCCAGGCTCAACTTTATTGTGAGCCCGTCTAGCCCCGGCCCTGCTCCTGGCGCCGCTCCGCCAGCCCGGTGGCGAAAGGCAGGGCCAGCATGGCGATCCCCAAGGCGGCCACCCCCGGCCAGCCGGCCAGGCCGTAAGCATAGCCGCTCACGGTGATGCCCGCCGCCCCCCCAGGTAATAGGCCAGGACGTACAGGGAATTGGCCCGGCCCCGGCTGGAGGTGAGCTTGCGGTTCAGGGAGCCCGCCGCCGCGGCATGAATGGAGAAAAAACCGGCGCACACCAGGGCCAGGGCCGCCAGGATGGCCACCAGGGATTTGATCAGGGTCAGGGCGAGGGCCAGGGCGAAGATCAGGGAGCCCAGGACCATGGTGCCGCCGTTGCCGATGCGGTTGCTCAGCTTGCCGGCCACCGGCCCGATAAAGATCCCCGATGAGATAGGAGAGATACAGCAGGGTGATGAGGTGGGTGGAGGCGTGGAACGGCGCCCCGGTGAAGATAAAACGGCAGGTAGTTGAACACCGAGGAGAAGACGAAAAAGCCCCCGAAGGCCACCAGAAAGATGCGGCGCAGTTCCGGCTGGGTTAAGCAGCGCCAGGAAGCCTTCGCCGTCCGCCCCGTCCCTCTTCCGGCCCCCGGCCCGCCGGCAGCCGCCAGACCGCCATGACGGTGGCCCCGGCCAGCAGGACGGCGGCGGTGACAAAGGCGTAGCGCCAGTGCAGGGGCGGATGAAGCCAGCCGCCCAACAGGCGGCCGCCCAGGCCGCCGGCCACGGTGGCGGAGACGTAGGACGCCCATGACCACGTTGAGCCTTTCCAGGGGCAGGTTGGCGGAGAGATAGGCCGCCAGGCAGGTGGTCAGGGCCGGCACGAACAGCCCCTGGACGAAAGCGGGCCGCCACCAGCAGGGGCAGGCTGTGGGTGGCGGCGCAGCAGAGCCCCGCGGCGGCCACCACCGCGCCCCCCGCCAGGATGAGGCGCCGCACCGGGACGCGGTCCGCCAGCCAGCCGAAGGGCAGGTTGGCCAGGGCGATCCCCAGGATCACCGCCGAGACGGTATAAGAAGCCTGGGAGGGGCTGACCCCGAATTCCGCCTGGAATCACCGGCAGCACCGGCTGGGTGATGTAAACGTTGGTGATGGCCGCGGCCACCAGGCCGAAAACCAGGGCCTGCAGGCCCCAGGAGCCGCTTTCCAGGGCGTTTTTCGCTTTTCGGTAGCTGGTTCAGGGGTAACACCGGTCGATGAGCCGCGGGAAAGGGATGGTCTCCCGGACGTGGTGCAGACCGCATAGCCAGGCCACCAGCCGCTCGATGCCCAGGCCGAAGCCGCCGTGGGGCACGCTGCCGAAGCGGCGCAGGTCCAGGTACCACTCCAGGGGCTCCCGGGGCAGGTTATGGGCCTCCAAGCTGGACAGCAGGGTCTCCAGGTCGTCCATGCGCTGGGAACCGCCAATGATCTCGCCGTAGCCTTCCGGGGCCAGCATATCCACGCACAGGGCCAGCCCGGGGTCCGCCGGGTCCGGCTCCATATAAAAGGCCTTGGCCTGCCGGGGATAGCGGTGCACCAGCACTGGCCTGGAAAACATCTGGGACAGCACGGTTTCTTCTTCCCCTCCCAGGTCCTCCCCCCAGGGGATTTCTTTGCCCTGCGCCTTCAGGCGCTCCAGGGCCTCGCCATAGCTGAGGCGGGGAAAGGGTCCGGCCGCCGCCTCCGCCAGGGGCTCGCGGTCCCGCTCCAACAGGCGCAACTGCGCCTCCTGGCGCCCCAGCACCCGCTGGACCACGAAGCGCACCAGGTCTTCCGCCAGCCCCATGACCTCCTCCAGGGTATAGAAGGCCGCCTCGGCCTCCACCATCCAGAACTCCGTCAGGTGGCGCCTGGTCTTGGATTTCTCCGCCCGGAAGGTGGGCCCGAAACAATAGACCCGGCCCAGGGCCATGGCCGCAGCCTCCAGGTAGAGCTGGCCGCTCTGGGAGAGGTAGGCCTTGCCCCGGTCCAGGTAGTTGGTCTCGAACAGGCTGGTGGTCCCCTCACAGGAGGTGGGCGTCAGGATAGGGGTATCTACCAGGACGAAACCCCGCTCATGGAAAAAATCGCGGCAGGCCCGGCAGACCTCGTCCCGGACCCGCAGGATGGCCTGCTGCCGGGGGGATCTGAGCCAGAGGTGGCGCCAGTCCATCAGGAACCCCACCCCGTGCTCCTTCGGCGAGATGGGATACTCCGGAGCGATCTTCAGCGGGCGCAATCGGGTGACTTCCAGTTCATAGCCCCCGGGGGCCCGGGGTTCGGCCTTCACCTGGCCCTCCAGGATCAGGGAAGACTCCAGGGTGAGGCGCTCGAACTGCTGAAAGTCCTCCTCCGGCAGGTTCCCCTTAACCAGCACCCCCTGGGCCAACCCGGCGCCGTCCCGCATCACCAGAAAGCGCACCTTGCCGCTGGAGCGCAGATGGTAAACCCAACCCCGGAGGGTCACGGTTTCCCCGAGATGCTGGGCCAGATTGGCGATATCGGTTACCGGGGGCGAAGTTTTCTTGGACATGCGACCATCCCCAACTGCGCCGGGAATACCGGTGAAAGCAAGCAGGGGCGGGTTTCAAACCCGCCCCAGTAGTGGCGCGCTTCATTATCCTAACCTACAATCGGCTAAGATTCTATAGTCCGGGAGGTTAAATTCCCCCGATTTAATTGTCTGATTAATCAGGAGACGCCGCCCTGGGGGCTCGCCTGTCGCCCGGCGTCTCACAGCATGATCTTGATATGGGCATTTTCCCGGAGGGTTTTGACCCATACGGAAAATTGCTTCTCCATCTCCTGCTGAGTCAGGATGCGGCGAATCTCCGGAGCCACCTCCTCGTAGGACCGGGCCTGACCGCTCCGGCGTTCCAGCATCTGAATCAGTTGAAGCCCCTGCGGAGTCATAACCGGAGCCACCTCTTTGGGCTTTAACCGCCCCAGAAATTGCACCAGCTGGGGCTCCAGGTCGCTTTCAGAAACGAAACCGACGTCGGTTTCCGGCAGGGAGTATTTCTTGGCGACTTCCGGAAAAGTGGCGCCTTCTGCGACTTCCTTGACAATGGTTTCCGCTTGCCTTTTTATCTCTTCTTGCTGGGCTGCGGTGGCGCCCGGCGGTATATCTATCTTGATGGCGCACAGGTGCATTTGGGGGCCGCCTGCCTTATATTTTTGCTCGTAAGCCTGGCGCACCTGCGCCTCACTGACCACGGACTTGAGGCCCACCGCCATGACCAATAGGCGCTCCTGGATCATCTGGTCGGCGATATTTTGCTTGAGCTCTTGTAAGGGTGAGGCCGGCCTTGGCCAGAGCCGCATTCAAGGACGCCTCGTCCGTCAGATGATTGCGTTTCTTAAAGTTTTCCAGGGCCGCATTCAGTTCCTTATCGTCGATTTTGATTCCCCGGCGTTTGGCCTCGGCCTTGGCCAGCTTCCGGTCAATGAGGCTCTCCAGCATTTGGTGTTCGATTTCCTTGTCTTCTTTGCCCTTGGGAGAAATACCCTGCTGGGCCTCGATGGACCTGGAGGCCCTTTGCAGCTCCGACATGGTGATGACTTCATCATTGACTTCGGCCACAATCCGATCCACCACTTTAGCGGAGCCGCTCCTGGCAGATAACCCCGCCAGCAGACTGATCAGGGCCAAGCTCAGCAGCCCTCTGGAAATTCTCTTCATGGTTTTTCTACCTCTCCTCTTCTGCATTAACAAATGTCTCCACTTCTTTCAAGCAGTTTTGCAAACGCCTCATGTAGGGGCCGTCTTGCGGCAGCCGCACCCGTAAGGTTTGATCCTGAAAAAGGCGAAAGGTATCCGGCTGGCTTTTCAGCAGGCCCACCAGGCGCGGCAGGTCCAGGCGCTCCGGCTGGGCAAACTGCAGCCGCACAAAGCTGTCCTGCACCTCCAGACGCTTGAGGCCCAACTGCCGCAAGCGATGCTTGAGGCGGACCACCTCCAGGAGATTGCGCCCCTCCGGGGGCAGCGGTCCGAAGCGATCCTGGAATTCCTCTTCCAGTTCTTGCACCATCTCCGGGGTCAAGCGGCCGGAGAGCCGCCGGTAGAGAGCCAGGCGCTGCTGCACATCGGGCACGTAATCTTCGGGCAGGTAGGCGGCCAGGGGCAGGCGGATCTCCGGGTCCGGGGCCAGGTCCTCCGGCTCGCCCTTGAACTCCCGAATAGCCTGCTCCAGGAGCTGCAGGTAAAGCTCATACCCGACTTCCGCCACCTGGCCGGATTGGGCCTGGCCCAGGAGATTGCCGGCCCCCCGGATCTGCAGGTCGTGCATGGCGATCTTGAAACCGGACCCCAGCTCGGTAAATTCCATCAAGGCCTTCAGACGTTTTTGGGCCTCGTCGGAGAGGGCCGCCTCATCGGGCACCAGCAGGTAGGCATAGGCCTGCGACTGGCTGCGGCCCACCCGGCCCCGCAGCTGGTAGAGCTGCGCCAGCCCCAGGGTATGGGCCCGGTTGATGATGATGGTGTTGGCCGCGGGGATGTCCAGGCCCGGCTTCGATGATGGCGGTGCACACCAGCACGTCCACTTCCTTGCGCCAGAAGCGCAGCATTACCTTTTCCAGCTCCCTCTCCGGCATCTGGCCATGGGCCATGGCCACCCGGGCCTCGGGCACCATCTCCTGGACCTGGCGGGTCCACTGGCCAGGGTTCGCACCCGGTTGTGCACGAAAAAGACCTGCCCGCCCCGGGCCAGTTCCCGGCGGATGGCCGCCTGGATTACGGCCCGCTCCGGGCGGCACAAGTAGGTGCGCACCGCCAGGCGGTCCTCCGGCGGGGTGTCGATCATGCTCAGATCCCGCATGCCCGTCAGGGACAATTGCAGGGTCCGGGGAATGGGGGTGGCGGTCAGGGTCAGCACGTCCACGGTGCGGCGCCAGTCCTTCAGTCTCTCCTTGTGCTTCACCCCGAAACGCTGCTCCTCATCGATGATGACCAGCCCCAAATCCTTGAAGGCCACGTCCCTGGACAGCAGCCGGTGGGTGCCGATGACGATGTCCACCTGGCCCCGGGCCAGCTCCGCCAGGGTCTGCCGTTGCGCCGCCGGCGCTTTGAAGCGGCTCAGGACCCGCACCTCCAGAGGATAGTGAGCCAGCCGCCGGCTGAAGGTTTCGTAATGCTGCTCCGCCAGCACCGTGGTGGGCACCAGCATGGCCACCTGCTTGCCGTCCATGGCCGCCTTGAAGGCGGCCCGCACCGCCACCTCGGTCTTGCCGTAGCCCACGTCGCCGCAGATGAGCCGGTCCATGGGTTTATCCGAGGCCAGATCCGCCAGGACTTCCTGGATGGCCTCTTCCTGGTCCGGGGTCTCGGCAAATTCGAAGGTGGCCTCGAACTCCCGGAATACCGGGTCCGGGGGCGAAAACTGGTGCCCCGGCAAGACCCGGCGCAAGGCATAGAGCTCCACCAGTTCCCGGGCGATTTTTTCCACCGCCTTCTTGACCCGCTTCTTGGTGCGCTCCCAGGACTTGCCCCCCAGACGCTCCACCCGGGGCGCCGCCCCCTCCACCCCCAGGTATTTCTGCACCAGATGGAGGCGGTCCACCGGCAGGTAGAGGCGGTCGCCGTTCTGGTATTCCAGCTCCAGGAAATCATTGGCCTGGAGTCCCACGGAGAGTTTCACCAGCCCCCGGTAGATGCCGATCCCGTGCTCCAGGTGCACGATGTAATCTCCTTCCTGGAGGTCGGCCAGGGAGGTGAGGGCCTGGGAGGCGCGGCCCTCTTTGCGGCGCCGCCCTTCGGGGCGGAACCCCAGGGCCTCGTCTTCGGTGAGGACGATGAGTCCCTGGGAAAGGAGCCGGAATCCCCCGGAGAGTTCACCTACGGTGAGTTCCACCCGGCTGCCCGGCTCCCAGGTGGGAGTAAGGTTGAGCGGCGCCTCCAGGCCCTCTTCCTGGAGGAGCCGGGCCAGCCGCTCCCCCCGATGACGGCTCTTGCACGCCAGCAGGACCTGAAACCCACCCCGGCGCCACTCTTCCAGGCGGGCTGCCAGGGCCGGCACCAGCCGCCCGGCTTCGGCCGCGGCCGCGGACAACTCCTGGGCCAGGCCGTCGTTTCGCTCCACCTGGAAATGGAGGTCGCGCTCCGGATGGGGATGGCCCCAGGGCAACAGCGGGCAGAAGACGGTGCTGAACCGGCCCAGGCGGTCCTCCCAGGGAATTTGGTCCAGCCAGCCCTGGGGTTCATGGGCCGTGTCCTCCGCCATCTTCCTCAGCTCCCGCTCCAGGTTAAGGGGGTCCCAGACCACCACCACGGTCTCCGGCGGCAGCATCTCCCACAAGGTCTGGGGCTGCGGGTAAAATTCCTCCAGATGGCGCTCGATGCGGGGAAAGTGGCGGCCTTCCCGGACGTTTTCCCAGAACTGGGGGTCCTGGCGGCGTTTGCGCCGGGCCAGGGCGTGTTCCCGGGCCGCGCCGTCCAGCACCACCTCGCTGGCGGGCAGCACCACCAGCTCCGGAAGCTGGCCCAGGGACCGCTGGCTGGCCGGGTCAAAGCGCCGGATGGACTCCACTTCGTCCCCCCAGAACTCCAGGCGCACCGGCTGCTCATAGAGGGGCGGGAACAGGTCGATGATGCCGCCCCGGACGCTGAACTCGCCCTTCTCCTCCACCACCGGACGGCGGGCATAGCCGCCGTCCAGCAGGCTCTGGAGAAATTCCGGGCGGCTCAGGGTCTCGCCGGGCAGCACGTAGGCCAGCAAATCCCGCAGCCGCTGGGCCGGGGGAGCTTCTGGCGCAGGGCCAGGGCCGGGGCCACCATGAGAAAAGGGGACGTCGCGGTCAGGGCCACATAAGCCGCGGCCATCCTGGCGCAGCTCACCTCGGAATCGAAGCTCAGCTCCCGGAAGGGCAGGACTTCGTGGCCCGGAAACAGGAAGAGGGGCCGGGCGCCGCCGGCCTGGTCCGCCGGGTTTCCCAGGAAGAAGGCCAGGTCCTTCATAAAGGTCTCATGGCCCTCACCGTTGGGGGTCACCAGGAGGAAAGGCCGCCCCAGTCGCCGGAAAAGGCTGGCCAGAAGGTAGGCGCCGCAGGCGGGGGTTAGACCTTGCAGATAGACCTGGCTGGGTTCCCGGGCAAACGCCGTCAGGAGATCGGGGGATTCGACCCCCGGGGCCAAAGCAGAATGCATACTTAATTTTATCCAGAATCGGCGCGATTTTCAAGCAGGCGTCTCAACGGCGCCTGAGGCGAGGCGGGTCCCGAAGCCAGTGAACCCCACTTCCCGGGTTTCTTGACTTTCCGTAAATTCGGATTAACTATTTAATATATGGTAAATCTCGAGAACCCCATCTCCAGGCGCTCTCGGTGATTGGGCCTCACCTGTCCACCCCGGCGAATAAGGGTTTGGCGGCTCCGGGTTAGTTTGAAAAAGGCTGGAAAAATCATAAAAACCGCACCGATGTTCCCATTATTACTGGCCCTGGCAATCCTGCTGGCGGCGCCGCGGCCGGCCAGGGCCGAACCCCAAAAAGGGCAGACACAGGGGAGCGCGATGAATGAAAAGCAACCTCTGCCGGTGGCCACCTTGGCCGGCGGCTGTTTCTGGTGCACGGAATCGGACTTCAGGAAGGCCCCGGGGGTGGTGAAGGTGGTCTCCGGCTATGCCGGCGGCCGCGGCGACCATCCCAACTATGAAAACTACGCCGAAAAGGGCTACGTGGAGGCGGTCCAGGTATTCTACGATCCCCAAAAGGTCTCTTATCCGGAACTGCTGGACTACTTCTGGCGGCATATCGATCCCACCGATCCCGGCGGCCAATTTGTGGACCGGGGGCCCCAGTACCGCTCGGTCATCTACTACCACGACGAGGAGCAGAGGCGCCTGGCGGAGGAATCCAAAAAGAAGCTGGCCGGTTCCGGAGTTTTTAAGAAACCCATCGTCACGGAGATCATCCAGTTCACCAATTTCTACCCGGCGGAGGATTACCACCAGGATTATGCCCATAAGAATCCGGTGCGCTATAAGTATTACCGCTGGAATTCCGGCCGTGACCAGTTTTTGCAAAAGGTCTGGGGCGGCAGGCCCGCGGCCGCGCCCGATCCTCCCGGCGACAATTTTATCAAACCCAGTGATGAAGTCCTGCGGAAGAAGTTGACCCCGTTGCAGTACCAGGTGACCCAGGAGGGGGGCACCGAGCCGGCCCTTCCACAATGAATATTGGGACAACCATCGGGAAGGCATCTACGTGGACATCGTCTCCGGCGAGCCGCTGTTCAGCTCCAAGGACAAATTCGACTCCGGCACCGGCTGGCCCAGCTTCACCAAGCCCCTGGAACCCGCCAATATCGTGGAGCGGAAAAAGCGAGGTTGCTCTCGGTGCGCACCGAGGTGCGCAGCAAACACGCCGACTCCCATCTGGGGGACCTCTTTGATGACGGGCCGCCGCCCACCGGCCTGCGCTATTGCATGGACTCCGCGGCCTTGCGCTTCATTCCCAAGGAGGACCTGGAGAAGGAAGGCTACGGCCAGTATCTCCACCTGTTTTCTCCAAGAGAAGTGAGCCGGAAGCGCTCCTCAAATCACCTACGCAGATACCGGGTTAAAAGGTATTGAAGCCAACTGAAGCTATTGCGGCAGGGGTCAGCCCCCTGGACACCTATAATGAAGCCCTGGTGGCCAATGTGCGGCCGCCGGACTGGGTGAATCCCGAGCCTCAACCCCGTTACAATCTGGTGGTCATCGGCGGGGGCACCGCGGGATTGGTAAGCGCGGCCGGCGCCGCGGGGCTGGGCGCCAAGGTGGCCCTGGTGGAGCGCCATCTTTTGGGAGGGGATTGCCTCAATTCGGCTGCGTGCCGTCCAAGGCCATTATCCGCTCCTCCAGAGTTTATGCCGACCTCCGGGATGCCGGCCTGTTTGGCTTAAAGATCCCGGGCGCGGCCGAAGTGGACTTTGCCGCGGTCATGGAGCGCATGCGGCGCCTGCGGGCGGAGATCAGCCACCACGATTCGGCCCAGCGCTTCCGGGATTTGGGGGTGGACGTCTTCCTGGGCGAGGCCAGGTTTTCCGGCCCGGATAGCGTGGAGGTGGGAGGCAAGACCCTGCGCTTCAAAAAGGCGGTCATCGCCACCGGCGGCCGGGCCGTGCGCCCGTCGGTGCCGGGATTGCCGGAAGCCGGTTATCTGACCAACGAGACGGTCTTCTCTTTAACCGAGCGCCCGGCGCGTCTTCTGGTGATGGGTGGCGGGCCCCTGGGCTGCGAATTTGCCCAGGCCTTCCAACGCCTGGGCTGCCGGGTGACCCTGCTGCACAAATATCACCGCATCATGAATAAAGAAGATGCGGACGCCGCGGCACTCATCCAGCAGACCTTCCAAAAGGAAGGCATCGCCCTGATCCTCAATGCCAGGCCTCTCCAGGTAACCAAGACCGACCGCGGCAAGCTGGTCCAGTATGAAAGCGAGGGCCAACCGGGAGAAATCGAGGTTGACGAGATTCTCATCGGCGCCGGCCGGGCCCCCAACGTCGAAGGCCTCAACCTGGAAGCCGCCGGCGTCAGCTATGAAGCCGGGAAAGGCAGGGGCGTGCATAGTCAATGACCGGCTGCAAACCACCAATCCCCATATCTTTGCCGCGGGCGACATCTGTCTGCCCTACCAGTTCACCCATCTGGCCGACTTCTCGGCGCGGATCGTCATCCAGAACGCCCTGTTCTTTGGGCGCAAGAAGCTGAGCGCCCTGACCATTCCCTGGTGCACCTACACCGACCCGGAAGTGGCCCACGTGGGCTTGAATGAAGCAGAGGCGGAAAAGCGGGGGACCCCGGTCACGACCTTCATCAAACCTTTGAGCGAGGTGGACCGGGCCATCTTGGACGGAGAAGACAGAGGGGTTCGTGAAGATTCACGTCAAAAAGGGCGCCGACCAGATCCTGGGCGCCACCATTGTGGCCCGGCATGCCGGGGAGATGATCAGCGAGATCACCGCGGCCATGGTGGGCAACATCGGCCTGGGAACCCTGGCCGCGGTCATCCATCCCTATCCCACCCAGGCGGAGGCCATCCGGCAGACCGGCGACCTCTACAACCGGACCAGGCTGACCCCCCTGGTCAAGTGGCTGTTTACCCGGTTCCTGGCCTGGCGGCGGTGATTCCCAGGGAATTATGCGGTTATCGAGTCCTGGCAATAAATAAAGATAATAAGTGGGACTCTTTGGCGCTCCTGCCGAATCGCCGGTTATCCAGCCGGGCGGCGCCGGCCCAAGCTACGCCTCAGGAGCGGGCTGGTCCTGGCCGCCAGGGCGGCGGTCACTCCTCCGACCTCAGCCAAATCCATTTCGCAATTCAGGCTGAGATAGACCTGCCTGCCCACCCCGACCCCTCCGTGTTCCAGCTCGACGTTATAGGTCATGCCGAAATCCTCGCGGTTGAGCCTGGCCTGGGCCTGAAAGCCGAAGCTGGTGTAGATGGCGCCCTGATCCTCCAGGTACGCCGGCCCGGCCCAGTGAACGTCCAACATCACCGGGCGGGTCACGCCGCGCAGGGTCAGGTCCCCGTGGACCCAGGCCTGGTCCAGTCCCGCCGCCTCCACCCGGGTGCTCTTGAAGGTGATGGTGGGGTATTGCGCCGCGTCAAAGAAATCGGCACTCTTCAGATGCTCGTCCCGCCGCTCCACCCCGGTGCATAAGGACGCGGTCTCTATTTCCACCGCCACCGCGGAGCCCGCGACCTCAAGCGGATCAAAATCGAGGCTGCCGCTAATTTTGGGGAACATACCCACCACCCAGGTCACCATCAGGTGGCGCACCGAGAAGACTGCCGCACTATGAGAGGTGTTGATTAGCCATTTTGCCATGGGTTTCCTGCCTTTCGGGAGAGCAGCGGAATTAATCCCGGCTGCTCCCTTTATTCAGGGGGGGAAAAAACCCGGCCACCCTGTCGCCCCGGGGCCGCGGCGAGCCTCCGGCTCCTTATTTTCCGTCACTCCTGCCAGGGAAAACTGGCAGGGAAATTGCATTAAAAATGGCAATAAAATTGCATTAAAATTAGGTACGGATAGTGGCTTTGTCAAATGGCTGGGCAGGGAAGCGGCTGCCGCCGCGGCCACAGGAAGCGAGGCTTTTAATACCTGGTATAATCATGAGGGCCGTTGCCGAGGACCCGGTAAATTATTAGCACGGCTAACATGAAATTTTATACATTTTCAGGATACGCCGATAATGAATCAGAGATTGCCCTGGAAGTTTATTGCGGCACGAAAATCCTCCCGGCTTGGAGCCCCGCGCCACCGGAATCCGGGCGCCGCAGATCTGGCTCAGGCCGGCCGCGGTCCCGGTTTTCCCCGGTCATGGCTGGGGATCGGAAGGAAAGTTTGCTGATACTTACTCGCAAGATTGGCGAAGGGGTCACCATCGGGGACGAGGTCCGGGTGGTGGTCCTGGAACTCCGGGGCAAGCAAGTCCGTCTGGGGATTGAGGCCCCCGCGGGTGTGGTGGTCCTGCGGGATGAGATTTTCCAGCGGCTTCTCCAGGAGAACCGCCAGGCTGCCGCCTTCGTCTTCAGCGACCTGCAGGCCTTGCAACAGTTGCTGGGCCGCGATCTCCCGGCTGCCGGGCCCCTGCCCCCCTCCCCGCCCCAGGTTCCCCGGTTGCGCCTCGATCGCAGCAGATTAGGCGCCATCCAGGTTCCGGAAGACCGGATAATCTTCTTCCGCCAAGGACTTTTGGGATTTGTGGAATTTCACCGCTACGCCTTGTTGGCCCCGCCGGACACCACTCCTTTCTTCCTCTTGCAATGTCTGGAGCACCCGGAGTTGGCCCTGCTGGTGGCCGAACCCTCCCGGCTGGGGGCCAGCTTTAAGTTGGGGCGCCTCCATTCCACCCTGAAGGAACTGGAAGCCCAGGCCCCCGAAGAACTGCAGGTTTTCGTCACCCTGACCATCCCGCCGGGGCGGCCTGCGGAAACCACCGCCAATCTGGTGAGCCCCATCCTCATCAACCCGGGCCCCCGCCTGGGGAAGCAGGTAGTCCTGGAATCCCCCGACTTCTCCCAGAAACATCCCCTCCTGCCTGCATTAGCGAGGCGCGGCGGCTGCCGCCGGGCCCAGGCGCGCGGCGCAGGCTTCCAGCCTGTGACGGGGCCGCCTGATTTCTCCTTGGCCGCCCCAGGCCGCCCTTTGGCCGTACAGCTTGGCATTGGATCAAGAAAACCTAAGTTCCAATGGTATTAAAGCCCCCTTGGAAAAGGGGGATTTAGATTTCAGCTATTTAAATCCCCCCTGCCCCCCTTTTTCAAAGGGGGATTAAAAAGCCGTAGTTTTAAATGTCATAGCAAATATAAAGCATCACCCTGGACGCCCGGGCGGGCTGGCGCCAGCTCCCCGGGTAAACCTGGAATTTCCTATTGCCAGGCCCTACTTTGTGCTAATATGTACATGGGCTTAACCCCTCGGTTTCCGGTTTCCGGTGGCTCAGGCCACGGTTTGCCGACTTCAAGATGGAGGTACCCAAGGCATGAGCAAGGCAACCCTCAACCTTAATGGGATGACGGTGGAGTTTCAGCCCGGCCAGACCATTTTGGAAGTGGCCTGGGGGCATGGAACCTACACCATCCCCACCCTCTGCTTTCTGAGAGATACCACCCCCACCGGGTCATGCCGGATGTGCATGGTGGAGGTGGAAGGGGCCCGCACCCTGTTGCCCGCCTGCGCCACCGTGGCCGCCCCCGGGATGGTGATTAAGACCGAGTCGGCCAGGATCGACGCCTCCCGCAAAATGGTCCTGGAACTGCTGCTGGGCTCCGGCAACCATAACTGCCTGATCTGCGAGGCCAACAGCGAGTGCGAATTGCAGGCCCTGGCCTATCGTTATGAGGTGCCCACCCCCAGCTTTGCCAATCCCCCGGACACCCAATACTATTACGAAGACGACAACAGCATGATCGTCCGGGATTTTTCCAAGTGCATCATGTGCGGCCGCTGCGTCCGGGGCTGCAATGAACGGCAGGTGAACCTGGCCATCAGCATCGGCTACCGCGGTTCCCACAACAAGATCGTGGCCAAGGCCGATTACCCTTATATCGATTCCGACTGCGTCTTTTGCGGCGAATGCGTGCAATCCTGCCCGGTGGGGGCCCTGCTGGACAAGAACGCCATGCATCAGGGCCGCAGTTGGGAACGCCGCCGGGTCCGCACCACCTGCCCCTACTGCGGGGTGGGCTGCCAGATGGATCTCCACGTCAAGGGCGGCCACCTCATCAAGGTGACCGGCGCCCATGCCCAGCCCAACGACGGCCGGCTGTGCGTCAAGGGGCGGTTCGGCATGGGGTTCGTCCAGCATGCCGATCGCCTCAAGACCCCGCTCCTCCGCCAGGAGAAGAACGGCGAGCTGCAAGAGGCCACCTGGGACGAGGCCCTGGATTTCGTGGCCCGCCGCCTCCGGGAGGTGAAGGAAAAACACGGCCCCGAAAAGATTGGCGGCTGGTGTTCGGCCCGCACCACCAACGAAGAAAATTACCTGATGCAAAAACTGCTGCGCGCCGTGATCGGCACCAACCACGTGGATCACTGCGCCCGCCTCTGACACAGCTCCACCGTGGCCGGGCTGGCCGCGTCCTTCGGTTCCGGAGCCATGACCAATTCCATCGCCGAATTGGAGGATGCCGATTGCATCCTGGTGATCGGCTCCAACACCAATGAAAATCACCCGGTGATTGCGGCCCGCATCAAGCGGGCGGCACGTCTGAAAAATAAGGACCTCATCGTCATCGACCCCCGGCGCCACGGCCTGGTGCGGCACGCCCGCCTCTGGCTCCGGCAAATTCCCGGCACCGATATCGCCCTGATCAACGGCATGATGCAGGTCATCATCGCCGAACAGCTCTATGACCAAACCTATGTGGCGGAACGCACCGAGAACTTCGAGGCCCTGAAAGAGACGGTGGCCAAATATACGCCGGAATACGTGGAAAGGATTTGCGGGGTGCCCGCCGCGGAGCTGGCGGCCGCGGCCCGCATGTACGCCCGAGCCCGGGCCGGCTCCATCGTCTATTGCATGGGGATCACCCAGCACACCGTGGGCACCGACAACGTCAAGACCCTGGCCAACCTGGCCATGCTCTGCGGCAATGTCGGCATTCACGGGGGAGGGGTCAACCCCCTGCGGGGCCAGAACAACGTGCAAGGGGCCTGCGATATGGGCGGCTTGCCCAACGTCTTCTCCGGGTATCAGCCGGTCACCGACGCCGCCAACCGCCAGAAGATGGCGGAGGCCTGGGGCGTGGCCACCCTCCCCGATTGGCCGGGGATGGCCATGACCGAGATGCTCCCGGCCATTGCCCAGGGCGGCATCAAGGCCCTGTACATCATGGGAGAAAACCCGGCCCTCACCGACCCCGACTCCGACCATGCCATTAAGGCCATGCAGGCCCTGGATCTCCTGGTGGTGCAGGACCTCTTTCTCACCGAGACCGGCAAACTGGCCGACGTGGTCCTGCCCGCCGCCTCCTTTGCCGAAAAAGACGGCACCTTCTCCAACACCGAGCGCCGGGTGTCCCGGGTGCGCCAGGCCATTTCGCCGGTGGGGCAGGCCAAACCCGATTGGCAGATCATCTGCGAGATCGCCGGGCGCCTGGGCTACCCCATGAAGTATGCCGGCCCCGAAGAAATCTTTGAAGAGATTCGCCGGGTGACCCCTTCCTATGCGGGAATTTCCTATCAACGCCTGGAGGCCGGCGGCCTGCAGTGGCCCTGTCCCAATGCGGAGCATCCGGGCACGGTCTATCTCCACAAGGACCGCTTTTCCCGGGGCCTGGGGATGTTCTTCGCCATTGAGCACCGGGACCCGGCGGAGATGCCCGACGCCGAGTACCCGCTCTATCTCACCACCGGCCGCCTCCTGTATCAATACCACTCCGGCACCATGAGCCGGCGGGCCCCGGGCCTGGTGGAAAAGGCGCCGGAATGCCGGGTGGAAATGGCCGCGGCCGATGCGGCCCGGTATGGCATTGCCGACGGCCAGCAGGTGCGCCTCCGCACCCGCCGCGGCAAGATCACCGCCAGGGCGCAAATCTCCGACAAGGCCGTCCCCGGCACCATCTTCCTGCCGTTCCATTTCGCCGAGGCCTCGGCCAATAAATTGACCAACGCCGCGCTGGATCCGGTCTCCAAGATTCCGGAATACAAGGTCTGTGCGGTGCAGATCGAGAAAGTTTGAGGAGGCCGACCATGACTGCGCTGACCAAAAAATCAGGATGCGCCTGCCAAACGGCAGCCGCCCTCAGCCCGGAAATTATCCGCCAGGTGGATGAGATCATCAATCGGCACAAGGATCAGGCCGGGGCCCTGATGCCGGTCCTGCAGGAGGTCCAGGAGGCGGTGGGCTATCTGCCCCCCGCGGTGCAGGAGCGCATCGCCGCTGGCCTGAAGATCCAGGGCAGCGAGGTCTTTGGGGTGATGAGCTTCTATTCCATGTACTCCTGGAAACCCAAAGGCCGCTACATCGTCCGCATGTGCGAATCCCCGCCCTGCCATATTGCCGGGGCCGGCAATATGCTGCACGCCTTGCAGCAAGAATTGGGGGTCGGGGTGGGGGAAACCACCGGCGACGGCCTCTTCACCCTGGAACTCTCGGCCTGCCTGGGGGTCTGTGAAGTGGCCCCCGCCATGCAGATCAATGAAGTGGTCATCGGCAACCTCACCCCCGCCAAGATCAAACAGGTGCTCGCCGACTACCGGGCCGGCCAGGTCCCCGATTACCGGCGGTTGCCTTACAGCGCCAGGGACTTTCGCCAATATCGGCAAAGCCCCTACGACCTGATCTTGCTGGACCACGTTGGGGTCATCGATCCCACCCGGATCGAGGATTACCTGGCCCAGGGCGGCTATGAGACCCTGAAGAAAGTGGTGACCACCATGACCCCGGAGTCGGTGGTGGAGGAAGTGAAGGCTTCCGGCCTGCGGGGGCGGGGGGGCGCCGGCTTTCCCACCGGCCTCAAGTGGTCCTTCACCCGGCCCCTGCCGGACACCCCCAAATACGTGATCTGCAACGCCGACGAAGGGGAGCCGGGCACCATCAAGGACCGCTACCTCATGGAAGGCGACCCCCACAAGGTCCTGGAGGGCATGGCCATCGCCGGCTTCGCGGTGGGGGCCTCCCAGGGATTCATCTATGTCCGGGGGGAATATTACCTCTCCCAGGCCCGTCTAAACCAGGCCATTGAGCAGGCCACCGCCAGGGGCTTCCTGGGCCGGCAGCTCTTCGGCGGCGACTTCTCCTTCACCATCGAAGTCCGCTCCGGATCCGGCTGCTACATCTGCGGCGAGGAGACCGCCCTGATCGAATCCATCGAGGGCAAGCGCGGCTATCCCCGCATGAAACCGCCTTTCCCCGGGGTGGCCGGCCTGTGGCACAAACCCACCATCGTCAATAACGTGGAGACTCTGGCCAGCGTCCCGGCCATCCTCAGCAAGGGCGGGGCCTGGTATAAATCCCTGGGCACCGCCGATACCAGCGGCCCCAAGATCTACCAGATTATCGGCCAGGTGCGGACCCCGCAAATCGTGGAAGCGCCGGCGGGCTTGACCCTGCGGGAACTCATCGATACCTACGGCGGCGGGCTGCACCCCGGCCGCCAGTTCAAGATGTGCCAGACGGGCGGCGCCTCGGCGGGCCTCGTCACCGCCCTCGCCCTGGACACCCCCATGGACTACGGCTCCATGGCCAAGGCGGGCGGCGCCCTGGGCTCCGGGACCATGCTGGTGATGGACCAGAGTGTCTGCGTGGTCGATTTTATCCGCTCCGTAGCCCAATTCTTCCGCCACGAGTCCTGCGGCCAATGCACCCCCTGCCGGGAAGGCACCCCCCGCATCCTGGAGACCATGACCCGCATCACCCAGGGCCGCGGCACCATGGCGGACCTGGACCTGATGGAGCGGCTGGCCGGCGTCCTGGCCGACTCCTCCTTCTGTCCCCTGGGGCAGACCGCGGCGCAACCCATGATGAGCGCCTTCAAGAACTTCCGGGATGAATTCGAGGAACACATCCGGGAGAAAAAATGCCGGGCCGGAGTCTGTAAACTCGGCTGAGGCAGGCAATCAGCCAAAAATTGGGGCCGCCCCGGCTTTAAGCCCGGCGCGGCCCCTTTTTTTCCAAATCCAAAAACCAAAAACGGTTATTAACTCAAGTTTCGCCTCCCTGGATGATTACACCTGCGGGACGCCTATGCTACCTGCCTTGGTAGCATGGGCCTCCGGCCTGTGTAGTCAGTTGATGTAGGGTGGGCACTGCCCAGAGCCCGTAGGGCGGGAAAGCGAAGCGCATCCCGCCATTAGCATTATTCCATCTCTATACTTAGAACGTTATCATCTGCCGCCCATTCAAGGTTATAAATGCCGCTTTCCACCGCATACGCTAAACTTAACACAATTGCCCAAGGGGGGATTGGTTTTACTTTCCCCACTACGGCTACTGAAGGCGGGATGCGCTTCGCTTTCCCGCCCTACGGCAAGAAATAGGGACCAGCAAATTTACACTGCGTTCTTCCTGTTTCATCACTTCCGGGCGGTGCTGGCCTGGGGTTCTTAATCTACATAGGCTTGAGGTATCCGGATTCTGAGGGCTAGGTATGCAATATTTTATGAAAAAAACCCTCTTTTCCGACTTATTGGTTGAGAAATTCATGTAAATTAATGCTATCATGCCATCGTCTAAAGGAATCGGCTTCGAGAACAGAAACTTTCGGGAAATTTCCCCGGGCAACGAGGTCTGGGATTGAATATTGATGAGAGCATACGTCGTTCTTCAATGCGCCGGAGCTTTGGAGTTAAGTGATAATTACAACATCTCGGACGCAAGTGGAAGCCGGGAGGAAAAAGGGAAGATCGCAAGGAATAAACCCTTTGGAGGAATAAGCCATGAAACGGAAAGCTGTAATGGCGGGAGCTTTACTGCTTATTTTTATCCTGGGATTTGTCGCGATAGTTCCGGCCCAAACTGATCCCGAGTTTCGGACCTTTTTATCCCGCTTAAATGGCAGCAGATGGGTTTATATGGATGAGCCAACCATGAAAATGTACATGGAACTGGAAGGCGATATTTTAACGGAATGGTTCAGCATGGGAGAAACCAAAACAACAGAATTTAGCGTTAAGTTAGATAAACGAAGATTTGTTGTTAAGACTCCGAACAAAGCGTTGATTTTAGAGATCAGCAGGGATGGGGAGATGATATCTGAAAAAGTAACCTATAGCCGCGATGAGCCAGGATCTGTCGGTGCGGTGCTCGAATACATAAAAAAGAATTAATGGCAGGAGTCACCCCTCAAATTGGGGCGACCAAGGGCCGCCATAAAAGCTGTTGAAACTGTCATGGAATGTAATCAAAATCATGCTAATAGATAAGGAGTACCTAAAACCCCCTTTGGAAGAATAATTATTTAAATGGATAATCAAGAGTCCGGAAGCGGCCGGTGCTCCTGACGGAGCTTCTCGGCAAAGCCGCTATCGGGAAGCGGTGAGTACTGCTATATCTCCACACTTTCCCACCCTGCTTTTGGCGTGCCTATATGCATACCATAGCTGTCTCTCAGAGCCTTGTGGCATTCTCTTGGAAGGGGCCCTCAGCTCCTAGGAGAGCCCGCAAGGAAAGCCAACGGCAGGTGTTGGAAGATGCGGTGGAGGGGAAGGGTCGGGGAGGTTGCGGATTTCCTCGGCGTCATAGGTTTTGCCGGTTAAAATGTCCACCCATTGCCTCGGGGCTTCCGGAGGCAGCACCAGCACACTTTCCCCCCATGCTTCCCCACCGATGGGAGGCCGTCCCGGCGAGGCCAGTTGGGTATAAAACCTGGCGGCTGCTGCCACAACCCAGTGGTTTTCCTGCTTGCGGGCAAAGGCCAGCAAGTTTTTGCCTCGATCTCCCTGGGCCGCCAGAGGCAGATAGTCCCCCTGCCGGAAAAGGTCCGGGGAGTCCTTACGAAAGTTGAGGGCCCGATAAATAATATAAAGTTTAAGCCGGCCGTCTTCCCAGTGGGAAAGCATCTGGGAAATCAGGGACTCCCGTCCCCTCCCCTCTTGCCGCTGTCAGCTCTTCGAGAAATTGAACTCGTTTAGCGAAATCCACCGGGCGCCGATTGTCGGGGTCCACCAGGCTAAAGTCCCATAGTTCCGTCCCCTGGTAAAAATCCGGCACCCCGGGCGAGGCGGCCTTCAGCAGCACCTGGGATAACGAGTTCAAGGCTCCATAGTAAGCCAGGCGGGATTGCATTTTGAGGAAATCCGTCAGGAATTCCTGATTCCCCGACTCCTCCAAAATCCGGTCCACAAAGGCCAGCAGCCCATTCTCGTGCTCCACCTGGGGGGAGACCCAGCGGGTGTGCACCATGGCCTCCCGGGCCGCCTTAATCAGGTAACTCTTGAGCCGCTCCTTAAACGCCGGGATCTCCGCCGGGTCCAGCGGCCAGGCCCCCAGCATGGTCTGGTAGAGAAAAATCTCCTGATTCCGGTCCGGCACCGGGTTGCCGTTCACCTCAGCTTTTCTGGCCAGGTTCAGGCCGCTCCACCGCTTAAGGCAGGCCTCCCACTCCCCGGGAATCTCGGAAAGGACGTTGAGGCGGGCCCGGACGTCTTCACTCCTTTTGGTGTCATGGGTGGAGGTGGCGTTCAGGGTGTGGGGGGAGGCCTCTTGCCTCTGCCGGTTAAACCGGTGAAAGTCCGCCGCGGTCGCGGCGCCGAAGCTCCCCCCAACTTCGTTTAAGGAGATCAAGGGGTTATAAATATATAAGAGCGTATCTTCAAATCCCTTGGCCATAATGGGGCCGGTGAACTGCTGTAAATTCATGACGAAAATGAGCCAGTCCCGTTTCTGCTCCTCCGTCAGATAGGGAGGGAAATCCAGGGAGAGCACCCGCTCCAGGAAGTCGAGGGCCAACCGGTTCAGGTGGGGATGGCGCCGGCGGACCTCTGCGAAGGTCCGCTCCAGATATGCCAGGTCCCGGGGCTGGACTTTAAGGCTGCGGATATAGGTGCGGTAGATGGGGAGCGCGGCCATTACTTCCACCAGAACTTCCCTCAGGTCCAGCCGGGAAATGTCCCGGGCCTGCCGGTCGTATTTCGCCATCAAGCTCAGATAGGAGACATGGTTCTCCACTTCCCCGCCGAACATGGCCCCCAGAATGAGCCTCTTTTTGTCGGCGATCAACTCCGGCAGGTCCACCGTGGTCTCGACAAATCCGGCATAAATCCTTTGCAGCTCCTGAAACCCCTGCTTCTCGATGAAGACTCCGTTGACCAGGTTTAAGAAATCATAGCCGGTGGTGCCGTCCACCGGCCAGGACTTGGGCAAGGTTTCCCCTGGGGCCAGGATCTTCTCCACGACGATATAAAAGGCCGGAGGCCTTCCGGGCTGGGCTTTTTCCGGCGGGGAGAAACGGGATTGGAGGCGCTGGAGGTACTCCAGGGGATCGTAGAGGCCGTCGATGTGGTCGATCCTCAGTCCCGAAACCTTCCCTTCATCCACCAGTTTGAAGAGCAGGCCGTGCTTGAAGGCTTCGAACACCTGCGGGTCTTCGATGCGGATACCGATCAAATCGTTGATGCTGAAAAAGCGCCGGTAGTTGATCATCTCCAGGGCTACCTGCCAGAAGGCCAGGCGGTAATGCTGCCGTTGCAGAAGCTGGTCCATGGAGTCAAAGGTGTCCGGTTCTCCCTTCCGGCCGTTGAAGGTCTCGATGGTGTCCTCCAAAACCTTCTTCACCTCCGGGGACCCCTGGTAGAGAAACCAGAGGTTCTTCTTGATGATCTCTTTGTCCCGCTGCCGGTCTTTGACCTTCTTGGCGCTGGTGAGGTTGCGGGGGGGCAGGTTGGCGATCAGGCTGACGATGCCCATCAGAGCGATGGTGGCCGGATTCTCTTCGCCCAGATCCTGCGCCAGCCGCTCCAGCACGGGAGCCAGGATCCGGTGGTAGGTCCTGGGGGCCAGGGGAAACTTGTGCTCGTAATAATTGATGAAAAACCCGCCCGCCTCCAGGGTGAGTTGGAGTTCCTGGTCCTCCAGGGTTTGGCCGTAGGGCCGTCCCAGGATGGGGAGCAACAGCTTGCCCTCCAGGAGGCGGTTGGGGGAATGCCAGTCGATATCGAAAAAGATGGCGTACGGCGAACCCTGCCCGTTTTCCAGGACCTCCATCCACCAGGGATTATCAGGGCTCAAGGCCATGTGATTGGGGACGATATCGAACAGCAGCCCCATCCCCCGGTTTTTCAGGGTCTGGGCCAGGTTATCGAAGGCCCGGGGGGAGCCGAGTTCCCGGCTAAACTCCATGGGGTTGGTTACCGAGTACCCGTGCAGGCTTCCCCGGCTGGCCTGGAGAAGGGGAGAGGCATAAATGTCGGTGATCCCCAGCTCTTGCAAGTAGGGCGCCAGGGCCTCCGCGGCGGCGAAACTGAAGTTGCGGTTGAATTGCAGCCGGTAGGTAGCCCCGGGCACTCTATGGCTGGTCATCTGCTCTCCCCAGGGGAAGGCGATCTGCTAATCGACTTTGACTGAGAGATCCCGGCCCAATGCCAGGAAAATCGCCAGCCAATCCTTGGCCTCGGCTTCGCCGTGTTCGGCCTTCCAGCGCCATTCCGGCAAGACCGTGTGGACCATCTCATAGTAAACATTCTGGATTTTCCACAGGATCACTTCAAAAGGCATAGTTTTCGCAATGCTTACCGCCGCGGCCAGTTGCCGCAGACAGGTGAAATCGCCGGGGGTCTCCCGAAACCCTGCTGCCAGCCGTTTCAGGGTCCCCCTCAAGGTGTACTCCAGGCTGACGCCATCGAGATTCACTTTCAGAGACTGGGCCTCCACCAGGAGAGTCTGAATGGCCTCCGGATCTATTTCTTCCAGCTCGAAGGCCTGGCGCAGATTAAAATTCAACACGAATTGCGCGGTGCAAGGCAAGGGTTCAGGCAGGGGGATGCCCAGATCGATGAGGAACCGCATGAAGGGCAGATGGTGCTCATAACCCTTGCGATAGACGAAGCGGGTCCCTTCCAGACTCGCTTCCATAATGTGGTTCAGCACCCGGCGCTGCTCATCCCGGAAGAGGGAGCGGAGGGAGTAGGAGCAGGCCCCGAAGTGCCGGTCCAGACGATGCATGGTTTCGGGGAATTCCCCGGTGGCGAAGCCCGCCGACACGTCCCGCACCATGGCCCGATAAGACTCCAGGCTCTTGGACTTTTGGATCCCGGTGCAGAGATTTTGCTCGCCGAAATGCAGGGCGCCGAAATTCAGGGTGACCGCTTCCCGGGTGATCTCCGAGGTAATCCGCACCCGGCCCACCGCCAGTTTGGCGACTCCGACCTCGGAAAGCTGGTAATCTTCCTGATCCACGGAATAACAATAGATCTTGGCCTGCTTGGGGTAGGTCCGCGAAGAGGGAGCTGACCGCATAATGCGCCCCCACCTTCTCCAGATCCAACATGCCCGGTTTCACCAAATTTTCATAGATCAGACGGCCGTTCCCATATTCGGCCAGGTTGCTTTTGGCCTGCTCCAGCCGCTCCAGAAAATCGGCCTCCAGGCCCTCGCCGTCCAGGTTCTCCATGAGGCGCAGGGCCCGGCCGGCATACTGAATGACCTGCACCGTTTCAAGGCCGGAGAGTTCGTCGAAAAACCAGCCGCAACTGGTGTACATGAGCATGGCGCTGCGCTGGAGCCCCATGAGCTTCAGAACCGCCACCTTTTCCTCGCCGGACAGCTCCCGGGAGGCCTGCCGGTTCAGAAAGTCGTCCACGTTCTTCGGGTCGCGGTCCAGGACGACCTGGATATAGTCGTTCCGGGCCGCCCAGGGGTCTTTCAGATATTGCCCCGCCTTCTCTTCAAAAAGCGGGGCCAACTGTGTCGCGCAGCCAGTCCAGGGCCTCGCGCAAGGGGGTGCGCCAGGCCTGGTTCCAACCGGGATGGCCGCCGCTGTTGCAGCCGCAATCCCCCCGCCAGCGCTCCACCCCGTGGGCGCAACTCCAGGAGGTGTTCTCGATGATTTCCACCTCATGGGTAGGGGGATATTTTTCCAGGTATTCTCCGTAGTTGGTCAGCTTGGCCAGCTTGTTTTCCTCAATGTAGTGCAAGGCGTAGGCCAGCGCCATGTCGCCAAAGCGCTGATGATGCCCGTAGGTCTCGCCGTCGGTGGCAATATGCACCAGTTGGGGCCACTGGCGCTCCTCGGAAAAGGCCCCTACCAGCCGCTGGGCCAGGTCTTCTCCCCGTTTGAGCAGGCCCTCGAAGGCCACGCCCGGGAGATGGGACCATCATAGAAAAACGCGGCTGATCTTGCGGCCCGAGGGCAAATTGATCTGGTAAGCCATGGTGGGGTCGATGGAGCCGTTGCCCACCTCCATCCAGGACTCCTGGCCGATCGGGCGCACTTGCCTGGCCTGATGGGGGGACAGGATGGTGAACCGCATCCCCAGCTCCGCCATGAGGTCCAGGGTCTCCAGGTCCACCGCGGTCTCCGGGAGCCACATGCCTTCCGGGGCGCGGCCGAAGCGGTATTCAAAGTCCCGAATCCCCAGAGGACCTGGGTATATTTGTCCCGGCGGTTGGCCAGGGGCATAATCAGGTGATTGTAGGCCTGGGCCAGGGCGGAGCCGTGGCCCGAGAAATTGTTCTGGCTCATCCGGTCCGCCGCCAGGATGGCCTCGTAAGTCTCCGGGGCTTTGAACCGCATCCAGGCCAGGAGGGTGGGGCCGAAGTTGAAGCTGATCTTGGCGTAATTGTTGGGCAAGTCCACAATGCGGTTCTCCCCGTCCAGGATGCGGGAGACGGTGTTGGGGGCATAACACTCGGCGGTAATGCGCTCATTCCAGTCGTGGTAGGGATAGGCCGAATCCTGGACCTCGATGGCTTCCAGCCAGGGGTTTTCCCGAGGCGGCTGGTAAAAATGGCCGTGAATGCAGATGTACCTTTCCATCAACTCTCCTCATCCCTGGCGAACAGGACTACGGACTGCGGCGCCAGGGTTAAAGAAATTTCCCCGCCGGCTGGCAGCGCCGCAGGGGCCGGGCTGCCGGGCCCGCGCCACCTGGCTTCCGCCGAATCCAGCACTTTTTCCCAGCGACCCCCTGGCCACGAAAAAGATAGAGAAGCAGGCTGGCCGCCAAAATTTAATAACAAGGCGGTCTCCACCTCTCGACCCGGGCCGCGGACCATCAAGGCCCGCTCCTTTTCGTAAACGCCGGACTTCCCGCTCAACCTCATCCGGGCCGCCCAAGCCCGCAAAAATTCTTCTGACCCTCAGCAGCTCCCGGTAAAAATCCCAGAGAACCCGGTGGGGTTCTTGTTGCCGGAGGCTGTGGTTGAGCCGGGAGCGTTGGAAAGTTTCCTCACTCTGGGGGTCGGGGGGCTCTGCCTGCCCTCCGAACCCGGCGAATTCCTCCCGGCGCCCCCGCCGCACCGCGTCCGCCAATTCCGGGTCCGCGGTGCTGATGAAATATTGGAAGGGCGCGACCTCCCCGTATTCTTCCCCCATGAACAAGAGGGGAATAAAGGGCGAGAGGATAATGGCCCCCGCCGCCAGCTTTAAGGCCTCAAAGGAGAGCAGTTGCGTAAGTCTTTCTCCCAGGGGACGGTTGCCCACCTGGTCGTGGTTTTGAGCAAAGACGATGAACCGGCGCGCCGGCAGGCCCCGGGAGGAAGAACCGTGCCGCCGCTGCCGATAGCGGGAGTATTCCCCGGAATAGATAAACCCTTCCCGGAAGCCCTTGGCCATTTGCCCCAGCCCCCCAAAATCCTGGTAATAGCCGTCTTTCTCCCCGGTCAGCAGGGTGTGCAGGGCATGATGAAAATCCTCGTTCCAGTGGGCGTCCAGGCCATAGCCTCCCAGCTCCGGGGCGCGGATCAGGCGCACGTCGTTGAGATCGCTCTCGGCCAGCAGATAGACACGCCTGCCCGAGCCGCTCTCCCCGGGTGTGCACTGCCTGGGCCAGTTCTCCCAAAAAGGTCCGGGGTGAGTGGTCCATGATGGCATGCAACCCATCCAGGCGCAAGGCGTCAACGTGGCAGTCGTTGAGCCAGTACAGGGCGTTGTCGATGAAGAACCGCCTCACCTCATCGCTGTGAGGGCCGGCGAAATTGACCGCGTCCCCCCAGGGGGTGCGATAACGGTCGGTAAAATAGGACCCATAATCCCACAGATAGTTGCCTTCCGGCCCCAGATGGTTGTAAACCACATCCAGAATCACGGCCAGGCCCTGCCGGTGGCAGGCGTTGACCAGGCGTTTCAGCTCTTCCGGACCGCCATAGCTGTTTTGCACGGCAAAGGGGTAAACCCCGTCATAACCCCAGTTGCGATTCCCGGGGAATTGGGCCACGGGCATGAGTTCCAGCGCGGTGATCCCCAGTTCCTGCGAGCTCCTCCAGATGCGGGATAATGGCGGCCAAGCGTTCCTTCCGGGGTAAAGGTCCCGACGTGGAGTTCGTAGATGACGTAATCCCTGAGATCCAGGCCGCACCAGCCCCGGTCCTCCCAGGCGAAGCCGGTGGCCATCACCTGTGAAGGTCCGTGGACGCCCTCCGGTTGAAAGCGGGAAGCCGGGTCCGGCCTGTCTTTGGCCCCGTCCAGGCGGTAAAAGTAACGAGCCCCCGGCGCCACCCCGGCCACCACTCCGTGGAAGTAACCGGCCTTGCCTCTCTGCAGAGGGACCAGCCTCTCTGCCGGGGCCACCAGGTGCACTTCCAGGCTCTCGGCCCTGGGAGCCCAGACCCGGAAGGAGCAGAAACCCTCTCCCAGGGGGATGGCTCCCAGGTTGAAGGGAGGTAAAGGTGACAAGACCGGACTCCCGTATCCACCGGATAGATTTTAAGAAAGGCCTGGGAGAAGGGACCGAGGGGTTATGAGCACAGTCTCGCCCCGGATGACTTCCTAATTACCCCTGGCCGCTCTCATAATTCCACCGACCCGGCGGCCGTGTTGCTTGCACAGGATCATCAGCGTCAGGTAATCTCTCACATTTCTGGTCACCAGGAAGTGCTGGCGGACGAACTCCTTAGCCGTCTGGCCCATGCGCCGGGACATTTCCGGCCGGTGCAGCAGGTACCTGATGCGGAAGGCGCAACCCTCGGGGGAGTACACCAGAAACCCGGTATAATAATCCTGGAGCTGCATGACGATCCCCCCCACGGCCCCGCCGATCACCGGTTTTCCCTTCCACATGGCCTCGGTCACGGTCAGGCCGAAGCCCTCCCGGATGGATTTCTGCACAATGATATCCGCGCCCCGCTGCAGGGCGTTGATTTCCAGGTGGCTGTCCGGCGGCAAGAGCAGGAGCTGGATATCCGGCTCCCCCTGGGCCGCTTCCTGGACTTCGGCGAAAATCCGGGCGCCTTCCGGATCGTCGGTGGCTTCTCCCCCGGCCAGCACCAGCTTGCAGGGGGTATAACGCCGGGCCAGGCGAAAGGCCTGAATGACCCCCAGGGGATCCTTAAAGGAATCGAATCTCGAGACCTGCAGAATGATGGGCTTATCCCGTTCCACCCCCAGGCGGTCGAAGACTGCCTGTACCTCTTCCGGGGTGAGGTCCCGGTTCTTTTCGCTCAACGGATTAATAGAGGGGTACATGAGGTATTGCGGGTGCGGCAAAAGCTGGGAGAATTTGGCCATGGAGAAGATAGAGGCGTCATACTGGCTGACGGCGCGGCGCAAATACCTCCAGACGTTCCGGTCCGGCCGGGAGACATCGATGTGGCAGCGCCAGATCCAGGTTTTCCCCTGGGGGCGCATATCCTCGATCAGGAAGGCCGGCTGCGGGTCGTTCACCACCACAAAATCGGCCTCCCAGGTGAACTTCCGCGCATTCTCGGCGTTCACCTCCCGGTAGTGCTGCAGCATGGCCGGAGTCAGATTCACCCTCTGGCCTTGCAGGGCGTTATGCATGGCTTTGGTGGTTTCGAAGAAGTACGAGGTTCCTTCGATGACTTCCCAGCGGGCCTCGATGCCCAACTGGCTCCAGAGGGGAATGATGCTCTCCAGCAATTCCGCCACCCCGCCGCCGACGCGGGTGGAATTGACATGCACCAGCCTCACTTTGCCCAGATGTTCCGCCAGCCGGTACAATTGGCTGACGACCTCCTTGCCGGCAATGGGCTCATAGTCACTTAGTTTGATCACTGGTTGTCCCCGCTTGCTCCTGAACCAGAGCCAGAATGGTGTCCCGGATCTCCGCCAGGCTGTAGAAATAGATATCGATCTCGCCGATGGCGGTGACTAATGACGGCAAGGTGAAATTGTCGGCGATCCAGCGGGAGAAGTCATCCATCTTCCTGTCCCCCAGGCGCCGGCGCGCCTCCACGAAATGGAAGTACACCGAATCCAATCCCACGGCCTGCAAAGCCGCGCAGAACTCCCCGAGGGTCCGGGCGCTGATTCCCGAATGCAGGACCACCGCGGAGGCCTCGCAAAGGTAGAGTTCGTATCCGGGCCGGACCTGAGGGTAATGGGGTGAGTCCCAGAGATATTCCTCCAACTTTTCAACCATCGCCTCCCGGACCTGGGTCAGGTTTTCATAATCGAAGGGGTCGATGTCGCTGAGCCTTTCCGCCAGCAGATCGTCGTGGAGGCCGGTGGCGGCCCAGAGAGCAAAGTCATTGGGATATTCCAGCGTGGGTGGGGCGATAGTCAGCCGGGATTGCCAGAGATGGTAATTGAGCACCGGGTCAGGCATCTCCCGCAGGAATTGCAGCAATTCTCTGAGGTCAGTGGCTTTCTTGCCGGTGGGCATGGGTATCAGGAGGTATTCCGAGAAGACGAAGCTATTCGGGGCCTCCTGGTCTAGGCACCGGTAACCATGGACTTTCGCCCTCCTTCCTGATTCGCCGCCGCCTAAATGTCGGGTGGGCACTGCCCACCATCCAGATGTACTGGGAAGGCCTGCCCCATCCCTGGCTTGCCGGCCGGGCCATTACCCCGTGAGGCCGGTTCGGATTCCCAATAGCCTAAAAATAAGAGGAAAAATTCGGGAAACAAGGCAACGCCGGATTTTTTGTCTCTGCACCTCAGCCCCCATCCAGAGGGACAGAGGCAAGAACCGGGACCAAGCCAACGGCTCAGCCTCCCTCCGCAAACAAAAGGCGCCTGGCTCCGCGGGGAAGCCAGGCGCCCCGGTTTCTTGCCGGGCCGGTGGAGGCGGGGTAAGTAACCCCGCGCCAACGGCGGCAGGAGAAGGTTACTCTTCCTCTTCCTCCGCCTTGGGCTTGAGGTGCTCGGGGATGATGGCCATCTTGATGAGCAGGGGCTTCAGGAAGCTCCAGCTTGATGCCCAGTTCGTACACCTCTTCCAGGTCCCGGATGGCGTCCCAGCAGTTGTGGCAGGGGGTGACCACCAGTTTGGCGCCGGTGGCCAGGATCTGGTCCCGCTTGACCTTCAGGCCGACGTTGCGCTGCTGCCGGTAGATGCCGATGCCGTTGAAGCCGCCGCCGCCGCCGCAGCAGTAGTTGTGCTCCCGGTTCGGGGTCATCTCCACGAAGTAGCCCGGCTCCACCAGGTAGCTCATGATCTCCCGGGTGACGTCCGCCAAACCGTAGTTGCGGATGTAGTTGCAGGAGTCCTGCAAGGTCACCAGCTCCTTGATGCGTCTTGTCCGGGTCGATCTTGATCTTGCCGGTGCGCAGGGCCTCGGCCACCCACTCGGTGTAGTGCAGGTAGGCCACCGGCGGCCGGCCGTCCTGGCGGCCCGCCCAGTAAGGCCCCTCGATGACCGTGGCCCGGTGGGCGTGGCCGCATTCCGTGCCCACCACCCGCTTGGGCTTGAGGCGCTCCATGGCCCCGTAAACGCTCTCCACCATCATCTTGCAGGCGCCCCAGTCCCCGGCGAACATCGACAGGCTGGTCTGTTCCCAACCCTCGCTGGGCACCGTCCAGTTCTCGCCGGCCATGTGGAAGAGGATGGCGGCCTCGGCGATATCCTCGGGATAGTGCTTGGGCTCCCGGGCGTTCAAGGTGTACATCAGGTCGGCGCCCACCTTGTCCACCGGGATCTCCAGGCCGGGCCACTCGTCCTGCTGCTCGTCGGCCATCCACTCGCAGGTCTCCACCCAGTCCTCGGAGGTCACGTCCATCTGGGCCTGGTAGATGCGGTGCATGCCCGAGCCGATCTTCAGCTCCCAGGGCACGAAGCCCTGCGAGAAACACAGGCCCCGCAGGTAGCCGAACATGACGCCCATGTCGATGCCGTAAGGGCAGAAGGTGCCGCAGCGGTTGCAGCAGGTGCACTTGGACCAGGCCACGTCCATGCAGTAGCGCATGTGGGCGTTGTCCACGTCGCCGTTCTGCTTGACGATCTTCCCCAGGGTGGACTGAATCTTGTACGACGGCACCTGGGTCGGGTCCCGGCTGGTTGGCCAGGTAGAGAAAGCAGGTGTCGGCGCACAAGGCGCAATGGGAGCAGAGCTCCAGCCAGGTGCGCATCCGCGACTTCATGGCTGGCCGCCAGGGTGTTCTTGCAGCTTCTCCTGTGTCGACGTCGAGATGCTTCATCTCCTCATAATATTTCTTGCCGCTCTTGTCGGCCAGCAACGCATCGAGATACTCCTTGGTATCGACGGTCTTCTTGTTGCAGAGGGTTCCTTCCGGCATGGATCTTCACTCCTTACAGTATGGCCGCTTGCTGGGCGGCCACCCGGCCCGGAATCAGCCTTAGCTCGTGGCAGAGGATTCCTGAAATCTTCTTATTATTATACCATATTTGTTCTATACCATATTTCTACCAGGCAAAGCCCTTGCCCTTATAGCCGCGCTTGATGCCGAAGTCCGCGCCGATCTGGCCCCGGGAGAGGAAGAAGCCCACCACGTGGCAGAGCTTGGTGGCCGGGATGGCGACCAGCAGGAGTTCGCCGCTCAGGATGTGGGCATAGAGCCAGAGCTCGATAGTCCGGGGCCTGGTGCACCGCCAGAAAGCCGGTGACAAAGGGGGCGACGCTGAGCAGCAGCAGAAAGTAAGTCATAGAGGTGGTGACGATGCGGACCTCGGGCAAGGCCGAGGCGCCGGATGGCGATCAGACCGCAGTGACCATGACCGCGATGGTCAGGACATCGGCCATCCCCATGGACATGCGTGGGCCAGTTCACCCCCCAGCGCTCCTTGAAGATGACCACATGCCCCAGCCAGGAACAGCGGCGTGACCACCAGCCCGATATGGAAGATGAAAAAAATCGATGGTGTACAGGGGCTTGGCCCGCCAGCCCACGGAATAGTAGGGCACCAGCCAGTGGACGATGGAGCGCAGGGCGCCCTTGAGCCCCAGGGCCGGATGGGCCTGGTAGGCCACCCGGTCCAGCTGCCAGTCCAGGCCCTGGATGTAATGCACCACCCTGAAGGTCAGCCCGACGAAAAAGATCCCGAAGGACAGCCACAGCAGGGGGCCGGTGATGAACTGATACAATTGTTGCATATGCGACTCCTCCGCAAGGCCGCGCCGACGGCCCTCAGTCGCTATTGGATGTCCTTCTCCTCGTCCCTGCCGGTGAGGAACAGCCAGAAGCCCAGAATGCCCAGGAGCGACGCCCCCATCAGGATATAAGCCGCGCCCTTGGTGTAGACCAGGAAGTCATGCAGCGTATAGAAATGGTTTTCCATGGTTTCCTTCCTCAGTGCCCGAAGGTTTGGGGATGGCGATGGAGTTTGTGTTCGGTGAATTCCGGCCCCTCTTCTTCCTCACCTTCATGGGGGGCATGCTCCCGATAACGCAGGATGCTCATAGAATATGGGCATCTGGGTGGAGATGAAGCGGAAGATCAGGACCCCGAGGGTGACGATGTAGATGGAAATGGCGATCTCCATCCAGCTGGGGAAATAGCGGTCCGCCGGCGCCAGTTGCCAGTTGAAGGCCACCAGGGAGACGTTGAAGCGGTTGAGCACGATGCCCAGCACGGTGAGCACCGAGGTCCACTTGGCCAGCTTCAGGTTCTGCTCCCGCACCGCCATGGCATAAAGGAAAGCAGGGCAGGGCCACGAAGCCCAGGAGTTCCACCAGGAACCAGGCGCCGTAGCCGGTCAGCAGGTAGTGCCATTTGTTGTCCAGGGCCAATGCCGATCACCTTGATGCAGGAAGTAGCAGCGCCAGCACCATGGCGGCGCCCTTGGCGAAGCCCAGGACCACGTCGTCGTGCTCGCGCAGGTAAGTCGGCGTCCATCTTGTCGTGCAGGTAATGGTGCGACAGCGTCCCCTCGAAGATGACCATGGACAGGCCGGCGGCGATGCTGGAGACGAAGAAGAAGACCGGGAGGTAGCTCGAATACCACAGCGGGTGCAGCTTGGAGGGCGCGATCAGGTACAGGGCCCCCAGCGAGCTCTGGTGCATGGTGGAGAGGACGACCCCGAAGATGGTCAGGGCCAGGGTCATCCTGACGATGATATTCCGGGGTTTCCTGAAGCCGAGCCATTCCAGAGCGGCCGGCAGTCCACTCGACGAAGAGGGTGATCAGATAGAGCAAGACGCACAGGCCCACTTCGAAGAGCACCGAGGTGGTGCCGGACTGCACGAAGATGGGATAGGGCAGCCGCCAGGGCCGGCCCACGTCGTAATGCAGGGCGAAGACCACCAGGGAGTAGCCCAGGAAGGCGGTGAGGATCGCCGGCCGCACCGCGGAGTGATAACGCTTCAGGCCGAAGACGTAGCAGGCCGCCGAGGTGGTGTAGCCGCCGGCCGCCAGGGCCACGCCGCACAGCAGGTCGAAGGAGATCCAGATGCCCCAGGGGTTGTTGTCCGACAGGTTGGTGACCGCGCCGAGCCCCTTGGTGAAGCGCAGGAAGGTGATCACCGCGCCCGAGCAGGATGATGATGCCCGACCACGACGTTGAACGGCGTGAACAGCGATTTCTTGACGGCAGGGTTTTCGGTGGTCATGCTATTCGCCCTCCTGGGTCTGAGCCTTGGCGGCCTCTTCCAGGGCCTTCTTGACCTCCCGCTCGATGGCGGCCTTCTTCTCGGCCTCGGCCTTGGTCATGGCCTTTTTCAGCTTGGCCTCGGCCTCCGCCTGGGCCTGGGCCACGGCCCGGGCCACGGCCTGCGCCTCCTCCTGCCGGGCGATCTTGTCCTTGCGCTTGTTGATGGCGTAGATGCCGGTCAGCAGCACCGGCCAGGCCGCGGCCACGATGGGCACCGCGGCCAGGGCCCCGGAGGTCAGCTCCGGGGCCGGCGTGACGCCCAGGTCCTCCCGCATGCCCAGGGCCCGGAAGGGCACGCCCGAGAGATAGAGCCAGTTGGTGCCGCCCATTTCGTGCTCGCCGTAAATATGATTCAGGTAACGGCCCGGAAAGTCGTGGAAGCGCTCCCGGGCGATCTTGATCAGGTCGTCCGCGTTTGCCGTAGACCAGGGCCTCCACCGGGCAGGCGCCCACGCAGCCCGGCACCGTCAGCTTGCCCGAGGTGATCTGGGGGTAGCACAGGGTGCACTTCATGATCCGGGGCGTCAGGGGCTCGTTGTATTCGAAGGTCGGAATCTCGAAGGGGCAGGCGATCATGCAGTAGCGGCAGCCCACGCACACCGTGCCGTCCCAGGTGACCGCGCCCTGGCGGGGTCTTGGTGAAGGCCCGCACGAAGCAGGACGAGGCGCAGGCCGGCTCCAGGCAATGGTTGCACTGCCACTTCTTGATAGACCGGCCCCGCGGCGCCCGGGATGTTGTCATAGCGGTTGACCACGGTATAGGTCCAGGCATGGGTCCGGCGCTTTGTGTTCAGGACGCTCAGGTCGTCGAAAGGCTCGGGCGGCGGCGGCAGCTCGTTGACCTTGTTGCAACCGGCCTCGCATCTGCGGCAGCCGATGCAGCGGGTGGCGTCGAACAGCACCCCGAAGCTTCCGGGATATCCCGTGAACTGCTGGTGTCCGGCGGCATGGGCCGGCTTGCCCAGGGCGGCGCCCACTCCCGCGGCTCCCAGCAGGCCCAAGAAACGTTCTTCGTAACATGGACGTACTCCTCTATCAGCCCATGCCGGTTACTTCTTCTTTTCCTGGTGGCACTCGGTGCACGCCGTGGCCGCGGGCTTCTCCAGGCGCATGTCCTTGTGGCAGCTCATGCACTGCCGGTGTATGGCGGCCAGCAGCGCCGGACGGTTCGCCTCCCTGCACCTGCATGCTCTCGCCGCTGTGGCAACTGACGCAGGCGGGCGGGTTCCTTGGCGGGCGGGCTGTTGTGGTGGCAGCCCTGGCAGATGGTGCCCGGATCGCGGTGGAAGTATTCGGCCAGCGGTATTGCCCTTCATGCCCTTCAGCAGCGCCAGGACATGCTTGCGGTGGGTAAACTCCGACCGGCTTGAACTGGTTCGCCAGCTCCTTGATCACCACCTTCTCCGGGATGTCCTCCACGGCGTAGGTGCCGGGGTTCAGGTTCCGGGCTCTTGAGCATGGTCTCGGCCAGGCTGGCCTTCTGCGGCTTGGCATTCAGGCCAGACTCTCGCTCAGCGTCCCGCCACCCGGTAGCGGTTTCCGCGGCCAGCAGGTGGCACTGCCTGCAACTGGCGTCTTCGGGCTTGCTGGACTTGCTGATGTGGTTGTGGCAGCCGGCGCAGTTCGCCGCGGCCTGCTTGGCGGTATGGCAGCCGACGCAGCTCGCGCTGGCTCGTCAGCGAGTGCATCGCCTGCTCCAAGGTCACCATGCCGCCGTCCTTCGGCCCCCATCAGGGTGTGGCACTTCTCGCACGGCCTCCATGGCCATCATGGTGGCAGACCCGGCAGTTGTTGTTGTACTTCTCATGGGCCTTATGGTCAAAGGCCACCGGCTCCATCAAGCCGGCCTTGACCGGCTTGCCCTCCTCGAGCTTGGATCGGGGTGATCAGGGCCGCATCCGGCTGGCCCCGCATGCAGCCGCGGCACTTCCTTATTCGGCAGCTTGGCCACCATCTCCTGATTCTTCTTGGCCACCAGGGCCTGGCCTGCGGCCCCGTGACAGCCGGCGCAGCGGTAGGGACCGTTGTCCTTCACGCCCTTGTTGGCCAGGTCGAGATGGCAGAGCACGCACTGCTGGTGCGCCGCCTGTTCCAGGCTCTTGCACGTCCTTCGCGCCTTGTCCAGGTGGCAATCGCGGCAGCTCTCCTCCTTGCCCTTGGCGTAAAAGAGTCTTTTTGGTCTTGTTTGTCGTATTCGTGGTGGCAACTGGCGCAGTTGTCCTTATCGTCCTGGCAGCGCCGGGATCTGCTTGGAGTCCATGTGCCGGAAGTGCAATACCTTGTTCAGCCCGGCGTCCAGCCTGACCGCGGCTGATCGGCGGCTCGGCGTTGTGGCAGGCGCGGCATAAACCGTCCGGGGGCCGGTCTTCTTGCCCGCCGCGGCCGTCTCCATGTGGCAGCCGATGCAGTTGGCGTGATAGATGTCTTTGAGGGCCGCGGCCGGCTTCGTCGTCTGCTGGCGCTTGAAGGCCAGGGACAGCTTGCCGTTCTCCACGGAGTGGCAGGTCTCGCAGGCCTTCTTCTCCTTGAGCAGCGCCTCGGTGTGCTTGTCATGGGAGAAGGTGACCGGCGGCAGCTCCAGCTTCCGATAGGCGGCCAGGGTGTCGATCTTGATCAGGTCCGGCCGCCCCGTCTCGGGCGCTTTCACGGGCTTCGGCGGCTCCTTCTCACCCTGGGCCTGGATACATAAAACGAGGCCGCGCCACACAACAACAGGAACCCAGCCCAGCGAAGCAGTGGTCTTCCTTTCACCATAACTCCAATCCTTAGATTTACTGGAAAATCGGCACCCCCTGGTTGAGAAGGCACCGGAGATTTATGTGAAATTATTCACTTATTTAATGGGTATCTTAAGCGCCAAGGGAAAAATCAATCCAGTTATTTCATGATTATTTGTTGGATTTTCCGACAGTTGCTTCTTGAGAAATCTTGTCGATGGATTTTCCAACAATCAGATTATGCTAATTTCTCTCCATTTGTCCAAAAAAAATGCATGCCTCTGCCCGGCGTTTCTAGACAAATAAATTCCGGTGGCCTCTGCCTGAACCATGCCGTGCTGGTAGACTGCCGACGCTGCTCCCCGCAGGCAAAAAACCGGCAGATTTTTTCCTTCCCACCGCGGCGCCATTGACTTTCGCCTGGCAGGCCTAATTTTATTGATCAGTCAGGATAGCAAATCTCAGCTGTCAAAGGGGTATCGAGTCATGAAGCTGAAGATGATCCTGATCCTGACCCTGGCGTCCTTGTTGTTGGCGGCCTCGGTGGCCCAGGCCGAGAAATTGCTGTGCGTCTCCCAAGCAAACTCTCAAGGGGACAGAAACCGTGGGTTCCTGCCTGGCCAAGGGGGAAAGCTTCGCAGTGGTCGACGATTATGGCCTGGTGCGGATCTTGACCCCGAAGAAGTGGAGTCTGACCGGGCCTTTAACCCCAAGGTCTTTGACACCCGGGCCTTTAGCGTTAAGTACTTTAAGGAGGCGCCGGACATTCCGCCGCTGCCGGTCTCTCCGCCAGAATCAGGGTCTGATCCGAGCCTCCCTCTCATCCAGGGATCTGCCGGGATCGGCGATGGTTCCCAGGTAAGGCCTCCCCCTCCTCTGCTCCGGCCTCGGGGACCGCCGGCCGAGGCATTGACCTAGCCGGTCGCCCCGGAGAGGCCAATTTCCATCTAATTTTTTCCATTGGCCAAAGGGTGATTTTTTCAGGGTGCATATTTAAGTTGACTTTTCCACCTTGGCGCATATATTATGTGCGCTGGAAAGGAGTTTGCGGCTTTTTCTCAGTATCCACAAGGGGGGGAAAGCCGGGTGTCAACCTTAGCTAAGGAGGAAGGAGCATGCGGTCAAAATTGTTGTAGGGTTGATGGTGGCTTTGGTGGCAGTATTTCTTCATCAGCACCGCCGGCAGTGGCGGCGGCGCCGGGGGAAGTTGCTCTGCGTCTCGAAGCAGGAACTCAAGGGGGAAGAGACGGTAGCCTCGTGCCTGGCCAAGGGCGAGCGGTTCGCCGTAATGGATCCTTACGGCATGGTCCGGATCCTGACCCCGGAAGAAGTGGAGCTGACCAAGGCTTTCAATCCCAAGGCCTTTGAAACTCGGGCCTTCGGCATGAAGTACCAGAAATTGGCTCCCACCATTGCGCCGTGGCCGGGACCCCCGCCAGAGGCGGGTGGTGGTTGATCCCAACCTCCCTGTCCATACAGGGAATTTGACTTAACTGCGACATCTTAAGAAAAGCCCTCAAAGCTTGCTTTGAGGGCTTTTGCTTTGTGCCCCGCAGCTCTCTCCCCAGGACACCGGGGACCAGGCCCGAAGCACGATGGGTAAGGATGGCCTTGAGAAGATCGCGGCCCCAGGCGGAGTTGGCAGAAGCAGTTGGACCTTGGCGGCCTCTCCCGGTTTCCCCCGAGGATTTAACCGGTGCCTAACCCCGGGGACTACTGCGGCAGGGGCCTCCGGTCCCGGTCCGGAGCCTGGATCCTCGGCCCAGCGTCCGGGAGCCGGGGGCGGCCGCCCCCGGCTGCCGCGGCTCAGGATTTCTTCTGGACCGCCGCCGGGGGAGCTTCCTGTACCGGGATCATCAGGTTGTCCCAGCCCTGCCGCTTGGTCAAAATTCCTGCGCTGTGGGTGACCAGTTCGGTCAAAAACCACTGGTGCCCGCCGTCGGGCGCGGCTGAGGAGCTGGAAGGTGGCGGCATAATAAACGCCGCCCTTTTGGGTCTTGTCGCTGGGGTTGACAATGGAGACGTAGGCCACCCTGGTGTTGGAGGACTCCGGCTGATAAAAGCCAAAGAACTCAGCCACCTTGCAGTAGCCGGGATTCCAGGTATCCAGGGTACGCTGCGCCGCGGCCACGCTCAGCGGGGGCGGGGCGGCGAAAGGCGACGCCGTGCATCCGCATAAGAGGGCCATGGTAAGGAACAACCCGCAAAGGCCGCGTCGGCCGGTTCGCTTCTGCATGTCCCCGCTCCTTCCCGGAAGTTCCGGTTCTCCCCCCACCCGGAAACCCACCCAGGCCGGAGAAGGATTAAGTTCCACCAGTGCCGTGTTTCAGAAATGCCTCTAAAAACCCTACAGTTTAAGGAAATTTTCTATTAAAAGAAAGACTGAAACCTGACACCAGCCACTCATTGCTTTAGAAGTCCGGCCTCCCTGAGCCAGTCCAGTACTTGCTGACGCGCCTCGGGCCCCTGGGCCGTCAGCCTGCCCTCCGGGTCAAAGATCAGGAAATGGGGGATGGAGCGGAGGCCAAGCTGTTTGGCCAGGGGGGACTGCCAATCGATCCCTGCTTGCACCTCGGGCCGATTGATGTTGAGCTTGATAATCGCCAGGTCCCTCCGCTTCTGCGCCAACTTCTCCAGGAAAGGCGCCAGGCGCACGCAGGGAGGACAGTAAGGGCTCCAGCAGTCGACCAGCGTGATCTTCCCCTTGACCGGCAGGTTCTGAAGCGCCAGCGCGCATCCCTCCTGGCCGGCGTTGCCCTCCTGCACCGCCCCCGCCAGAACCGGGGCGCTGAGGGCCAGAAGGAGAAAAACTCCCAAAAAGCTGCCGATTAAGGCCGATCCAAGCCGGCGTCCCATAGTCCTTAGATAGGTACTGGTCTCGAGCTTGTCAATCATTTTCCCGCGCCTCCCCGGAACCGGTATTTAGCAGCAAAGGCAGGCCGTCCCTTAATAAAAAGCCGCCATGGATGATCATCAGCACTCCCAGCAAGACCAAACTCATATGTCTCCTCCTGGATCGGCTCATCGGGGTTTGCCCTAAAGCTCTGCATCACTCAAGAAGAGTTACTTGTTGAGCAGGCGGCTCCGGGGGCCGCCCACATTATGCGAATACCGCCTGAAAGTCACGGAAGAGCCTCTTGTTGTGGCGCAGCCGGTGGCATTTCTTCAGGTAAACCTTGGAGTCGGGGTTGTCGGCCAGCAAGTCCAGCCCCTCCCAGCCCTGCCGCCGGGGATAGGCGTAGTAGGGGTAGGCCCTGGGAACCCCCCGGATGTAAGTGACCTGGGGCACCAGCCATTCCAGCCTGGCCAGGTAGAGGCGGTGCATGCCGTCGTTGATGATCAGGGCCACGGTGCCGTCGGCCTCGATGGACTCCTCCACGATGGGAGGATAAAGATCGAAGGTCGCCTCCGAGCCGTCGCCCTGCCGCACGGTATAGGTGACGAAGCCGTCCAGGCGGAACAGGTCCACCCCCTGCTCGGCCAGGCTCCAGCCTAATTCCTGGGTCTTGCGGAGCTCCTGCAGCCACAGGTAGTTTTGCGCCGGGTGCAGGCAATCGGTGTGAATCTGCTCCAGGCTGATGAAGGCCCGCTCATAAATCATCACCTCCGGCTGCTCCAGGAGGGGCACCTGGCGGAGGCGGGCGATCAACTCTTCCGGGGAATGGCGCTTAAGGGCGATAATCTCCATTATCGATGCCTACCGGGAAATTTTACCACCATTCCCCGGCCCTGGGAACAGCGAAGGCAAAGTCAAAAGTAAAAAGGCAAAAGAAAATCGTTTTTTCCGTTTTTACCTTTTACCTTTGGACTTTTGCCTTTGCGTCCGGCCAGCCCTCCAGGAAGCAGGATTGGCAGAGGGGTTGGGGGCGGCACCATTCCTTCCCCAGGCGCACCAGCAGGGCGTGGTATTCCTGATAAAGCCCCACGTCCGCGGGCAGATGGTCCATGAAGAGCCGGCGCAGCTCCTCGTAAGCGCAGGATTCCGGAGCCAATTGGTGCCGGCTCAAGATGCGGAAAGTATAGGCATCCACCACAAAGGTGGGCTTCTCCAGGGCATAGAGCAGGATGCTGTCCGCGGTTTCCGGGCCGATGCCTTTGACCGCCAGGAGCCGGGGCCGCAACTTTTCCAGGTCGTCGCCGGGCATCAGCTCCAGGGAACCCTGATACTCTTCCCGGAGAAAGGTCAAAAAATTCTTGACCCGCCGGGCCTTGAGATTGTAATAGCCCGCGGGCCGGAAGAGTTCGGCCAGCTCCGCCTCGGGCAGGGCCGTCAAGGCCGCCGCGGTCAAGCGGTCTTCGGCCTTGAGCCGCGCCATCACCTTGGCCACATTGTTCCAGTTGGTATTCTGGGTCAGGATGGCCCCCAGCGCCACCTCAAAGGGCGTCTCCCCCGGCCACCAACCCTGGGGGCCGAAGGCCTGCCACAACCTCTCGTAAAGCTTCCGCAACAATTTGCCCGTCCTGGCCGTGGTCATGGGTCTCCTCGAAATGGTGTCGAGCCCGGCCGGGAGGTGCACGCCCAGCCGGAGGCTGGCTTCCATTTTAGCATTTTTTTTGGCCGGGGCCTGTGATAGAATGCCCAAATGCCAGTCTGAAGCGGAAAATTCCCGGGGGGCCGCCAGGTCCGGGGGCGAAGACTGACCGGCGGCAGCGCGGATTTTAACTCGCCCATCTCGACCTGCTTGATAACAGGACCGCATCTTGAGCAAACGCGTCACTTTCAAGCCATATGATCTAACCGTGGAGGTGCCGGAAGGCGAGAATCTGCTGCGGGCCGCCCTGCAGGCCGGGGTGCACATCAACGCCTCCTGCGGCGGCGAAGGCGTCTGCGGCAAATGCCGCATCCTCCTGGAAGAAGGGGAACTGGACAGCCTCCGCTCCGGCGCTGCTGAGCGACGAAGAGTGGGACCTGGGCTACCGCCAGGCCTGCCAGTCCCGGGTGCTCTCCGACGTGGTGGTGCGCATCCCGCCGGAATCCCTCCTGGACCGCCGCACCCTGACCCGCCGCCGGGGCGGCATCGGTCTCCGGCCCAGCCCCATCGACCTGGCGGCCTTGAAGGCCGAGGGCCTCTATAACCCGGCCTTCAAGAAGAGATTCGTCGCAACTGCCGCCGCCCACCCTGGCGGACAATGTCAACGACCTGGCCCGCCTGGAGCAGGGCCTGGCCCGCCAGCACGCCTGGACAGCCTCACCCTGGATTTCTTCCTGCTGCGCAAGCTGGCCCGGGTGATGCGCCAGGAAGACTTCCAGGTCACCGCCACCCTGGACTTCTCCCGGCGCCGCTCCCGCTACCCCCGCATGGTGAATGTCGAGGCCGGCGACACCACCCGGCGCCACTTCGCCATCGCCATGGACATCGGCACCACCACCGTCTGGGTGCAGCTCCTGGACCTGGCCAACGGCGAGATCCTGGGCCACGCCGCGGACTACAACTCCCAGATGAGTTACGGGGACGACGTCATCACCCGCATCGTCTTCAGCCAGAAAGAGCAGGGGCTGCAAAAACTGCAAAGATCGGTGGTGGCCACCATCAACCAGGTGATGCACCGGCTGCTGAAGACAGCATAAGCTGCCGGTGGACGGAGATCTCCCACATCACCGTGGCCGCCAACACCACCATGACCCACCTCTTTTACGGCATCGACCCCAAATATATCCGCCTGTCGCCTTACACCCCCACGGCCGGCAGCATTCCCGCCGGTCCGGGCCCGGGACCTGGGGCTGGAGGTGCCGGAGCACGTCTTCATCTATTGCGTCAGCTCCGTGTCCAGCTACGTGGGCGGCGACATCGTCTCCGGGGTCCTGGCCTCCGGCATCTACAAGGACCCCAAGCTGACCCTGTTCATCGATATCGGCACCAACGGCGAGATCGTCATCGGCAACCAGCAGTGGCTGGCCTGCGCCGCCTGCTCCGCCGGGCCGGCCTTCGAAGGCGGCGGCATCAAGTTCGGCATGCGGGCCAGCGCCGGGCGCCATCGAAGACGTGATCATCAATCCCGAAACCTACGAGCCCACCCTCATCACCATCGACATGGTGAAGCCCAAGGGCATCTGCCGGCTCCGGCCTGATCAACCTGCTGGCCGCCATGATGGAGGCGGACATCATCTCCCCCAACGGCAAGTTCCGGGAAGACCTGGACACCCCCCGCATCCGCCTGGGGGACGAGCGGCCGGGAGTACGTCCTGGTCTTCGCCTCCGACACCCAGAGCGGCCAGGACCTCACCATCAGCGAAGCGGACATCGACAACCTGATGCGGGCCAAAGGGGCCATGTTCGCCGGCTACCTCACCCTGCTGGAAAGCGTCGGCCTCAAGCTCCAGGACCTGGAGCAGGTGATCCTGGCCGGGGCCTTCGGCAACTTCATCAACATCGAAAACGCCATCGCCATCGGCCTGCTGCCCGACCTGCCCCGGGACCGCTTCCAGTTCGTGGGCAACGCCTCCCTCCAGGGCGCCTCCCTGCTGGCCTTCTCCCGGGACCTGCTGGAGGAGGAGCGCCGGGTGGCGGACATGATGACCAACTTCGAACTCTCCGAGACCCCGGGCTACATGGACCAGTACATCGCCGCCCTCTTCCTGCCCCACACCCAGATGGAATATTTCCCCACGCGTCACCGAACGGCTCCAGGGGGTTAAGGGCTGAACCACCAGGGGAAGCCCAGGCCCAACGCCTCGCGGACTCGCTCTGAAGAAGGTCTTTGTAGGGGCGGGTTTAAAACCCGCCCTTACGGCACCGCGTTGCGGACTGGCTCTGGCGCGGCGGGTGGCGGGGCTTCCTCATAATTACCTGTTGCAAATCCCGTTTTCCCATGGCAAAATGAGCCACTTTCGCCCGTCAGCGGGAAACCCACGGCCGGTGTTTTGTTTTGTCTGATGATAACTTAACAATATTGTTCACAAAAATGGAGGTAAAATGGATGCTGCGATAAATTCAGGGGATACCGCCTGGCTCCTGGTGTGCTGCTCCCTGGTGCTGCTGATGACCCCGGCCCTGGCCTTGTTTTATGGGGGCATGGTGCGGCGGAAGAACGTCCTGTCCACCCTGACCCTGAGCTTCGCCTTCATGCTCCTGGTGGGAGTGCAATGGGTGCTGTACGGTTACTCCCTGGCCTTTGGGCCGGATATCGGGGGGCTCATCGGCGGCCTCAACTACCTGGGATTGGCCGGGGTGGGCGCGGCCCCCAATCCTGATTACGCCAAGACCATCCCCCAGGGGCTCTTCGCCGCCTTCCAGATGATGTTCGCGGTGATCACGCCGGCCCTGATCACCGGAGCCTTCGTGGAGCGGGTGCGTTTCAAGTCCTTCCTGCTTTTTGGCCTCATCTGGGTCACCCTGGTCTATGACCCCCTGGCCCACTGGGTCTGGGGCAAAGGCGGCTGGCTCAATTCCCTGGGGGTCCTGGACTTCGCCGGCGGTACGGTGGTGCACGTGGCCGCGGGCTATTCGGCCCTGGCCTTTGCCCTGGTGATCGGCCCCCGCAAGGGGTTCGGCAAGTTCCCCATGGAACCCCACAATATCACCCTCACCCTCCTGGGGGCCGGACTCCTGTGGGTGGGCTGGTTCGGGTTCAATGCCGGCAGCGCCCTGGCAGCCAACGGGGTGGCGGTGAACGCCCTGTTGACCACCAATACCGCGGCGGCCAGTGCGGGGTTGGTCTGGATGATCCTGGGATGGCTAGACGGCCGGCCCAGCCCCTTGGGGATCGCCACCGGCATGGTGGTGGGCCTGGCCGCGGTGACCCCGGCCTCGGGGTTTGTGACGCCCCGGGCCGCCCTGGTCATCGGCGCAGTGGCCGCGCCCCTCTGCTACTATGCCATCCGCTTCCGCCAGAACCGTAATCTGGGATGAATCCATGGACGTCTGGGCCTGCCACGGCATGGCCAGCAGTTGGGGAATGCTCGCCACCGGGCTCTTTGCCACCCTGGCGGTGAACGCGGCCGGGGCCAACGGCCTGTTCTTCGGGAACCCCGCCCAACTGGCTTTGCAGGCGCTGGCCACGGTAGTCACCATGGCCTTCGCCTTCGGGATGACCTTCGGGATCGCTAAAATCCTGGATATGAGCATCGGCCTCAAGGTTTCCCCCATGGAAGAGGAGGTGGGCCTGGATATCAGCACCCACGGCGAGCGGGCCTATTCTTAAGGGCGCTCGCTAAATAACCATTGTCTAATCCCTCCTCGGGTAATGCTGATCCTCAATAGAGAGAACGGAAAATGCTAAAAAAGATCGAAGCCATCATTCGGGAAGACAAGGTCAACGATGTCAAGGAGGCCTTGAAGGAAATGGGCATCGTGGGCCTGAACCTCTTCGAGATTCGCGGCCACGGCCGCCAGGGGGGCATCAGCCTGACGGGCCGTTCCGGCAGTTACCGGGTGGATTTGCTCCCCAAGATCCAGCTAAACATCGTCTTGAGCGAACATAATCTGGAAGAGACCATTGACACCATCCTGCGGTCCGCCTATACCGGCATGGCCGGCGACGGCCTGATCTTCGTCTATCCGGTGGAGGAAGTGATCCGCATCCGCACCCGGGAGCGGGGCCACGACGCGGTAATGTATCCCGGGGACATTGACGAAAGGAAGGAGAGCACCGCCAAATAGTTTCCCCTCTTCACCCCGGCCGTCCCCCTTCCGGCAGGGGTGGGGCGGCCTCCTAAACTGTTGCATTCCTGGTTTTTTCATGAAATAATAAGATGATTTCTCGCGGCCAGGGAGGTTAGCCTCCCTGGCCTGCATTTCGCTGGGGCGTCTCCCCGGCCTTTTGGGGCAAGAGACCTATGCCGACCGAAGCGGTGATTTTCGCCTGCCAGCAAGCGGTGCCGGACCCGGAGGCCCTGCGGGCCTCCTTGAGCAAGGGCGGGGACCGGTGGCGGGTGCTGGCGGAGCCTTGCAGCAGCAAAGTGGAGGCCTTTCAGTTGCTCCGCGCCCTGGGAACCCCGGTGGACCTGGTATGGGTCATCGGCTGCGCCCAAACCCTCTGCCGCTACCAGGATGGCAGCCGCCGCCTGGGAGGCCGGGTGAAATATTCCCAGGATTATCTGGAAGAAATCGGTCTGGAGGCCGGGCGGCTGGGGCATTCCCTGGTCACCCCGGGCGATGCCGCGGCCCTGGCCGGGATCGTCAAGGAAGTCAAGGCCCGTCTGCAGGCCCTGGGGCCCAGCCGCCTGAAGCGCAAGGTTTAGGACACGAGTTTCGCCTTTCGAGTTTTGAGTTGTAGGGGCGACAGTTGTAGTAGTAGGGGCGACCCGCTGGGTCGCCCAGTTTCGAGTTTAGGTAAATCTGTCTCATTTAGGAGAACGAGGGTTGCCTGCCAAATATCACATCCACCTGCGCCGGGTGCCGCCCCGTTTCACCCCCCTGGCCAAAAGCACCGTGATCGACTGGGGCGAGGGCTGTCTCCGCTGCGCCCGCTGCGTCAAGGAAGTCTGTCCGGTGGACGCTTACCGGAAGCGCGGTTTCGACCGGCAGCAGTTGCTGGACACCATCGATACGATCTGCCGCGACTGTTACCGCTGCGTCCAGGGTTGTCCCCGGGGATTGGTCTTTAAGGCCATGAACCCCCAATACCGGCAGATGGGGGACGACTATTGGACCCCGGAGATCATCGCGGTCACCTGGAGCCAGGCGGAAACCGGCAAGATCCCCGTTTCCGGAGCCGGCTATGGCGGGCCCTTTGCCGGGGAAGGCTTCGACTCTTACTGGACCGACATGTCGGAGATCGTCCGGCCCACCCGGGATGGCATCCATGGCCGGGAATATATCAGCACCTCCGTCGACCTGGGCCGCAAACCCATGTTTCTGGCCTTTGATGAGCACCAGGAGATGCTGGTCACCCCCCCTCCCCTTTTGGAAATCCCCTTGCCGGTGGTGTTGGCGGAACCATCCCGGAGCGCCGACCCGGTGCGGCTGCGCCAGATTATGGCGGCCGCCGCGCAAAACCTGGGCACCCTGGCGCTCCTGCACCGGAAAGACATCGGCGCCGACCTGGCCCCGGCCGCCTCTCACCTGGTACCCATTCTGTCGGCCAGGGAACCCTTGGCCAAAGATGAGCCGCTGCTCAGCCGGGCGCCGGCGGTGGAGATCCCGGACCATCCTGGGGTGATGGCCCAGATGGAGGCCATCAAGAAACGGTTCCCGCACCTGCTCGTCTGGATCAGGGTGCCGGCCGACGGCCAGGCCGCGGCGCGGGTGGCGGCCCTGGCCGCGGCGGGGGCCGAGGTTTTGCACCTGGCCGGCTCCGATAAGGCCCGGGGGCTCAAGGACGCCGCCACGGCGCACCTGAAGGACCTGGTGCGCGGCTGCCACCTGAAGCTGGTGGAAGAGCGATTGCGGGACGCGGTCACCTTGCTGGTCAGCGGCGGCATCGCTTTGGCGGAGCACGTGGCCAAGGTCATCGTCGCCGGCGCCGACGGGGTGATGGCCGACCTCTCCCTGCTCCTGGCCCTGGAATGCCGGATGTGCCCCGAGTGCGCCGGCGACCGTGATAAAAAAGACAAAAAAGGTAAAAAAGACCAACCAGACCAACAACCCTGCCCCATCGACCTGGGAAGCCTCAGCGTCCCGCGGGGGGCCCAGCGCATGGTCAACCTCCTGGGCGCCTGGAACAACCAACTCCTGGAGGTCCTGGGCGCCATGGGCATGCGGGAGGTGCGCCGCCTGCGAGGGGAAGTGGGCCGGGCCATGTTCAAGGAGGACCTGGATAGGGAGATCTTTGCCCCGCTCTTCGCCCGGCCGGAGGGTGAAACCAGGAGGGTCGGCGAATAAAGCGTTCCGGTTTGCATGGTTCCGAGACGTTAAACCGTGGCTGGTAAACCTATAAACAGGACTAAATTCAGAAAAAGACTCATAATATGGCACAAGCGAAGAAGCAAATGGTTCCCGTCGTTCCCCTGGAATCCTGGAGCGAGGGCCAGCCCTGGCAGCCGGTTCCCACCCCGTCCCGCTTCCGCACCCCCTTGAGCAAGTACCTGGTGGGGCGGGATGAAACCCTCTGCATCAAGTGCGGCCGCTGCGCGGAAATCTGCCCCTATGGGGTGCACACCAGGTCCGGCAGCTACCCCCGGCGGCCCAAGAGCCACCTGTGCCTGGGGTTTGCCTGCCAGGAGAAGGAATTTTACTGCGTCAATCAATGCCCGGCCAAGGCGCTGCGGCTCACCAGGCACCCGGTGTACAGCACCCTGGGGGACCGGCGCTGGCCCGCGGACCTGCTCCTCAGCACCTGGTGGCAGGCGGAATGGGGCAACCTCCCCTATACCGACCTGGAATATCGTCTGGGAGAGTCCGGCGGCGGCTTCGATAAACTGCGGTTTCTCTTTCCCAAGCACCGCCCGGACTTCAAGCTGACCCAGGAGGACATCTCCCTGGAGCTGGAGCTGAACCGGCGGGGGGATGGCCGGCCCCAGGTGCGGCTGTCGGTGCCCTGGTACGGCGGCGGCATGTCCTTCGGCTCGGTGAGCATCAATACCATTCTGTCCCGGGTTCGGGCGGCGATCCGCTTTAACACCCTGGTATCCACCGGCGAGGGCGGCTATCCCGAGGAACTCTACCCCTATGATGACCATATCATCACCCAGGTGGCCACCGGCCTCTTCGGGGTCCGGGAAGAGACGATCCAGCGGGTGCGCATCGTGGAGTTCAAGTACGCCCAGGGCGCCAAACCCGGCCTGGGCGGCCACCTGCTGGGCGACAAGGTGACGCCGGCGGTGGCCCGCATGCGGGAGGCGGTGACCGGGAGCGCCCTGTTCTCCCCCTTCCCCTTCCACAGCGTCTATTCGGTGGAAGACCACAAGAAGCACGTCGACTGGATCAAGGAGATCAATCCCCGGGCCCTGGTGTCGGTGAAGGTCTCCACCCCCACCGACGTGGACATGGTGGCGGTGGGCAGCTATTACGCCGGCGCCCACATCGTCCACCTCGACGGCAGCTACGGCGGCACCGGCGCGGCGCCGGACATCGCCAAGAAGAACATCGCCATGCCCATCGAGTATGCCATTCCCAAGGTGCACCAGTTCCTCAAGGCCGAGGGCATCCGGGAGCAGGTCACCCTGATTGCCAGCGGCGGCATCCGCACCGCCTACGACATGGCCAAGGCCATCGCCCTGGGCGCCGACGGCGTCCGATCGGCACCGCCGACCTGGTGGCCCTGGAGTGCATCCGCTGCCACAACTGCGAATCCGGCCGCGGCTGCGCCCGGGGCATCGCCACCACCGACCCGGAACTGGTGGACCTCATGGACGTCGAGTGGGGCACCCAGCGGATCAGTCAACATGTATCTCGCCTGGCGCAGGCAGCTCGATGGAGATCCTCGCAGCGCCTGGGCATGAGGAGCATCACGGAGCTGGTGGGCCGCACCGACGTCCTGGTCCACCTGGACTACATGAAAGCACGGTAGATGACGATTTCGAAGGGAGGAATGTCGCAGTGTAGCACGACGGTGAACGTAAGGTGCGATAGCATGAAGAGCAGAATCGTAGTCACGGCGAATCTGATGCACGGATTCCCGGCACTACCTGAAGGACCATGTGCCCGCCGGGCGCATTCGCAACGACGCGGAAGAGGGCGGCTGCGGCGTCACCGGCTTTGCCTGCACGCATCCCGGTGGGCGGCCGCCACATCTTCGAGCCCTCGGTCCAGATGCACAACCGCGGCAACGGCAAGGGCGGCGGCATCGCCGCGGTGGGCCTTGGCGCCGGACAGCTGGGCGTCGAGCCAGAAGATCCTCGACGAAGATTACATCCTCCAGATCGCCTTCTCGACGATCGAGGCGCGGCCCGAGCTGGAGGACCGATTCATCAGCCCCGATCTTTCAGCATGGACCACGACGGCCGCCTCCACACCGTGGACGATTAGCGGGATATCCCCGGCCTGGAGGTCAAGCCCCCCGACGTTGGCGCTACTTCGTGCGGGTCAAGCCGGAGGTCCTGCCCGCATTTCAGCCAGGAGCAGCGGCTCTATGGGACTTCCCTGGCGACAAGGTGGAAGAAGAGTTCATCTACCAGAATTCCTTCGCTGAACCGAGGCCTTCTACGCCTCGCTGGGCGAGAAGAGGGCCTTTGTCCTGTCCCACGGCCGGAACATGATGATCCTGAAGATCGTGGGCTATGCCGAGCAGGTCGCCCAGTACTACCAGCTGGTGGACTTCAAGGCCCACGTCTGGATCGCCCACCAGCGCTATCCCACCAAGGGCCGCGTCTGGCATCCGGGCGGCGCCCACCCCTTCATCGGCCTGAACGAGGCCCTGGTCCACAACGGCGACTTTGCCAACTACTATTCCGTGAGCGAATACCTGAGCCAGCGCAACATCTTCCCCCTGTTCCTGACCGACACCGAGGTCTCGGTCTCAGCTCTTCGACCTCTGGACCGGGTCTACGGCTATCCCCTGGAATACATCATCGAGGCCCTGGCGCCCACCACGGAGCTGGACTTCGACCAGCTGCCGCCGGAGAAGCAGCACATCTACCGGCAGATCCAGGCGACCCATATCCACGGCTCGCCCGACGGGCCCTGGTTTTTCATCATTGCCCGCAACGACCCGGAGCGCCGGAGCTTCCAGCTGATCGGCATCACCGACACGGCCATGCTGCGGCCCCAGGTCTTTGCCCTCCAGGAAGGCGAGGTCCAGATCGGCCTGATCTGCTCGGAGAAGCAGGCCATCGACGCCACCCTGGCCAGCCTGGCCCAGGAGGACCCCCGCTTCTGCCCGGTCGCCGACCGCTACTGGAACGCCCGGGGCGGCAGCTCCACCGACGGCGGCGCCTTATCTTTACCCTGGAACCCCATAACGGCCGCCGGGTGCTGTCCTGCAGGGACAAGTTCGGAAAACTCCGGACCGTGCCCTGGCATCAGCGCCCTTGGGACGGCGCGGTGCTGGAGCTGGGCTACCAGACGGACTCCGAGGCGGCCCTGTTGGCCGCCGCCAACCTGGAGGACCACAGCGGCAAGCGGCTCTATGACGCCATCCGCCAAACCGCGGCCACCATCTCCTACACCGGCTTCCGGGAGATCCTGGAGGCGGTGGTCAAGCAGGCGGGACGGAGCGATTCTCTCAAGGCCGCGGCCATCAACGGCCTGACCCTGCTGTTGGACCGGCGCTACGACCCGGGGGACAAGAAGCGCAGCAATCTTCTGCACCTGCTCATGGAAGCCCTGATCCGCATCTTCCAGGATACCCCCCTGGTGGGGGAGAAGCGTCCCAGCCGCTACCGCCGGCTCGATTGGGACAACCGGGCCCTCTTGCAGGCGCCCCCGCAAGCGGACGCGGTCCTGGTGCTCGATGCCGCGGGCTTTCCCCCGGAAGGGGACGATTGCGACGCCCGCCTCCTGTGCCAGGCCTTTAAGCTGGGCTGGCGGCAATTCATCACTTACGGCTACCAGGGCCAGCGTTTCCTGGGCTGCGGCTTCGGGCCCGGCACCCAGGGGGTGCGCATCGACGCCTACGGCAGCACCGGCGACTACCTGGCCTCCGGCATCGACGGCATGACCATCCAGGTCCACGGCAACGCCCAGGACCAGTTGGGGCAGATCATGAAGCAGGGCAAGCTGGTGGTCCACGGCGACGTGGGCCAGACCTTCATGTACGGCGCCAAGGGCGGGGAGGTCTACATTCTGGGCAACGCCGCCGGCCGGCCCCTGATCAACGCCGTGGGCCGCCCCCGGGTGGTGATCAACGGCACCGCCCTGGACTTCCTGGCGGAATCCTTCATGGCCGGCGACGTCTTCCACGGCGGCGGCTTTGTCATCGTCAACGGCCTGGAGTACGACGCCGGGGGCGCCTGCGGCCGCAACCGACCCCCTATCCCGGCTCCAACCTGTTCTCCCTGGCCTCGGGCGGGGCCATCTACATCCGCGACCCCTACCAGCAGGTGGTGGAGGAGCAGTTGAACGGCGGCGAGATCGTCCCCCTCACCGAGGCCGACTGGAACCTGATCCTCCCTTACCTCCAGGAAAACCAAGGTCTTTTCGACATCGCCATCGACCGCGACCTGCTCACCGTGGATGGCCGCCAGCACCCCCCGGACCAGGTTTACCGCAAGATCCAGCCGCTGAAACTGGGGGTCCTCACCGCGGTGGAAGACTCCTGGGAGTAGCAAGATCCGGAAAACTCGGGGAGCGATGCGATGTAGGGGCGGGTTTAAAACCCGCCCCTACGTTTTTAGGAGAGATAGGGGGCGGACACACGGGTCCGCCCCTACATTTGATTGGAGGTTGGTAAAGGCGATCACTTGGCCACCGGGAACTTTTCCGGGGTGCTACCCCCTTCCCTTCCATCTCTGCTTCAGGCAGGCATCCGGATTCTTGCGGAGCCCATCGATCTTCTCCGGCGCAATTTTCCATTGACATGCGGAAGCCTTGGTCTTAATATTGTGAATAATTTAACAATGGGCTGGTAAATGGTCTTTCCCGTCTCCGGGGTGGAGGTCAACCCCCTCATCCCCCCTCTCATTGCCCTGGTGGTTTCCACCTTCACCTCCATGGGAGGAGTCTCCGGCGCCTTTCTGCTGTTGCCTTTTCAGGTGAGCATCCTCAATTTTACCAGCCCGGCGGTGAGTCCCACCAATCTGGTGTATAACATCGTCGCCATCCCCAGCGGGGTCTACCGCTTCATCCGGGAAGGGCCGGATGAACTGGCCGGTGGCCTGCGTCACCATCCTGGGCACCTTGCCCGGCCTCTATTTTGGGGCGGTGATCCGTACCGGCTGGCTGCCGGATCCGAGAAATTTCAAGCTCTTTGTGGGCTGTGTGCTGCTTTATATCGGCCTGCGCCTGCTTTATGACCAGACGCCTTGGGCCAAACGCCAAAAGGCCAGGATTCAGGAATTTGAGGCCCAGGTGCAGAAGCGCCTCCAGCAGGTCCTGCGGGAATCCGGCCAGAGCGCCGGCCGTGGCCTGCCCGTCGGCGGCCCGGGTGCGGACGGCCCATTTGGACTCTGAAGCGGGTCTCTTACGAATTTCTGGGAGAGACCTTCAGCTTCAATGCCCCGGCCCTCTTCCTCCTGGCCCTGGTGGTGGGCCTCATCGGCGGCACCTACGGCATCGGCGGCGGCGCCATCATCGCCCCCTTTCTGGCCGCCATCTTTAAGCTGCCCATGTATACCATCGCCGGCGCCGCCCTCCTGGGAACCCTGGTTACTTCGGTGGCGGGGGTGGGTATCTATTATGCCATGGGGGTCCACCCGGATTTGCTTCTGGGGGCCCTGTTCGGGGCCGGCGGCTTTCTGGGCATGTACCTGGGGGCCCGCCTGCAGAAATATTTTTCCGGCAAGGTAATTCGCATCGGCTTGGGGCTGGTCATTTCCAGCCTGGCCCTGCGCTATATGATGCGGGGATTGGTGACCGCTTGTTATCGCTAAAAAAGATCTTTCTGGTCTTCCTCAAAATCGGCACCTTCTCTTTCGGCGGCGTCTATTCTATGGTGGCCTTCTTCGAAAGGGAGTTGGTCTTTAAGCGCAAATGGATTACCCAAGATGAGTTCGTGGAGAGCTTCGCCATCGGCCAGATGACCCCCGGACCACCCATAGTCAATACCGGCATCTGCCATCGGCTACAAGCTGCATAAATTGTGGGGGGCGCTGGCCGCCACCGTGGGCCAGGCCTTTACCGGCACGGTGCTGGCTATTCTGTTGGCGGCCTTTTATCTCCATATGAAAGACAACCCCCTCCTGCAATCGGTGATGAAAGGGGTGGCCGCGGCGGTGGTGGGTTTGCTGGCCTCTTTCATTTATAAGATGGTTATCAAGCTGGTTACGGATTACCGCAGCGCGGCGCTGGCTGTGGGCGCTTTTCTGGCCCTGGCGATCTTTAAACTCAATCCCATCGGCATCCTTTTGGCCGCCGGGGCTTTGGGGCTGGTCCTGTACCGGAGGGATTAAATGGCCCTGCTGCAAATGGCCGCCATCCTGTTCATTGCCAACGCCCTGACCATCGGCGGCGGCTACGCCATGGTCCCCATTCTTCAGCAAGAATTCGTCAATCATTATCATTGGCTCAGCAATAAGGAATTCCTCGACGCCATTGCCATCGGCCAGGTGACTCCCGGGCCGCTAACGGTGATGAATGCCTTTTTGGGCTTTAAGGTGGGCGGCCTGGTCGGGGCCCTGGTGGCCATGGCCGCCAGCTATCTGCCCTGCGTCATTATTGTCACCCTGGTTACCAAGTATTACCTCCGTTATAAAGAGATCTGGGCGGTAAAGGCCGGTTTCGCGGCGATCAAGCCGGCGGTGGTGGGACTGCTCCTGGCGGTGCTCATCTTTTTGGGCCACAGCTCCATAATCAACCCGCTTACCGCAGGCATTGCCGTGGCCAGCTTCGCCCTGCTTACCTTTACCAAGATCGATCCCAGTATCATCATTATCAGCGCCGGATTTCTGGGGGCATTTTTGTTCTAGTAAATGAGCATGACTGCACGCTGGCCGGTTGGCCAGTTCTACATATAGGGGTCATCAACCGCGGGCTGATGACCCCCTCTTTTCTTTGGCGCCCTTGGCGTCTTGGCGTGATATAGTGTCTACGCCAGGACGCAAAGGCGCAATGGCGCAATGTATTGGGAATTTTCCGAAAAGGGCATCGTCTTCTTCCCGGACCCGCACCTCGTCGGCAACCCCGGTGATTACGGGCTGGAGTATGAGGAGGTTTACTTCGAGGCCGCAGACGGGGTGCGCCTGCACGGCTGGTGGGTGCCCCAGGCCGGCGCCCCGGTCTTGCTGTGGTTCCACGGCAACGCCGGCAATATCAGCCACCGCCTGGAAAACCTCAAACTGCTGCACGAGCTGGCGGAGGTTCAGGTCTTCATCTTCGATTACCGGGAATACGGCAAATCCCAGGGCCGGATCAGCCGGGAAGGCACCTTTAAGGATAGCGCCGGGGCCTACCGCTACGTGGCGGAGACCAGGGGGATGCCCGCCGCGAGACCTGGTCCTCTTCGGCCGTTCCCTGGGCACCGCCCTGGCCATGGACCTGGCCGTCCGCCTCCCCTGCCGCTCCCTGATCCTCGAGTCGGCCTTCACCAACTCCTCGGACATGGCCAAACTCTTCGCTGCCCTTCATGTTCGATTGGCGGCCCCGGGTCCCCTATGACAATCTGGGGAAAATTGATAAGACTCAAGGCGCCGCTGCTCATCATCCACGGCTCCGAGGACGAGATCATCCCGGTGGAGATGAGCCGGCGCCTGTTCGCCGCGGCCCGGGACCCCAAGGAGCTCTATATCATCCCCGGGGCCCACCATAACGACACCTATCTGGTGGGCGGCCCGGCTTATTTTGAGAGATTAACAGGTTTATTAGACGGTTCATTTATCGACCGGAGACGGAATAGTGACAGGCATCGTCCATGACTGTAGACCCGGTGCGCCGCTCCGGCGCTACCGTCAAGTCCGAGGTCTTGGCTCGAAAGCTGACCGCTGACAGCATAATTATGACCGAATCTGCAACAAAAAGCCCTGCGCCTGGCCTACTTCACCGTGGCCTACAACGTGGTGGAATGCCTGCTGGCGCTGCTGGCCGGCTATCTGGCCGGCAGCATCGCCCTGGTGGGCTTCGGCCTGGACAGCCTGCTGGAGTCCCTGTCCGGCGGGGTGATGATCTGGCGCTTCTGCCCGCACCGGGGCCTGTCCGAGGCCGATGAGGCCCGGCTGGAACGCCGGGCCGTCAAGATCATCGGCTACACCTTCTTCATCCTGGCGGCCTATATCCTTTACGAATCGGCGGATAAATTAATCTTTACCGAAATCCCCGCCCCCAGCCTGTTGGGCATCTTTATCGCCCTGGCCTCCAGCGCTGGTCATGCCGGCGTTCTACCTGGCTCAAATTCCGCACCGGGGAGTCCCTGGGCAGCGCCAGCCTGATGGCCGACTCCAGGCAGACCCTGGCCTGCGGCCTGCTGTCCGTGGCCCTGCTCATCGGCCTGGGACTCAATTACCTGTTCGGCCTCTGGCAGGCAGACCCCGTCATCGGCCTGGTGATCGTCGTTTTTCTGGTCAGGGAGGGCCGCCGGGCCGTTGAAGGAAGGAAAACTCTGCACCTGCGCCTCCTGCGGCCTGCCGCCCTGGCCCCGAGGCTGATCCGCACTGGCTCGCTGGATTCCCCGCTTTTCACTTCTCCAAGCCCTGCAAAATCAGGATTCCTATTCACAGCTGGAATCCCTTATTGTCAGCTGACCGCCGGCTGTAGGGAAAATTAAGGCGAACCAGGGTGGTATGGAACGCAGTAATGCAGGCGTCTCGGATTAACGCCGCAGCCTGAGCTGTAGCGGCCTGCTGCCTGGTGGTGTCGCCGGATAGCGTTCCTAATTCCGGCTTCCTCAGATCTGCGGGTTTGAATTACGGCGCTTTCCAGGCGCTGGCTGACGCCCTTGAGGAGGAGCGGCCAGGCGATGGTGGCGTCGCACAGGACCTCGGCGAAGCGGCCGCCGTCCTCCGGCGAGACGAATTTCCCCCAGGAAACCCCTTCCTTGAAGGTGCAGCCGCTCAAGCCGCCCCAATGGGCCGGCTCCGGGCAGATGCGCACCCCGTAATGGAAGCGCACTTCCGGGAGGTCGAGCTGCAGCCGGGTCTGGAGCAGGTCCAGGTAGGGGGCCACCTGCTGGGCCCAGTTGCGGGGCACTCCCCCGCCGATGGTAAAAATCCCCAGTTTCCTGGACGTCAGGGCGTGCTGGGCATAGGCCGCCAGGTCCAAAAAGGGATTGAACTTCAGCGACACCGCCCCCAGGGCCTCGGAGAGCGGGCGTCCGGCCGCCAGGGCCCGGCGCACCATATAGACCGCCAGGTCCAGACCCAGCTCCGAGTCGGTGAAGGCCGGGATGAACACCGGCACCCCCTTCAGATAGGCGTTTCGCAAGATCCCCGGGGCCTCGGCTGTGCTCCGCCAGGTATCTCCCCAGCTCCCGGCAGAGGCCGGCGGAGGACCAGACCTGGCCCTGATCCAGCCCCTCCAACACCTGCCGGAAGACGTCTTCGGCATAGTCCAGGTTGGCCTCCATCTCCAGGGTGTCGTAGATGCGGTTGTAACCCTGCTGGAACAGCAGCCGGTCCGGGACTTCCTCCGGATACTTGTAATGCACCCGGCCCAGGGTCTCGATAAAGCCGTGGGCGATCAGGGCTCCGGTGGTGACGATCATCTGCAGCCAGCCCCGGTCGATCATCTCGCAGATGAGCAGGCCCATCTTGGCCACGCTCATGGCCCCGGAGAAGGTGCCCACCACGGTGCAGTCGGGGTCCCGCAACATGGCCTCCAGGACGTCGGCCGCCTCCCCCAGACTGCGGCCGCCGAAGGCGGTCCGCCCCATGGCCCGGAGGAGCTGATCGAAATCCTCAATGGAGTTAAGGTCCAGGGGCGCCAGGGGCGTCAGGCCGTCTTGGGCCCCATCATGCAAATCCTCAAGTTTCCGGCGCATTAGTCAGTCCTGTTTTCTTTCTGTTTTCTGTTTTCTGTTTTCTGACTGTAGGGGCGTTTTGAATCCGCCCTTGCCTTTGACCGCCTTCCACAGAAAACCGTAAACCGTTCTTTTACCGGTAAGGCCCCCCCAGCTCTCCCCAGCCCAGCTTGGTGCGCAGGATCTCAAAGTGGCTGCGCCGGGGATGCTTCACCAGCTTGACGTGGTAGGCGCCGGAGCGCACTTCCAGACGATCCCGCGGCGCAAGGGCGCGGCCCACCTGGCCATCCAGGGTGAGGTAGAGGTCCTGGACCTTTTCATCGAGAGTCACGGCCACGGTCACCGTCTCCGGCAGGATGAGGGGCCGGTTACTCAGGGTGTGGGGGCAGATGGGCAACAGGATGATGGTCCCCAGGGTCGGGTAAGCGATGGGGCCGCCGGCGGACATGGTGTAGGCGGTGGACCCGGTGGGCGTGGAGACGATCAAGCCGTCGGCCCGGTAAGTGGTAAGGTATTCGCCGTCGATCCAGGTGGTGAGTTCGGCGATGCGGGCCAGGGCCCCCTTGTTGATCACCGCGTCATTCAGGACGTTTTCCCGCCAGACGGTCTCTCCCCTCCGGATGAGGCTGACGGACAGGATCATCCGTTCATCCACCTCATATTTTCCCGGCAAGACATGCTCTTCCAGGCAGGGGTAGAGATCCTCCAGGGAGATTTCCGTGAGGAATCCCAGGCCCCCCATGTTGACCCCCAGGATGGGCAGACCCAGGCGCCCGTAATGGCGGGCGACGCTCAACATGGTGCCGTCGCCCCCCAGGACCACGATGAACTCCGTTCCCGGAGGCAGGGGCGGGATGTCCGGCTCCGGTTCATTTTCCAGGTGGCGGGCCGCCAGCCCCCGGGAAGCGAACCAGGCCTGCAAGGACTGGCCGGCCTGCCAGGCGTCGTCTTTGTGCTTCTTGCTGATAATGGCCAGGGATTTCACTGCGCCTCCCGAGTTGACAATTAACATAATCTTCGATAATTTTTAAGGAATTTTCTGCGGCGCTGCTGCCTCAATTTTACCGGGAAGGAGTATTAATGCAAGTCGCTAAACGTATTCGCCAAATTCCGCCCTCCGCCACCCTGGCCTTGAACGCCAAGGCCAACCAGCTCAAGGCGCAGGGGGTCGACATAGTCAACTTTGGGGTAGGGGAACCGGACTTCGACACCCCGGAAAACATCCGGGAGGCGGCCATTCGGGCCATCAGAGAGGGCTTCACCCGCTACACCCCGGTGGGAGGCATCCCGGAGCTCAAGGAGGCTATTATCCAGAGGTTTGCCGCGGACTACGGCCTCTCCTACCAGCCCGGGGAGATCATGGTCTCCTGCGGCGGCAAACACGGGCTCTACAATCTCTTCCAGATCCTGTTCGACCCCGGGGATGAGGTGGTGATCCCGGCCCCCTACTGGGTTTCCTACGTGCCCATGGCCCTGCTGGCCGAGGCCGTGCCGGTGCTCATCCCTACCCGGGAGGCCAACGGTTTCAAGCTCAGCGCCGCGGAATTAAAGGAACGCCTCAGCCCCCGCACCAAGGCCCTGGTCCTCAACAGCCCCTCCAACCCCACCGGCAGCGTCTACAGCCGGCCAGGAACTGGAAGCGCTGGGAGAGCTGGTCCTGGCGCACGGTCTTTACGTGATCTCCGACGACATTTATAACAAGATCCTGTTCGATGGCGCCAAGTTCGTTAATATCGCCATGCTGGCCCCGGAGCTGAAGGCCCGCACCTTCGTCCTGAACGGGGTGTCCAAGACCTACGCCATGACCGGCTGGCGCATCGGCTACCTGGCGGGACCCAGGGAAGGGATCGCCGCGGCCACCAATCTCCAGAGCCAGTCCACTTCCAACCCCACCTCCATCTCCCAGAAGGCTGCGGTGGAGGCCCTTATTGGCCCCCAGGAGGCGGTGGCCTCCATGGCCGCGGAATTCGCCTGGCGCCGGGACGACATCCACCGCCGGGTCCTGTCGATTCCCGGGGTCAAATGCACCAGGCCGGCGGGGGCCTTTTACCTCTTCCCCAACTTTTCCGCTTATTACCCCAAGTTGCAGCCCGGGCCGGGGCAGTCCCATTCCCAGGCCCTGGCGGATTACCTGCTGACCGAGGCCCGCCTGGCCGCGGTGCCGGGCAACGAATTCGGGGAAGACCAATGCCTGCGGTTTTCCTATGCCACCTCCCGGGAGCGCATCGCCACCGGCTTGAGCCGCATCCGGGAAGCCCTGGAGAAATTGGGGAGGTAAGAGGGGCGCAGGTAGGGGAAGAATAGAGGCCAGCGGCCGGCTGAGGGATCGAGCCGCGCTGTCCGTTCAACTCAGGTAAAGAAGATTTAGCGGCCGGCCGCCTGGCGCTTGGAAGCCTTCAGCGGATTGACCTTCTGAACCGTCTCTTTTTTGCCGTTTTTGGCGTGGGTGGCCAGATTACAGGGGCCCCGGCGCCATTTGGCTTCGGGATCGGGAAAAGAACCGCAGAAGCTTGATGCTTCATACGAGAGAGTCCGCTCGCAGCCGCTACAGGCGTCCACGACGGGCTTGCAGTGGCCGCCGTTGAACGAACAGCCTTTTTTGCTCATAAAGGTGCAATCCACCCCGGGTTTAACACTAACGCAGTGCATGGCCGTAGCCCTCCTTCAAGCATAGAAAATCTTTTATTTATATACTAAATTTATGATTTTTGTCAAGAGATCCGCGCCTAATTCTTCGAACAAATATATTTTCCCTGGATTGATCTCCGCTAACCCTGGCGCCCGTGGCCATTCCCGGCGGTTTCCCAGCCGCGCTGCCAGGTCAAACCTCCAGGCAGCAGGCCGCGTCTCAGGCGGCTCGGGGCGCCTGAGAACTGCCCCGGCCGCATTGACAGCCCGCAGCCGATGTTTATTTTAGACGGACTGGAAATGATGCCTTGGCAGCCAAGGGATGACCCTAGATCCGCGGGCGGGACGCCGCCCATCCGGGGCCCATGGCAGCCAAGACCTTAAAGGATTACCAGGCCAAACGGGATTTTCGCCGCACCCCGGAGCCCTCGCCGGGGAGCCGGGGGGGGTCGGCGGAACCCATCTTCGTGGTCCAGAAACATGACGCCAGCCGCCTCCATTACGACTTCCGCCTGGAGGTGGACGGGGTCCTGAAATCCTGGGCCATCCCCAAGGGACCCTCCACCGATCCCCAGGAGAAACGCCTGGCGGTGCCCACCGAGGACCATCCCCTGGAATACGCCGGCTTTGAAGGGGTCATCCCGGAAGGCGAGTACGGCGGCGGCACCGTGCTGGTCTGGGACACCGGGAAGTTTCGCAATCTCACCGAGAAGAAGGGGGTGGCCCTGGACCTCCCGGAGGCCCTGGCCCACGGCCACCTCAAGGTTTGGCTGGAGGGGCGCAAGCTCAAAGGCGGCTATGCCCTGACCCGGTTCAAGACGGGCAAGGACGAGGCCTGGCTGCTGGTGAAGGCCGACGATGAGGAGGCCGACGCCTCCGCCGAGCTGCTGCGGACCCGGCCCGAATCGGTCCTCAGCGGCCGCACCCTGGAGGAGATTGCCCAGGGGGATTAGAGGTAAATCAACAATTTCAAAGTAAATCAGGAGCCCTGGGCTCGCCCGTAAATCAGGAAAATGTAGCGCTGCCGCCCCCGCGGCGCGGGAACCGGCTCTGCCTAAAAACTCACCGTCATTTAAGCCAGTTATGAAAACCGCACATTTGTATGCGCCCTGGACCCAGGCGGAGTTTTTCCTTGACAGGCAGAAAGAAGTCCTATATATAGTGGCATAAATAATCCGGGTGCCCATATAGGGCATAATAGGGAAGCCGGTGAAAAACCGGCATGGTCCCGCCGCTGTAACCGGGGACGAAACCTGCATAAGGCCACTGTCTCACTGAAGTGGGATGGGAAGGCGCAGGCAGTAGGAAGAACCGGAAGTCAGAAGACCTGCCCGGATAGAAGGCTTAAGCCCCTACGAGGCATAGCGGGCGGTAAGCTCGCATTAAGGATCAAGAAGCTGGGTGCAATCCTTAAGTCATGGCGACTTAAGGATTTTTTTTTGGGAAAGAACCGCCTCAATCCTCATCAAGGAAGGAAGCGACATGGTAAAGCGGAGCAAGTTGGGCTGGCTGATCTTTGGCGCTTATCCTCTCGATGTTCAGCGCCCCTGGGACCCTGAACGCCGCGGCGACGCCGAAACCCGCCATCGTCCTGGCGGCCTTTGGCACCACCACCAACGCCTTTCCCACTTACCAAAAAATCGAAGACCAGGTCAAAGAGCGCTTCCCCGGCTATGAAGTCCGCTGGGCCTTTACTTCCAATATGGTGCGTCACAAGGTGTTGGCAGAGCAGCATAAAAAGCTGAAAGCCTGCCGGAGGTCTTGACGGACCTGAAGGCTGCCGGTTTTACCAGGGTTGCCATTCAATCCTTGCTTCTGGCCCCGGGAAAAGAATGGGAAGCGGTAGTCAAGCAAAGCCGGGAAGTCCCCGGGCTCACCGTAGCCGTGGGCAAACCGCTGCTCAGCGGCAAGGCGGATGAGATGCAAGGTTCTCGATGACTTATCTAAAGAATTTCCCCCGGATCTGAAGAAAAACGCCGTGGTGCTGGTGGGACATGGCAGTCCCGACCCCAAGGCCCAGGCCGCCAATAACTCCTTCGCGCAGTTACTGCACTCCCGCTATCCCCAGGGCAATGTCTTCTTCGGCATGGTGGAATTTGAAAAACCCGGGAAAGAGGAGGTGCTCCAGGAAATCAAAAGGTCCGGGGCCACCTCGGTCAAGATTATCCCGTTTCTGCTGGTAGCCGGGGATCACGTGCAAAATGATATCCTGGGGAACGGCCCGGAGAGTTGGAAATCCAAACTGCTGCAGATGGGTAACTATCAGGTCGAGGGGGTTCGCCAGGGACTGGGAGAGCAGAAAGAGATCGTCAATATTTATCTGGAACATCTGGCCCAGGCTTTGCAGAGCTTATAGGAGGTGATATGAGGAGCGGGCTGATCGTCTATCTGGTGGGTGAGGGGGAGTTGCCGGAAGGCTTTGATCTGGCAAGCGGCTGCAAGGAGATGGGCTTCCCGGCGGATCGCGTGGAACTGGTGGGCTCCAGGCAAGGGTTCTTTGAGGTGAACGATGCCTGGCACTACCTGTTTACCAAGGGTTATGGGGACATCAGACTCTTAGTGGCGCAAACCGATCAAAAATGTTTGCGGCCTCTGTCCCCCCTGGTTCGACTCAGCGGCTAGGGAAACCGGCAGGAAGCAGGGAAAGCCACGAACTCCCGGTTTCAATCATGGAGGTGATAATGTTGATGATCACCCTCGTGCGCGTGTTTGTGAAACCGGGGATCGATCAAGTTCACCCGGAAGAGCAGATCCCGGTCGCCGAGAAGCTCCGCAGGGGTTCCATTGGCCACCACCCGGTGATCCTCATCGAAGATTAGGACGCGATCGGCAATCTCTTCAACGATATCCAGGTCATGGGTAGCCGTGATCAGCGTTTTCCCAAACTGGCCAAACTGAGCCAGCAGGTCGATCACCCACCGCCGGGTGCGCGGGTCAAGGGCCGCCGTAGGTTCATCCAGCAGCAACACGGCTGGATTCGTGGCCACCACCGAAGCCAGGGCCACCTTCCTTTTCTCTCCGCCGCTCAGTTTGAAAGGCGGCCGGTCCTTAAGGTCCTCCAGGCCAAAAAGTTCCAGGGTTTCCACAACGCGTTGCCGCACTTCCGCTTCGCCCAATCCCAGGTGCAAGGGACCAAAGGCAATCTCCTCCCCCACGGTGGCTGAAAAGAGCTGCGTTTCAGAATTCTGAAAAACGAACCCCACCCGCCGCCGGAAGGCCTGATTGAATCCGTCGTCGTTTAAACTCTTCTCCTGCAGCACCTGGCCGAAGGCCCGCATGACCCCTTCCTGGGGAAAAAGCAGACCATCCAGAACTTTGAGCAAGGTAGATTTGCCCGAGCCGTTGGCGCCCAAGAGAACAATGCGTTCCTCCTGGTGAATCAGCAGGTCCAGGTCCCGAACCCCGATTTCCCCGCCTGGATAATGGTAGCCCACCTTTTCCAGGAGAAAGACCGGCGCCCTGGCAGTCTCAGGCGAGGACACGGTCACCTCCCACAAACAAAATGCTGATAAGGCACACCAAAACCATCCAGACCCAATCGCTGCGCTTCATCTCGAAGTGGAGCAGCGACTTGGGCACCCCCGCATAGCCGCGGGCCAGCATGGCGCTGTGCACCTCTTCACTCCAGGCCGCGGTCTTTCTCCAGAGATTGCCCATGGCGGAAGTGACAAACCGGCGCGCTTCCCGGGAGTTCACCCGGCCTACCAGGCGGCTGCGGCGGGCCATGAACAGGTCACTGCTCGTCTGCAGCAAGAGAAAAATATACCGGTAAGTCATCTCCAATACCGAGAGAAATACCGGGGGGATCCGCAGGACGCTCAACGCTTTCAGCAGGGTATTCCAGCGGGTGGTGAGGGTCAGCAATACGGCCAGAGAAACGGAGGCGCCGACTCTCAGGATCAGCAGGACCGCGGCTGCCACCCCTTCCCTGGTGATCGCCACCTCCGGGGGAATGGTCCAGTAACCCAGTTTCACCGGAAGGCTCAAATGAAACAACACCAGGAGCGGGGTACCGGGCCGCACCACATTGAACAGAGTGGGAAAGACCACGATCCCGGTAAACAGAGGCACCACCACCCATACTCTTTTGGCGAAAGTTCCCAGCGGTATCCGGGAGCTCTTCGCCAGCCAGAAAAGCCATAAATTTAACAGGACCAACGAGAAGATATGATGGAGCAGCCCCGCGACACCGATGAGAAAGAGGAGCGTCAGCAGTTTGGCGCGGGGATCCAACCCCTGCAAAAGACCCGGCCGGCTGGCGAGAGACTCGGAAAAGATCTCATTCTGGAGGGCTGCGGCGATGGCCTGCAAAGTCTTTTCCAGGAAACCGCGTTTAGCAGAACCCCTAACCGCCGCCTGGGGCCCAGGCGGTGGTATTTTCTCTTGAAGCCATGACGGAACGGACTGCATTCCGGCCATCAATTCAGCACTCCCTTGGGGTCATTTCTGTCCCTTGCTCTCGGCGACCTGGAATCGCCAGAATAGATGAGTGAGCAGGGAGATGACGCCGACCCCGAGGATGGCGCAAACCATGTAGATGATGGCCGCGGACCAGAAACTCTCCAGGCCGGGGAGGGAATAATCGCCCAAAGGGGCATATGACCAGGTGTCCGCCAGGCGTTGCATCCCGGCAGGAATGAAACCGAGGATTTTCTGCAACTCTGCGGTTCCCCACTCTCCCCAAGCCGTGCCGCCGGCCAGCAACCCCAAAGGAGACAGGACGATCAGGACCCCCAGCCCCCACCAGAACTTCCGATAGCTAACGGGAGTTGCTGGAGCAGAAGCGGCTGACCAGGCCTGAAGGTTCAACAGGTCCGCGTTGGAGGATTGCAGGTAGCGGACCACCAGGGCGGTAACTACCGCTTCCAAAGGGCCGGCGAGAACGAGGTGCGCAAAGAGCATGGCCGGGACCGCCACACTGAGCGGGTAGGGGCAGTAGAGCGGGACGCCCTTGGCGGTGTGGAACAGCAGGGGCTGCAGCCCCAGCTCCACTCCCGCGCACAGGGCCGCCGCACTGATCCCCAGGTAAGCTCCTACTGCTGCTCCGACCCAGCGGCGTTTCGCCTGGAGCTCGCTTTTGCCACTAAGCAACCGGTAGGCGCCGTAGGAAATGAAAGGAAGAACCAGCGCCATGTTGAAACAATTGGCGGTGAAGGTCCAAATGCCGCCATCCCCAAAGAGCAGGGCCTGAATGGCCAGGGCAATGGTAACGCAAATCATGGTGGCCCACGGTCCCAGCACCACCGCGAGCAGCCCGCCTCCCACCGCATGGGCGCTGGTGCCGCCGGGGATGGGCACGTTGTACATCATTATGGTAAAGCAAAAAGCCGCGCCGATGGCCATCAAAGGAACGTATCTGGATTTGAGCCAGTTTCTCACCTTCCGGGCCGCCGCCACCCAGGCGGGGATCATGACCAGGCCGAAGCTGACGCAGGTCGAGGGACTCAAATACCCGTCGGGAATGTGCAAGATTAATTCTCCTTATCGTTCCGGAGCCTCGAGACCTCGGGTCTCGCCAAAATATCCCCAAAAATAAAGCCACGAATACCCGGCGCCTTCGAGCGCCCCAGCCTTCGTGGCTATTAAATTCACTTACCTGATTGTGGTTTTCAGGGTTTCATACCCTAAGATAGATTATTTATTACTAAAGACCTGGATGGAAGTAAAGGGAAAAATGCTCCCGGGGGATTGGCCCCCCCGCCGTGCCCTTCCAGGCGGGCCAGAATAATCTTCAGGCCGGCATTCTCCCACCCGGCGATCCCCTGGCCGCGGCCGGTTCCATGATTATCTTGAGAACATGAACCTGGTGGCGGCCTTAATGGAGCCCGCGGCCTACCCGGAGCCCACCTCCCAGGTGCTGCTGGTCCAGACCCACATCTCCTATGTCTTCCTCACCGACCGCTTCGCCTACAAGGTTAAGAAGCCGGTGGACCTGGGGTTTCTGAACTTTACCACCCTGCGCCGGCGCCACCATTATTTGCACGAAGAGCTTCTCCTGAACCGCCGCCTCTGCCCGGAGATCTACCTGGAGGTCCTGCCCATCACCGCTCTCCGGGGTTCTTGGTCAAAGGTGCGTCTGGGCGGCCGGGGCCAGCCCCTGGATTACGCCCTGAAGATGGTGCGCCTGCCCCAGGAGCGCATGATGGACGAAGTCGCGGACCGGGGGGAGCTGCGCCAGGAACACCTGGACCGCATCATCGCCCGGCTGGCGCCCTTTTACGCCCAGGCGGCCACCGGCCCCAGGATCAACAAATTCGGGGAGCCGGCCATCATCGCCTATAACCACCAGGAAAATTTCTCCCGCATTGAGACCCTGGTGGGCTCGGTGATTTCCCGGAAGCTCTTGGACCGCATCCGGAATTTTGCCCGGCGCCTTCCTGAAGCAGCACCGGGCCCTGTTTTTACGGCGCATCCGGGAAGGCCGCATCCGGGACTGCCACGGCGACCTGCACATGAAGAACATCTGCCTGGCCGATCAGGTATATATCTTCGATTGCATTGAATTTAATCCCCGATTCAGATATGGTGATGTGGCGGCGGATGTCGATTTCCTGGCCATGGACCTCGATTTTCACGGCTTCCGGGAGTTGAGCCGCCACTTTGTGGAACACCTGGCCCGGGCCGCCGCAGACCCGGACCTCTTGCTGATGCTCGATTTTTACAAGTGCTACCGGGCCTGCGTGCGGGGCAAGATCGCCGCCTTCACCGCCCAGGACCCGGAACTGGCCCCGGCAGCCCGGACCAGGCCCGGCAGCAGGCCAGGGCCTATTTCCGGCTGGCCGGAGAGTACGCGGAGGAAGGGGCGCGGTGGCTGGCCTAGTGGTGATCTTCGGCCTGATGGGCGCCGGGAAGACCACCCTGGCCCTGGCCCTGGGCCAGGCCCTGGACTGGCCGGTCATCGAGAGCGACCGGGTGCGCAAGGCCCTGGCGGGGCTGAGCCCCCGGCGCCCGGGGCCCGTGGCCTTTGGTCAGGGGATTTACGGCGAGGATTTCTCGGCCCGGACCTACGGGGAGATGCGCCGCCTGGCCGCGGCGCACCTGGCCGCGGGGCGAAGCGTCATCCTGGACGGCTCCTTTAAGCGGGCCGGGGAACGGGAGCGGGTGCGGCTACTGGCCCGGGAGCACCGGGCGCCGGCGCTCTTCGTTTATTGCGCCTGCCCCCCGGAGGAGGCCCGCCGGCGCCTGGGGATCAGGCTCACCGACCCCCAGGCGGTTTCCAACGGCCGGGTGGAGCTCTTCGCGGCCCAGGCCGGGGATTTCGACCCCCCGGGGCCCGAGGACCGGCCCTGCTGCGTTTGGACACCCAGCGGGAGCCGGCGCTGCTGCTGGAGGAACTTAAGAGATTTGTTGAAGGGTATCTATGAGGAATATTTTTCCAAGGCTCCCACGAGGAAACCAAACCACACGGTTGTCTTCCCAAACCACTTATTTTGAGCGAAAATAACCGTATGGCCGGATTAGTCATTTCCCGAGATCCTCCCCGCTGGCCGCGTTCCCAACCAGGTTTTCGCGCGATAGAGAAAAACGCCACGAAGGGCTAAACTCTGACTTTTCTTTTAAAATGAAGGAGAGCTGATTATGGGATATACCAACGTTCTGGTGGACAAACAGGATCAAATCGGCTTCATTACCCTGAATCGCCCCCAGGCGATGAACACCTTCAACGTCCCCTTTGCCCGGGAGCTCAATGACGCCCTCTGGGAAATGGAGAAGGACCCCGAGGTGCGGGTGGTGGTGATCGATGCCAATGGCAAACATTTCTCCACGGGCATTTCCCTGGACGAATTCAAGGGGAAAACCACCAAGGAGTACCGCGAGTTTATCCACCTGATGGATGAGCACAATCACACCATCGCCAAGATGAAAAAGCCGGTGATCGCCTCGGTCAAAGGCTATGCCCTGGCCAATGGCGCCGGCCTGTCCTTTGCCTGCGACCTGACGGTGGCCGCGGAGGATGCCAAATTCGGGACCACGGCCATCAATGTCGGCCTCATCTGCCTCGGGCCCGGCGGCGCCCGCTGGCCCGCAACGTCGGCCTCAAAAAGGCCCTGGAAATGGTGCTCACCGGAGATATTATCTCGGCGGCCGAGGCCCAGAGCTGGGGCTGGTCAACAGGGTGGTGCCGGCTGATAAACTGGAGGAAGCCACCCTGGAATTGGCCAGCAAACTGGCGGCCAAAAGCCCGCTGGCCCTGCAGGCCGGCAAGGCCGGACTCTATGGGATGCAAGATGTCCCTTACCCCCAGGCCCTGGACATGCTGAGCGACCGCTTTGCGGCTCTGTGCTGCACGGAAGATGCGGAGGAAGGGGTCAAGGCGTTTCTGGAAAAGAGAACCCCGGAGTGGCGGGAACGCTAACCGCCGTAGAGATCCTGAAAGCATGCAAGGTAACACAACGATGAGCATCGAAGAAGTAATGAAAAGTCATGGCTTCAATTTCTCGGCCAGTTGCGCCGGGAAAGCGTCATATACGAAATGGATCAAACACCGGGCAAGCGCGCCTATATCACCGTCAATGACGCCAGCGGGGACAGCTTTCCCACCACCCTGGAGGAGCCCGTCCGGGTGGCCATCCACGACCTCAAGTCCGGGGATGAAGTGGAGGCCGCCCAGGATATCAGCTCACTAAGCTCTTATCTGGAATCACTCGAGGAGTGATTGGCACTGGCCGTGGCAAATGCCGTTCCAGGCAGTCTCGCAGGTCGCTGTCCATGACCGGTTATTGCGAACCAGCCAGGTAGTATCTCTGGCCCGGCCACGAACATGGTATTATGTCCAGTTCCAGGCAGGGATGCCGGGCTCTGAGCTCTGGGAATATTGGCCCACGCACTTGCAAAAGAGGCTGCCTGATGGTAAGTTTTCGGCCAAAATATCGGACTTGGGTTAAAATAGCACGGTAAACTTCGATATCGCAGCCCAGGATTAGCTCGACCACTGGAAAGCCGTGTACCAGAGATAAAAACTTTGGAACAGGAATACCATGGCATTTGAAGATAACCTGGACTCGAAACCCAAACCCAAAAGCAGCGCATCTTGAGCGGCATGCGCCCCACCGGCAGGATGCACCTGGGCAACTACTACGGCGCCCTGTACAACTGGATGCGCCTCCAGGAAGATTATCAGTGCTACTATTTCGTGGCCGACTGGCACGCCCTGACCACGGAATACGAGACCCCCCAGGCCATCAGCGGCTTTATCCCGGAGATGGTGATCGGATTGGCTGAGCGTGGGGCTCGACCCGGAGAAATCCACCATCTTCGTGCAGTCGGCCATTCCGGAGCACGCCGAGCTCTATCTTGATCTTCGGCATGTTTACCCCGGTGCCCTGGCTGGAGCGCAACCCCACCTACAAGGACCAGATCCAGGAACTGGCCCACAAGGACCTGGCCACCTACGGCTTTTTGGGCTACCCGGTGCTCCAGGCCGCGGACATCCTGATGTACAAGGCGGAGGGGTGCCGGTGGGGGTGGACCAGGTGCCCCACGTGGAGATGACCCGGGAGATCGCCCGGCGCTTCAACCACCTGTATCGGCCCATTTTCCCGGAACCCGAGGCCCTGCTCACCGAGATTCCCAAACTCACCGGCACCGACGGCCGCAAGATGAGCAAGAGCTACGACAACTGCATCTACCTGAGCGACCCCCCGGAGGTGATGGCCCAGAAGGTGCGCCAGATGACCACCGATACCCAGCGCCCCTACAAGAAAGACCCCGGGGAGCCGGACCGCTGCCTGGCCTTTCCCTTCCATCGCCTCAACCTGCCCAAGGCGCGCCTCGACGAAATCACCACGGAATGCCGGGCCGCCAAACTGGGGTGCGTGGATTGTAAAAAGCTGCTGGCCGAGGCCTTGCTGGAGAATATGGCCCCCATCCAGGAACGGCGGCGCTACTATCGAGGCCCACCCGGACGAAGTCCTGGACATCATGCACCAGGGCAACGACCGGGCCCGGGAACAGGCCCGCCGGACCATGGCCGAAGTCCGGGAGGCCGTGGGCTTTAACCAGAAATTTCAATTTTCGGTTTGAGCCTCGCTCTCAGGCCAAACATAAGGCCGGTAAAAGGTAAGAGGCAAAAAGACTATAAGTTCCGTTTTGCCTTCTATTTCTACTTTTGCCTTTTTACTATTGCCTTATGACCACAGAGCGCCTGCAAAAATTTCTCTCCCGGGCCGGGGTGGCTTCCCGGCGGGCCGCGGAGGAGTTGATCCGGGCCGGCCGGGTCGCGGTCAACGGCCAGGTGGTTACGGAGATGGGGATCAAGGTCGACCCGGCCCGGGACGTGGTCCAGGCTGGATGGGCGCCCGGTCAAGGCGGAGCCGCGCGCCGCTGACCGTCATGCTGCACAAGCCTTACGGGTATGTCTGCACCCGGCGGGACCCCCAGGGGCGGCGGGTGGTGACGGAGTTGTTGCCGGAAAATCTCCGGGGCCGCCTCTATCCCGTGGGCCGTCTGGATTATGACGCCACCGGGCTTGCTGCTCCTCACCAACGACGGGGAGCTGGCCTATCGGCTGACCCATCCCAGCTACCAGGTGCCCCGCACCTACCGGGTGACGGTGGCCGGGGAGGTGGAGCGCCGGGACCTGGCGGAGTTGACCGCGGGCGTGGACCTCGACGGCAGGCAGGTGGCCGCCGAGGCGCAGGTTATCAAACGGGAGCAGGACAAGACCGTTTTGGAGCTTACCGTATGGGAGGGCCGCCATCATCTGGTCAAGCGCCTCATGGAAAAGGTCGGGCATCCGGTGGTGAAACTAAAGCGCATCGCCTTCGGCCCTTTGCGCCTGGGAGGGCTGGCCCGGGCAAGCTTTCGCTTGCTGACGCCGCCGGAGATGGCGGCCTTAAGACAGGCGGTGGGGCTGAAATGACCCCGGACGAGCACCCCTGGCCCCCCGAGGCCCCGGAGCCGAAGGGAGAAGGGCCCGGCCCGGCAAGCCCCCGGACGCCTGGGCCGCCAAGCCCGCGGCGGCTGGCCCTGCCCCTGGGATTGTTTTTGGCCACCGTGGCTACGACCATCATCGCCGGGGCCATTCAGCAAGGGGTGGACCCCTTCACCGACCCCGGGCTCCTTTACCGGGGCATGCCGTTTTCCTTCACCCTGCTGTTGATCCTGGGGACCCACGAAATGGGACACTATCTGGTATCCCGGCGCCACCAGCTGGCGGTGACCCTGCCCTACTTCATCCCGGCGCCGCCCATCCCCTTCTTCATCGGCACTTTTGGGGCCTTCATCCGCATCCGTTCCCCCATTCAGGACAAGCGGGCCTTGCTGGACGTGGGTTGCGCCGGGCCGTTGATCGGCGTGGCGGTCTCCATCCCGGTCACCCTGGTGGGCCTGAAACTCTCCAGCGTCACGGTGATGCAGGCGGCCACGAAATGTTGGCCTTGGGGGAGCCCCTGTTATATCAGTTCCTGAGCTGGGTGGCCTTCGGCCCCCTGCCGCCGGAGGCGAAGGTCATCTTGCATCCGGTGGCCTTTGCCGGCTGGATCGGCATGTTGGTCACCTCCCTCAACCTGATCCCGGTGGGCCAACTGGACGGCGGCCATGTCAGCTATGCCCTGTTCCCCGAATACCACCGCCAAATTTCCCTGGGCGTCCTCGGTCTCCTGGTGGCGTGCGGGCTGATTTTCTGGTATGGCTGGCTGGTTTGGGCCGTGCTGCTCAGCTTCCTGGGATGGCGCCACCCCCCGCCGCACTACTATTGGTTGCCCCTGGACGGACGCCGCCGCCTCCTGGGCTTCATCACCATTTTGGTATTTGCCCTGACCTTTTGCCCCACGCCCCTCAGCCTGGTTTCCGGTGTTGATGAGTCAAACGGCGAGGTGCTCCAGGCAAGCAAGGCCGCCACTGGGCCAAGGGAGTCAACCGGGGTGGCATTTAGTAGAGCGGCCCCGCCGGGTCGTCCCGCGGGTTTGCCGTGGAAAACCGGACCGGAAACCTGGTTTAGCGAGGCTCATTTAACCTTCTGATCAATCTCTCATTAGAAAAGAGTAACCAAACTGGCTTTTAAATTCACCGACACCTACAAGTACTGCCCCCAGTGCGGCGGGTCTTTGGCAAGGCGCCTCCTTAAGTCCGGAGGCCCGGAGCGGCTGGTATGCCACGCCTGCCACTACGTCCTTTATGAGGACCCCAAGGTGGCGGTCATTGCCGTGGTCCCCAAGGATGGCGGGGTGGTCATGACGCGCCGCGGGGTGAACCCGGGCTACGGCCTCTGGGTGTTGCCCGGCGGCTTCATGGATGTGGGGGAGTTGTTGGAGGAAGCGTTGATGCGTGAGGTTGAGGAGGAGGCCAACTTAAAGGTGCGGGTGGACCGGCTCCTGGGGGTTTACTCTTACCGGGACAGCAGCACCGTGGTGGTCGCCTATCTGACCGAATATCTGGAAGGGCAATTGGCCCCGGGGGAAGAAGTCCTGGATATCGGGGTCTTTGCCGACGGCGAGATTCCCTGGGACAAGATTCCCTTCCGCTCCACCAAGAGCACTCTAAACGAATATTTCAAGCTCAAGGAATCGGGGGGGCTCACCAGTAGACGAAATTCTTCTGCAGCAGGCTCACCAGGCAGATGAGGCCGAAAAGCACGAACATCCACATCCCGATTCTGCCAGCCAGGGCTTTCATTGATTCCTCCTGCAGCTCATGGTTGGGGGTTACGGTGGTCCCCGTAACCCGGGTAAGGGCAACGCTCTCCAGCAATGGCCCTGGTTTCCGGGGCCTTTAGCCTGGCGGCTTATTCAGCCTTTAGTCCACCAGGCGAGCATCTTGAGGTAGAGGTAACAGAGGGAAGTCCAATAGATCAAGATTCCCAGGGCCATGGTTTTCCCCCTCAGGCCCTTCAGCTCGGTCTTGCCATGCTGAAGAGGCGGTGGCTCTTTCCGGCGGAACTCCAAGGCCGGAAGAGCGGATTTGCTTAATTAGATGGGAACCGGGCCGATTTGTTAAGCCGGGCGGGGGACGGGATAATGATGAGCAGCCTCGAAGGCGAGCTAGGCTCCCGCAGGGAAAGATTGCGGCAGCTCCTCAAGCAAAAATCCTTCCACTACCGTCCCCAGCAACCCTTTAGACTGGCGTCGGGGCGGGAGAGTCCCTATTACATCGACTGCCGGCCCACGGCCCACAATGCCCAGGGCCTTTTCCTCATCGGCGAGATTTTTTGGGAGATGCTCCGGGACCTGCAGGTGGAGGCGGTGGGCGGCCTTACCCTCGGGGCGGACCCCATCGCCCACGCCATCGCCCTCACCAGCTTTCTCAAGGGCCGGCCCCTTAACGCCTTCACGGTGCGCAAACAGGCCAAGGAGCACGGCGCCGGCGGACTGCTGGTGGGCGACGTCCGGCCCGGAGACCGGGTGGTGATCCTGGAAGACGTCATCACCACCGGCGCCTCCACCCTCAAGGCCATTGCCGCGGCCCGGGACTTCGGCCTCCAGGTGGTCAAGGTCCTGATCCTGGTGGACCGGCAGGAAGGGGGCCGGGAGGCGGTGGCCGCGGCCGTCCCCCAGGTAGAGGCGGTGTTTACCCTGGCTGATTTAGAAAGTCCTTAAAGGATAAGAACCAGACCTGCGCCGGATTTGAAAAATCCGGCGCCATCGAGGAAGCCCCATGAATTATAAAGATGTGGAGATCCTGCTGGTGGAGGACAACCCCCACGACGTGGAACTCACCCTGCGGGCCTTGAAGAAACACAATCTGGCCAATAAGGTGCAGGTGGTCAAAGACGGGGCCGAGGCCCTGGATTTTATCTTCAATACCGGCTCCTTCGCCGGCCGGACCAACCAACTGAAGGTGATCCTCCTGGACCTGAAACTTCCCAAGGTGAGCGGTCTGGAGGTGCTCCAGAGGCTGAAGAACGAGGAGCAGCACCAGGTCCATTCCGGTGGTGGTGTTGACCTCCTCCCACGAAGACCGGGATATCCAGGAATGCTATCGGCTGGGGGTGAACAGCTACGTGGTCAAGCCGGTGGAGTTCGAGGCCTTTGCCAAGACCGTGGCGGAGATGGGCTTCTATTGGCTGCTGGTGAATAAGCCGCTTTAGATTCCCCCTCAGAAATCCACGGACTCCGCGGTGATTTCCAGCTTGGCGCCGGCCGCCTGGGGCGGCAGGCTCACCATCCCGGTGACGGTTACCGGCTTTTCCAGGGGGGTGGAGGTGAGGCGGACCACCGCTTTTTCATCCGGGAGTCTGCCCAGGAGGACCTCCACCATCCCTTCCGGGGCCACCAGGAGCAGGGACTTGCGGTTGCACAATCACCGGTCCCGCCTTGCCCTTCACCGTTACCCGGCTGCCCAGGTACTGGTCCTTGCCGGCCAGCAACTGGCTGACCGTCAGCACCTGCGGCGGCGGCGGCTGAAACGGCTGCGCGATGGGCGGCGGCTGCAACGATTTCTGCAGGAGAGCCAGCATGGTCTGCTGGCCGGCCTCCAATTTGTCCAACTTCTCCTGCATGGATTTGAGTTCCTTTTTGAGATCCTGAATCTCGCCGCGCAATTCCTCCCCGGATTTGGACCCCGGGGAACAGGCGGTCATCAGCAGCGCCATCGCCAGGAACATGAAGAATTTTCCCCAGGGCCGCAACCCTGGAAAGGCAGCCGGTTTCTTGCGCCTAACCATAGTTTCCCCCTACACTGCATAAGGATCAGCGGTATCGTCCTGCGCCCGTAATATTCTCAGTTAAATGGGACAAGCTGTCAATCTGGAATTTACCTGACGGACGGGGAGGGTTACAATGGGGGGCAAAAAATCGAGGGAAGGAGAACGGCGCCTATGGCCCGCGTACTGGTAACCGGCGGGGCAGGATTCATCGGCTCCCATCTGGTGGAGCGGCTCCTTGGCCAGGACCATGAAGTCCTTTGTCTGGACAATTACTTCACCGGCTCCAAGACGAACCTGGACCACCTGAGGGACCATCCCCGCCTGGAGCTGATTCGCCACGACGTGGTCACCTCCATCATGCTGGAGGTGGACCAGGTCTATCACCTGGCCTGCCCCGCCTCGCCGGTGCACTACCAATACAACCCGGTGAAGACTATCAAGACCAATGTCCTGGGGACCCTCAACATGCTGGGGCTGGCCAAACGGGTCAAGGCCCGCATCCTGTTGGCCTCCACCTCCGAGATTTACGGGGACCCCCAGGTCCATCCCCAAAAAGAAGACTATTGGGGCAACGTCAACTGCATCGGAGTGCGGAGCTGCTACGACGAAGGCAAGCGGGTGGCGGAAACCCTGATGCTGGATTATCACCGCCAGAATGGGGTAGATATCCGCATCGCCCGCATTTTCAACACCTTCGGTCCCCGGATGGCCATTAATGACGGCCGGGTAGTGAGCAATTTCATCGTCCAGGCCCTCACCGGCGGCGAGATCACCATCTATGGCCAGGGCCAACAGACCCGCTCCTTTTGCTATGTCTCCGACCTGGTGGAGGCCCTGGTGCGCCTGATGAACCAAGCGGGGGTGCATGATCCGGTGAATCTGGGCAACCCTGACGAATTTACCATCCTGGAGCTGGCCACCAAGATCAGGTCCCTGGCGAACAGCGCCTCGGTCTTCAGCCATCGGCCTCTGCCGCCCGACGACCCGGGGCGGCGCCGCCCGGACATTTCCCGGGCCAGGGAATTATTGGGCTGGCAACCCACCATTGCCCTGGAGCAGGGACTTAAACTGACCATCCCCTATTTCGCCCAGAAGCTCGAGCAAGAGGGTTACCGGGTGCTGGGCCGGGTCAAGGCCTAGGGGGCGCCCGGCGCCCCAGCCGCCGCGATTAACCACCCCTCCAGCGCCACCGCGGCCGCAGTTCCACCTCTATTGGCCTTTGGGTCCCGGCGTCTGGGCGTGAGGCCCGGCGCCTTCGTGCTCCAGGAGCCAGCGTTTGCGCGCCAGGCCGGAGCTGAAGCCGCCGAGTCCGCCGTCCGCTGCGATGACCCGGTGGCAGGGGATGATGATGGGGATGGGGTTCAGGGCATTGGCCTGGCCCACGGCCCGGAAAGCCTTGGGGGAGCCGGCCCGCCGCGCCAATTCCCGGTAGGAGATGGTGACGCCCCAGGGAATGCGCCGCAATTCCTGCCAGACCCGGAGTTGGAAGGGCGTGCCCTTAAGGTCCAGGGGCAGGTCTCGAAAATCCGTAGGCGTCCCCGCAAAAAAGCCGTGCAGTTCCCGGACCACCCTGCCGATCACGGGATCCCCGGAGTCCGGAGGTGAGGAAGCCCCAGGTCCATTTCGCCGGGCCCTGCGGCAAACTCCAGGGCTGCCAACCCCTTGGGAGTAAAGGTAAGAATAATTCCCCCCAGCGGGGCGTCCGCCAGGCAAACGGTCAATTCCCGGGATGGGTCTCTTCTCGATTTAGCTCTCATTTCCTCCGCCTTTTCTTATAACTTCTCAAAATGCCGCTTCAGCCGCCAGCGCCGCAGCCAGCGGTGCCGGGAGCCGGGAGGCGGGCTGGTCTTGGCCCGGCGCCAGCCGGGGTTGAAGATCATCTCCAGCAGGTGCAGGGCCGGCCGGCCGGCCGCGGCAAAGCGGGCCCGGCAGGTGGCGCAGTAGGTGACCAGGTCATATTGGGCCTCGGACAGGCGAAACTCGGTCATCCGTTGGGCCAAGGCCGGGGCCACCGCGGGCACCATGCCGCCGGAGCCGCAACAGATGCTGCGCTCGCGGCAATGGGCCATCTCTACAAAATCGTGTCCCAGGGCCTTGAGTAAATGGCGAGTCGCCTGGTGGACCCCGGGGGCCTGGCGGGCGCCGCAGGCGTCGTGGATGTTGAAGATTTCCGCCTCCTGACCTCCCTGGGCCCCTGGCGGCAGCCCGATTTCCGCCAGGACTTCATATAGGGAACGGATTTTGAGGTCCGGCAGCAAGTCCTGGATGGTGTGCTGGCAATGGGTGCAGGCAGCAATGAGTTCCCCGGCCCCCAGCTTCGCCATGGCCGCGGCCACCCCGCCGGCCGCCCGCTCCAGCATCCGCCGTTCTCCCAGCAACTGGCTGGGCGCCCCGCAACAGTTGAGGACGATGCCGGTGTCAGGAAGACGCTGCCGTAGATGGGCATAGGCCGCGGCCACCAGGTGGGGGCTGTGGCCCGCCAGGGAGCAGCCCGGGAAGAACACCCGCCGGGCCCGCCCGCTGGAAGGGTCCGGCCGGCTCAGGGCCATGAGGGGGTGGGTGCCCCAGCGCACGTAGTTCCTGATGCCCCGGTGCTGGGGCAGCGGGCCTTGGCCCGCGGCCACCAGGTGTTCGCGCAGCTCCAGACAGGCTCCGCCGCCATAGAGGCCCACCGGGCAAACCGCCTCGCATAGGCCGCAGATATGGCAGGAATAGGGGATCGGGGGCTCGGCCTCCCCCCGCTCCTCCAGAAGCCGCACCAATCCCTGTCCGGTGGGGGGATAGTCCTGGAGGTGATGTTGCAGAAAGGTGCAGTTTTCGACGCACTGGGAGCAGCCGATGCACTCCGTCAGGATTTTTTGGCGCCAACTTAACCGGGGCTTGGTTTGCTCATTCATCCAATCGTGCCGGGGCGGATGGGAGATTTAAGGGAAAGGCCTCAGGGACCGCAGGTATTTGGCGCTGGCAGAGCCTCCCCGCGGCGACCCGCGGTTCGCGCCGGCGAGTCCAAGGCAGGAATGCCCAGGCCAGCAAAGATTTTTGCCTGGCCGTTCCTTATATGACTTGACCTATTTCAGGGTAGTCCTTTTAGCAAATTCCTGGGTGACCCGCATCTGGTCTCCCTGGACCGACACCCCCACCCCAAAATGGGTGTACAGAGGGTTGAGAATATTCTGCCGATGGCCCGGGGAAGTCATCCAGCCATCCATGACCATCCGAGCCATAATCTTATTATCAGAATAATCGAGTTTGGAGTAAGCCGCAATATTCTCGCCCACGCGGTACGCATACCCCTGTCTCGCCGGTTTTTCTTCATCCAGGCGCTCTTGGGGGCCCTTGCCTTCGAGGTTTTTATGGCTGAAGAAGTTGCCCTTCAGCAACTCGTCGCTGTAATTCTGAGCCGCCTCCGACAGCGCCTCATCTGGCTCCAGGGTGGGCAGGCCGTTCTTGCGGCGGGCCTCGTTGGTGAGCTGAAAGATCAGCTCCTCCAATTTCTTGGGGTGCTGGATTCTATTCTTTAAGATTTGGGTCAAGGCCCCGGATCGGGTGCGCAGTTGTCCCCAGGCCGCGGGAAGAAAAAGGAAGACCGCCAGCAGCACCGCCAGGGACATGCCCCAACTCTTGCTGCGCTTCATTGGCGTCCTCCTCTTCAGGTGCAGCCCGGGAATCTTCATAATAAGCAGTCGGCCCCAGGAGGGCCGGCGTGGCGCCGCGCCTCCAGCCAGGGCGGACTCTTAATTAATTATAACCCCACCCAGGTCGGCAATAAAGCTTATTAGTAAGAGAAGGAGGCCCGGATGCTCCGTAAAAATCTTGGAGCCAGGGGGGTGAGACGGGGCCCCGGTTCTCTTATAAGGTTAGAGGGATGGATGAGTTACAGCTTCACAAACTCCACGGCCCGCTGCTCCCGGGCACACCTGGAGCAGAACCGGCGCAACACCTGCTTGCCGGTGACGGCGTCGCTGTGGGAGGTGACATAATCGAGATAGCGGACCGGAGGCAAGGGGCCGCCGCAACCCTGGCATTTGGGGGCCTCGAGGCGGTTCAAGACGGTGCCGCAGAGGCGTATTTCCCGGTGCTCCGGCCCTTCCAGGTAATCGATGGCCCCGGTGGGACAGGCCAGGGCGCAGGCGCCGCAGGCAATGCAGCGCTCCCGGGCGCGGTGGTAGTCGCTGAGCACCCGCTCCGTGGGGCTGATCTGGGTAAACTTCAGGGCATGAACCTGCATGGTGTCCCGGCAGACCCGCTCGCAGGCGCCGCAACGGATGCAGACGTCGCACCGCAAGCAGCGCTGCGCCTCTCTCTGAGCCTCCTCCGGGGAGTAGTCCAGTTCCACCCGCTCGAAATTGATGGCGCCGCTGTTCCATATCCAAAAACGGCGTGGGCACCCGGTGATTGGCGATCTTCTCCTCGGCGGGGATGGCCAGGAAGGGCATCCTGCCGCGTTTCTGGGGCCGGGTCTGCGGCGCGGACCCGGGTCGCGGGACAGATAATGGTGGATTTCCAGGGCGGCCTGTTTGCCGGCGGCGATGGCCTCCACCACGGTGGCCGGCCCGGTGACTGCGTCGCCGCCGGAGAAGATATCCGGCACGCTGGTGCGGGTACTGCCTTTATCGGTGACGATGGTGCACCAGGGGCTGGTCTGCACCGGCGGTTCCGGGAAGGGGCAGAGATCGGGCTGCTGTCCGATGGCAGTGATCACCGCCCCGACTTCGATGCGATAGTTGCTGTCGGGAATGGGGATGGGGCGGCGGCGGCCGCTAGCGTCCGGACGGCCCAACTCGGCCTGGAGGCACTCCAGGTATTGCACCCTGCCCCTGCTCGCCGCCGATCTTGATGGGCACCGTCAGAAAATGGATCTGCACCCCTTCCTCCAGGGCCTGCTCAATCTCTTCGGGATGGGCCGGCATCTCCTTCCGGGTGCGGCGGTAAGAGACGTGGACCTCCCGGCAGCCCAGGCGCACGCAAGTGCGGGCCGCGTCCATGGCGGCATTGCCGCCGCCGATGATCACCACCTGGTCCGCCGGCTTCTGTTTATTACCCAGGTTCACCTGACGCAGAAAAGAGATCACGTCATAGACCTGGGGAAAGTCGTCTTCGCCCTCGATCTTCAGCTTGTAGCCCAGATGGGCCCCGATCCCGAGGAAAAAGGCCTCATAGCCTCGCCGGCGCAGTTCCTCCAGGGTGACGTCGCGGCCCACGGTGACCCCGGTCCGGATTTCCACCCCCAGGGAACGGATCAGCTCGACTTCTTTGCGGACCACCTCCCGGGGCAGGCGATATTCGGGAATCCCGGCAATGAAGAGGCCGCCGGCCTCCGGCAGGGCCTCGAAGACGGTTACCGCGTAGCCTCGCAAGGCCAGGTAATGGGCGCAGGATAGACCCGCGGGTCCCGAGCCGATGACCGCGACGCGATGGCCGTTGGGCGCCTCCGGCCGCAAGGGGGCATATTCGCCGTGCCGGGTGGCACAATCGGCCACAAAGGCCTTGAGGTATTTGATGTTGAGGGGCTCGTCCAGATTGCCCCGCACGCAGCTGCGTTCGCAGGGATGCGGACAGATGAGACCGCAAACCCAGGGGAAGGGGTTGTCCTGGCGGATCACTTCCAGGGCCTCCAGGAAGCGGCCCTGGGCCACCAAGGCCATGTAGCTGGGGATGTCGATCCCCGCCGGGCAGGCCGCCTGGCAGGGGGCCGGCAAGAGTTTGGGGCAGACCCGGGCCGGACAATGCTTGTTGTCCGTGTGCATCCGGTATTCATCCGGGAAATAGTGCAGGGAGGTGAGGATGGGGTTCACCGCCTGGCTTCCCAGGTGACAGGCGGCCTTTTTCTTCAAGGCCACACAGGCGCGCTCCAATTCCTCCAGGGTCTCCGGGCCGGCTTCGCCCGCGGCAATCCGGCCAACAAGTCTTTAACCCGGAGAGAGGCCGACGCGGCAAGTGGGGCACTGGGCCCCCGGCTGCTCCAGGATAAATTCGATCTGCTCCCGCACCAGGGCGACGAGGCAATCCCGCTCGTCCAGGACCTGAATCGTCCCCAGGGCCAGGGAACCGCCCATTTCCCGGAGGGTCTCATGGTTCAAGCTGAGCTTGAGCAGGTGAAGCGGAAAGATGCCCCCCAGGGGCCCCCCACCAGGACGGCCTTGGGCTTGCGGCCGTGGCGGAAGCCGCCGCCGGACCGTTGATTACATCCCCCAGGGTGGAGGACATGGCCACCTCCACAAAACCGGGGTGCTCCACGGCCCCCATGAGCCGGAAGATCATGGTGCCGGGGGCGCAGGCAATCCCCAGTTTCCGGAACCATGGAGACCGGCGTCTGGGCGATGAAGGGCAGCGTGGCGATGGTGCCCAGGCTATGGACCAGGAAGGTGGGGTTCGGCGTATTTCTCCAGGAGGTCCCGGGCAGCAGCGAGTGCAGCTCCTGATGAACAGGTCTTCGTCCTCCACCATGAACCGCGATTCCCGGCAATAATGTTCAGATGCAAGCGGTTGGTCCGGCAGAATGCGGCTCTCGTTAGCCTTGTCCAGGCTGCGCAGCCGCTCCCGGGCCAGGGTGGCGTCGGCGGGCAGATAGACGATCACCGCCTCGGCCTGGAGGGTCTTGACCGCCAGCAGGATGCCTTCCATCACCTGGTGGGGCAGCCCTCCAGCAGCAGCATATCGGCGGTGGCCTGGGGGAAAGGCGGGCGCGGCGTTCACCACCAGGATGGGGCGTTGTTTTTCCACCCGCATCGCACCAGGCGGGGCCGAAGGGAGGCTCGTGGTCCGGGTGAACTCGCAAAACCCCGCGGCCACCACCTTTTGCAGGAAGGAGTCGAACCCCTGGCTGTAAAAGGACCGGAGGCCCTTGTAGCCGTCGTAGTCCTGGTATTCTTCCAGGCACTGGGGGTCGATCTTGCCCAGGAGCTCGGAAACGTGCATCTTCTGGGCCTCGTAATAAGCCTCGAAGTCCTTGCCCACCACCCAGCGCTGACCGGCCGGTGTTCGTCCAGATGGCTCTGGATGATCCGGGGGACCATGTCCGGGGTGACCAGTTCGTAGAGGCTGGAGGCGCCTCATGGCGCACCTCCACCATGACGTCCCGGCCCTCGATGCCCCGCCAGCCCACCAGTTGGACGTCCAGGGGGCCCAGTTCGTCAAAGGCCCGCTGCTTCAAGGCAGCGATAAAGGCCTGTCGCACGGCTTCGGCCTCTGCCAGGGCTTTGCCGGGGAAGGTGAAGATATTGACCTGCATAGGGGGCATTGGGCTGGCCATCATTCCCGTCCTGAACCTCAGCGGGCGCCTGACCACGGTTCCAGTTCAAAGGCCACGGCTTTGGCGAGGCGTTCCCGGCGGCTGGTGTCCAATTGCTCGGCACGCCGAAGTGCAGGCAATGGGTGACGCATTTGGTGACGCAGGCCGGCTTCAGCCCCTGGTCGATGCGGTCCATGCAATAGTCGCACTTGACCACCTTGCCGATCTGCGGGTGCCATTGGGGCGCGCCCCAGGGGCAGGCGGTGATGCAGCTCTTGCAGCCCACGCACAGGGACTGCTCCACGTAGACAATGCCGTCCTTGGGGCGCTTGCGCATGGCCCCGGTGGGGCAGACCGGCACGCACCAGGGTTCGTAGCAGTGGAAACAGGGCATGAACACAAAGCCCATGCGGGGCACCTCGCCCACCATCTTGGGGCCCACGGGGATGATCTGGCCCAGCCGGGGCCCGGCGGGCAGTCCCTTGTTGCTCTTGCAATGCACCTCACAGCTCAGACAGCCGATGCACCCTTCTGGTCTTGCAACAGGTAATATTCAGACTCATCAGTCCTCCAGTTTGGCCGGAGTGAACAGCTCTCGGATATCTTTAGCATTCGGACCGCACCTGCACCATGTTCTCATCCAGGGCCGGGCTGCCGCCCACCTGGTCGGAGATGTTTTCCTGGAGCATGGCGTCGCTGGCCCCCTTCAGGTAGCAGCGGGTTTGGGCCGGCACCGTTTTGCCGAACCCGTGCAGCATGAAGACCGCCTCGGGGTGAATGAAGTCCGTTACCTTGGCCTTGATCGGCGGTGGTCCCAGGGCGAGACCACCTCCACCTCCTGGCCCGTCCTTGATGCCCAAGCGGCGGCGCGGCCCCGGTGTTGATCCACAAGATCGTTTTCCGGCACCAGTTCGTTCAAGTAAAGGTTGTTCTGGGTGGAGAGGTGGGTGTGGACCGCACAGCGGCCCACCATCAGCCTGAAGCCGCCTTGCCGGACGGCGCCGGTACCGGGGTGTAGGGCGGGAAGGACGGAAACCCGGCGCTTTCCATGCAGCGGGCTCACCAGCTCGATCTTCCCCGACGGGGTCTTGAACTTGATGCCTTTTTCCCGGTCCCACAGGAGGGTCTGGTCGGTCAGCGCCACAAAGCCCTTGGCGTCGAAGTCCTCGATCTTTACGCCCATGTCCTGAAGCTGGAAATTCCAGATATCCTCGATGGTTTCATAAGGGAAGTACTTGCCCAGGTCCAGACGCTGGGCCAGTTGCTTGAGGATCAGCCAGGCCGGGCGGGTGTCGTAGCGGGGCGTCACCGCCTGGCGTCGCATGTAGAGCTGGGGTTTGAGCCCGGAGATCGCCTGGATGGAGTCGGCCCGCTCCAGGTAGATGGATTCGGGCAGGATGACGTCCGCATACCAGGCGATTTCACTGAAATTGACGTCGATGGCGACGATGAGGTCCAGTTTGTCCAGGGCCTCGGGTAGTCGCCGCTGCCGGGATGGACTGCAGCGGCTCAAAGCGGTTGACGATCAGGGCCTTGATGGGGTAGGGGTCCTCGTTCAGGATGGCGTGGGCCAGCATCTGGGGATTGCCGTGGGAGGCGTCGGCAATGGGAAACTTGTCGCCCGCCGGAGCCGTCGAAGCGGGGCGCCTTGATCTTGGGAAATTCCTGCTCCACGTACTTGCGGATGTCCCCCCGGCCCGCGGCCTTGGGGCCTTTCTTAAAGAAGAGGCCGCCCTTGGCCTCGATGGTGCCCATCAGGGCATTCAGGATGATGAGGGAACGGCGGAAATAGATCTCATTGGGATGATGCGCCCCCCGGTAGCCGTAGTGGAAGACCACCGCGGGCTTGGCCGCCGCGGCTTCCCGGGCCAGGGTGACGATCTCATTGGCCGGGATGCCGGTTTCCTGCTCGGCCCACTCCGGGGTATAGGGCTCCACAAAGGCCTGCAGTTCCTTGAGGCCCTTGACCCATCGCCGGACGTAGACCGGGTCATAGAGCCGCTCCTTCAGGATGGTGTGGATCAGGGCGTAGTTGAGGGCCAGGTCGGTGCCGGGCCGGATCATCCAGTAGCGGTCGGCCTTGGTGGCGGTAATGCTGACCCGGGGGTCGATGTAGGTGAGTTTGGCCCCCTTTTCCATGGCGTTCAGCAGGTTATTGATGGCCTTGATCTCCAGGGATTCGAAGATGTTGCGGCCATACATGACGATGTACTTGGTGTTGGCGTAATCCATGCCCACCTGGGCATCGGTGAAGCCCGTGAGGCTGCGGAAGGCGGTGTTCACCGAGCCTTTGCACAGGGCGTCGTGGGTGAAATGGTTGGGGGAGCCCAGGGCCTTCATGAAGGTCTTGCTGATGTGGGTGTTGAGATTGGTGCGCTCCCCGAAGACCACGCTTTGGGGGCCGTGCTGCTTGACGATCTCCTTGAGCTTGTCGGCCACGTAAGTCCAGGGCCTCGTCCCAGGTGGCCTGCTGCCATTGGCCGGCTCCCCGGGGGCCGGTGCGGATCATGGGGTACTGGGGCCGCTCGGTGTCGTGCAGCAGCGCCAGGCCGGCGGAGCCCTTGGCGCACAGGGCCCCTTCGATGCCCGGCACGTGGGGGTTGCCTTCGATCCACTTCACGTCGTCATTTTCCACCAGCACCCGGATGGGACAGCGCACCGTGCACATGAAGCAGATGCTATAGACTTCGTTTGCCATATCAGGACCTTCCTGTAAGTTATTTCGACTTTGTATACTTTATCATAATCTTGTATAATACAATTAGTTTATGGGGATTACCTAAGCTCACCCCTGGCCGCCGGACTCGGGGCCGCCGCTGGGCCGGCAAGGCCTGAGCCCAGCCGGGCTGGCGAGTCCCTCCCTGGAGCTTAACGGCGTTCGGGTTGGCCTTGATGCGGCGCAAGTACGGCAGCCGGTACTTAACCCGCTTAAAGAGCAAGTAAGCCAAGATGTAAAGGATGATGAAAACCCCGACAAAACCCAGGGAAAAGGCGACCAGCCACGAGGGGAACTCTAGCCCCTGGAAACGGTCCTGCATCCAGGCCAGGGCGAAGAAGACCGGCCACAGGAAAACGTCGCGGACATGGCCACCTGCATGAAGAAGGATTTGCCGAAGGCCTCGTTGGCCAGCTGGTTGGCCGCCTTATAGGCCGGCCGGTCTCCCGCCTTCAGGGCCTCCATGGAAAGCTCCTGGTATTTCTCGGCTTCGCCGGTGTACCTGGCCGAATGCCGTTGCCTCAGAGCCAGGAGGGCCAGGCAGGTGGTGAATTCCCCGACCAGCACGGCCAAACCAGGCCAGGGCGAGGGTGCCCAGGAAAAAATTCTACCTGCGCGCTAGCCGGTGATCCGGTAAAACCAGATCAGGTAGGGGTCCAGGCAAGTAAACCGGATGCATTTCCATGGTTTGTCAAGTCGCCGGGCGGGGACGTGGCCGCCCCCGCCAGACCTCGTTATCGGCTACATCCCGGGTAAGATGGAATGGCCCATGAAGCCCTTGGTGAGGTAACCGATGCCGACATAACACGGCCAGGACCACGAAGATGCGCTTCAGCCAGATCTCGGGGATCTTCTTGGAGGTCATCGGCCCCAGGACGGAGCCGATGACGATGCCGATCAGTTCGGTGCTGATCAAGACAAAATCCACGGGCACCTGCCGCACCACCATCATAGTTGAAGATATTGGCGATCATGCCCACCAGCACCGCCAGGGCCGAGGTGCCGGCCACGATGAACATGGGCAGCCCGGCCACCGAGGTCAGGAAAGGGCACATAGAGGAAGCCGCCGCCCACCCCGATGAAGGCGGAGATGCCATTGATGACAAAGCCGCCCAGGAGCGGCCAGAGGGGATTGAAGGAAAATTCCTGGCCGTAAAAGGTGAAGGCGATCCTGCTGAGGCCCCAATGGGTGACCTGGACGCCCGCAGGCATGGCTCCGCCCTCATCCACGGCGCACTTGCGGATATGGATGTCTTCAAAGGCCTTGGCCGCGGCCTTGGCCGCTTTCTTGCTTCGCCTGGCCCTTGGGGGTGGTTTCATAAAAGAGCACAAAGGCCACGGCAAAGACGATGATGCCGAAAAAACCCACGTAGAGGCTGACATCCATTTTGCCCACGGTGAGCAGGGGGACCAGGTAGCCGGCGAGGATGCCGCCGGCGGCCAGACAGAGGCCCAGGGGCAGCACCAGCCGCCCCATGCGGTAGTAGGTAATGGAAGAAATCAAGGCCGACAACCCACCAGGATACTGGTTGAGGTGCGGATGGAGTCGGTGAGCAGTTTGTTCAAGGGGGGCTGGTTTTCTTAAAGGTCGCCGGCGTAATCCGACAGACCGAAGACCGTGATATGCCCGACGCCGGCCATGATGCCGCCGAAGGCGCCCACCGAGGAGAAGATCCAGCCCACCCAGATGCCCCAGAGGATGTACCACAGCCAGAAATGACGGGGCGCGCCGGGAATCCCCATGAAGCCCTTGGGGGCGCCGGGGTTGATCATGCCCGGGCCGGCGCCCTGGGGGGTCTGGGCGATGGCCTCGGCCAGTTTGCCGGCACACGACGGCGCCGCCAGAGGCCAGGGTGGCCGACCACGGCCAGGGCGGCCAGGCCAAAATTACCAATCCTTTTGTTCCGCATGAAATCCTCCTGAAAATATTGGTTACCGGCTGCAGATGACAACCTGGTGCGAACCCTCAGGTGGCTAAGTCATGGCGGCATCTTGGGCAGACAATATCGGCCACGTGTATGAGTTGGGCGCAGCCTCATCATGCGCCCCTGCGCTACCCTCAAGCAACCCGATTCTTCCCCGTCTCAAGACGAATAGCAAGAAGTCGCTGCCAAGGTTAAGATAATGCTGACTATTTGCTCTGCATAATACTGATATTAACAGTAGATACATGATAAAGCCGGCCTGGCGCGGTTGAAAATAGTCCTTAGAGGTTTATGGTTAATCGTTTATAGTTAACACGATGTAGGCCGTTAACTTTTAACCTTAACCCGGGGTGAATTTCTGCATCACTCCCGTCCCCGAGGAGGACAGGCTTCGTGAGCCATGAGACTCGCGGGTCAGACACCCTTGGCGCACCTCAAGGAAAATGCCGGAGGCCCTGTTTGAGGAAGGCCGGGAGCAGTTCTGGAAGACCGTCATCGATACCATGATGGACGGCCTGTTGGTCGTGGACCCTCGAAGGGGTGATCCTGGCGGTCAACCCGGCCATGGAGGAGATTACCGGCTACTCCCGGGAAGAGCTGGTAGGCCAACCCTGTACCATCCTCAAGTGCCATCCTGCCTGGGTTCGGTGGTCCAGGGGGGGAGAAAGGAGTGCGAGCTGTTCCGGCGGGGGTTTGTCCAGCGCCGCCAATGCGTGCTGGAGAGCAAGGACGGCAGCCACTGCCGGTTCTGAAGAATGGCGCCGCCCTGAAGGACCGGCCGCGGCAAGGTGGTGGCCGGCGTGGAAAATCTCACCGACCTCCGGGAGATGGAGGCCAAAGAACGGGTCATCTCCCATCTGCGCCGGGAACTGAGCCGGGAAGACCGGCCCGAGCCGCCGGAGAACTCTCCGGACATGATGCAGCTGTTCATCTCCCGCCTGCGCCGGGAACTGAGACAGGAGGACGGCTTTCACGGGATCATCGGCAAGTCGCCGGTGATGGTGCAGCTCTTCACCCTGATTTCCAGCGCCGCCCAATCCCAGGCGCCGGTGGTCATCTACGGCGAATCGCGGCACCGGCAAAGAGCTGGTGGCCGCGGCCATCCACCGTCTCAGCCCCGCCACCAGGGGCCCTTCATCAAGGTGAACAGCGCCGCCCTCAACGAGTCCCTGCTGGAGAGCGAACTTTTCGGCCACGTCAAAGGGGCCTTCACCGGGGCCGACCGCACCCGGGTGGGGCGCTTCGAGGCCGCCAACGGCGGCGGCATCTTCCTGGATGAAGTGGGAGACTTGCCCCTGGCCACCCAGGCCAAGCTCCTCAGGGTGCTCCAGGAAAAGGTCATCGAAAAGGTGGGGGACCACCCGCCCATCCGGGTGGACGTCCGGGTGATCACCGCCACCAACAAGGACCTCCACCGCCTCATGGCCCTGGGCCGCTTCCGGGAGGACCTCTTTTACCGCATCGGCGTCATCCCCATCCATCTGCCCCCCCTTAGGGAGCGGCGGGAGGATATCCCCCTGCTGGTCAAGGCCTTCATCGACCGGGCCGCCGCCAGACCCGCAAACCCATCACCGGCCTGGGCCGGAGGCCCTGGAGCTTCTGACCGGCCATGACTGGCCCGGCAACGTCCGGGAACTCATCAACGTCATTGAGTACGCCTTCGTGCTCTGCCCCGAAGGCCCTGATTCGGCCAGGAGCATCTGCCGGCCCTGGGCCGCCGGGCCAAGGAGCCCCGGCGCCCGGGAGCGCCGGGGGGCCGGCCGGCCCGGGCCGCGGACGAGCGCCAGCGTCTCCTCGACGCCATCACCCAGAGCGGCGGCAAGAAGAGCGAGGCGGCCCGCCTCCTGGGCATCAGCCGGGTGACCCTGTGGAAACTCCTCAAGGCCCACCAGATTCAGGTGGAGCAGACTATCCGCGGCCAGGGTCGGATCGGGTGAGCGGTGACTGGAAAACTTACCTGGCCGGACCGGTCTCCGCCGGCTCCCGGCTGCGGCTCCATTCGATCCAGGAGCCGGCGTAGAGGTGCAGCTTCTCCAGGGGATAGCCCGCCAGATAGAGGCTCACCAGGCTGAAAGTGGCGCAGCGGTCGCGGTGGGTGTAAATGTAAATGTCCTTATCCGGGGTCACCCCCCGGGAGGCATAAAGCTCCCGAAGTTCCTCGGGGCTCTTCCAGCAGCCTTTCAGAAGGCCCCGTCGGCCACCCGATTCTCCTCCCAGGAGACCGACACCGCGCCGGGGATATGTCCGGGCCGGGCCGCGCCTTCTTTGGTCCCCTCTCCCGAGAAGAAGGACTGGGGCCGCGCGTCCAGGATGACTTCGCTGGGGCGCCCCTCGAGCTCCTTTGACCTGCTGCAGGGTGGCCAGCAGGGTACTGACCCCGGACTTTGGCGGGAACCGGAAAGATACCGGCTTGAACTGGGGCGAAGTGAGCTGGGTGGGAAATTCTTTGGCCTTCCAGGCCTCGAAGCCGCCGTCCAGCAGCCTCATCCGGTTGAGGGGCAAACCGTAGTAAGCCAGGAGCCACCACAGGCGGGTCTGGTCGCATTGGTCCGAGTAGATGATGAGGGTGTCCCGGTTGCCGACCCCGAGGCGGCCTAAAAGGGTCTCCAGTTGCTTGGCCGCGGGCGGCTGGCCCGGAAAGGACTGGCGCCGGTTTTCGGTTTCGGGCCGCCAGAGATGGATGGCGCCCGGGATGTGCCCCAGATAATACTTGGTCTGGGGGCGAAAATCGATAATGCGGAGATCAGGGACCTTCTTATCGATGAGGTCCTTCAGTTCCTCCGCCTTGATCAGGACCCGGGGCGGAGCTTCATCCCCCGGGGGCGTCCCCTCCGGCCAGGTGCGGCCCCCAGGATAGGGCCCACCAGGCCAACAGCAGCATCACCGGGATTAGCCAGAGAAGCCGCCTCTGCCGCCAGTTACCAGCCATTCTTATCCTCCCGCCTGTAAACCTGCTTCAGAGTTCCACCGACTCTCCTTGCTGCGCCTTGACCCTCCGGTAAATCACCGGCAGCCAGGCCGACCACCACCAGCAAGAGGATCCCCAGGAGCAACCATATGGAAATCTGGCCCCGGAGGAGATCCAAGAGGTTGCTGGACACCAATACCGTGGCGATGACCGAAGGGAGCAGGGCGAACAGGGTGGCCAGCGCATACGGCAGAAAATTAATCCTGGTGAGGCCGAAGGCGTAATTGAGCAAGAAAAACGGCAGAACGATGATGAGCCTGGTCAAGACCACTATTTTCCAGCCGTGCCGGGCCACCAGGTCATCCAGGTGAGCCAGCTTGGAGCCGCTGATTTTAGCCGCCACCCAGTCCCGGGCCAGGTAGCGGGACACCAGGAAGGCCAGGATAGAGCCGGCCGAGGCGCCCAAGATGGAGTAAACCACTCCCCCCAGGGGCCGAACAGGATACCGCCGGCCACAATTATGGGCAGGGCCGGGATGAACAGCGACGGAGCGATGGTCAAAACCAGCAGATAGACCACGGGGCCCCACATCCCGCAAGAGGCAATGAAGCGGCGCAGGCGGTCTTCCTGGAGATACTCCTGGAGATTCAAGGCCCGGCCGATAATGAACAGGCCCGCCAGCACCAGGAGGAAGATGAGGGGGCGCAGCCAAGGGACTGTCCCCTGGAAGCCGCTGTCGCTCTCGAGGGTTTTCCGGTATCGGTTCTGCCATTTGCACCCGGGTCCTGGATAATAAGCTCATCCATCATTAATGCAAACACCGGTGAGAGATAAAACCATCAGGAAAAATAGTTAATCAGTCTTTTTTATAATCGCCGCGGTTCCGCACCTGCCATTAAGCTGGCGGCTCATCTTTTTTCTTGGGTAAATGAGCCTCCCCTCCTTAAGGGCGATACCGGCCAACAACTCCCGGGCGATCCGGTCACTGCGCCAGCCGGCCCGGGGGGACGGATGCGGCCTCTTCAGGAAAGCCATCAGCCCCTCATAGTCATCAATATCCTGCCAGCACCGCAGAAGGTGGACGTTCAGGGAGAGTTCCCGGGCCCGGCTCAGGGTCTCGGCCAGAACCGCGTGGCTGGACCAGGTAATCCCCGCAAATAGCTGCGGCTGCGGGTCCCTGAGCCCCACCAGATAATAGCCGCCGTCCGGGGAGGGGCCCAGGACCACCTGGGCTGGCCCGGAGGCCAATCGCCGCCGGGCTTGCAGCAGGATGCCCCCGGGAAGGCCCGGGGTATCGCTGCCCCGGACCAGGACCTTTTGAAAACCGGCGCCCCAGCCCCAGGCAAAGGCCCGGACCAGGCGCTCTCCCAGATCCCGGCCCTCCTGGGGAAACCGCCGCACTCCGGGGGCCAAATCCCGGAAAAATTTCCCCGCCCCGGCGGAGTCATAAGCCAGGGCACACTTCATTCCGGGAATTCGGGCGGTTTCCTCCAGGACATCCGCCAAAAAAGCGCCATAGAGGCGGCAGGCCTCCCCAGGGCTGAAAGGTGGGGTAAGGCGGGTTTTTACTTGCCCCGGGACCGGCTCTTTGGCGAAAATGATGCACAGGCTGCTCATGATTCAAGCCGGAAATTTTGCCGGAGAGTTTTTTCTTAGGGCAGGGACCGCTGGTGAGCCGATGAATCCGCGCCTATCCATCATTTTGCCGGTGTTGAACGAAGCGCCGCTCCTGGCTGCGACCCTGGCGCGGCTGCCGGCCGCGGCCGACCTGGAGATCATCCTGGTGGACGGCGGCAGCGCCGACGCCACCTGGGAGGTGGCGGCCCGCCATCCCCAGGTCCTCCGCCTGCGGGCCCCCCGCGGCCGCGGCTGCCAGATGAACGCCGGGGCACGGCAAGCCCGGGGCGGCCTCCTGGCCTTCCTGCACGCCGACACCGTACTGGCTGCCGCCCATCTGGCGGCCTTGCGCCGGGCCGCGGCGGATCCAACCTTTGCCGCCGGCGCCTTTGAGCTGGCCCTGGCCCCGCCCCTGCCGGCCCTGAGATGCATCGCCCGGGGCGGCCAACTGGCGCAGCCGCCTCCTGGGCCTGCCCTATGGCGACCAGGTCCTCATCCTGCGGCGGGAGCTGTTCCAGGCCCTGGGCGGCTTTGCCCACCGCCGGCCCGAGGACCTGGACCTGGTGATTCGGCTCAAACGCTTCACCCGCCTGCGCCTGCTCCGCCCGCCGGTGATCAGCTCCGGCCGCCGCTGGCTGGAGCAGGGTTATTTTGCCACCACCCGGCGCCACTGGTGGGCGCTGGCCCGCCACCTGGCGGAACGCGCCTTTCACCCGCCGCTGGCCGGCCCTTGGGGGAATTGTGAGGACGGGGCCCTAAGACAGGGGCGGGTTGTCCACCCGCCCCGGCCCACCTTCGGGATGATGCCCCCTCTTTAAAAGCGGGTGAAACCGGCGAACCGGTAGATGTCGCCCATCAGCTCCTCATATTCCCCTTTGAGTTTCTGGTACATGCGGGCATTTTCCATGGCCAGGGCCGCCTGCTCCGCCAGGGAGGAGATGAAGGTGATTTCATCGTCGCTGAAACTCCCGCAACTTGCCGGTGTAGATGCGCATGACCCCGATGACGTTGCCCTTGAGGGTGATGGGCACCGAGAGGATGGACTTGATGCCTTCCTCAATGGCCTCCTTGGGATAGGTGGCCCGGCCGTCGCTGGCCACGTCGTAGATGGAGACCGCCTTGCCCATCATGGCCTCGGCGATGGACTTGTCGGAGACCACCGGACCCTTGTTGAGGTAGCGGTCACTCAGGCCGTAGGAAGCCACCAATTCCAGCTTCTGGCGATTTTCATCCAGCAGGCGCACCGCCGCCGCCTTGATGTCCAGGGCGGTGACCGCGGTTTTCACCAGGAGATGGAGGACCTTTTTGACCTCCAGGGTCGAATTCACCGCCTTGGAGACCTCCAGCAAACCTTTAAGGAAGTTGAGTTCCCGGACCCGGGCTTCATAGATCCTGGCGTTGCTGATCAGTTGGGCGCCGATCTCCGCCACGGCGCTGGCGAAATCCACCTCCTCCATGGTGAACTCCCGGGGTTCGCCGCTGATCAGGCGAATCACCCCGATGACCTTGCCCTTGAACATCATGGGGATGGCCACCATGCTGGCGATCCCTTCCGCCTGCGGCCTCCTTGGGATACTGCATGCGGGGATCGTTGGCGGCATCGAAAATGGCCACCGGCCGGCCGCTGAGCGCCTCGGTAAGGCTCTTGTCCAGGTCCACCGCCCCTTTTTGCAGGTACTTCTCACTCAGGCCCACCGAGGCGGCCAGCTCCAGGGTGTTGGTTTTGGGGTTGACCAGGCGGATGGTCGCCCCCTTGAGGCCCATGGTCTGGGTGAGTTCCCGCACGATGGTTTCCAGCACCTGCGTCGACCCCCAGGTGAGAACTCAAGGCCTTCGCGATCTCCTGGAAACTGTGCAAATACACTCTTTCTTTAGACGACGGCATGCCCGGCCCTCCTTTGAAATCTCCCTGCCCGCGGAAATCCTGGCGAACCCTGCGCAGCCGAGTCCATCTTATCAGATACCGGAGCAGAGGGACAGCTTCTTTCCAGGTTTTCCTCCAGCGGCGGCGCCGGCTCAGTCAAAAAGATAAGTCTTGCTTTCCCGCAGGGCAATATTCGGGGAAAATAGCTGTGGCTACAGCAGCCGCAGAACAGCCGGGGCGGCTGCCATCGGCAAGTAAAAAGTTAAAAGCAAAGCAATTCTGAGCATTTCAGCCTTTTTCGCCTTTTCTTGGCCTATTTCCTAGTGCCTTTTGCCTTTTGCCCGGGCCGGGAGTTGCAGTATAATGGCGGCATGGCAGCCAGACTCAAATTCGAGCCTCTCCATTTCCGGGATCGCCTCACCATCATCAATCCCTACGGGAGCATCGGGGTGGTGACCCTGTGGTCCCGGGTGGATTATGTCTATCGAGCGCTTCCGCCAGGCCGGGGTGGACCTGGACCCGGCCAGCAGCCCCATTGCGGTCTTCGGCAACCTTTACGGCAACGGTCTGAGGGAGCTGCTCCGGAATCTGCTGTATAACCCGCAGATTCAGGTGTTGCTGGTTTGCGGCCATAATCGCTCCGGATCGTATGAAGAGTTAAGAAACTTTTTTACCCTCGGCTTGGAAAGGAAGGATTCACCTTTTATAAGGTATAAGGCCACTGAAGGGCAAAAAAAGGTGGGGACCTGCCGGATTAAGCAAACCAATAGAATTCTGGACGATTTGGTGCGCCCGGACGATTTTTCCAGGTTCCCTGCAAGTAAGGCTGTTGGGCGACCCGCAGGGAGAACAGGCAATCTCGTCCATCCAAGAATTTTTTAATTCTTGGGAACCGAAAATTTTTGATCCAGGGCTGGAAAGTCCTCAGAGATTAAAGGTCCCCCTCCCCGAAGTGGAGGTGCAATACTTCCCCAGCAACCCCCGGGGCCACATGGTGGTGCGGGAAGATATCCTGGAGGCCTGGAAGGAAGTCCTCTATCTGCTCAGCCGCTTTGGCCGCCGGGTCAACCTGAAGAAAGGGGAGCGTCTGGAGCTGCAACACGTCAAGGTGGTCGTGGAAAAGCCCAGTTCGAGGCCGACGACAAACTTAAGGCCGTCAATCTCGATCCCCGACAGCCTGCGGCGTTACCAGGAGGACATCCTGCGGGGGGAACAGCGCCCGGACGAGACCTATAATTACGGCCACCGCCTGCGGCAATATTTTGGCCTGGACAACCTGGCGGCCTGCGCCGAGCGGCTGAAGCGGGACCCTGAGGATCGCAAGGCTTACGTGACCTTGTGGGACAACCCCCGGGACCTGACCGCGGTGGAGGGCCGCCCCTGCCTGGTGTCCCTGTTTTTTCGGCGCTTTGAAGGCCGTTTGACCCTGGGCGCCACCTTCCGGACCCATAACGCCATGGACGCTTATCCCCTGAATCTTTACGGGCTCATGGCCATCCAGGGCTGGGTGGCGGCGCAGGCCGCCATGCCTCCCGGGGCCCTGGTGGTCATCAGCCATTCCCTGGGACTGGACCCCCGGGAGCTGGACCGGGCCCTGCTGATCATCGGCAAGCGGCCCTTCAAGGTGCGGCTGGACCCCATGGGCTACTTCCGGATCACCCTGGACGGCCAGGACATCCTGGTGGAGCACCGCTTCGAGGACGTCACCCTGAAGGAATATCGCGGCCGCAGGGCTGAGCGCCTGCAGCACGAGATCGCCCGGGATGTGGCCCTCTCGGACATCAACCACGCCATCTACCTGGGGCGGCAACTGTCCCGGGCCGAGGCGGCCCTGAAGGAGGGGCGGGAGTTTGTGCAGGAATAGATAATAGTCTAAGGCGACCCGCTCACCGGCTCGAAGCCTGAGCCACTGCCGCCCTATACATTATCGAGGATTCGTGCTAAACAGGTAAACGGCGAGGCTGTTTTTAAGGTTCCCGCGGTCTCCAAATGGGGAGGCCGCGTCCTCCCAAGATTTTCGCTTCCCCGGGCGGCGTCCCGCCCTGGCCGGATATTATGGAATTACGCCCCTTCACCTTAGCCATCGGCGGCGACCGGACCATCCGGGCCGTCCTGGGCGTGCCCCGCACCACCACCATGGCCGCCATCCTGGTCCTGGCCCACGGGGCCAACAATAACATGGATCATCCCCTGATCGCCGGGCTGCACGAAAAATTGGCCCGCCAGGGCCTGGTCACGGTGCGCTTCAATTTTCCCTACGCCGAAGAGGGGCGCAAACGGCCCGACCCGGACGCGGCCCTGGAGGGCGTCTATCGCCTGGTCCTGGAGTACGTGGCCGAACTGGACGAGTTCAAGGGCCTGGCGCTCTACCTGGGGGGCAAATCCATGGGAGCCCGCCTGGCCGCCCAACTGGTGGCCCGGGAGGTGGGGGCCAGCGGCCTGGTCTTCCTGGGCTACCCCCTGCACCCGCCCGGCCGGCCGGAGCAGTTGCGGGACCAGCCCCTCTATCTGCTGCCCTGCCCCACCCTGTTCATCGAAGGGGCCCGGGACCCCTTCTGCCGCCTGGACCTGCTGGGGAAGGTCCTGGGACACATGCCGGTGCGGAGCGACCTGCACGTCATCCCCAGGGCGGGGCCACTCCTTTGAGTCGGACCACGGCAGCCATGGCCCCGGAATTGCTGGACGAGATCTCCCGGGTGATCCTGGGCTGGCTGGACAGCTTGTAAAGAAGAAGTTGTCAGTTATCAGTTTTCAGTTAAAGGCAAAAGACCAGGGACAAAAAGCGAAGGCTAAGGAAGGATTTTAAGATTGGCAACTGGGAACTTGAGGCTGGCATTGGCTACTTTTTGAAGTAATGTCGGGCGGGCCTTGCCCGCACTCATTGTGCTCAATGTGCACCTGCAGAGGAAGTCTTTAACTGACTACTGACCACTGAAAACTGGAAACTGAACTATGAGTGTCATCTTAGTCGTCGACGACGACGCCCCCACCCGGGAGGCGCTGGCCACGGGCCTGAAGAAGCTGGGCCATGAGATCCACGTGGCGGCCACCGGGGCCGCGGCCCTGGATGAGGTGCGGCGCCACCAAGTGGACCTGGCCATCATTGACCTGAAGCTGCCGGACATGGTGGGCACCGAGCTCTTCGGGGCCCTGCGCATCCTGCGTCCCGAGGCCATCGCCATCATGATCTCCGGCCACGCCACCGTGGATGAGGCCGTGTCCGCCCTGAAGCGGGGGATTTACGACTTCATCACCAAAGATTTCCGCATGGGCGAACTGCGCAAGGTGGTGAGCAAGGCCCTGGAGACCCAGAAGCTCCTGGTGGAAAACCAGCGGCTGCGCCAGGCCCTGAAGGAGCGCAGCGCCAGTGGCCGCATGATGGGCCGGTCCGCGGCCTTCCTCAAGATTATGCAAATGGTCGGCCAGATCGCCCCCATGAAAAGCACCGTGCTGCTCTCCGGGGAGAGCGGCGTGGGCAAGGAACTCATCGCCGACGCCATCCATCACCAGAGCCCCCGGCGGCCCAAGCCCCTGGTCAAGCTCAACTGCGGCGCCCTGCCGGAAGGGCTCATCGAATCGGAGCTCTTCGGCCACGAGAAAGGGGCCTTCACCGGGGCCATCCAGCAGCGCAAGGGCCGCTTCGAGCTGGCCGACGGCGGCACCCTCTTCCTGGACGAAATCAGCGAGATGCCCCTGGCCACCCAGGTGAAGCTGCTGCGGGTGCTCCAGGAAGGGGAGTTCGAAAGGGTAGGGGGGACCCAGACCCTGAAGGTGGACGTCCGGATCATCGCCGCCACCAACCGTGGACCTGGAGGCCGCGGTGGCCGCGGGGCGCTTCCGCAAGGACCTGTTCTACCGCCTCAACGTCATCCACCTGATCATCCCGCCCCTGCGGGAGCGGGTGGAGGACATCCCCCTGCTGGCCCTGCATTTCCTGGACAAGTTCTGCCTGGAAAACGACCGCCCGGCCATGGGGTTCAGCCCGGAGGCCATGCGGGCCCTGAAAAGTTATTACTGGCCCGGCAACATCCGGGAGCTGCAGAACGTGGTGGAACGGGCCGTGGCCCTGACCACCGGCAATATGGTGGCACTTCGAGGACCTGCCGGACGAAATCCGCCGGCACTCCCCGGAGGACGACAAGATCGTCCTGCCGGTGGGGGTCACCATGGAGGAGATCGAGCGCCTGGCCATCCTCCAGACCCTGAAAAAGACCCAGGGCGACAAGGAACTGGCCGCCCGCCTCCTGGGCATCGGCCTGGCCACCCTCTACCGCCGCCTGAAGGAGATGGAGCTGAAAGAACGTGGAGCCGGAGGAAACCTGAGATGGCTGGTCTAAACTTTCTGGACCTGAGATCCTTGCCGGTGAAAGAAGCCGAAGCGGTGATCCTGCCCATTCCCTACGAAGCCACCGCCACCTACGGGGGCGGCACCCGGGAAGGCCCGGAGGCCATTCTGGCCGCCTCCCGGCAGGTGGAGCTGTGGGACGAGGAGGACGACTGGGACCCCAGCGGCCGGCCATCCGCCTGGCCACCGCCCTGCCGATCCTGCCGGAGGTCTCCGGCCCCCAGGCCATGCTGGACAAGATCCGCCGGCTGGTGCAGCCCTGGATTCCCAGGGGAAACTCATCGCCGCCCTGGGAGGCGAACACACCATCACCACGGCCCTGGTGCAGGCGGCGCAGACCCGCTACCCGGACCTGACGGTGGTGGCCCTGGACGCCCACGCCGATCTCCGGGACAGCTACGACGGCAGCAAGCTCTCCCACGCCTGCGTCCTGCGCCGGGTCTATGAACTGGGCCGGCCCCTGACCCTCCTGGGGACCCGCAGCTACTCCCAGGAGGAGTACCAGCTCCTGCGGGTGGCGCCGCGCCTCAAGATGTTCAAGGCCCGGGACCTGCACTACCCCGGAAGGCTGGCAGGCGGCCCTGGACCACCTCCAAGGCATTTCCGGGCCGGTCTACCTCTCCATCGACCTGGACGCCCTGGACCCGGGCATCATGCCCGGCGGTGGGCACCCCGGAACCCGGCGGCCTGACCTATTACCAGGTCCTGACCATCATCGAGACCCTGGCCCAGCGAGGCCCCATCATCGGCCTGGACCTGGTGGAACTGGCCCCCATCCCGGGCCAGCGGGTGAGCGAATTCACCGCGGCCCGGCTGCTTTATAAGGCCCTGGGCTATATCTACCGAAACTCCCGGCGCTGAAGGAGGAGAAGGTATTAGGTTTCCAACTTCGATTTCCGTCCAACCAGCAGAGTTTGCCGATCACAGACGCCGATCCGGTTATCTTCAGGGCCGCCTGGAAGAATCCCACGACCTGGTGGTCGTGGAGGAACCCCTGGAGATTCGCCTGGCGGGGGAGCCCTTCCAGGTGCTGATGCGCCTGCCGGGGCTGGAAAAGGAGCTGGCCCTGGGTTTCTTGTTCACCGAGGGCATCATCCAAAGACTCTCCGAGGTCATCACCCTCCATTTTTGCGGCACCGCCACCGACCCGCTGCTTCCCCCCAACGTGGTGGACGTCTCGCTGACGGAAGCGGCCCTGGCCCGGCGAGGCCGGCGCCACCTGGAGGTGGCCTACTCCAGTTGCGGTCTGTGCGCCAAAGAGGCGGTGAGCGAAATCCTTCGCAAGGTTGCCCCGGTGGAGAGCGCCCTGGCCGTCACCCCGGACGAGCTGCTCTCCCTGACGGCCCGCATGCAAGAGGCCCAGACCATCTTCCGAGCCACCGGGGCAGCCACGGGGTAGCCCTGGCTGCCCCCGGCGGCGACCCTTTTCTGATGGCCGAAGACGTGGGGCGCCACAACGCCATGGATAAGGTGATCGGCCGGGCCCTGCTGCAGAAGCAGGACCTGACCGCCATGGTGGCCCTGCTCAGCGGCCGCATCAGCTTCGAAATGGCCCTCAAGGCCGCCCGGGCCGGCATCCCCATCCTGGCGGCGGTCTCCGCCCCCACCACCATGGCCCTGGAACTGGCCCAGGAACTCCACCTCACCCTGGCCGGCTTCGTCCGGGACCGGCGACTCAATATCTACACCCACCCGGAGCGGATCAGGATTTGAGTTGTAGGGGCTGGGTCGCCCGAGGGTGTTCGAATTATGGCGGAAGTTACTTGAGCTCGAGTTTCGGGCACGGAGGCCCGCTCCCACCGTCAGGTGGAATAGGGGGCGGACCCGTGTGTCCGCCCCCTATACAGAATACTTCTAGTTCTTTAGATGAAAAAGGCAGGGCGGCCCGGGGCCGCCCCTGTTTGATCTTATGGGTTTGCTTTTATCGGCCACCGAAAACCGCCCTTCTGGGAGACGGTTTTCGGTTTTCAGTTTTCGGGTCTCTGTTGGATGGCGGACAGTTGCCAGGGGTGGTCACCCACTGGACGGCTAAAGGTCCAGTATTCCTCGAACTTTACCGGTTCGCTCTTGCTGCCGTCCACTACCTGGCCGCTGTCTTCGTCCACGTTGTAATCCAGCATGCTGGCCAAGATGCGCACGGTAATGTAGTCCGCCCCCGACTCTTGCCAGGCTTCAGTGAGGTCCACCGAGCGCACCGCGGTATTTTCCAGGCGATTGATCTTTTTGGCCTCCTGTAAATGTTCCGCGTCTTCCTGGAGGGTCCGGAACATCTCCTCGGTCAGCAGCGGCCGCACCAGAGACATATCCCGGTTGGCCCAGGCGCCCTGGATCTTGAAAAAGATATCCATGCCCAGCTCCTGGAATTTGGCCTCATCGAAGGAAGGGTCGAACTGCCGGATATTGCCGAGACCCTGTTCCCGGTCCCGCTCCGCCGGCTCCTCTGGAGGCGGGTCAGAGACCGGCTGCACCTGGGGCTGGGAAGCCGGGAGGGCGGCGGCCCCGCTGCCGGAATAGCTCATGGGAGCGGCCGCTCCCATACTTCTCTTCTGTAAGAACCGGTAAACCAGATAAACGATGCCCGCAAACAGCAGGAGATCCATCAGGCCGTAGCCGCTGCCGAACAGGCTCCGGAACAACAGGCCGCCGGCCAGGCCTCCCAGCAGGCCGCCTCCGAAGCCATGCCAAAAGCTGCCGGGCGACGACGGCGGTGGGGTGGCGGGTCCGGGCGCGATGGATTGGAGGGCTGCGCCGGTTTGCCGGGCGCGGTGTAGGGCTGGGGCGCCGCCGCCGATCTGGAGCCCCGGCTGCCTATAGAGCCCCCCATACTGCGGCCGCCGGAGCTCGCGGCCCGAGCCCAGGCATCCCCGGGCCAGGCGCTGGTGGAGAAAAACAACAGGGCCAAGAGGATTAACCACCCCCTGGTCCGTCTGCTCACCGTCATATTTTTCCTCCGGGTCTCCGTTAATCGGGCCCGGCGCCTCGCGCCGGGCCGCGATCTAATTAATAAACCCAAGACTCAAAACTCGAAACTTCGAAACTCGAACCTACTTGACCCCCAGCTTCTCCAATTCCAGGCAGGAGAGCGGGTGCCCCAGGGCGCAACCCTTGCGGTAGTCGGCCATGGCCTTATCCAGCTCCCCCAGGTGGTAGCGGTAGATGTTGCCCCGGAAGAAATAGGCGTGGGGCGAATCCGGGGCCAGGCGGATGGCGGTGGAAAAGTCCGCCACCGCTTTCTGGTATTCCCCCTGGCAGAACCAGACCATGCCGCGTTTATTGAAGACCCAGGGGTCCTGGGGGGCCAATTGCGCGGCCTGGTTGAGGTCGGCCATGGCCTCCGGAAAACAGCCCTCTTGCGCCTGGCATTCGCCCCGTTCCTTGAGGACCTCGACGTTTTTGGGGTCGCAATTGAGGGCCGCGGTCAGGACCTCGATGGCCTCGGGTCGCCGCTCCATGCTGGCCAGCAGATTCGCCTTGGCCAGGAGAAACTGGAGGTCCCGGGGATGTTCCGCCAGACCCCGGTCAAGCTCCGCCAGGGCCTCGGTATTGCGGCCCAGGCCGGCCAGGGCCAGGGCGAGGTGGCGCCGGGCCTCGGTCATTCCCGGGTTCTGCTGCAGATATTTGCCCAGCAACGCCAGGGCCAACTCATTGTTGCCGGCCTTTTGGGCCTCGATCCCCTTGCTGAGCAGGTCTTGCTCGGCCCGGACCTGCTGGAGGGGAACCAGCAGGCAAATCAACAGGATCAGCAAAGGGCGCCAGCGCCTCATGGTAGTCTCCCGGGCCGGAGGGATATCTTCATAAGGTCACCTATCCCAGGGCCCGCCGCCCGCGCGGACGACCTTTTATAGCATGATTGGCGAGGCCGCCGCCAGCCTTATGCCAGGTAGCCGTCAAATAATCCTGTTGGTGATCAATAGCTGCGCATGGCCCGCAGGCGCTCCACCCGCTCTTCAATGGGCGGATGGGTGCTGAAGAGGTTCATGAGGCTGCTCCCGGCCAGGGGGTTGACAATGAACATGTGGGCCGTGGCCGGGCTGGCGTCCATGGGAATCCGTTGCGTCCCCAGGGAGAGCTTCTCCAGGGCCCGGGCCAGGGAATCCGGGTTGTGGGTCAAATGGGCCCCGGTTTCATCCGCCAGGTACTCCCGGGAGCGGGAGATGGCCATCTGGATGAGCATGGCGGCGATGGGGGCGATGATGGACATGACCAGAACCCCCAAGATTCCCCCTCCCTCATCGTCGTCCCGGCCCATACCCAAAATTGCCCCCCACCTGGCCATGCTCGCCAGGATCATGATGGCGCCGGCCAGGGTGGCGGCGATGGTGGAGATGAGGATATCGCGGTTGAGCACGTGGCCCAGCTCATGACCCAGCACTCCCTTGAGCTCCACCGGAGTCAGCAGCCGGATAATTCCTTGGGTGGCCGCCACTGCGGCGTGCTGCGGGTTGCGGCCGGTGGCGAAGGCGTTGGGGGAGTCATCCGGGATGATATATACCCTGGGTTTGGGAATCCCCGCCTCGTGGGCCAGTTCCTCCACCATCTGATGTATCTGCGGCGCTTCTTCCGGGCTCACTTCCTGGGCCTTATACATGCGCAGGACGATCTTGTCGGAGAACCAGTAGCTGAAGAAATTCATGCCCAGGGCCAGGATAAAGGCCAGGTACATCCCCTGGCGGCCGCCCAGAAGCTTGCCCATGAAAATGAGGAATATGGTCAACCCGGTCAATAAGAGCACGGTTTTTACCCGATTTTCCATCTGCTTACTCCTATAGGGAAAGAAATCCGAGGATTTTTCGTTTGGATGGTTACTGCTAAATTTTAAAATTCCTGACGGTTCTTGTCAATAACTTCCGCCGCTCCGGGCTCTGCCCCGGGACCGATAAGATACAGAAAATACTCTTGATTCCCCTTGGGTCCCTTGAGGGGGGAGGGGAAGGCCGGGCTCACCTGGAAACCCAGAGCCGCGGCCGCGGCCGCCACCCTGGCCACCGCCTCCTGTTGCCGGACCGGCTCCCGCACCACTCCGCCTTTACCCACCTGGCCCTTGCCCACTTCGAACTGGGGCTTCACCAGGGCCAGGATCTCGCCGCCGGGGCGGAGAAACTCCAGCATCCGGGGCAGCACCAGGGTGAGGGAGATAAAGGAGAGGTCCAGGGTAATGAGATCGATGGGCTCGGGGACGGCTTCCCGGGTTAAGCGGCGCAGGTTCCGGCGCTCCAGGACCACCACCCGGGGGTCGGCCCGCAGGCTGGCGTCGAGCTGACCGTAGCCCACGTCCACGGCATAGACAATTTTAGCCCCGGCCAGCAAGAGGACCTGGGTGAAGCCGCCGGTGGAGGCCCCGGCGTCCAGGCTCGGTCTTGCCGCCTGGGAGCACCCGGAAATGTTCCAGGGCCGCAGCCAGCTTCTCACCGCCCCGGCTGACGAAACGGGGCGCCGGCTTCAGGGTGATGGCCGTCTCCCCGGCCACCAGGGTTCCGGGTTTGACCGCCACGCCGCCCCCTGCGAGCCTGACCCGCCCCGCCAGGATCAAGGCCTGGGCCTGGGTCCGGCTCCGGGCCAGGCCCCTGGTTACCAACAACTGATCCAGGCGGGTCTTCACCGGCGGTTGGCCATGGTTTCCTGCTGGTTGGTTAAGATGGACTTCTTGATTAAAGGAAAATCTTAATCCCGGCCCTAAAAAAGAAATGAAGAAGTATCCACCACCACAATGGTCACCCCCGGGGGGGACAGGAAGATCAATTGCTCGGCCACGGTTTTTTGGCCCAGCCAGCGTCTCCAGGCAGGCAGCCGGCCCGGCTTGCCGATGACGATGTGGCCGACATGGTATTCCCTGGCAAAATGGAGGATCGTGGCCACGATGTCCTCCCCTTTATAGGGAAAGACCAGGGCCCCCAATTGTTTGGCCAGGGTGAGGCTATCGCTGAGCTGGCGCTGGGTGGCCGCATCGATCACGGTGGATTCCTCCCGGGGGGTCTGGACGTAAACCGCATACCAGTTGGTGCTGAGGCGGCCGGCCAGGCGGGAGCCATAGCGGAGCAGGGCGGCGGCATTGGGGCCCCGGGAGCTGATGCAGACCATCACCTGTTCCGGCGCCGCCTCGGGATTTTCCTCCGGCTCGGTGCGGCGCTTGAGGTCAATCTGGGAGGCCAGTTCCCGCAGCGTCAATTCCCGGAGCTGGTCCAGATTGACGCGTTTAAAAAAGTTTTCCAGGGCCACGCCCACCCGCTCCGGAGGATAGATCTTTCCTTCCCGGAGGCGCCGCAGCAAATCCTCCGGGGAGATGTCCACATTGATAATTTCATCGGCCTCGGCCAACACGGTGTCGGGGATGCGCTCATGGACCTTTACCCCGATGTGGGTCTCCACCAAATCATAGAGGCTTTCGAGATGCTGGATGTTGAGGGTGCTGATGACGTGGATGCCGGCGCGCAACAGGTCCTCCACGTCTTGATAACGTTTGGGGTTCTTGCTTCCCGGGACATTGGAGTGGGCCAGTTCATCCACCAGGGCCACCTCCGGCCGCCGCGCCAGCACCGCATCCAGATCCATCTCCTCCAGGGTGATGCCGCGATACTGCACCTGCCGCCGGGGAACGACCTCCAGACCTTCCAGGAGTTTGGCCGTCTCCTCCCGGCCATGGGTCTCCACCAGCCCCACCACGATGTCCACCCCCTCTTCCTTCAGGCGGTGTCCTTCCTGGAGCATCTGCCAGGTCTTCCCCACCCCGGCCCCGTACCCGAGATAGATCTTCAACTTGCCGCGCTGGGCGCGGCGGATCAGGCGCAGGAAACTGAGGGCCTTGTCTTCCGCCATCTTATCCGGTTTCCCTGGGCATCTGCCACTGAGTCGTTTAGTTATGGAACCATAAGCTGAGGCATCCCATCCCGGTTATGCGGTTCATTTATTTAACCGAAAACTGCACTATTTTACCGGGATGGCGTCCAGGGCCAGATTGAGCCGGAGCACGTTAACCCTGGGCTCTCCGAAGAGGCCCCAATCGGGTCCTTCGGCGATATTCATCGATCAGGCCCCTGAGCGTACTTTCGCTCAAATGCCTGGCCTGGGCAACGCGGGGGGCCTGAAGCCCGGCGTTCCCCAAACTGATGTGGGGGTCCAGGCCGCTGCCGGAGGCGGTCACGGCGTCGGCGGGAACCAGGGTTCCGGCCGGCAGGTTATTTTCGGCGCGATACTTCTCCACCCGCTCCTTCACCTCATCGGTGAGCTTCTGGGACAGCGGCCCCAGGTTGCTGCCGCCGGAGCTGGCGCCGTCATAGCCGGTATCGCCGGCGGCCGAGGGCCTCGGGTGGAAATACTGCGCCCCGCTGAAGTTCTGCGCCAGCAAGCGGCTGCCGACGACCTGTCCCTTTGCATTTATCAGGGAGCCGTTGGCCTGGCTGGGAAAGGCCACCTGGGCGATGCCCCAGACTACCAGGGGATAGGCGCCGCATAAGATGATCAACAGGGCCAGGGTGACCAGGGCCGAAACCTTGATTTCCTGAAGCAGTTCTTGAATCTTCATATCTCGTTCTCTCTCAGGCCAGGTGCAGAGCGGCGACGACCAAGTCGATGAGCTTGATGCCGATAAACGGCACGATGACGCCGCCCAGGCCATAGATCAGCAGATTGCGCCGCAGCACCGCGGCGGCCCCCAGGGGGCGGAACTTGATGCCCTTCAGCGCCAGGGGAATCAGGGCAACGATGATCAAGGCGTTGAAGATCACCGCACTGAGGATGGCGCTGGCCGGGGAGGCCAGTTTCATAACATTGAAGGGGGCGATTTGGGGGAAGGTCCCCACCAGCATGGCCGGGATGATGGCAAAATATTTGGCCACGTCGTTGGCGACGCTGAAGGTGGTGAGGGCGCCCCGGGTCATGAGGAGCTGTTTGCCGATTTCCACCACCTCAATGAGCTTGGTGGGGTTCGAGTCCAGGTCCACCATGTTGCCGGCCTCTTTGGCCGCCTGGGTGCCGGTGTTCATGGCCACCCCGACGTCGGCCTGGGCCAGGGCCGGGGCGTCGTTGGTGCCGTCGCCGGTCATGGCCACCAGGTGGCCGGCCGCCTGCTGGCGGCGAATCAGGGCCAGCTTGTCCTCCGGTTTGGCCTGGGCCAGAAAATCGTCCACCCCCGCCTCCTTGGCGATGGCCGCGGCGGTGAGGGGATTGTCGCCGGTGATCATGATGGTGGTGATGCCCATGGCCCGGAAGCGTTGGAAACGGTCCGGCAGGCCGCCCTTGACGATATCCTTCAGATATACCACCCCGTAAACTTTTGCGGCGCTGGCCACCACCAGGGGGGTGCCGCCCAGGAAGCCGATGCGCTGGATCTCGCCATCCACCTCCGGAGGCAGCGGTTGGCCGACAAATTCCTGCACCGCGTCCGCGGCGCCCTTGCGGTACTGGTCGCCATTGTAGTTGATGCCGCTCATGCGGGTCTTGGCGCTGAAGGGGACAAACTCGGCGTTAGGGAACTCACGCAGATCCCGCCCCCGCAGGCCGTATTCCTTGGCCAGCACCACGATGCTGCGTCCCTCCGGGGTTTCATCGGCCAGAGAGGCGAGTTGGGCCACGTTGGCCAGTTCTTTAACATCGACCCCCGGGGCGGGGAAGAACTCCACCGCCTGGCGGTTGCCCAGGGTGATGGTGCCGGTCTTGTCCAGCAGGAGCACGTCCACGTCACCGGCGGCCTCGGCGGCCCGGCCGCTCATGGCCAGGACGTTATGCTGCACCAGCCGGTCGATGCCGGCGATGCCGATGGCGCTCAGCAACCCGCCGATGGTGGTGGGGATCAGGCAGACCAGCAGGGAGGCCAGCACCGGAACGGAGAAATCCACCCGGCCATAAGCCCCAAAGGGTTTCAGGGTAATGATCACCACCAGAAAGATGATGGTCAGGGCCGCCAACAGGATGGTAAGCGCGATTTCATTGGGGGTCTTCTGGCGGCTGGCGCCCTCAATCAGGGCGATCATCCGGTCCATGAAGCTCTCCCCGGGGTTGGCGGTGACCTGCACCACGATCTCGTCGGAGAGCACCTGGGTGCCGCCGGTGACCGCGCTGCGATCGCCGCCGGACTCGCGAATCACCGGGGCCGACTCCCCGGTGATGGCCGATTCATTCACCGTGGCCGCGCCTTCGATAATTTCGCCGTCCGCGGGAATCATTTCGCCGGCCTTAACCACGAAGATATCGCCTTTGCGCAGGGCCTCCGCCGGGATGGGCTCGATGACCCCGTTAGGCAGGCGGCGATTGGCAGTGGTCTGGGTGCGGGCCTGGCGCAGGGTGGCCGCCTGGGCCTTGCCCCGCCCTTCCGCCATGGCCTCGGCAAAGTTGGCGAACAACACCGTGAACCAGAGCCACAAGGCGATTTGCAGGAAGAAGCCCCAAGACCCGCCGTGTAAAGGAGTATAAAAGAGTTTGGCGGTGGTCACCAGCGCCCCGATCATGGCCACGAACATCACCGGATTGCGGACCATCAGGCGGGGATCGAGCTTCCGAAAGGAATCCCAGATCGCCGGGATCAGAATCGTCTTATCAAGCAGGGAGCGAGCTTTTACCTTGGCAGCCATAATCAGGTCCCTTAAAATAACTTGTTGGAGTTGATCATTAGGAAGTGTTCCACAATGGGACCCAGGCTGATGGCCGGAAAGAAGGTCAGGGCCCCCACGATGATGACGGTGCCCACCAGGAGAAGGGTAAAAGTGACGCCGGAAACCGGAAAACTGCCGGCGCTCACCGGGATGGTCTTTTTGGCCGCCAGGCGACCCGGCCAGGGCCAGCACCGGCACGATGAGCAGGAAGCGGCCGATGAGGGTGGCCAGCCCCAGGGTCAGGTTATACCAGGGGGTATTGGCCGACAGACCGGCAAAGGCGCTGCCGTTGTTGCCGATACAGGAAGTAAAGGCATAGAGTATTTCGCTGAAGCCGTGGGGGCCGGCATTATTCAAGGCCGCGAGGCCCCATTGGGCTGGGCACGGCCAGGGCGGTGAAGCCCAGCAGCGCCGTGATGGGCACCAGGATGGCCAGGGCCGAGACCTGAACGTCAAAGGACTCGATCTTTTTCCCCAGGTATTCCGGGGTGCGGCCCACCATCAGGCCCGCCAGGAAGATGGCCAGCACCACAAAGACCAGCATGCCGAAGAGGCCGGCGCCCGACGCCGCCGAAGATGACCTCGCCCAGGTGGATGTTGAACATGGGCACCAGCCCGCCCAGGGGCGTGAAGGAGTCGTGCATGGCGTTGACCGCGCCGCAGGAGGCGTCCGTGGTAACCGTGGCAAACAGCGCGGAATTAAAGATGCCGAAGCGCACTTCCTTGCCTTCCATGGCGCTGGTGGCGGGGTCGAGGCCCAGGGCCGCCAGCCGCGGGTTGCCGTAGGATTCCGCCCCCCAGCAGATGAGCACCCCCACCAGGAAGAGGAGAAACATGGCGGCCCACACCGACCAGCCGTGCTTCTGGTTCCTCACCAGGCGGCCCAGGTAATAGGTGAGGCCGCTGGGGATCAGGAAGATGGACAGCATCTGGATGAAGTTCGACAGCGGCGTCGGGATTCTCGAAGGGATGGGCGGCGTTGGCGTTGGTGAAGCCGCCGCCGTTGGTGCCCAGCATCTTGATGGCCACCTGGGAGGCCATGGGGCCCTGGGGAATCGTCTGGGTCTCCACCTTGACCTCCTCCATCACCGTGTTGCCCTGGGCGTCCTTGACCTCCTGGCCGCTGGCGTCCTTCTTGGCGACCTGGGTGGTGAAAGGTTCGATCACCTGGGCGCGTTGTGTAGGCGCTGAAATTCTGGATCATCCCCTGGGAGACCAGAAACACGGCAAACACCAGACAGATGGGCAGCAGCAGGTAAAGGCAGGTGCGGGTCAGGTCGGTCCAGAAATTGCCCAGGGTCGGCCGCCTTATCCCGGGCGAGGCCCCGCACCAGGGCGGCGGCGACGGCGATGCCCGCGGCCGCGGAGAAAAAGTTGTGAGAGGCCAGGGCCACCATCTGGGAGAGATAGGACATGGTGGATTCGCCGGTATAGTTCTGCCAGTTGGTGTTGGTGGTGAAACTGGCGGCGGTATTAAAGGAAAGATCCCCGGCCACCCCGCCAAAGCCCTGGGGGTTAAGGGGCAGCACGCATTGCAGCCGCAGGATGAAATAGGTCAGCAGCATGGTGACCAGGCTGAAGATCAGCACGGAGACGGCGTAGCCTTTCCAGTCCTGCTCCCTGCTCGGGATCGATCCCGGCCAGGCGATAGATCAGGCGCTCCACCGGCTTTAAGACCGGATCGAGGAAGGTGCGGCCTTGCGCATCCAGCACCCGCACCAGGTAAAGCCCCATGGGCTTGGTGAGGGCCAGCAGGATGACGCTGAAGAGAATTAATTGAGTCCAACCGCTGGCATTCATTACGGCATCTCCGAGTTAGAACTTTTGCGGGCGCAGCAGCACCACAAAAAGATAGATAACCAGGGCAAAGGCCACCAGGCCCACGATCAGGTTTTCCATGTCTTGCCCTCCCTGGCCAGGAAGCCGACATAGACCAGGCAAACCACAAAGAAAAGCAGGGTGATAATTAACCAAACGAGGTCCATGGATTAATTCCCTTTCAAATTTAATAAGTTACTCGAAACTTAAAACTCGCCACTCAGTGCTTGATTTAATAACGTGGAACAAGTTGATTAATTCCCCCTCACCCTAGCCCTCTCCCCCCGCCGGGGAGAGGGGATGCAGTACCAATTTGGCTCTTTATTCCCTCTCCCCCCTCGGGGGGAGAGGGCTGGGGTGAGGGGGGCGACAATAATCGCTTGCTCATGCTATTAATACAATACGTTACCGGATTTCTGAAATCGGCTACTCAGGCCACCTTGACGCTGAAAGTGAATTTGGTCCCCTTTCCCGGCTGGCTGGCGACCTCGATCCGGCCCCCGTGGGCCAGCACGATCTCCTTGGCGATGGTGAGCCCCAACCCGGAGTCCACCTGCTCCTGCCCCGGCACCCGGAAAAATTTCTCGAAAAGGCGCGGCAGGTATTCCGGGGCGATCCCGATGCCGGTGTCCTCCACCATGAACTGGACCATACCCTCTGCGGTCCGAGCCGAGACTCGCACCACTCCCCCCCGGGGCGTATATTTGAGGGCGTTGCTGAGGAGGTTATCGAACACCAGCGGAAGACGCTGCGGATCGGCGAGCACCGCGGGCGCCTCTGCCGGCGCCTCGAGGGTCAGCGTGATCCCGTGGTCCTTGAAGGCCGGCCTCACTTTCTCGGTCACTTGCAAAATCAAGGATTCCACATTCACCGTTTGCAGCTGCATCTCGGCGCTGCCTGACTCGATGCGGCTAATATCCAGCAAGTCTTCAATGACTCGATAAAGTCGTTCGCTATCCTGACGAGCCGCTTCGAGCACTTCCGACTGCTTAACGGACAGGGGGCCGATTTTTTCACTGAGGAGCACGTGAATCGCCAGACGCACCGAGGTCAGAGGCGTTTTCAACTCATGGGAAACGGTGGAGATCAAACCGTTTTTCACCTCATCCAGGCGGAGCAGACGGGTGACCTCCGCCAATATCAGGGTCACCCCCATCAGTTGCCGTTCTTCATCGAAAATAGGAATGGCCTCAGGAAGGAAAAAATGTTCCTCTTCCTCCAGAAAAATCTGGATGGCGGTGTCGTAACCCTTGGGGAGAATGGGACGTTCCTCCTGACAGGCCTGCTGGAAGAGTTGGATAAATTTCTCGTTGCCCACTTCGGCGAGAGTTGCTTCCGGATTCAAGCCGAACAGGCGCTGGGCCACCTCATTGGCCAGTTCGATCTTGCCGCCCAGATCGCAGATAGCCACGGCATCGCGGAGGCTGTTGAGGGCGAGCAAGGTCGATTTCTGGGTGCGCAGGAGCTGGGCCCGGTCACTGCGCCGCACCTCCCGCAGGGTCGCCGCCATCTTGTTGAAGGCTTCGGCCAGTTGGCCGATTTCGTCCCGGGAAGGGGCGTTCACCACCAGGTCGAGATTGCCTTTCTGGATTTCGCTCACCGATTGCGTCAGACGGGTTATGGGGCGCCAAATATTCGGCCCCATCGAGACCAGGAAGCCCAGCGCCACCAGGATGCCGCTGCTTAACAAGAGCAACATGATGTTTCTGGTATGCACCGCCATAAGGTGCGCCTGACCATCCGCAGCCACCATGTTATTTAAATTTAACTCCAGGATTTTTTGGGCGGTGTCCCGAAACGCCTGAGAGCGGGGCAACAGGGTATTCCCGATAAAGGTCCCGGGGGGCGGCGCCGGAGTTCACTAATTGATAAAAACCCTTTAGCTCCCGGTGGTAGGAGAGCCAGAGTTCCGTTAGCCGGTCCGTCAGTTCTTGCTCGCCCGGGAGGGTCACGTTTCCCTGCTGAAATTTTAGGTTCCGTTCCAGCTCGCCGATCACCTCATCATTTTGGCGCTGCAAGTCGGCCGGTTTTTCCCAAAGAGAGACTTCCGCCAGGTGATCGAGGCGCTCGCTGGCGTCTTTCATCTTGTAGCAGGCTTCCACGCTATTGTAGTTTTCCCGCATGATCCGATCGATGACCTTGCTGGATTCACTGAGGGTGTGAAAGGTCACCAGGGCCACCACCGCCAAAATCAAGATGAATCCGCCAAAGACCCAGATCAGTTTGGTCCTGATGCTCATAGATGCTCCCGGGAAAAAGATAGCAATCTTTAGGCCAGTTGCAATACCAGAATAATCTATCGATATTTAAGGATTATTTCCAATGTAAGTTTTGCCGCTAGGGACTTGGGCTTTCAAAATGCAAGGAATGGCAGGAAATGGGTTTGCAAAATGAAAGCATGATCAAATGCCATATTTCTTGCGGCGCCGCCAGAGGGTGGCGGGATCCAAAGCCAGCACCTGGGCCGCCTCATCCAAGGACCGGGTGGCCGCCAGGACCCGCCGGATATGGCTCTCCTCGATTTCTTCCAGGGACACCAGGTCACCCACCTGCGGTTCCGGTTTCGCCGGCGCCAGTTGCCCCGGCAGGTGTTCAATGCTGATAAGTTCCCCACTGCCCAGCAGGACGGCGCGTTCCACGGTATTGCGCAATTCCCGCACGTTGCCCGGCCAGTCATAATCCCGGAGCCGGTCCCGGGCCTCGGCGGTGAAGCCCTGGAGCTGGCGATGATTCTGCCTGGCGAAGAAAGCCAGGAGGCGCTCGGCCAGCGGCAGGATATCTTCCCGCCGCTCCCGCAGCGGCGGGACCACGATTTCCACCACGTTTAACCGATAAAGCAGATCCTCCCGGAAGCGCCGGTCCTTGACGGCTTCTTCGAGATCCAGGCTGGTGGCGGCAATGATGCGAACGTCGGCCTTGCGGGTGACCAGATCGCCAACCCGCTCGTATTCCTTGTCCTCCAGGACCCGGAGCAGTTTGGGCTGCAACCGCAGCGGCAAATCCCCGATTTCATCGAGAAACAGGGTGCCGCCCTCACAGGCGGCGATGCGCCCCGGATGGTCGCGCAGCGCCCCGGTGAAGGCGCCCTTCACGTGCCCGAACAGTTCGCTCTCCAGAAGTTCCGGGGACAGCGACGGGCAGGAAACCATCCCGAAGGTGTTGCCGGCGCGGCGGCTCCAGGAATGGATGGCCCGGGCCAGGACCGTCTTGCCGGTGCCGCTCTCCCCGCGGATCAAGATGGTGGCGGCGCTGTCCGCCACCTTGTGGGCCATCTCCAGGGTCCGCTGCATCGCCGGGTTGCGGCTGGCCAGGTCGGCTTCCGGCACCACCTGGTTCAAAGCCTCTTGCAACGACGCCACCTTCTGTTCCAGGGCCCGCACCTCGGCAATCTTGCGGGTCAAGGCGGCCACCTGGTCGTGGGTAAAGGGCTTGGGCAGGTAATCGAAGGCCCCCCGGCGCATGGCCTCCACCGCGGTGTCGATGGAGGCATAGGCGGTAATCACCACGATCTTCACCCAGGGACAGGCGGCCAGTAAGGCCGGCAGCAGCGTCATGCCGGATTCCGTTCCCAGACGCAGATCCACCAGCGCCAGGTCAAAGAAACGGCGGTTCGCTTCGCTCAAGGCGTCCCGGGCGTTGCTCACCGCCACCACCCGGATGACCCTCGGCTTCCAAAGAAATGGTCAGGGTTTTCCGGATGTTAGGCTCATCATCCACCACCAGGATGGCAAGCCGGGGCAGCACCTCCATGAAAGTCCTCCCCTTAGGGTCGCCCGCTAATCACGATTATCGCTATTGTAAACCAAGTTGCCGCCAAAGAAAGGATTTCGTATATGAATCCTGCTCATTTCAACGATTGACTTCTTTACGGAGATAAGATTTAATTGCCTATTGCAAATTGCAAGCATGATTTTAAGCAAGAGAGTGCATTTTGCAAGATGCTTAGATATGTCTTTAATTGAACGCCGAGTCCTTCGGCCCCCAACCGAAGGAGCGGGGGAACCCGTCTTCCGGGGCGAATCCGTTTAGTAAAACGGTAGGGCAACTTCACCTCCTGTCCGAGCCCGTCAGCTAACCCCGTAGGCAGAAGGAGGATATGGTGCCTGTCTTCCACTCCGCTGCGCTCACGGCGCAGCCCGTTTTTCATGGCCTGAGCTGCCCTAGGTCCGCAACCGCTTCCCATTATCAGCCCGTGGAGTTCTTAAAACCTTCTTGATCTTTTGTTTAATACTTCTTTAAGATATCAACCGAAATAAGACCGAAGGGGTTTAACGATGGCAGACACCTTAACTCCCACGGCAGATAGGCTCCTGGTGTGCGTAGGCTCCAGGTCCCTCCTCCGCCAAAGTGATTAACTCCGCCAAGGGAATGGCCGACCGTCTGCAGGCCGAATGGTTTGCAGTATATGTGGAGTCTCCCAAGATGTTGCGGTTAGCGGAAGCAGAGCGCAACCGTATCGCCCAGAACTTGCGGTTGGCCGAGGAACTGGGGGGGGAGACCATTACCTTAAGAGGCCGCAACATAGCCGAAGAGATTGTTAACTTCGCCCGCCAACGAAACATCAGCAAGATTGTCTCCGGGAAACCCGTTCGCTCCCGCTGGAAAGATATCTTCTATAAAAGCCCGGTGGATGAACTGGTGCGAATGAGTGGAGACATCGATATTTATGTCATTACCGGGGAGCCAGGAGAACCAAGGGAGTCAACCTATCTTATCCATCCAAAGCATATCCCTTTGTCTGATTATGGAGCGGGCCTCTTATATTTTATCCTGGCCACCGCCCTCTGCTTTTTGATGTACCCTTACTTCCATCTCAGTAACCTCATTATGGTGTATTTGTTGGGGGTGATGATTACTGCCATGGAGTGTGGGCGGGGACCGGCTATCCTTAATTCTCTCCTTAGCGTTCTATCCTTTGATTTCTTTTTTGTCCCACCCCGCTTTTCCTTCGCAGTGGAAGAAGCTCAATACATCGTGACCTTCGCGGTGATGTTTCTGGTGGCTGTGGTAATTAGCCACCTTACCAACCTGATTCGGCAGCAGGCCGAAGCCACTCGTTTACAAGAGCGCCAGACGGCCGCCATGCACGGTCTCAGCCGACAGCTTGCCAGTGTCAGGGGTGTTGAAAAAATTTTACAGGTGGCGGTGCAACATTTCTCCGAGATTTTTAAGGGCCAGGTTGTGGTGCTGCTGCCGGAAGAAAAGGGCAAGTTGAAGGTTGCTGCTGGCGATCTCTCTTCCGTATTCCAAAAGGATTTAGTAAAAGAACTGGATATTGCCCGATCAGCCTATGATGCTGGCCAAATGGTGGGGTGGGGGACAAAAACTTCACCAAAGACCGATATTCTCTATGTGCCTTTGCAAGCCGCCCATGACACCTTAGGGGTTTTGGCCTTACGTCCCCAAGATCCTGAACGCTTTTTGCTGCCTGAGCAATTATACCTCCTGGAATCACTGACCAAACAAGTCGCCCTGGCATTGGAAGTGGAGCGCCTGGTTGGAAACGAGGTTCTACATTAAGCGGATTGGTCAGAGGCCAAAAAGCAAAATAGCCAAGTCGAGTAGCATTGGGGAACCCCCCCATATGACCTTTTGCGGATGGCGCCGCTGATTTGTCTTAGGAGTCGCGGTTAATGAAACTCCTCATCCTGATCCTGCTCAATGCAGGCTTGATCTCTTTATTCATCTATCTATTGCGCCGGCCCAACCTCCTGTCCTTCCAGCAGGGCGGCCGCATCTGGCTCACCTTCCTGGCGGTGGCCATCATCACCCTGATGGATGAGTTCACCTCCATCTTTTATGCCCCGGCAGAAGCCTACCGGTTTATCGGCCGAGCGCCATGGTCTTCATCGCCATCACCAGCCTGCTTGATCCGTTTCCTCAGCACCCGGCTCACGGAGATCGCCGAGATCCTGGAACATCACGGTCTCATCGGCGGCGGGGTCTATTCTTTCTCTTACCTGGTCCTGGGCCCCATGGTCTCCTTTGTGGCGGTCTCCTCCATCATGGTGGACTACATCCTTACCGCCTGCATCTCGGCCGTCAGCGCCGTCTCCAATGCCACTTCCTTTTTCCCGTTATCCGGTTTCGCCATGGTGCTGGTGGTCCTGGCCATCATCTGGTCCGTGGCCGGCCTGAATATCCTGGGCATCAGGGAAAACGCCCGCTTCACCTTCATGATCTTTATTGCCGCGGCCTTTGTCATCCTGAATCTCATCGTCTCCGGACTCTTCAACCTGGATTCCTTGGCCGTGGGGAAGATGGGCCTGGCGGTGCATGATTCCATCAAGCACGTCAGCACCGGCTCCTGGAGGGTCAACTACGGCCACTTCATTTCCAGCATCGCCCTCTGCATCCTGGCCTATTCCGGGGTGGAATCGGTCATCCAGACTGCGGGACTTGGTCCGCACCTGGCGGGAGATCCGCAAGGCCTACTTATTCCTGGCCCTGACCGTGGGCATGGTTACCCCCTTGGTGGCCATCCTGGTGTTGTCCGCGCCCATTGATTTCAAGGCCCACGAAGGCGACCTGATCACCTATTACGCCACCATGCTCAACGGGGTGCCCTTCGGGATGGCGGTGGGCGCCCTGGCCAGCTTCACCCTGATGATGGCGGTGAATACCGCCTTTGTGGCCTCCAGCGAACTGCTGGAACGGGTGGCCCACCGCTACGGGTTTCACTGGCTCATCGCCACCAACCGGCGCCAATCCCTATACCGCATTCATCTGGCCAGCGCCAGTTTCTTCTCCATCATCATTTTGCTCACCATGGGCAGCCAGGAAGAGCTGGCCAACATGTACGCCCTGGGATTGGTGGCCTCTTTCTGCATCAACATGGGCTCCCTCATCCTCTACCGCTACTTCATGGGCACCGCCGAGGGCATGACCTATTACACCAGCCGCCTGGGCACCCTGATTCTCTGGATCATCCTGGTGAGCTGCTTTGTCTTCCTGGCCATCGACAAGCCCCACGCCACCATGCTCTGGGCCGGGGTGACCAGCATCATGCTGGTTCTGGGATTCCTGGTGGCCCGCAGGCGCGCCCCGGAATTGAAGCAAATCGGCCAGGCCGACACGGAAATGGAGATGATCCTCTATCTGGCCGAATCCGAGGCCCCGGAAGTGCACCTTTTTTTCCGGCGTTCGGAAGAGCCGGGAGAGGCCGGTCCCAAAGACAACGAAGTCTACATCACCTTCTTCTCCCCCCGGGTGGGCGGCATTCCCCCCAAGCTGGGGCCCAATCATTTCCGCTTTCCCCTCACCAAGATCAGCCTTTACAACCGCATGGTGAGCCTCCTCAAGGTGGTGGAGTATGAACTCTCCGACCGCCATGTGGTGGTCCACCTGGGCTGGCCGATGTCCTCCTGGATGGACCGCTTCGCCATCGGGGTTATGGTCTTCAACATCATGCGCCTGCCCCGGCTCTTCCCCAATTTCGAGTTCGACATGCACTACGGCAAACGGACGGCCCCCTACCGATACCCCGGCAGCCGCTTGAATCTTGTTAAGGTAGTTTCCGGTTTTCAGTTTCAGCCCAGGGAAATATTTTAAGTTTTTTGTGCTGGTGGTCGAACCGTTATTCCTTCTCCCGGAGGGCGCCCGCCGCCGGGGCTAAGAAGCAAAAAGGGCAGGGAATTCTCAGTCCCTGCCCTTTAAACGACAACTGGCGACTTATACTTTCCGGTTCAGTTGAACGCGCCCCAGACCACCTTCTTCGGTTGGGCCGGCTGTCCCAGGACACTCAAGGCCTCTTTGAGGATGCCGTCCGCGTCCAGACCGTATTTCCGCCGCAAGATCGCCGGGGCGCCGTGCTCCACGAAGATATCCGGGATGCCCAGGCGCTTCACGGCCACCGTCAGCCCCCGGTCGGCCAGCAATTCCAGGATGGCGCTGCCGAAGCCGCCGGCCAGAACGTTTTCCTCCACCGTGAGCACCCGGCCGTGTTGGGCCGCCAGGCTCAGGATGAGGTTCTCATCCAGGGGTTTGACAAAGCGGGCGTTCACCACGGTGGCGCTGAAGCCCCGTTCCCCCAGGCGCGCCGCCGCGGCCAGGGCGGGATAGACCGAGGCCCCCAGGGCCAGGATGAGCAGGTCGTTCCCTTCCTGCAAGACCTCGGCCTTGCCCACGGGGATCTTGCTTCAGGGTGGAGGAGAAGGCCACCCCCACCCCCGTGCCCCGGGGATAGCGCAGGGCCACGGGCCCGGGATGCTCCATGGCGGTGTACATCATGTCCCGCAGTTCGTTTTCGTCTTTGGGGGCCATCAGCACCAGGTTGGGCAGATGGCGGAGAAAGGAGAGGTCGAAGAGCCCCTGGTGGGTTTCGCCGTCCTCGCCCACGATGCCGCCCCGGTCCATGGCCAGGACCACCGGCAGGTTCTGCAGGCAGACGTCGTGGAGCACCTGGTCGTAGGCCCGCTGCATAAAGGTGGAGTAGATGGCGCACACCGGCTTCACGCCCTCCAGGGCCAGCCCCGCGGCGAAGGTTACCGCGTGCTGTTCACAAATGCCCACATCGAAAAACCGTTCCGGGAAGCGCTGGCGGAAATCCACCAGGCCGGTGCCATCGGGCATGGCCGCGGTGATGGCCACGATCTTGGGGTTTTCCTCGGCCAGGCGCACCAGGGTGTCGCCAAAGACTTCGGTGTAGGACGGCACCTCGCCGACACTCTTCTTGACCACGCCGGTATCGGGGTCGAAGCGGCCCAGGCCGTGAAAGCCGGTGGGGTCCGATTCCGCCGGCTCATAGCCCTTGCCCTTGGTGGTGAGGACGTGCACCAGAATGGGGCCCCGCAGCTTCTTGACGTTTTGCAGGACTTCGATGAGGTGATCCAGGCGGTGGCCTTTCACCGGCCCCAAGTAGGTGAATTTGAGGGACTCGAAGAGCATACCCGGGGTGAAGAAGGCCTTTAAAGAGCCTTCGCTCTTCTTGGCCCAGAGCAGCAGGTCGTCGCCGATGGCGGGCAGAGATTCCAGCAGGGCCTTCACCTGGTTCTTCAAGAAGACCATGGCGGGGCGGGTGAGCTGGCGGCTGAAAAAGGACGACAATGGCCCCGACGTTGGGGGAGATGGACATGCCGTTGTCGTTTAAGATGACGATGAGGTCCTTGTCCAGGCCCCCGGCGTTGTTCAGGGCTTCGAAGGCCATGCCCGCGGTCATGGCCCCGTCACCGATCACCGCGACAATCCGTTTCGGTTCCCGCTTCAGGCAACGGGCCGCGGCCATGCCCAAGGCGGCAGAGATGGAGGTGGCGGCGTGGCCGGTGTCCAGGGCGTCGTAGGGGCTCTCGCTGCGCTTGGGAAAGCCGCTGAGACCCCCGAACTGCCTCAGGGTCCGGAACCGCTCCCGGCGCCCGGTGAGAAGTTTGTGGGCATAGGCCTGATGGCCCACGTCCCAGATGATCTTATCCCGGGGGCAGTCGAAGACGTATTGCAGGGCGATGGTGAGTTCCACCACCCCCAGGCTGGGGGCCAAGTGCCCGCCGGTCCTGGACACGGTGGAGATGATTTCCTCCCGAATTTCCTGGGCCAGTTGCGGCAGCAACTCCGGGGGCAGTTTCTTCAAGTCCCGGGGATTATCGATGGCGTCCAATAGTCGGCGGGGGCTGCCTTGCGGCAGCGTTTCCGGGCGATTATCCATGTGACTGTAACCCTCCCCTTATCTTTGTTACTATAGCAGAAAACGCCACGCAAATCATGTTATTTATGTGATGTCCGGGGGGGGCCCTCGATTAATTTGCCTCAGGAGCGACGCACCAGCAGATAGCGGGCCAGTTCCCGCAAGGGCGCGGCCCGCTCCTTGAAGGGCTCCAGTTCGTCCAGAGCTTCCTGCACCAGGCGCCCGGCCCACTGGCGGGAGGTCTCCAGACCCAGGAGGGCGGGGTAGGTGGCCTTTTGCCTCTTCTGGTCCATGCCCGGGGCCTTGCCCATTTCCGCGGCCTCCCCTTCCACGTCCAGCAGGTCGTCGGTGATCTGGAAGGCCAAACCGAACCGCTCCCCGTAAGCGGTGAGCGCGGCCACCTGGGGGCGGCTGCCGCCCCCCGCCAGGGCCCCGGCCCGGGTGGCCGCGGTGATCAGGGCCCCGGTCTTGAGGCGGTGCACCGTCTCCAACTCCTTCAAGGTAATCCGGCGGCCTTCGGCCATCAGGTCCAACATCTGGCCGCCCACCATGCCCCGGTAACCCGCAGCCCCGCTCAACAACTCCTGGACCTCCAGCAGCACCGCCTCCCGCCCCGGGAAGCGGGGCGCCGCGGCAGCCAAGATATAGAAGGCCTCGGTGAGCAAGCCATCCCCCGCCAGAATGGCGGTGGCTTCGTCGAACTGCTTGTGGCAGGTGGGCTGGCCCCGGCGCAGGTCATCGTCGTCCATGGCCGGCAGGTCGTCGTGAATCAGGGAGTAAGTGTGGATCATTTCCAGGGCGCAGGCCAGCGGCAAGGCCTCCTCCCGGCCGCCGCCCACCGCCTCCGCCGCGGCCAGGCAGAGGATGGGCCGCAGCCTTTTGCCCCCCGCGAACAGGCTGTAATGCATGGCCTGGACCACCCGAAAGGCCGGACCCCGCACCGCCGGGAGGTAGGCCGCCAGGGCCCGGTTGACCAGACTGCGCCTCTCTTCCAGATAAGCCTTGAGATCCAAAGATTTCCTCTAAACTAAGTTCAAAGTTCAAAGTTCAAAAAAAGGCTTGGTTGAGAGATCTTAACCTTGAACCTTGAACCTTGAACTTTGCACTTTATCCCCTTGACACACGTATATTCATGTGCTATCTTATCCCTAAGGAAAGGAGATAGGGCCATGAAATACACGTTTAAGCAGTTCCAAGCCGAGTTTCCAGATGACCGCGCCTGCCTAGAAAAAATCATGCAAGAGCCAATATGGCGGTACTGAGTTCATCTGTCCCTCTTGCAAAGTGCTTTCCAAATTTCACCCCCTGAGCAAGCGGCGGGCTTTTTCCTGTGATCGTTGCGGCCACCATATTTACCCCTGTGTCGGGACCCTCTTTGAGAAGTCCCGCACCAAGTTGACGCATTGGTTTTTCGCCCTCTATCTTATGACCAGCACCCGCCACGGGGTAGCCGCCAAGGAATTGGAACGGCAAATCGGCTGCACCTATAAAACCGCTTGGCGCATGGCTCACGAATTGCGAAAACTTATGGCTCAAGCTGATAACCATGAATGCTCTTTCCGGTCATGTCGAGATTGATGAAACCCTTATCGGCGGCTATCAATCCCGCGAAGATACCAAGAAAAAAGGAACCAATAAAACCATCGTTATGGGTATGGTGGAACGTAATGGCCTCTTGCGTGCTGGCCCTATCAAAAATGTCAGAGGCACCACCTTAGAACCTATAGTTTATAACAATGTCGAAACCGGAAGCACCATAACCACCGATGAATGGGATGGTTATAATAAATTAAAATACGGTTATGAACATGGCCGCGTTAATCATCTTCTTAAAAAGAATATGTCAATGGCAAACATCATGTCAATACCATTGAGGGACATTGGAGCCTGTTAAAACGTTCCATCAAAGGTACTCATGTTCATGTTTCCCGCAAGCACCTTTGGAAATATGTAAGCGAGTTCAGTTACCGCCATAATATGAGAAAATCTCATTATGCTATGTTTCATCATCTTGTGGCTTCTTTTTCACTGCCGCGCTTAGTAGAGAGTTGAAATCCTCTTTATGTTGCGGGTTATCGGTATCTGGAATAATCTCTTGTTCAGACTTGCTTGTTTCGGCTTCAGCCGGGAACCCTTTATCAAGAAAGCGTTTTAACATTTGGGCGTCCTTTTCTCTGCGCTGTTCTCTTGAGGCGCGGTAGATTGAGAACATCCATTATTCTTCTGAGCGGGGATAACACAGGTCATACCACTCAACCCTTTAACATATTCCCCTGTGGTTATTAAGTCTTGCTGCTCTGATTTCGTTGGTTCGGTTTCTCGACACATCGGCTATTTTTCAGGAAACTGACCCCAGTGGATACCAAAGTAAAAACAAAAACGCTCCAGGAATTTTTTTAAATTCTTCTGGATATAATCTTTGCTCAAGATCACTCTCGTGAGTACGATAAACCATGACGGGAGAGCCGGAAAAACCTGTGCGTGAATGTGGTCTATACAATAGCTATCCCCCCTGTATCCATTCGGTTGCTCTATTGGAGATGGCATTACACTAATATTACCGAAACGAACCGCTGGCGAATTGGTGGGTTCACCACTATGGTCAATAAAACGCCCTACCATAAAAACATCATCGCCTATACCTATCTCTAAAGTCCTTAACTTTTTTATCAGTAGCAAAGTACTACCGGCAATATGGGTAATATCGTGTAACCCTCGTTTGTAGAGTATAACAGGAGACACCGCTATATCGTCTTTATTTGAAATCCATTCCCATTCAATAGGGTCAAACTCAATAATATCAGTTTTACCATCTAACGTATTAAGTCTAATAACAGAACACCCCTTATCAAGAGCAACATGCCAATTTGTTACCCCATGACACCATGAATAATCAGGGAATCTTTTTGAGGGGACACTCACCAAAAAACCAGTACCCCCGTATTTTTTGCCTTCTTCGGCATCTTCACGATTCCGATATAAATAAAAGGCACAATTTTAGAACCCTGTCAGTAATTTTTGGCATACCAACATCTATCCACCTAGTCGGATTTACCACGTCGATGAATGCATCGTAGTTGGAACCTGCCTAAAATTGCAAGTCGTGATATGTGATTTGTGTACCAGCCCGCATACAGATACCTCTTAAATTCTCCATGGCCTCCCGGCTGCCTTTGTGCTATGGTGATTTTGAGCTAATTCACATATCTAAGGAGACGAGAAGCCATGGCTTTTGAATATCTCACCGTTCTATGTTCTGAAAGACCACAAAAACTGACCTTTGCATTTTCCGATAACTCCAAAGCACCAACCGGAAATTTCCAAGAATTTCTTAACAGCTTGGGGATAAAGGGCTGGGAACTAATCGCCACAATGTCCCTCGACTTCCAAATCTTGGACGACAAAACTCGTGAAACTGTTTGGCGCTTAATTTTCAAACGACAGAAGGAATAGTCACTTTTTTAATCCACTCCATTTATCCAGAAGTGAGGTTTGTGGTCGTTTGAAAAGAAGGCTTCGCCAGAAAAAAAGGCAAACTAATCCACAGGCTATAATCACCCCTATTCCCCAACCCAATAGAGCGAAGGCGTAAAATTGGAACTTAGTGCCTTTGAAATAGCACTTTTTACTGGAATCCTGGGTGTTGGAGCTACCTTGTTGGGAGTAATTATTTCCTACTGGCTTTCCTTGAAACTGATCAAAAAGCAAGCACGAATAGTTGCCGGTGCCAGGCTCCGAGCCGCCTTTGCTCCCGATCTTGCATATTACTTTCTTCTGGGACTGGGGATCTTGAAGATATTGAATCTGTGCTCATTACCAGGCAGGCTCCCGCCGTGGAGGAATATAGGATTTACGTTCCACCCGAGAACCAGTGGCGCTACCAAAAGGTATGGGAGCAATTTTACGAGCCGCTTAGAGCGCGGGATTTGGAATTTTATAAAAAAAATAAAGAGGTCTATCGAGAAAGAATCAAGGAAATTTTGAAATTTGCGGAACCAGTTTAGAGAAGCCCTTGCCCAGAGTTTCATCGGAGTTCTCCCAGGCCAAGGGTGAATTTGTTTAATTTTTGTGAATTATATTAAACACTTGGCCTGAAATACCTCCTGCCTCCCGGCGTTTTTACGTGCGCCGATGGGATAAACAGGGAACTTTGAACTATTTTTTCAGTTTCCTTCCCCTTCCTCCTCCGGGAAAGGCCGGGTGAAGAAGCGGCCGGCATCATCTTTCAAGAGCAGCTCCACCCGGCGCTCCACTTCGTCCAGCTTCTGATGGCAGGCCCGCACCAGGCCCACCCCCTCCGCGAAGGACTGCATGGCCTGCTCCAGCGGCAGCTCGCCGTGCTCCAGGGAATCCAACACCTCTTCCAGGCGCTTGAGCAGCGCCTCGAAACTCTGGTCGGCCGATTTTTTTTCTTTAGCCATTTAAAAACCCGTTTTCCGTTTTCCGTTCGGAGACATTTTGGCCCGTTCAGCCTGGGTCGGCGCAGGCTAAAGCCTGCGGCGACATTTTGCTTTTCCATTTGCTCACCGCTCACTGCTCACTGCTTACTGCTTACTGCTCACTGCTCACTTCTTCCACTTCGCAATCCATCCGGCCCCGGGCCACCCGCACCCGCACCGCGGCGCCCCGATCCACCCGGCCGGCGTCGCGAATCACCGTCTCTTGGGGCATCAGGGTCGCCACCGCGTAGCCCCTTTCCAGGATGGCCAGGGGATTGAGTTGCTCCAGGTGGCTCTGGCAGTAGGCCAGGTGCCGGCGCCGGTCCTCGAGGCCACGGCAGTAGCTCTGCCCCAGTCTCTGCCCTCCCGTCTCCAGGCGCTGCCGCCAGGGAGCCAGGGCCCGCCGGGGGCTCAACAGCACCAGCCGGGAGCTGGCCAGGCGCAAGTGCTGCCGCTGCCCCGCCAGCAGCCGGCGGACCCGCCGCACCAGGGCCTCGGCCTTATCATCCACCTTAAGGCGCAGATCCACCAGACGCCGGCCCAGGTCCGGCAGCCGGCGGGACATCAGGTGGAGATGGTTCCGGGCCGCCTCCCGGCGCCTTCTAACGGCGCCCCCCAAAGAGGCCCCCAGGCGCTCGAGGCGCCGGATCAATTCGGCCTTCTCCGGCACCACCAGCCCCACCGCGGCGCTGGGGGTGGGGGCCCGCAAGTCGGCGACGAAATCGGCGATGGTGAAGTCCACTTCGTGGCCCACCGCCGACACCACCGGCAGGGGGCAGTGGTAAATGGCCCGGGCCACCGCCTCTTCATTGAAGGGCCACAGGTCTTCCAGGGAGCCGCCGCCCCGGGCCAGGACGATAACCTCTAGGCCGGGATAAGTGGCCAGGTCCTCCAGGGCCCGGACAATTTCCGGGGCCGCCTCCCGGCCCTGCACCTTCACCGGATAGACCAGCACCTCCAGGTTGGCATAGCGCTGCCTGAGCAGGCGCAGGAAATCCCGCACCGCGGCGCCGGTGGGAGAGGTGACCAGGGCGATCCTCTTGGGCAGAAAGGGCAAGGGCTTCTTCAGCTCCGGGGCGAACAGGCCCTCCGCCTGCAGACGGGTCTTCAGGGCTTCGAAGGCCTGGGCCAGGGCCCCCAACCCCAGGGGCTCCAGGTAATCCACCACCAACTGATACTCGCCCCGGGGCTCATAAACGGTGAGGCGTCCCCGGCAAAGGATTTGGCCGCCTTCCTGGGGCTTGAAACGCAGGTGTTGGTGATTACCCTTAAAAAGGACGGCCCGCAGTTGCGCCCCGGCGTCTTTGAGGGTGAAATAGTAATGTCCCGAAAGGGGCTGCCTAAGATTGGAGACCTCGCCGCTCACCCAGACCAGGGAGAAATGGCTCTCCAGCCGCTCCCGGATTTCCCGGGATAGGCTGCTCACCGTATAGATATGGGGTAGTTCCTGCTCCATAAAGATAGTTCAAAGTTCAAGGTTCAAGGTTCAAAGTTTAAAGTTCAAGGTTAGCACATTTCCTGGGGGACGGGGAAGAATTTTGGCCGACCCGGCCCTAGGGGCTGCAAAGTGCTTTCCCCCCCGTAATGGAATTTTCTTGACAGCTTCGGGCATTTATGAGAATAAGTCAGCGATAATCCCCTGCGGAAAAGGCAAAAAGCGCCGGGAGATTGAGGAGTGGCGAGGCGTCGGTCGCGGACCGCAAATTTATGTAACTGAGATAAAGCCAACGGCATCCGGGAAAGCGCCTGATAAGCGCTCCAGATGCCGTTTTTTTAAGGCCGGGTATGATCAAGGTGAAACTAACGCAGGGACCCGCCCTGAAGTTGCGGGACCACATCGAGGCAGGGGAGGCCTTGAAGGCCCTGGGGGTGTCAACTGACCACCGGGTGGTGGCCGCCCGGGTGGACGGGGAAATGGTGGACCTCTCCCGCCCGTTGGCGGGGGACTGCACCATCGCCCCCATCCCCCTGGACTCCCCCGAGGGGCTGACGATCCTGCGCCATTCCGCGGCCCACGTCATGGCCGAGGCGGTGCGCGAGCTGTTCCCGGGGGCCAGGGTGGCCATCGGCCCGGCCATTGAAAACGGCTTTTATTACGATTTCAAGGTGCCGGAACCCTTCACTCCCGAGGACCTGGAAAAAATCGAAGGCCGCATGCGGAAGCTGGTGGCTCTGGACCAGCCATTCGTGCGGGACGAAAAACCACGAGAGCAGGCCATCGAGAATTTTAAGGCGCAGGGTGAAATCTTTAAGGTTGAATTATTGCAGGAAATTCCCCAGGAAACCGTGAGCCTTTACCGCCAGGGCAACTTCATCGACCTCTGCCGGGGCCCCCACTTGCCTTCCACCGGCTACCTCAAGGCCTTCAAGCTCACCACCAGCTCCGGGGCCTATTGGCGGGGGGACGAGCGCCTAGCCCATGTTGCAGCGCATCTACGGCACCGCCTTTGCCAGCCCCCGGGAACTGAAGCAGCACCTGGAGTTCCTGGAAGAGGCCAAACGCCGGGACCACCGCCGCCTGGGCCGGGAGCTGGGGCTCTTCAGCATTGAGGAGGAAGCCGGGGCGGGCCTGGTCATCTACCATCCCAAGGGGGCCATCGTCCGCAGCATTATCGAGGATTTCGAGCGCCGCGAGCATCGCCGGCGGGGTTACCAGATGGTCATGGGCCCCCAGATGCTCAAGGCCGAGATGTGGGAGCGTTCCGGGCACCTGGCCAACTACCGGGACCACATGTATTTCGCCGAAGTGGAAGGCCAGAGCTATGGCATCAAACCCATGAACTGCGTGGCCCACATGCTGATCTACCGCTCCCGGGTCCGGAGTTACCGGGAACTGCCGCTGCGCTTCTTCGAGCTGGGCACGGTGCTGCGCCACGAGCGTACCGGGGTGCTGCACGGCCTCACCCGGGTGCGCCAGTTCACCCAGGACGACGCCCACATCGTCTGCACCCCGGACCAGGTAAAAGACGAGATCGTCGGGGTCCTGGACTTCGTCTTCCAGGTCATGGCCATCTTCGGGTTCGAATACGAAGTGGAACTCTCCACCCGTCCGGAGAAGTCCATCGGCAGCGACGCCGAGTGGGAGTCGGCCACCACCGCCCTGATCGCGGCCCTCAAGGCCCGCCGGCTCCCCTATCACCTCTGCGAAGGGGAAGGCGCCTTTTACGGTCCCAAGATCGATATCAAGCTCAAGGACGCCTTGAACCGGCGCTGGCAGTGCGCCACTATCCAGTGCGATTTTACCCTGCCGGAGCGCTTCGACCTCACCTACGTGGGGTCCGATGGCGGCCGGCACCGCCCGGTAATGCTGCACCGGGTGATCCTGGGCTCCCTGGAGCGCTTCCTCGGGGTCCTGGTGGAGCACTACGCCGGGGCCTTCCCGGTGTGGCTGGCCCCGGTGCAGGCTATCCTGCTGCCCATCACCGACCGGGTCCACGCTTATGCCCAGAAGCTCGCCGACCAGTTTACCCGGGCGGAATTAAGGGTTGAATTAGATAAGCGCAATGAAAAGTTGCAATATAAAATTCGGGAAGCCCAGGAACAAAAAATTCCCTATATGATTATCGTGGGGGATCAAGAAGCATTGCACCAGACCTTATCCATCCGGCAACTGGACGGGACTAAACTGAATGATGTGCCGGTTCGGGAATTTAAGGCGCGGCTCAAAAAGGAAGCGAAGGTGCCTTCGCCGAAATTATCTAAAAAATACAGGAGGTAACGATCATCCAGAAGCAGCAACGAGTGCGGATCAACGAGCAGATCAGGGTTCCGGAGGTGCGTCTCATAGGTCCGGAGGGGGAACAGATCGGGGTGATGCCCACCAAGGAAGCCCTGGCCCAGGCGGCCGAGGCGCATCTGGACCTGGTGGAGGTCGCGCCCCAGGCCATCCCGCCGGTTTGCCGCATCATGGATTACGGCAAGTTCAAATACCAGCAGAGCAAAAAGCAACAGGAAGCCCGGCGCCGCCAGACCACCATCCAGGTCAAAGAGATCAAGGTCAGGCCCAAGATCGAAGAACACGACATGGGCTTCAAGCTCAAGAACAGCCGGCGTTTCCTGAGTGAGGGCGACAAGGTCAAAATTTCCGTGATCTTCCGGGGCCGGGAGATCGCCCACACGGATCGAGGCATCCGGATTCTGGCCCAGATGGCCGAGGCCCTGGGGGACGTGGGCACGGTGGAGCAGGCCCCCAAACTGGAAGGCCGGAACATGTTCATGCTCATCACCCCCAAGTAGCCGCGGCCTTCGCAAAGAGTTGATGGCTGGGCCTCCAGGCCGGGGCAGGAATTTTTTTTGCCCGGGTGCAATTGTTAGCTGGTGAAAGCCGAAAATATCTGATAAATATAAAAGGTTGCGCGGGGTGCGATGCAGCTCCCGTCCCGGGACCGCACCCAGAGCTTTCGGGTCAGGCCCAAAATGGCCGCGGTTTTGGCCCGACAAAAAAATCAAAAAGCCAATTAAGCAAATAAAACGAGAAAGGCAATAAAACTTCAGGAGATGTTTCTCCGCCCCAGGCCCCTGCCGGCGGCCCCAACCGGAAATACCAGGAAACCGGCAGCATAATTAGCGATGAGGATGAACCATGCCTAAAATGAAGACCCATCGAGGGGCTGCCAAGCGCTTCAAGGGCACCGCCAGCGGCCGGGTGAAGCATAAGAAGCCCTACCACAGCCACATTTTGACGAGCAAAACCACCAAGCGCAAACGGCACCTGCGCCAGGGCACCTGCGTCTCCGCCTCCGAACTGAAAAGCCTGAAGCGCCTGTTGCCGTATCTGTGAGATAGGAGCACCTTATGCCACGCGTTAAGAAAGGCGTCTATTCCAGGGCCCGGCGCCGTAAGTTTCTGGGAATGGCCAAAGGCTTCCGCAGCGGCCGTCGCCGCCTTTACCGTTCGGCCCGGGAGGCGGTGGAGCGGGCCTTAACCTTCGCCTACCGGGACCGCAAGGTGCGCAAGCGGGAGTTCCGCTCCCTGTGGATCGTCCGCATCAATGCCGCCCTGCGCCCCTTGGGGCTCTCCTACAGCAAATTTATCGGCGGCCTGAAAAAGGCCCAGATCTCGCTGGACCGCAAAGTCCTGGCGGACCTGGCCATCTTCGATCCCCAGGGATTCGCCAAGGTGGCCGAGCTCTCCCGCGGGTAAAAAGACAGTTTTCCGTTTTCCGTTAAAAGCAGCGGGGTTGAATTATCCGGCTGCAAGTGAATCGGTGGCACAGGCGTCTCGCCTGTGCTGTCTTTCTTCCGCATGGAAAAAGGGGAAAACTTGAAAGGCAGCCTTTCCCTGGGTGACCTGAAGCGCCTCCAAAACGAGGCCCTGGCACAGATTAGCCAGATTGCCGGCCTTGAGGACCTGGAGGAGCTGCGGATCAGATATCTGGGCCGCAAGGGGAGCCTCACCCAGATTCTCAGAGGCTTGAAAGACCTGGAGCCGGAGCTGCGCCGCCAATTGGGCCAGGAGGCCAACCAGGCCAAGCAGGATCTGGAATCGGCTTTGGCCGATAAGACGAGCCAATTAAAAACCGCGGCTCGCCAGGCCGGGGCCGGGGTCCTGGACGTCACCTTGCCGGGCCGCCGCCCGCCCCTGGGCCGCCTGCATCCCATCACCCGCACCATGCAGGAAATCTGCGACATCTTCCTGCACCTGGGGTTCGAGACGGTGGAAGGCCCGGAGGTGGAGCTGGATTGGTACAACTTCGAGGCCCTCAACCTGCCCCCGGACCATCCCGGCCCGGGACATGCAGGACACCTTCTATTTCACCGACCAGGTGCTGCTGCGCACCCACACCTCGCCCGTGCAGATCCGCACCATGGAGCAGCGGCAGCCCCCGGTGCGCATCATCGCCCCCGGGCGGGTCTACCGCCGGGATTCGGACCTGACCCACACCCCCATGTTCCACCAGGTGGAGGGTTTGCTGGTGGATCGGGGGGTGACCTTCGCCGACCTCAAGGGCACCCTCACCGCCTTCGTCCACCAGATGTTCGGCCCCGAAGTCAGCCTGCGTTTCCGGCCCAGCTACTTCCCGTTCACCGAACCCAGCGCCGAAGTGGACATCGCCTGCGTCATCTGCCGGGGTGAGGGCTGCCGGGTCTGCAAGGTCACCGGCTGGCTGGAAATCCTGGGGTCCGGGATGGTGCATCCCGCGGTCTTCGAGGCGGTGCATTACGACCCGGAAACCTATACCGGCTTCGCCTTCGGCCTGGGGGTGGAACGCATCGCCATGCTGAAATACGGCATCGACGACCTCAGGCTCTTCTTCGAAAACGACCTGCGGTTCCTGCGGCAATTTTAAATAATTTCTAGGGGAGGGCCAGGGGCTTTTGGTAAGTGGCCCCTGCCCTACCCCAAGCTCCCTGCCAACCCCCATAAGAAAAAATTAAGGCCGGAAGCGTCAGCTTCCGGCCTCAATCGTTAAAAATCAGGGCGCCGCCATCCTCCCCCGGTTTTCCCTGCAGCCTTCCCCTTGGGTGACCCTCCCCAGGTTAATCGGCGGGCATGCCCAGGTGGACCATGATGCGGCGGTGGAAGTAAGCCGAGGCGTCGGCGTTGCCCATGAGGCCGAAGCGCACCTTGACGGTGGTGATCTGGTTGGGCCGGGAAACCAATTGAATCTTCACGTTGGTGTCCGGGGGCGCCACCGCCTCAATATGGGATTCCACCGGGTTATAATCCTGACTGGTAATTCTCAATTGCAGGTCCTTGCAGGCTTCCAGGGTGGCGTTCCAGACTTCCTGCATGGGCCGGGGATAGTCCTTCTCCATGGTGCCTTCGACCCATTTATAACTGCCGATGGCGGCCATACCGCCCAGGCCCAGGAGCATGGTTTCCACGCAGCCGGCGGTGAGCAGCAAAGCCGCCAGCAATATCCCCAGTTTGCTGCGCCAGATATTCAGCCTCATTCCCGACCTCCTTTTCATAACCGGCTTTCTTCCCTCTTATGCCATCCTTCTGGGCCTGTGTCAATTATTTTAGTGGCCGCGGCCCAGCGCCTGCTGGCCGTAATCGCAATAGGGCAGCAAGGGGCAACGGGGGCATTGCGGGTCCCGGGCGGTGCAGATGGCCCGGCCGTGCCAGATGAGCTGCAGGGAAAACCTGGTCCAGCGCTCCTTAGGCACCAGGGGCATCAGGTCGAACTCGATCTTGACCGGGTCCTTGGCCCGGGTGAGTCCCAGGCGCTGGGAGACCCGGCCGCAGTGGGTGTCCACCACGATGCCGGGGATGCCGAAGGCATTGCCCAGGATAACGTTGGCGGTCTTGCGGCCGATGCCCGGAAGCTTAACCAGCTCCTCCAGGGAGGCCGGCACCTGGCCGCGGTGTTGCTCCACCAGGGCCTGGCCCAGGGCCTTGAGGCTCTTGGCCTTGTTGTGGTAAAAGCCGGTCTGGTAGATGGCCCGCTCCAGCTCCTCCAACGGGGCGCCGGGCATAATCCGCGGCGCTGGGATACTTGGCAAAAATCGCCGGGGTCACCCGGTTCACCCGCGCATCGGTGCATTGGGCGCTGAGGATGGTGGCCACCAATAGCTCCAGGGGGTTGTGAAAATCCAGGGTAACGTGCACCTGGGGGTAATGCTCATCCAGAAGCTGAAGAATCGGGCCGATTTTTGCCGCAGGCTCCATGGAAACTCCGGTCTTCGGTTTTCTGTTTTCGGTTTTCGGTGGGACCACGGGGGAAAACTTATGCCTGTTCAGTTAACCACGATCCCTGGCTCTGTCATCCACGGGAAGAAAGTTTTTGTTTTTTCGTATTGATTTTGGCATCCGGTGCAAAAGCTTCTGATACTGGCATATTACGGAAAACGGAAAACTATCTTTTCAGGCGGGCCGCCAGGTGCCGGGCCAGTTCCTGAAACTCCGGAATCTCGAGGCGCGACACCAGGAGCACATAGATACCCCCTCCCAGCAGGATATCCGCCAGGAGGCTCAACAGGCGCCCCGGCAAACCGCTTCCCAGCCAGCCGGTCAGCAGCGGGTAGGTCAAGAAGACCGCCAGGCCCATCACCAGGGCGGCGCCCCCCGTCTTGGCCAGGGTGCGGAGGAGATAGCCCGCCCGAAACCCCCCCAGCTTCCGGTAAAGCATCAGCGCCAGGAAAAAGAAGTTGAGGATCCCGCTCAGGGAGGTGGACAGGGCAATGGCCCGGTGTTGCAAGGGGCCCAGGGTGAGGTTGATGAACGCCAGGTTGGCCGCCACCGTCAGGAAAGAGCCCAGCACCGGGATCCGGGTATCGTTCAAGGCATAGAAGGCCGGCACCATGATCTTTACCCCGGCAAAGGCCGTGAGGCCCACGGCATACAGGGCCAGGGCCGCGGCGGTCTGTCGGGTGTCCCAGGCGGTGAAATGGCCGTGCTGGAAAATGAGGGCGATGATGGGCTGGGCCAGGAAGATCAGGCCGCAGGCCGCGGGCAGGGTGACCAGCAAGGCCAGGGAGAGGGAGGATTCCAGGGCCCCCTTTAAGGCGCCCAGATCCTGGAGGGCCGCGTGCCGGGAGAGCACCGGCAAGGTGGCGACCATCAGGGCCACCCCGAAGAGCCCCCCGGGCAGGTGAAAGAGGCGGTAGGCGTAATTGAGCCAGGAGACGCTCCCCTGGGCGCAACTGGAGGCGTAAAAGGTGTTGATGAAGATGTTGATCTGGGTGGCGGAGAGTCCCACCACCGCGGGCAGCACCAGGCTGACCGATGCGCCGCAGCCCCTCATCCCGCCAATCCAGGACCCATTGCAGCCGGAAACCTTCCCGCCACAACAGGGGCAGTTGCACTAGCAACTGTAGCAGGCCGCCGATGAGGGCCCCCCAGGCCATGCCCACAATGGGATTGAGGCCCAAACTTGGAACCAGCAGGCTCAGGGCCACTCCGGCCACCACGGAGCCCAGGTTGAAGAAACTGGAGGACAACGCCGGGATGAAGAATTTGCCCCGGGTGTTGAGGATGCCCATGACCAGGGCCGCCAAAGAAACCAGCAGCAGAAAAGGGAACATGATCCGGGTCATCAGGATGGTGAGGTCCGACTTTCCGGGGATCAGGCGGAAATCCGGGGCCATTAGATGCACCAGGTGGGGGGAGAAGAACATGCCCAGGAGGATCAGGCTCCCCACCAGCAATGAGGAGCACATGATGACGTTGTTGGCCAGGCGCCAGGTCCGGGCGGCCCCGGACTTTTGGTCGTAGTCGGTGAACACCGTGACGAAGGCGGCGCTCAGGGCCCCTTCGGCAAAGAGATCCCGCAGCAGATTGGGGATGCGAAAGGCCACCACAAAGGCGTCGTAGGCGTAGCCGGCCCCGAACATGCCGGCGAATACCTGCTCCCGCACCAGGCCCAGGATACGGCTGGCCAGGACCGCCACGCTCACGGTTCCCGCGGCCCGGGCGATTTTCCCGGTTTGGCTGGGTTCGCTGGCTGAATCCCGGCTCAACGGCAAGACCTCCCCTTACCGGCCACCGCGGCATACGGCGTTTTCTTTAATTAACATGGATGACTTGCGGGTAAAAAGGGGAAAGGCCGCGGGCGCCAATATTTTTCCGGCCAGCCGCGGCCAGCGCCCCCCTAGCCGTTGTCGGCCTTCCTGGCAGCCGTGGGGGCAGAGGGCTTCTTCTTGGAGGAGGCGGTCTTGGTTCCTTTGGCGGCCGGGGCTTTGCGGATTTTGGGCTTGGGGGCCGGCCTGGGCCTGGGGGTCATGGTATTTTTGGCCAACTCGGCGGAGGGAGTCCCGGGATGCAGCAGGGCATAGCCCGGCTGATCCCCGGAGGCCGTGCCCTTGATGGGAGGCTCTTCCACCCGGGGGCTCACCTTGCCCGGAAAGCCCTCGGCCCACACCGTCCCCAGAAATCCCGCCAGCTTCAGATCTTGATGCCGCTCATCAAAAGATTGGGCCAAGGCCAGGACCAACCCCAATCCCACGCCGGCGCCCGCCAGCAAGCCCAGCCAACCGAGGCGCCGCCAGGAGCGGCCCCGCCGCAGCGCGCCAGCTCTACGTCCGGCTAAGGCGGAAATGAGGGCATACATGCCGTAGGCCCAGAGGATGAAGAGCAGCGCAGAGAGCACCGATTCTCCTTAGTGAGAATGATACAAAGATAACCATTCTGGTTTTTTGAAGTCAACTCTTTTTCGCGGCCCTTGCCGGAAAAGGGTTTAAGACCTGTCATTTTATTGACATAAAGCCGGTTTTGGGGTAATGAATCTTAACCATTGAAGATTATTTATGAAACCGGATAAAGCCCCATCCTGGTGACCGACGGCGACCCGGGCCTCCGCCCATCTCTAACGGAAATCCTGGAAGGCGAGGGCTGCCGCGGTCCCGCCGCGGCAGGCGCGCCAGGCTGGCGGCTCACCTCCAAGGAGACTGCCTTATGGCCGAAACCCCAATTACCCCAAAAACCAAAACTCCCGCCTCCAGCCGTCAAGCCATCCTGGCCTTCCATTTCGCCGACCGGATCAAGGCGGAAATCCTCCTCGCCTCCCGGCTCCTGGACCGCGTCGCCCAAATGCAGGGACTGGAGGGCGAGGGCGCCAGCCAACTGTTTCTCGAGTTTCTCCAGGGCCTGGAGATGGAGATCAACCTGGCCCAGGGGCAGATTAACGAACCGGAGATGGTGCGGGTGAGCACGGTGATGCGCGGGCTGTTGGGGATGGCGGATTCCCGCATGTTCCAGGAGATGCAGGCCCACTTCACCTGGATGATCAGCGTCATGGCCACCTTCGCCCAGCGGGCCATGGAATACCTGATCAGGGAGAAGTTGCTCTGAAGCGCCATTCCGGCTTTTTCCCTCTCGTTCCCAAGCTCCAGTTTGGGAACGCCAGTTGTTTTGCCAAGCTTCTGCTTGGCCCTGGGTTCTTGGCGGGCCGGTCATTGCGCCATTCCGCTCTTTTGCAGAAGGTCTCGCAGTTTAGGAAGGTTTCCGGACGCATCATAGGGCAGGTCGAATAATCCCACTCCGTCGCAAACCTCAAGCTCGCTGGGCGCGCCTCCAAGAGGGCGCGGGAGACCGCCAGCACTTCCAGATCACTGGTGTTGGCAATCCAGGCAACCCTGACGCGCTCCGGAGTCCAAAGCCCTATGGTTTTGAAGGCGGCCTCCAGGGCTCCCCGGTCTGAGGCAAAGGCCAGAGGAATGCGCCCCTTTTCCGGGGCCGCCGCGGTCACACAGTTCATCGCGGTGGCCTCGAAATCAATTTTCTCCACGGCTCTGCGAGTAGTGAAGTCCGCCAGCCCGATCCCGGTGGCGTTGCCGCCGCTGGCCTCTGACAAGTCCCGGACGATGATGCGGGTGATCTTGGGGGTTTGGCACTCCTGCTCATAGATGTTCATAATCCGGCCCACTACCTTGGTATCCATGCCCGCGCCGGAGATCTCTTTGCCGATCTCGTCTATCAGCAGGATATCCAATTCTTCGAAAGGCAGCTTTGGTTTGAAAAGCTTCGATTCCTCCAAAAGAGCCGGTTCTCGGGCGAAAACTTCGTCGGGCCGGAGGGCCTCGACCCTGCGGAGCTGGTTCAAGTGGCCTTCAAGCAGCGCCAGCGCGCCGAGGATTTTTAAATTCTTGAACAGGGAAGCGGCGATCAGGTGAATGGCCTTGAGGTAGCTAATGTTGACCGCCAGCTTATGCATGGTTTCGGCCCCGAGCTGCCTGCCGAATCCCACCACTGCCATCTTCAGAATTCCGGACTCCGTTTCCCCCAGGTATTCCGTATGCTCCTTTACCCGATTGACGATCAGGAGATGATCGGCATTTACGGCAGCCCGGTCGGCATAGACCGGAACCGAGTCGAGCACCCGGTCAATCTCCACCAGGTCAAACCCCGAATAAATCGGCGCGCCCAAATTTGCTTCCGTAATGCCCAGGTGGCGCAGGACCTCCATTTGCCCCGCAGCATCTCCCCGGCCATGACTGCCCATGGCCGGGTAGAGAAAGGGGGCGCCGCCGTGTTCCTTCACTGCTTCAATGCAGGTTCGGAGCACCTCGTGCATTGATTCGATGCCGCGGCTGCCGGCGGTGATCAATACCTTATCGCCCCTCCGAATAGGGGCCAGGAGGTCCGAGCGCTCCAGTTCCCTCTTCACCAGAGTGCGGGGATCGGAGAACCTCGTTTTTTCGAATTTTTGCCGAACCAAACCGAATTTTGGGTACTCCATTACTGGGTCACCTCAGCCAATTATCCGGATTCTTAAGATCTGGAATCACCCCGGCCGCCGGCGTTCCTGAAGGCGAAAGCCCAAGGCGCCCGGGAGCCTGGGCGCATCTTGGCGCATCAATGCACGCCGATCAGCCTTTTGGCCAATTGCACCGCTTCCGCGGCATCCTTGCCGTAGCCGTCGGCGCCGATCTTGGCGGCGAATTTGGCGTCCACCGGAGCGCCGCCCACCATAATCTTGATACTGCCCCGCAAGCCTCTTTCCTGGAATGCCGCGATCACCCGCTGCATCTCGGGCATAGTGGTGGTGAGCAGGGCGGAAAGACCGAGCACCTCCGGCTTGATCTCGACCACCTGGTCGACGAGTTTTTCCGCGCTCAGATCCACCCCGAGGTCAATTACCCGAAAGCCGGCGCCTTCGAGCATCATAATTACCAAATTCTTCCCGATATCATGGAGATCACCTTTTACCGTGCACATAACCACAGTCCCCTTGGGCTGGGAGGCTGCCCCCTTGAGCAAAGGCTGGATGACCGCCAGGCCCTTCTTCATGGTGGCCGCGGCCACGAGCATCTCCGGGAACGTAGATCTCCCCGGTCCCGAATTTTCTCCCCACAATATCCATGGCCTCGATCAGGCCTTCGTTAATTATGCTGTTCAGGTCGATTTGGTCCTTAACCGCCGTTTCCACCAGGCCGACGATCTCCTTATGTTTGCCAGCCACCACGGCCTCTTTGATCTGCTCTATGCTCCGGTTCATTACCTGCTCCTCCAGCAAGTTTTCCGTAGTTGCTCAGTAGCCCGAGATCCTTGGGTTCAGCGCTTGATGGGGTAGCCCCCATATTTGAGCGCCGCGGCACGCATCGCCATGAAATTGTCGAAATTGGCCCATTCGGGGACTGAATTTCCCGACCCCACACAATACCCGCCCCCCGGGGCGACCTGGGCGATAAGATTCTTCACATATTGTTCCACCTCGGCGGGGGCGCCGCTCCTCAAGAGTTCATTGGGGACATTTCCCACCAGGGTGAGGCGATCGCCATACATCTCCTTGACTTTGACAATGTCCATACAGGTTGGATCGATGGGCTGTAAAACGTCGAGGCCCATCTGGATGAGGTCCTCCATTAAAGGCATCACGTCCCCGTCGGTGTGCATAAAAAATAGGAGATCCTTCTGGTGACAGCGCGCCGCCATTTCCCGATACCAGGGGAAAACATGGTCGCCGAAGGCCTGGGGAGAGATCATGGGCCCGTTGCCAAACGCCAGGTCGTCCACCACCCATACGGCTCCGACATAAGGCATCTGGAGGATGGCTTCGAGCCCCTGGAACTGGATTGCCGCGACCTTGCTGAATACATCCGCCACCAGTTGTTCATCCATGATGAGGGACATGGCGAAATGATTGAATCCCATGAGCATCCAGGTAAGCGTGAAGATCTTGCCGGAGACGGCAATGACCTTCATGCCGTCCGGGAGCAGGTCCTGCACCTGATGAAACTTGGAAAAATCGAGCTGCGAGGCCAGCTCCCAGGGAAATTTCTCGAAGTCCTCCCGGGTTTTGATGAAGCTCGTGTACTCCAGGTTCCAGGCCTTATCATCTCGGCTATCCGGGGAGTCCTTGAGCATGGTCTCCCGGAGGACCCGGGAAATGGAAGACTCCTGCGTCACCTTCCCGGGACTCATCATCCCCACGGTTAGGGGGATGAAATCGTAGCCGGCGCTGGCCCAGAATTCCACCTGTGACCCCAGGTCGTCCTGGGTCACTTGACGACCGAGAAACTTGCCCTGTATGGGATATTCGATGAGCACTTCACAAAGGGGGACTCTATCCGGCTCCTCGTGCCGCACCGTTTTTCTGAGGCGCTCGAAATCGGGTTGCAAATTCATCAGCCGCTCCTCGATTCAGGAATAAATCACTTTGTTCCGGCGTTGCGATGGCTTTCTCCGTCCTCAGGATACGCCAAGGTAGGCCTTGCGAACCCCGTCATGGGACAGCAGCTCCTCACCTGCCCCTTCAAGAACGATCCGACCCGTTTGCAGCACATAGGCGCGATCCGCGACTTGCAAGGCTTCGTAGACATTCTGTTCAACGAGCAACACCGTCAAGCCTTCGGACCGCAAGCGCAAAATCACCTCGAAAACCTCGTCCACCAACTTCGGCATGAGGCCGAGAGAGGGCTCGTCGAGGATAAGCAGCTTAGGCCGGGACATCAATCCTCTCGCTATGGCAAGCATCTGCTGCTCTCCGCCCGAGAGGGTCTCCGACTTCTGAGCTTGACGCTCCCGTAAGCGGGGAAACACTTTGAACACCTGATCGAGCGTAGCTTCTATTTCTTTCGGCTCATGGCGCGTGTAGGCCCCCAGCAATAGATTGTCAAGAACGTTCATTTGGCCAAAAATCAGGCGTCCTTCCGGCACATGCGACATACCCCGGGTAACAATGTCATGAGGATGCAGGGCGGTGATATTCTCTCCAACAAATTCTATGGTCCCCGCAATTCGGTGCAGCAGCCCAGAGATTGCCTTGAGCAAAGCTCGTTTTCCCAGCCCCATTCCAACCCATTACCGAGACTATCTCCCCCTCATTCACCTTGAGGTTTCATGCGCTCGCACTCGCCGGGACTTCATCATACCTCACCTCAAGGTCAGCGACCCTTAGCATGATACTTCACCCCCAGATAGGCCTCAATGACCGCGGGATCGTCAAGCACCGTTTCTGGCACACCTTGGGCGATGAGCCGGCCTCCGTCAAGCACATAGATCCATTCTGCAATGGGAATGAGCGCCTCCAACACGTGTTCCACCATAAATAGGGTGATCTTCTGTTCTTTTTGCAAATTGCGCAGTAATCAAGGGCCTCGTGAATCTCCGAGGAATTCAGACCAGCCATAGTTTCATCCAGCATCAGCAGCCTGGGTTGCAACCCCAGAGTCATAGCCACTCAAGACGTTTCTTCTACTGCTATGGTCAGGCTCCTGGCGGGTAGGAATGCCTTCCGCTTCCAGGCGCGTTCAAGAGGATTTCCTCCCGCCCGCCGGCGGGCTTCGTTTACTCTGGACGTCTTGGCAAAGACCCCCACCATGACGTTTTCCAGCACACTCATATCCAGCAGCACCTTGACTACCTGAAAGGTTCGGACGAGCCCGGTATGAGGCACCCGGTATGAGGGAAGTTTGGTGATTCCTGCCCGGCGAACTGATCGTTCCAGCAGTAGGTCTGTAGAAACCGCTGATACAGTTAAAGATGGTAGTCTCTGCCGGCGCCTGTTCGGGCCGATAAGACCAACCACCTGTCCCTCGCCGATTTCCAAGTTTACATCCTGGCAGGCGATCAGGCCTCCGAACCGCTTGGTTAATCCCTTCACTTCCAGTAAGCTGGTCACGGTTTTTCCTGCTGGGCCTGGATCGGCAGGCCGGTGGGCCCGGGGCGGCGCCCAAAGTTCCGCAGCCCTGCAACCATCCCATGACGCCGTTGGGTTGATAGATAACAATAATGATAATCAATAAACCGTAAATCATCAGGTCCACGCCTCGTCCTGTGCCTCCCAGCCAGGCCCGGGCATACTCTCGAAATGGGGATGAGGATTAAAGCGCCCACCAGAGGTCCAAACAAATAAACGGCTCCTCCCAGGGTAGCCACCAGCACGATAATGGTGGACATGTTGATATTCAGAATGCTGGCTGGATCAATATAAAGAACATATTGGGCGTAAAAGTGCCCGCCAAAGCTGTAAAGAAAGCACTGACGCCCAATGCTAAAGATTTCCGTAACGGGCCAGGTCAACCCCCAGCCGTTTCGCGGAATCCTCGTCGTTGGCGATGGCACGAAAATAGAAACCGTGTTTCGTTTGAATCATCCAGTAGGTGACCAGGACGCTCAAGGCGTACAGGCCCAGGATAATATAGTAATATGGCAGCTTGCTGGAGAATTGGAAATAGCCCCATCCCGACTTGAGTCGCAAACTCAACCCATCGGCGCCGCCTAACTTAATTTCCAATTGGAAAAGAGGATTTGCACAACCTGCTGCAGCGCAATGGTCGCAATGGCAAAGTAATGACCCCTCAATTTTGAGAGTGGGTAACCGATCAAAACGGCAAACCCGGCGCTGATGAGCCCACCCGCGAACAGCCCGAGCCATGGTGATAATCCGGTATCCAGAAAAAGTAAAGTTGAGGTATATGCTCCAAAGCCGAAGAAGGCGATATGTCCGAACGAGATCATGCCGGCATATCCCCCCGCCAGGCTCCAAGCTTGCCCGAGAAGGGCGTACATGAAAACTAAAATCAATACGTGCTGGAAATGGTGATTGTCATACAGCAAAGGCAGGATGCAGAAGAGGAGGGCCACCGCCGGCAACCAAAGGTGGTCCATCTTAACCTTCGATTTATTGCGCCCGCGTTCGCCTAAGGTCGGCTGCCGTTGGTTCATTCTCTTGGTCACCATCCAAACAGACCTTTCGGCCGAATAAAGACCACACCCAGGTAGATTAGGAAGATGAAGGCATACTTATATTGAGGTCCCAGATACAGGCCGCCAATATGCTCTGCCAGGCCGATCATGAGGCCTCCCAAGAACGAACCCTGAACACTGCCAAATCCCCCCAGGGCCACGATGGCGAAGGCCAGCAGGCCAAACATGTCACCCACGCTGGGGAAAACGTAGTAGAAATTAGACAACAGATAATCAAGCCACGCCCAAGAGAGCCAGCGCCACACCGAAGGTGATGCCAAACACGCGCTCCGTATTCATCCCCATCAGCGCGGCTGCTTCCTTATTAATTCAGGTTGCCTGCACGGCGCGGCCCAGACGGGTTTTTTTTAACCACCAGTAGGTCCCGGCGAACACGGCAACGCTGGTTAGAGCGGCGATGACTTTTGCCTCGCTGACTACAAATAATGGGAAAACGCCAGGTACCTGAAATCAGGGTGCCGCGGAGTTGGCGATAGTCGGGACTCCAAACAAAGACCGCCAAATTAACCAGAAAGATGGCGATTCCGAACGTTACCAGCAGTTGTGCCAATATAGGCCCTGTCAGGATCTTCCTTACCGTAGTGCTATATGTGCCCCAGCCAACGAAAAACATAATCAGGGCGATCAGGGGCAACGATATGAGGGGGTCAATTCCCCAGAGTTTGTCCGCCCCAAAAGGTCAGAAACATGGCCGAGCATTAAAAAGGCCCCGTGCGTGAGTTGATGATGTTCATTACACCCCAAATCAACGTCATGCCCACGGCGATCAAAGCGTATATTCATCCCATCAGCAATCCGTCCATTACCATTTGATAAAAGCCTGTTTTCCATGCTTCTACTCCGCGTGCCCGCTCAGGTTGAAGTGGGCCTCCCCGCGGCAGGGCCCCGACCTCTGCTACTTACTCCAGCCGGAAACGGCCCCACAATCTGCATCGTGGCAACGTTTCCAGGCCAAACCGTTTGCAATTCTCCCTTGACCCTCTGCTGTAAGACTAAAGAGGCGTATTTATTCTGGTGGTTCTGGTCGAACTGAATTCCTTTCCAGGGCATAATGCCTGCACCCATGTTGGTCGTCTCCAGCGCCTTTTCAATGGCATCCGGGTTCGTGGAGCCCGCCCGGTTGATCGCATCCGCCAAAACAAACGGCGCGTTGAAACTACGTACGGCATTTTCGGTTATGTCGTGACCGAACTTCTTGACGTAAAGATCGTTGACCTGTTTAATCGCCGGAATGGTTTTTGCCATAGCAAGATTGAACTCAGACAGCACCACGTAATAATCCGCATCGGGGCCTACCGTTTTCAAATACGACCTATCCGTATGCCCCGTCCAGGACATAAGGCTTGGGGAGTGAAGTTATGCAGTTTGAAAGCTTCCGTGTAAAGTATTTCATCCGAAACATAGGAATTTTCCATCACGACGTCCGGGTGTGCTTCCATGATGCGGGCCACTTCGCTGGAGACGTCCGTGGTGCTGTGAGAATAGGCACATCTGCGACAATTTCGTACCCGTATTTCTTGGCTCAAATCTTCTCTTGCTCGGCAACTCTCGCAGCCCCACTCCGAGTTCTCGTAGTACCAGGCGATCCGCTTTATGGAATGCCCCTGCTTTTTCATGCCTTCCAAGAATTCGAATTGGTCCTGGCGCCAATGGTGACGTTGGGGTTGGCGCGGAAAAAATAATGAAAGCCCCGTTCGGTCAACGTGGTAAGGTCGAATCCGAACACACCATGGGTATATGCATGCGCTCGGTTACCTGGCTCACCGTTTTGGTTACGGAACTTTCATAAGCGCCGACCATTGCCACCACTCCATTATTGGAGATCAGGTACTCTGCGGCTCTATCCTCGTTTGGGGAAACCCCTGGGAGTCTGAAGATACAGCCTTTAACTTTGCCCCGCCCAGGGAAGGAATCCCAGCAGTTTTTGCAAAGGGAATATCTATGTCATAGCTATTATTAATGATATCGATAGCCAGTTCCACCCCCGATTTACACTCCTGTCCCGTCGAGGCTACATCCCCGGTCAAGGGGTAAACGGCGCCGATCTTAATGACCCCAGCGGCAAGGCTGGTTCCAGGGAGAATAACCGCCATGGCAAGAACCAGTATCCCTAGGCTACGTATTTGCGAACCATTTTTCTTTCCTCCCTTCCTTCTCTATCCAAACTAATTAATTTGTTTGGAAATCCCTCTCCGCCAATTGAGCGACCCCGGCGAAAATCTACTTTTCTGCCTGCTCCGCCGCACTGCGGGCACTTAACGTTTACCTTAACCAGACAATTTTCACATGCAGCTACCTCCTTATCTTTAAAATTCATTCCTGGCGCGGCCGGCTGCTGCCCCCGCCCAGGTCGAAGGGGAATTCCAGGGCCATGGCGGTACCGGTACTCTGCTCGATATTCCGGGCAACATCGTAAAGATGTTCAACCACCTTCCTTTCCGCGCCTTCGGTGTCGCCGGCCCTGATCAACTTGAGGATTTGCTTATGGAAGGCCAGGGCATTTTGCATGGCCATGGGCAGCAGAGAGACCTCTTTGATAAAATTACCCAGGAGGTCGGTTACGGTCCCCAGCAACTGCAACAACACCTGGTTGCCGCTGGCCTTGGCCAGAGTGGTGTGGAACAGGACGTCCTGGGCAATAAAGGCCTTGATGTTGCCCTTGCGAATCGCCTCTTTTTGTTTCTTCAGGTTGACTTCCAGTTCCGCGATCACCTTGGGATCAGCCCGCATCACCGCCAGGCGCACGGTGGCCCTTTCGATGATTACCCGGGCTTCCAGAAAATCCCGCACCGTGGTCGCCTGCAGGAGCAGATGGTCCGAAAGCGAGGCCAGATACCCGGTGGCGCTGGTGATATTGACCACGGTGCCCACACCCTGCCTGGCGCTCAGCAGACCCATGACGACGAGCTTATTGATGGCTTCCCGGATGGTGTTGCGGCTAACCCCGAACTGCAGGGCCATTTTGTCTTGGGAAGGGAGCTTATCGCCGTGTTTCAACTGACCGGACATGATCCTGTCGTACAGCGCCTTGAAGGCTTCGTCGGCCGCGCTCATTCGTCTCAGACTGGTCATTTCCATGGATTTCTCTCTCTGCTGGGGTTTTCCCCATCTAAACCTGTCCCTGGCCACCGGCAACGGTTCCCGCGGCAGGACCGCGACCCCCCTGGCAGGATGCCGCATCCCTCCCGCCCCCCCCGGAATCCCCCGGCCCTTTCTTTGCCGGCCCCTGGCGGGAGCGGCTTTGGCCGGGTAAGCCCGGGAGGAAATCCTATGGTACTATCATCCTATGACTACCCCGCTTTGTCAAGGAATAACTCCAATCCAATACTGAAAAATCCTCATTATTTCATGCTGATATCCCATATGAAATATTTTCTTGACTTGTATGATAGCATGATTATATCATTGAATCATTCTACCTTTAACCAGCCTTGACCGGCCGGAGGGGAAACCTATGAGTTCCATCGATAAATCAACAAGAATGCGGGCTATCTACGCCGGCGGCGCCGGCCAAATCCTGGAATGGTTTGATTACGGGGTCTACGGCACGCTGGCTCCCATCATCTCCACCATCTTCTTCCCGGTTAAAGATCGGGTCGTCAGCATCCTGCTCACCTTTCTGGTATTCGGCCTGGGTTTCGTCATGCGGCCGGTGGGCGCCATCGTCTTCGGGCACATCGGCGACAAATATGGCCGCAAGACCGCCCTGGCCTGGACCATCTATATCATGGCCGGGGCCACCTTCTGCATGGGCTTTCTCCCGTCGTATGCCGCTCTAGGCCTGGCTGCGCCCATATTATTGACTGCCTGCCGGCTGATCCAGGGTTTTTCCACCGGGGGCGAATGGGGTGGGTCAACCGCCTTCCTGGTTGAGTATGCCACGGAAAATAATCGCGGGTTTTATGGCAGTTTCCAGCAGAATCTCGCGGTGGTCGGGATGACCATCGGTTCTTTGGTAGGTTTTTTCCTGACTCACTATTTAGCCAAAGAGGCCTTATACTCCTGGGGTTGGCGGCTTCCCTTCATCTTTGGCATCGTCCTGGGCTATGTAGGCTGGTTTATCCGCAGAAAGATTGAAGATACCCCCTCCTATGTGAAAGTGGAAGAAGAGCATCAAGTACAGAGAAATCCCCTGATGGCCTCGCTCAAAAGTAATCTCAGCGGTATCATCAAAGCTATGGGCATGGCGCTGGGATGGAACGCCGCCTTTTATATCTTATTGGCCTTCATGTCCACCTATATCAATACGATCTTAAAACTCCCGCTGAGTCTCTCCCTGTTGGCCAGCTTTTTTTCCAGCATTTTGCTCATTGTGCTTATGCCTATCATGGGACACCTATCTGATAGGATCGGCCGGAAACCCGTGCTGATCACTGCTTGCCTGGGCTTCATCTTCTTCACCTACCCATTATTCCTATTTATCGCAGATGGCAGTTTTATCAAGGTCTTGCTGGCGGAATTCGTCCTGGCTCTCTTTCTTTCCATGTTCTCCGGGACTGCCGTGGCCTTTATCGCGGAAATCTTCACGACTCAGGTGCGGATCTCATCTCTGGTGGGGTACAACATCTGCGCGGCCATCGGGGGTGGCATGGGTCCATTCTTTGCCACCTATCTCATTAAAGAAACCGGCAATAACGCCTCCCCGGCATTCTATCTTATCGGGATGATTATCATTGCGCTGATTTCCATTTCCTTATTGCCGGAGTCTTATAATAAACCGCTCAAATAGGTAGCGGCGACCGCGGCCATCGAGAGCAGGCGCCGCCGGGTGGTCACTCCCGGGGCACCAGCCGGTAAACCTCCAGGAGCGGCAGCCCCTGGGCTGCGGCCATCTGGCGGCAGGCCTCGTACTCCGGCAGCAGCCGGCGCCGGCCGCCGTACTCCATGACCTTCACCAATAGCGGGCCGTAGGGGGTGTCCACGCTCTCCTGCCAGCGCCTGGCCGCCACCCGCTCCACCTCCGAGACCCGCACCCCCAGGGTGGTGGACTCGGTGAACAGCTGCTCCAGCAGGGCCTCCCGGGCCGCCAGCGGGCCGATCACCGTGAGGCCCACCCCGGGACGGCCCTTCTTCATCTGCAGGGGACTCAGGGCCACGTCCAGGGCCCCGGCCTGGATGAGCCCGGCCAGCAAGGGCTCGTAGAGCTCCGGGTTCATGTCGTCTATGTGGGTCTCCAGGACCAGCACCCGCTCCCGCCGGCCGGCGGCCGGGGTCAAGGGGGTTCCCAGATAAATGCGCAGCAGATTGGGATACCCCGGCAGCTCCCGGCTGCCGGCGCCGTAGCCCACCCGTTCCAGACGCAGGGGCGGGCAGGGCTCGAAGACCGCCCCCAGTCCCTGGAGAATCACCGCGCCGGTGGGGGTCACCAGCTCCCCGGGCAGATCGGTGCCGTAAACCGGCAGTCCCTTCAACAATTCCAGGGTGGCGGGGGCCGGGTTGGGCAGCAGGCCGTGGCTCCCGGCGATCATCCCGCAGCCCATGGGCAGGGAGCTGCAAAAGACCCGGGTGATCCCCAATTTCTCCACCCCGTAAGCCACGCCCACGATGTCCAGGAGGGTATCCAGAGCCCCCAGTTCGTGGAAGTGCACCTCCTCCAGGGGCTGGCCGTGAATCCGGGCCTCCACCTCCCCCAGGAGGCGAAACATGGCGAGGCTGCGTTCCTGGACCCCGGGACTCAGGGGGCTGCCGGCGATCAGGCCGCGGATCTCCCGGTAGCTCCGGGTGGGCTGGGGGCGGCGGGACCGGAAGTCCACCTGGAGCTGCACCCCGCTGAGATGGTCCTGGGTGCGGCGCGGCGCCGCCAGACTCACCTCGGCCAGCCCCAGCAAATTGAGGAGGCCCTCCAGGTCCGAGACCTCCAGGCCCAGATCGATGAGGGCCCCCAGGGTCATGTCCCCGCTGATGCCCGCGAAGCAGTCGAAGAAGGCCCAGCGTTCACTGGTTGGCGCGCTCGACAAGGAGTTCCACCTCCTTTACGGTGCGGCCTTCGGTGGCGCGCACGATAAAATGCAGGTTGCGGTACTGCAGCCGTTCCCCGCCCCGGGGCAACTCGCCCAGTTGGGCGATGAGGAACCCGGCCAGGGTCTCGTAATCCCCGGAGGGCAGGCCCAATTTCAGGGATTCGTTCAAGGCCTTGATCTCGGTGCGGGCGTTGATGAGATAATGGCCCTCTCCCAACTTCCGGTAGGGGGTCACCTCCTGGTCGAACTCGTCGGTGATTTCTCCGACGATCTCTTCCAACAGGTCTTCGATGGCGACAATGCCTATCGCGCCGCCATATTCGTCCACCACCACCGCCAGGTGGCTGCCCTCCCGCTGCATCTCAGTGAGCAGCCGGTCGATCTTTTTCACTTCCGGCACGTACTTCACCGTGCGGACGAAGGGCTTGATGGGGCGCTCGCTGGGTTCCTCTCCCAGGAGGTCGAAGCTGTGGAGCACGCCGACGAGGTTGTCGATGCGCCGGTGAAATACCGGCAGGCGGGAGAAGCGGGTGTCGCGGAATTCCTCCCGGGCCTGCTGGATGGTCAGGGTGTCCGGAACCGCGCTCACCCGGATGAGGGGAACCATCACCTCTTTGACGGTGCGCAGGCTGAACTGGAGGATACGGTGGATGAAGAGGCGCTCGGTCCCCTTCAAGTCCACTTCCGGACCGCTCTTGGCCACCACCAGGCGCAGGTCCTCCCGGGTGATGAAGGGTATCTGGCCGGTCTTGCGGACCCCGGTGGCCAGCAAGACCGCCCGGCTGAGGCCGCCGAAGATCCAGATAATGGGAGAGAATACCCAGAAGAACAGCCACAGGGCCGGGGCCAGGCGCTCCGCCAGCAGGGTGGCTTGCTGCCGGCCCACGGATTTGGGGATGATTTCCCCCAGAATCAGGATCAGGGGGGGCAGGGCGATCATCACCGGGATTTGGGCCCCCGGGCCGAAGAGCCCCAGGAAAAAGACGGTCACCAGGATGGTATTGGCCGCCGCCGCCAGGTAAGCGCCCAGCAGGGTGGCGGACAGGAAGTGCTCCGGCCGCCTCAGGAGCTGCAGGGCCAGGTGCGCGCCCCAATGTCCCTCCTCGGCCCGGCGGTGCAGGCGGCGGGGGTTGGCGGAGACCAGGGCGATCTCCGCGGCCGCGAAGATCCCTTCCAGGAGCAGGAGCGGAATGAAGGTGAGGAGAATCCCGAAATTCATGGCTGTTCCCGGCGCACCTCCATCTCCAGGATACGGGTGCCCTTCATCCGGGTCACCCGGAAGCGCAGATGGTCCAGGGCCACGCTGCCGCCTTCCCGGGGCAGGGCGCCGAAGAGGTTCAGAACCAGGCCGCCGATGGTATCGAACTCCGCGGTGGGCAGCTCCAGGCCCAGGGCCGCGTTGAAATCCGCCAGGGACAGGGTCGCCTTGACCCGCCAGACACCCGGGGCCATCTCCACCAGGGGTTTCTCTTCCACCTGAAACTCCTGGGGGATCTCGCCGCAGAGTTCCTCCAGCAGGTCCTCTACGCTCACCAGCCCCACCAAGGAGCCGTATTCATCCACCACCAGGGCCAGGCGCAGATGCTGGGCTTGCAACTCCGTCAGCAGATCGAAGGCTTTTTTGTTTTCCGGCACATAAAAGGCCGGCCGCAAAAGATTTTCCCTAACCTCCTCCCCGCAGGGGCCATCCATCACCATCGCCAGGACATCCTTGGCGTGCAGGATGCCCAGGACGGTGTCAGGGCTGTCCCGATAGATGGGGATCCGGGAAAACCGGGACCGCTTGATGGCCTGGATCATTGCGGGACAGGGCATATCCAGGGGCAGGGAAAAGATATCGGGGCGGGGGACCATGATCTGCCCCACCCGCAGTTCGCCAAAGCTCAGGAGGTTCTGGATAAAATCCCGCTCCACCTCGGCAATCAGGCCCCGGAGATGGCTCTCTTCCACCATGCGGACGAAGTCTTCCTGGCGCACCGCGGGCACCTCGAGCTCCGGGCGAAACCCCAGGGTGGCCAGGATGCCCCGGCTGATCTGCAGCAATACCAGGCGCAAGGGAGTAAGCACCAGGATGGCGGGCTTCACCAGGAGGGCCAGCCAGGGGGCCAGACGAGTAGCACGGGTCAGGGCTATGGACTTGGGAATCAGTTCCGCCACCAGGAGAAAGGCGGGGGCTATCAGGCCCAGGGCCAGCCATTTCCCCTGGGGCCCCCAGAGGTTCAGGGCCAGGGAGGTGGCCACAATGGAAGCCAGGATGTTGATGGTCTCCACCCCCATGAGCACCGTCACCAGGAGGCGCCGGGGCCGAGACAGGAGGGCCTCCACCCGCTCCCCCCGGACCCGGTGCTTCTCCCGGAGACGCAGGCGGTCCAGGGGAGTCAGCGCAAAGAGGGCGGTTTCGCTGGCGGCAAACAAGGCGCACAACAGCGCCATGGCGCCCAGGGCGAGATAACTTGGGAGATGGGGATTTGACCAGAGTGGATCCAAATTTGGTTGAGGCCTTCAGCTGTCAACTGCCAGCAGCCAGCAAAAACTTTGATTGCTAGAGGGCTTGTCCCTGGTGGAGATAAGATAGTGCCGCGGCGGGAAAAATCAAGCCAACATTGTTCCCGGAGACCCAAAAGGCAGCGAGTCGTTGGGTTTCATCAAATAGTCTGGCATTAAATCGAGTGGAAACTCGAGTTCCCAGGGTATTAAAGTCCCCCTTTGGAAAAGGGGGATTTAGGGGGATTTCGAGAGATTTTTTAAATCCCCCCTCCCCCCCTTTTTCAAAGGGGGGTTAAATATCTTAAAAGCCATTGCAAAAAGAAGCCTTTCCTGGCCAGGGACCCGCGCCGGCGGCGATGACCCGGCGATTATCCGTCAGCTTCTCTCTCAAACCACCGGCAGCCGGGCCGGCGGCCCTACTCTGACCTTGCCGGCCACGGGCTTCTTCTCTTCCCGAAAAGGCGAGCGGATCATGGCCTCGCCCAGGACCTGATCCACATCGGTCACCGCTACGAACTTGAGGCGCCGCTTGACGTTTGCCGGAATCTCCGCCAGGTCCTTTTTGTTGGCCATGGGGATGATGACCTTTTTGACCCTGGCCCGGAGCGCGGCGATGGCCTTCTCTTTCAGGCCGCCGATGGGCAGGACCTTGCCCCGCAAGGTGATCTCCCCGGTCATGGCCACATCCCGGCGCACCGGAATCTTGGTCAGGGCGGAGATTAAGGCAGTGGCCATGGTGACCCCGGCGGAGGGGCCATCCTTGGGGGTAGCCCCGGCGGGCACATGGATATGAATATCCAGCTTTTCATAGAAATCCGCGGGCAGTTGCAGGAGATCCGCCCGGGAGCGGGCATAGCTCAAGGCCGCCTGGCCCGACTCCTTCATAACGTCGCCCAACTGCCCGGTGAGAAGCAATTGGCCCTTGCCCTTCATGAGGGAGGCCTCCACCGCCAGGGTCTCGCCCCCCACCTGGGTCCAGGCCAGGCCGGTGGCCACCCCCACCTCGTCCTTCTCCACCTCCCCTTCCGGCAGGTACTTGGGCGGCCCCAGGTAGCGGTGCAGGTTGCCCCGGGTAATGGCAAAGGGGGCTACCTCACCTTCGGCCAGGCGCCGGGCCACCTTGCGGCACAGGGCGCCGATCTCCCGCTCCAGGTTCCGCAGACCGGCCTCCAGGGTGTAGTGCAAAATGATCCTTTTCAGGACCTCCGGGGGGATGGTGAGATCTTTGGGGCGCAAGCCGTTTTCCCGGAGCTGCCGGGGCATCAGGTGGCGCCGGACGATCTCCAGCTTCTCGTCCTCGGTGTAGCCCGGCAGGCGGATGATTTCCATGCGGTCCCGCAGGGCCGAAGGAATGGGGTCCACCAGGTTGGCGGTGGTGATGAACATCACCCTGGACAAGTCGAAGGGCACGTTGAGATAGTGGTCGCTGAAGGAATGGTTTTGCTCCGGGTCCAGGGCCTCCAGCAAGGCGGCGGAGGGGTCGCCCCGAAAGTCCATGCCGAGCTTGTCCACTTCGTCCAGGAGGAAGACGGGATTGTTGGAACCCGCGGTCTTGATCCCCTGGATGATGCGCCCCGGCAGGGCGCCGATATAGGTGCGGCGGTGGCCGCGAATCTCCGCCTCATCCCGCATGCCTCCCAGGGAAACCCGGGTGAATTTGCGCCCCATGGCCCGGGCAATGGACTGGCCCAGGGAGGTCTTGCCCACCCCCGGAGGACCCACGAAGCAGAGGATGGGGCCTTTCATCTTTTTGTTGAGCTTGCGCACGCTCAGATATTCCAGGATGCGGTCCTTCACCTTCTCCAGATCGTAGTGGTCTTCGTCCAGGATGGCCTTGGCTTCCTTCACCTCCAGCTTGTCCCGGGTGCTTTTGCTCCAGGGAAGTTCCACCAGCCAGTCCAGGTAAGTGCGGACGATGGAGGCCTCGGCGGCGTCGGGGTGCATCTGCTCCAGGCGGGAGAGCTGCTTGAGGGCCTCTTCTTCGGCCTGCTTGGTCATGCGGGCCCGGGCGATCTTGAGGCGATATTCCTCCATCTCCTTGCCCTGCTCGTCGAGATCGCCCAGTTCCTTCTTGATGGCCCGCAGTTGCTCCCGGAGGAAGTATTCCCGCTGGCTGCGGTCCATCTCCTCCCGGGCCTGGGATTGGATCTTGGCCTGAATGGCGGAAACCTCCAACTCCTTGCGCAGGAAGTCGTTCACGTTGATGATGCTGCGGATGGGGTCCGTCTCTTCCAGGACCATCTGGGCCTCTTCGATCTTGAGGCGCAGGTTGGCGGCCACCAGGTCGGCCAGGTGGCCGGGATCCTCGATGGACTCCAGGATGGCCAACAAATCCGGAGACATGATGCCCTTCACGGTGAGGATCTTTTCCGACATCTCCCGGGCATTGCGCATCAGGGCCTCGGCCTCGGGAGAGATTTCGCCGACCGTGGCCTCGGGGATAACCTCCAGCCTCACCTGGAAATAAGGGCGCTCCTGGATATATTCCTTAATCGACGCCTTGCTCTTGCCCTGGACCAGGATCTTCAGGCGCCCGTCCGGGAGCTTCAACATTCTGAGGATGAGGCTCACGGTGCCCACCGGGTAGATATCCTCCACCTCGGGATTCTCAATGGCCTGGTCCTTTTGGGTGGCCAGCAGCAAGAGGCGGTCCTGAGCCAGGGCCGCTTCGATGGCCAACACCGAGGCCTCCCGCCCCACGAACAGGGGGAGCACCATATTGGGAAAGACCACCACATCCCGCACCGCCAGCAGGGGCAGGACCTGGGGTATGACTATCTGTTGCAGTTCTTCGTCTTCTTCTCTGGATGCCATGCTATCTCCTGGGAGCTTATAAGGGATGGCCCGGAAGGCGACCACCGGCGGGGGAGCCGGAGGCGGCCACTAGACCGTATTGTCCATGGATGTTCCGGAATCGAGTCCCGAATCCAATTTCAGGGGCGATTTAACCGGTAACCTAGATCATAATTCCTTTGCCGCCGGATAGCAACGAGTCGGCGCGCCGGCGCCCAAGTTTTTGTGCGACCCGGTTCCGGAAAGCGGCCCGGCCTCCTTACCACCAGGAGTGCCAGTCGGCATAGAGGGTCCAGACCTTGCGTCGATATTCCCGGGCAACTTCTTCGTCCAGGACGTATGACCTGGATTCCCGTCAGGGCCGCGTGTTGCACGTGGGGATTCTCTTCCTCCAGCAACAGGAGGTGAAGGCGCAGCGGGGTGAACAGCCCTGCCAGATCCTCCTGCAAACGCCGGCGGAGCTTTTCCCCTTCCCGGTAATCCCAGGGGTGGGCCAGGAGGACCACCCCCAGGTCCAGGTCGCTTTCCGGGGCGCCGGCTGCTTCCCCGCCGTCCAACAGCAGAGGGCCCAACTCCTTTTGCGAACCCAGGAAATAAGCCAGGGCGACCCCCTGGGCCCTCAAGAGCTCACGGAAATTCCGCCACTTGCCTGCAGGCTGACGCTGGCTCAAGGATCGACCTGTTTGCTTTTTAACTAAAATCCTTTGGGTGCCGTCTATGGTTATGTTAAGCTATCGATGATTAATCTGACAATCCAGGGGGAGAGAGTTTGGAGGGGAAATTCATAGCGGCCCACACTCCGGGGTCCGAGCCGGCGCTACCGGAGATGTTTCGCAGTCGGATTGAGCGGGCCCTGCGCCGGGCTTCGGCGGCCCTGCTGGCGATGCAGCATCCCCAGGGCTCTTGGTGGGCCGAGCTGGAGTCCAATGTCAGCATCACCGCGGAATATATCATGCTGCACCGCTTCCTGGGGTTGGCCGAGGCCAAGATTTCCAGGTTGGCGGCCGATATCCTGGCCAGGCAACTGGACCATGGCGGCTGGTCCATTTGGCACGGGGACGGCGGCGAGCTCAGCGCCAGCGTCGAAGCCTACCTGGCCCTGAAAATCGCCGGGCTCTCGCCTCAAGACCCCCGGATGGTGAAGGCCAGGGAGTTTATCCTGGCCCGGGGCGGGGCCCTCAAGACCCGGGTCTTTACCCGCATCTTCCTGGCCCTCTTCGGCCAGATCAGTTGGGACGGCATCCCCCTGCTGCCGGTGGAGTTCATCCTTTTGCCCCCCTGGACCGGCCTCAGCATCTATGAATTTTCCAGCTGGACCCGGGCCACTATAGTGCCGCTGATGATCATCATGGCCCAGCGTCCGGTCCGGTGGCTGCCCCCGGAACAATCGGTTCCGGAGCTTTTTCTCGACCCCAGCGAACCCTTTGAACAGCACCGGGTGGCCTGGAAACCCGGGGGGCCCCTCCTGGAAAATCTGTTCATGGTCATCGACCGGATCCTGAAGCTTTACTACAAGCTGCCCCTCCCCTGGCTCCGCAATTACGCCCTGAAAAAGGCGGAGCGCTGGGTGCTGGAACATCAGGAGGAGAGCGGCGACTGGGCCGGCATCCAACCCGCCATGGTCAACTCGGTGCTGGCCCTGCATATCCGCGGCCATGGAGTGAAGCACGGCCCGGTGCGCCGGGGCCTCAAGGCCCTGGAGTTTTTTGAACTCCGGGAGGGCGAGCGCACCTGGCTGCAGTCCTGCATTTCGCCGGTATGGGACACGGCCCTGGCGGTGCGGGCCCTGGCCGCCGCCGGCCTGCCCCCGCAGGACCCGGCCATGGTCAAGGCCACTTCCTGGATACTGTCCCAGCAAATCTTTAAGCCCGGAGACTGGTGCGTCAAGTGTCCTGACCTGCCTGCCGGGGGCTGGGCCTTCGAATTCGTCAACAACTGGTACCCGGATGTGGACGACAGCTCCATGGTCCTGACCGCCCTAAAGGAAGGGCTGGCCGATGCGGCCCAACGCCAGGCCGCCATCCAGCGGGGCATCAACTGGTGTTTGGGGATGCAGTGCAAGAACGGCGGCTTTGCCTCCTTCGACAAGGACAATACCAAGGAATGGCTCAACGCCATCCCCTTCGGGGATCTGAAGGCCCTGGTGGACCCTCCCACCGAAGACGTTACCGGCCGGGTCCTGGAGATGCTGGGGGCCTTCGGCCACGGCCCGGACCACCCCGCGGCAGTGAAGGCCCTGGCCTTCCTGCGCCGCAGCCAACATGGCGACGGCCCCTGGTGGGGGCGCTGGGGGGTGAACTACATCTACGGCACCTGGTCGGTGCTGGCGGGCCTGGCGGCCATCGGCGAAGACCTGCACCGGCCCTATGTGCGCCGGGCCGCGGCCTGGCTCAAGGAGAGCCAACTCCCCAATGGCGGCTGGGGCGAATGCTGCGAGTCCTATCTCGATCCCGAATTGATGGGCCAGGGGGTGAGCACCGCCTCCCAAACCGCCTGGGCCCTGTTGGGGCTGATCGCCGCCGGCGAAGCCCGCTCCCCGGAGGCCAAGGCCGGCGTGGAATACCTGTTGCGCACCCAAAACCCCCAGGGCCGCTGGGAAGAGGAGCAATTCACCGGCACCGGCTTCCCCGGCCATTTTATGATCCGCTACCATCTCTACCGGGACTGCTTTCCCCTGATGGCCCTGGGCCAGTATCTCCAGGCGCTGCAGTCCGGGGAACCGGAAGAGGCCTAGGCCTTCAGAATCGCCATCCCAGGCGCCGGGAGTATTAGTCCGGAGCCGCGCCCCTAAACCTGATAATGACCCCCACCGAAAACCGCCAAAACGCTTGCCAACCCCCCCAAAACCCTGGTAACCGGCGGCAGCGGCTTCGTGGGCCGGGCGGTGGTCCTGGAACTGCTGGCCCAGAAGCGGGCCGTGCGGGTCCTGGCCCGGAACCCCCGGCATCCCGCCCTGGAAGGGCTGCCGGTGGAGGTGGCCCAGGGCGATTTGCGGGACCCGGCCTCCCTGGAGGCAGCCCTGTCCGGCTGCTCCCGCCTCTTCCACGTGGCCGCGGATTACCGCCTCTGGGTCCCCCATCCCGAGGAGATGTACGCCACCAACGTGGAGGGGACCAGGAACCTGCTGGCCGCGGCCCTGGCCCAGGGAGTCGAGCGGGTGGTCTACACCAGCACCGTGGGCACCCTGGGCAACCCCGGGGACGGCACTCCGGGGACCGAGGCGACCCCGGTGAGTCCTGACCGAGATGGTGGGCCACTACAAACGCTCCAAGTTCCTGGCGGAAGGCCTGGCCCTGGATTTCGCCTCCCGGGGCCTGCCCCTGGTGGTGGTCAACCCCAGCACCCCGGTGGGCCCCTGGGACTGGCGCCCCACCCCCACCGGCCAGATGATCGTCGATTTCCTCAAGGGGCGCATGCCCGCCTACCTGGAGACCGGCCTCAACCTGATCCACGTCGCCGACGTGGCCCGGGGGCACCTCCTGGCCGAGGCCAAAGGACAGGTGGCTGAAAAATATATCCTCGGGCATGAAAACCTGAGCCTGTCCCGGATCTTTCAATTGCTGGCGGAGGTCAGCGGCCGGCCGGCCCCCCGCTTCCGGCTGCCCTACTGGCCGGTGCTGGCCCTGGCCTACCTCAACGAGTTTTACAGCACCCGGATCAGCGGCCAACCACCCCGCATGCCGGTCACCGCCATCCGCATGGCCCGAAAATTTATGTACTTTAATAATGCAAAAGCGGTACAATATCTAGGATTGACCCTGACCCCGGTGCGCCAGGCGCTGGGGGAGGCGGTGGCCTGGTTTCGGGAACACCGCTACGCTTAAATAAGTCTGGTTTTGTGGTATAATTTGCATAGATCTAAGTTCAGCAAAATTATTTCCTGAATCTTCTAAATGACGGTAGGTTTGCCTTGCGTTTTCCATTAAGGCTCAGCTTCGATCTGGGGCGCTACCTGCTGAAGAAACGGCTTCAGGGGGAGGAAAAATTTCCCCTGGTGCTGATGCTGGAGCCCACCCATCAGTGCAACCTGTCCTGCGCCGGCTGCGGCCGCATCCAGGAATATCAGGAGAGCCTGGGGCAGTCCCTGACCCTGGAGGAATGCCTGGCCGCCGTGGAAGAGTGCGGCGCCCCGGTGGTCACCATCACCGGCGGCGAACCCCTCATCTATCCCCCGGTCTTCGATCTCCTCCACGAACTGGTGCGCCGCGGCAAGTTCATCTATCTGTGCACCAACGCCATCCTGCTGGAGCGCTCCCTCCCCCGGCTGCCCCGTTTCGAACCGCCTCACCCTGAGCGTCCACCTGGACGGGCTGGCGCCCAGCCATGACGCCCTGCTGGGGCGCCGGGGAATGTTTGACCTCGCCATCCAGGCCATCAAGGCCGCCAAGGCCATGGGCTTTCGGGTCTGCACCAACACCACCATCTATAAGAAGACCGATCCCCAGGAAATCGAGATTCTCTTTTCCTACCTGGGCCACCTCGGGGTGGACGGCCTGCTGGTTTCCCCGGCTTACAGCTTCGAGGGGGTCAGCGACGAGCTCTTCCTGAGCCGGGAGGAGATCAAGGATAAATTCCAGCGACTGACGGGCAACGGCCTCAGACTTCAATTTCTTCAGCACCCCCCTGTACCTCAGTTTCCTCCGGGGCGAACGGGACTACGAATGCACCCCCTGGGCCAATCCCACCCGCAACCCCCAGGGCTGGCGCTCCCCCTGCTACCAGATCGTGGACGCCCATTATCCCACCTTCCGGGAGATGATGGAGCGCACCGACTGGGACAGCTACGGAGTGGGCCGGGACCCCCGCTGCGCCCAGTGCATGATGCACTCCGGCTTCGAGCCCACCGTGGTCCGGCAGATGAGCGGTCTCGCCGATCTCTGGCGCATGCTCCGCTGGAACCTGACTTGAGAGAAAATCAGTCAGCTATCAGCTTCAGCAGTCAGCCAAAAAATTTAGAGGCTGGAAATATTGATTACACCTTGCCACCATTCATGGGCATGAACCGCCGCGCCTCTCTCCCTCTGGCCAACGGCTACACCCTGTTGCTGGCCTGCCTGACGGTCTACCTGATTCCGCTGTTCTGGCACACTCCCCTGATCCGGGCCGAGGCCATGTACGCCCTCATCCCCAAAGAGATGCTGGCCTCGGGCTCCTGGCTGACCCCCACCCTCAACGGCCTCCCTTACTGGGACAAACCCCACCTCCTCTACTGGCTCACCCTGCTGTGCTATAAATTATTCGGGGTCTCCGACCGGGTGGCCCGCCTGCCCCTCCTGGGGGTGACCCTGGCGGAGGTCTGGGTCACCTATCTCATCGGCCGGCGCCTGTTGGGAAGGGAGGCGGCCTGGCTGGGGGGCCTGGTCCTCTTGAGCAGCATCGGCTTTTTTGCCCTGCACCTGCAGATCCTCACCGATCACCTCATCACCCTTTTTCTGGCAGCCTCGCTCTATTTCCTGCTGCGCTGGCAGGAGCAGCCGTCCCGCCAGTGGAGCGCCCTCTTCTTCCTGGCCCTGGGGCTGGGGTTTCTCAGCAAAGGCTTCATCGGCCTGGTATTCCCGGGGCTGATCGTCCTCTTCTATGCCTGGCAGTTGCGCCGGGCCAGCCTGCTCTCCATTCTCTGGTCTCCGCTGGGCCTGGCCGTGCTTTTCCTTCTCATGGTCCCCTGGTTTGCGGCCTGCGAGCTGGCCAACCCGGGGTTCATCAAATTCCAGGTCGTAAATGAACAGATATTGCGCTTCCTGGGAAGGCGCCAGCCGCAGGACATCAACTCCTTCCCCCTGGCCGGCTTCTGGCTCTTTCTGGGCATCTGGCTGAGTCCCTATACACCCCTGCTCCCCAGCGCCTTCTGGCGGTTCTGGCGGGAGACCGGGGACGCCGCCCACCGCGCCGGCCGGCTTCTAATCATCTGGCCCGCGGTGATCCTGATCTTTTTTAGCCTGTCCTCCAGCCGCATCGAATACTACTCCCTGCCGGCCCTGCCCCCCCTGGCCCTGCTCCTCGGCTGGCGCTTCAAGCGCTACCTGGATACCCCGGGGGACCGCGGCCCCCTCTGGGCCCTGCTGATCATCGGCCTCCTGGGGCTGGCCCTCCTGTTTCTCCTCCCTTATTTGGAGCAGGTCTGCGCGGCCAATCGCCGGGAGTTCGCGGACATGTTCTGCCTCATCGCCCCGGTGGCCCGCCCGGTGACTTACCTGATCCCGGCCCTGGCCCTGGCGGGCTTATATGCCGGCTGGGTCCGGCGACCCCGTCTGGCCACGGCTTGCTATGGCGTCCTGGCCCTTTCCCTGCTCCTGTTCACCTTCCGCATCTGGCTGACCCTCATGCCGGCCTTAAGCGACCAGGTCCCGGGGCTCTGGCTCCGGCAACACGCCGCTGCCGGCGACCTGGTGGTCATGGAGCAGATCGAGGAGTACGAATACGGCGCCTCTCTGGCCTTTTATGCCGGCCGCCCTATCCTCATGGTGAAGCGCCACGGCCTCCCCCAATTTCCCTACCCGGTGCCCCCGGCCAAGGACTACCTCATTACCCCCGCGTGCCTGCAAAACTTTTGGCAGGGGCCGGATAGGGTCTTCCTGCTGATCGACGACGCCACCCCGCCGGAGCCCTGGCTGCAAGGGGCGCAGGTGGCCCTGGCCCTGCCCGGTAAACGCCTGCTGGCCAACCGCTAAAGGAAGGTTTTCCGTTTTCCGTTTTTTGGAATGGCCCGGCCGCCCTGGGAGCCTTATGGTCTGAATTTGCCTTCCGGAAACCGGCTCACCCCGGTACCCTGCCATCCCCTCCCCTTCCCGGCGATTTTTTAATATACTGAGGGAAAATCCTTCCCCGGAGAGAGCCCATAATGCTGAAAATTGCGGCAAGACGAGCCCCCCTGGCCGTCTTGATCTGCCTGACCTTCCTGGCTGGGCCGCTTGCGGCCCAGATGGACCGGTACGAGGAAGAATCCGGAGTCCCGGCCAAGGCCCTGGACCTTTTCCATCAGGCCCAGGGATTGGAACAGAGCGGCCGCGTCGAGGAGGCGATCCAGGCCTACCAGAAGGCCATCCTCCTGGACCCCGATTATGCCGAGGCCCGGCAGCGGTTGGGCCTGGCTTATGCCAATTTGAACCGCTACCCGGAAGCCCTCCAGGAATTTAAGGAAGTCGTTCGCCTGCAGCCCCAGTCGGCCATGGCCCAGGGAAACCTGGGAGCGGCCTATATGAAAATGGGGGAGCTTTCCGGAGGCCCGGGACGCCTTCCAGAAGGCGGTGCGCCTGCGCCCCGACGACCCTGAGAACCACTACCGCCTGGGGCTGGCCCTGGGCAAAATGAAGCGGGATCGGGAAGCCCTGGCCGAGTTCGCCCAGGCCGTCAAATTACAGCCTGACATGGCCCGGGCCCACCGCGACCTGGGCCTGGCCTACCTCAACCTGGGCCGCCTGGCGGAGGGCGGCAAAGAGCTGAAGGAAGCGGCGGCCCTGGACCCCAAGGACCCCCAGGTCCATTATGCCCTGAGCGCCTACTATGCCAGGACCGGGGAGGTCGCGGCCGCCAACCGGGAATTCAAAACCCTCCAGGGCCTGGACAAGGATCTGGCCCGGAAGCTGGTGGAACAGATTCGCCAAGGCGCCGGCCCTCAGGGAGAATTACCGCGATCCCCGCCGAAGATTTCCAAGAGCCGCGGCCAGGAATGACCCGGAGAAGCGCCCCATTGATGCTCCCCCAAACCTTCCTGGACCGGGTGGCCTCCAACTGCCAGGTGGCCGCGGCCACCCAGGCCGGGGGCTACTCCTTGTGCGGCGCCCTGCTTAGGCTGCGGCAGCTCTATAAATGGGAACACCGTCTGCCGCCCTGGCGGGAGCCGGAACCCGCCGTAGTGCTGGAATGGATTGAAGCCAGGGAGCACGCCTGGGAGACCCTGGAAGGAGCCGCCTGGCAGCGGCTCCCCTTGGGGAGGCGGCGCTTCCCGCCCCTTCGCGGTGGCTGAAATCAACCGGCGCCTGATCCCCCTGGGTTTCGCCTATGGCGCCGGCCTGAGCCGGGGCCAGACTCCCACCTGTTTCCTGGCAGAACTGCAGGAGAGTCCGGCGCCAGGGTGACCTGACCATCCTGTTGCTGGGCCGGGAGTTGGCCCGGGACCTGGACGGCGCCCCGGCCTTGCGCCAGGGGCCCTGGATTTACGTGCGCCGGCAGGCCTGGGAATTCTACCTCTGGGACCGCGTCTCCGACCCCATCCAGCAGCACAAACCCTTTCTGCAAGTGGCCCTGGGGGCTTACGGGCTGGAGCTGGCCAGCCTGCTCCGGGACCCGGCGGCCCATTGTCCCGGATTTGAGGCCTTCCTGGCCGGGGAGTTGGAGGCCGTCATCCACCATGAAGTTGGGGAGGCCCTGGAGCCCAGCCTGGGACCGGCCTTTGCCGCGCTTTTGGAACTTGCTCCCCATAGCCGGATAGAGCTGTGGCTCCGCACCCTGAAAGACGCCCTGGCGGAAGTCAACGAATGGGGCCGCCTCGCCTACCTCATCGAGGAACGCCGCCTGGCTTCCCTGGCGCTGCTGCTGGCCTTGCGGCCTCCCCTTTACGCCCCGCTTATGCCGGAGCTGGAGCCGGCCTTCCGGCGCCTGCGGGACTCCGGGGATTGGGGGCCTCTGGCCGCGGCCCGGGAACAGATCCTCGGCCGTCTGCGGCAGGTGGCCGGGGACTTGCATGATCTTCTGGACCGCCGGGAGAGCGCCCGGGGAGACTGGCTGCAGGCCGAAATCCAGCAGCGCTATCTGGCTCCCTTGGGGCTGTAGGCCGGATTTCCTGCCACTGCGCGCACCCCACAGAATCTTTGCATTTTGGCCGGCAACCGGCTATAATTAATTAAAAAATCATCTTAAGGGGTTGAGGCTCGGAGCCTGGGCGACTCAATCACAGGTTGGAAGCCTGTGCCCCTGTCGCCCCTACAACTCGAAACTCAAAACCCGAAACTCGAAACTTGTTATGCCTGACCCGCATAAAGAAAAAATCTTGATTCTGGACTTCGGCTCCCAGTACACCCAGCTCATTGCCCGGCGGGTGCGGGAACTCAAGGTCTATTGCGAAATTCACCCCTTCAACCTGCCGCTGGCTCGCATCCGGGAGTTTGCCCCCGGGGGCCTCATCCTCTCCGGCGGGCCCCGCAGCGTCTATGAGCCTGACGCCCCCAGCCTCGATCCCGCGGTCTTCTCCCTGGGGGTGCCGGTCCTGGGCATCTGTTACGGCATCCAGCTCATGAACCACCTGCTGGGGGGGAAAGTTTCCCCGGGCGCCTCCCGGGAATACGGCCACAAGCCCTTCCGCATCCTGGACACCCAGGACCTGTTCGCCGGCCTCAACCCTGAGGAACAGGTCTGGATGAGCCACGGCGACCTGGTGGAAGAAGTGGCCCCGGGCTTCGAAATCATCGGGGCCAGCGATACCTGCCCCGCCGGGGCGGTGCGCCACCGGGAGCGGCGGCTTTACGGGGTGCAGTTTCACCCGGAGGTGCACCACACTCCCCGGGGCAAGGTGATCCTCAGCAATTTTCTCTTCCGCATCTGCGGCCTCCAGCCCCTGTGGACCATGCACTCCTTCATCGAGGCCGCCACCGCCGCCATCCGCCGGGAGGTGGGAGAGGAGCGGGTCATCTGCGCCCTGTCCGGCGGGGTGGACTCTTCGGTCACCGCCATCCTGGTGCACCGGGCCATCGGGGACCGCCTCACCTGCGTCTTCGTGGACAACGGCCTGCTCCGCCAGGATGAGGCGGCGGAAGTGCTCAACCTCTTCCGGGACCACCACCACCTGAACCTGGTGCACGTGGACGCCACCGACAAGTTCCTGCACATTCTGGAGGGGATCGTTGACCCGGAGGAGAAACGCCGGCGCATCGGCCACGAATTCATCGCAACCTTTGCCGCCGAGGCGGAGAAGTTGGGCGGGGTGAAATACCTGGCCCAGGGCACCCTTTACCCCGACGTCATCGAGAGCGTCTCCTTCAAGGGCCCTTCGGCCGTCATCAAGACCCACCACAACGTGGGCGGCCTGCCGGAGATCATGCCCCTGAAGCTGTTGGAGCCGCTGCGGGAGCTTTTCAAGGACGAGGTCCGGGAGGTGGGCCGGGAATTGGGCCTGCCGGACCGCCTGGTCTGGCGCCACCCCTTCCCCGGGCCGGGGCTGGCCATCCGCATCCTGGGGGAAGTGGACCGGGAACGCCTGGACATCCTGCGGCAGGCGGACGCCATCGTCATCGAAGAGATGCTGGCCGCGGGCTACTACCGCAAGGTATGGCAGGCCTTTGCGGTGCTGCTGCCCATCCGCACCGTGGGGGTCATGGGGGATGAACGCACCTATGAGAACGTCATCGCCCTGAGGATCGTCGATTCCGCCGACGCCATGACCGCGGATTGGAGCCGCCTGCCCCATGAATTCTTGGCCCGGCTGGCCAATCGCATCATCAACGAAGTGAAAAGGGTGAACCGGGTGGTCTACGACATCTCCTCCAAACCGCCCAGCACCATTGAGTGGGAGTGAGAAAGGCAGTAGCCAGTAGTCAGTAGTCAGTTGCCAGTTGCCAGTAAAGGCGAAAAATGAATCTGAGATTTCTAAGCGATGCCCTTGACCATTGGAAAGGCTCTGTTTTGGAAGGCTTGCAGATTTCTAATGTTTTAGGAAAATTTAGCGTCGAAGTTTCTTGGTCCTCGTGCTGATAATCTAATCGGAATATGGGTTTGAAATATAATAACTGGCTACTAACCACTAACCACTGACCACCGGCCACTAACTACTGACTACTGACTACTGGCTACTAACATGGCGACCCCTAAGAAAAATAAGGCATCTGCCCCTCCCTCCCCGCCGCCGGCGTTGGCGCCCACGGGCCCCATGACCTTCCGGGAGATTCTCGGCCAGGAGTGGCTCATCTCCCACCTGAAGACCGCCGCCCAAAAAGGCCGGCTGGCCCACGCCTACCTGTTCCTGGGACCGGAAGGGGTGGGCAAGGCCTCCACGGCCCGGGCCCTGGCTGCGGCCCTCAACTGCCTGGAACCCTTGGCAGACGGTGATGCCTGCGGCGCCTGCGCCTCCTGCCGGAGGCTGGCCGCGGGCGTTCATCCGGACTTCCTGGTGATCGTCCCGACCAAGGAAACCAACCAAAAGCTCCAGATCTCGATCGACCAGATCCGGGAGTTGCGCCGCCTCACCGCCTATCCTCCCTTCGGCGGCGGCTGGCGGGTGGCCCTGATCAAGCCGGCGGAAGCCCTGACCGGCTATAGCGACGCGGCGGCCAACGCCTTGCTGAAGACCCTGGAGGAGCCGCCGGAGCGGCATCTCCTGGTGCTCACCGCCCAGGTGGAGGCGGACCTCCTGCCCACCGTGGTCTCCCGCTGCCACAAGCTGGCCTTCGTCCCGCTGCCCGCCGCCCTGGTGGCCCGTGAACTCAGGGAACGCCGGGGGCTGGCGCCGCCCCAGGCCCGGCTGCTGGCGGCCTTGAGCGGCGGCTCCCTGGGGCGGGCCCTCACCCTGGACCCGGAGGCCATCCTGGCCCAGCGCCGCCAGGTGCTGGCCGACCTGGAGGCCCTCTCCGGCGGCTCGGCCAGCCTGGCTCTCGATTGGGCCCAGCGCCTGGCCAAGAGCCGACCTGACCTGGATCATTTCCTGTCCCTGGCCCAACTCTGGTATCGGGACCTGCTCCTCTACCGTTTCCGGGCCCCCAAATCCTTGCTGGCCCACCAGGACCTGCTGCCGGAGATGGCCCGGGAGGCGGCTGCCCCTCTGGATAGGTTGTTTCAGAAATTTGCCGCCCTGGGCACGGCCCAGCGTGAGCTTCAGGCCAATCTCAACCCGGAGTTGACCCTGGACATCCTGGGGCTGCGTCTGCAACACCGAGGTCAATCACATGCCGCTCGCTAAGGTCTGCCTGGGACCCGGCTATCCCTGCTGCCTGCTGGACTCCGGCGGGGTGGAGATCAAGCCTGACGACCGGGTGGTGGTGCAAAGCGACCATGGCCTGAAGCTGGGGAGGGTGAAGACGGTCTTCGGTGACGCCGACCCGCAGTTGTTTCCGGCCCAGATTAAGAGCATGCTGCGCCTGGCCACTCCCGGGGACCTGCTGCAGGATGAAAAGAACCGGGCCCTGGAGAAACGGGCCTGGGAACATTGCCTGCGCCGGGTCCAGGCCCACCGCCTGCCCATTTACCTGGTGCAGGTGGACTGCCTCTTTGACGCCTCTAAGGTCATTTTTTACTTCACCGCCCCGGGCCGGGTCGATTTCCGGGAACTGGTCAAGGACCTGGTGCAGGAGTTCCGCATCCGCATCGAGTTGCGCCAGATCGGGGTGCGCCATCGGGCCAAGATGGTGGGCGGCCTGGGAATCTGCGGGCGGGGGCTGTGCTGCTCCTCCTTCCTCAGGGACTTCGAACCGGTCAGTGTCCGCATGGCCAAGGAACAGCAGCTCAGCCTCAACCCCAACAAGATCTCCGGTATCTGCGGCCGCTTGATGTGCTGCCTCACTTATGAATATGCCGCCTATCAGGATGTCAGAAAACACCTGCCCCGGGTGGGCAAGCGCATCCAGACCCCCGCAGGGGAAGGCAAGATCATCCGCTACAACCTGATCCGGGAAACCGTAACCCTGGAATTGGAGGACAAGCAAGAGGTGGAAGTGCCCTTGACGGACCTCAACGCCGAGGACACCCCGGCGAACTCCAATTAACCAGAGGTTGACACCTTACGGCGCGGCATATTTACCATAAAATGGTATTAATCTAATCAGGCGCCCGGCAAGGCTCTCGCGAGGTTAGCATGGACGATTCCGACCGCGTCATCGACTCCCTAAAGGTACAGATCAAGAAGGAGATCGTCGACAACTACTTCGCCGACCGGGTCTACCTGGAAGAAGAACTGGATTTACTGCGCCAGGAAACCGAGTCCTACCGCAAGGAGTTTGAGCTGCTGGGCCGCCGCTTCATGGCCCTTTTTCAGGCCCTGGGCTCCGAGGCCGGCTGCGGCCAGCTCATGGAGGTCCTGGGCCTCAAGGATTGGCCTTTTTATGAATCGTACTGCGCCCTGCCGGAGCGAGAGCGCCAGGAACTCCTGAAAGATCAACGCCAGCGGGGCTTCACCGCCAGCCGCCGCTTCCGCAACCTGATCCTGGACCTCTACGAACGGCTTGACCGGGACAGCGCCCTCCTCTGGGAAAAGTACGAAAAAATACTCAGCCACCTGAAACTCATCAACGAAGACATCGACAAGTTTAACCGCTCTTACGACTTCGGGCTCCTGGCGGCCCAGATGGAGGCCATGGAGGGCCGGAGCGAGGTAATTTCCGGGGGCCTGTTGTCCCCGGAGCGGGAGGAACTGTCCACCCGCATGCGCTTCAAACCGCGGCAGCTCACCGAGGCGGAGATGCCTCCGCCGCCGCGGCTGCCACCCTTTGACGAAATCAAGGACCGGCTGCTGGAGATGATTTCCCGAATAGAAAGGTAGGTGTGCCAATGACTTGCCGATTAAGTTGGTTTTCTTGGAAGACGAAGATGGTCTGGCCCAGGCGCGGGGCCATCCCGGCCCTGCTCCTCTTGCTGGCGGCCGGCTGCCTGGGCGGCTGCGGCCCGACCCTTTATCAGGTCAACGTCAACGGCTACACCGACCTGGCCGCGCCCGCGGGCCTCGCCCCGGGAGGCAGCTTTTTCATCATCGAAGACCCCAAGGCCAAGAACCCTCTGCTGGAAAAGGAGATTAAGGAGAAGATCGCCAAACTTCTGGAGCAGCAGGGCTATCAGATGGCCGCCTACGAGAAGGCGGAGTATTATCTATTCTTCAGTTACGGCACCGGCCCGGCGCGCAGCTCCGCCGTAGCCATGCCGGATTACGGCTGGGGCTTGGGGCGGCGGCTTCGGCTGGCCCCAATCCTATTTCTTTGTGGCGCCCTTTCCCTCTTACTACCCGGAGACCCTCTATGATCGCTGGCTGCTGATCAACGTCGTGGACGGCAAATACTATCGGGAGAAAGGCGAGTTTCGCGCCCTGTGGGTGGGCGAGGCCCGGAGCACCGGGACTTCCGGGGATCTGCGAACGGCCGTCAATTATTTGCTGCTGGCCGACTTCCAGCAATTCGGCAAAAATACCGGCAAGGCGGTGCCCGTGGAGATCAACGACCAGGCCCCCCAGGTTCAGGGCTTGGTCAAATAGCACCTGGAGTTTCGAGTTGTAGGGGCGACAGTGGCACAGGCTTCCAGCCTGTGATTGGGTCGCCCAGTCTTGGGTCCCGAGTTTTTCCTTTATTACTTTTTACTTTCCAGGAGCGCTCCCGGAATTGGGCCAGCTACTGAACAGAGTTGATGATTTTTTCCGGCGCCGTCTCTGGCAGGATGAAGGCCACCCGCCGGCAGTGCTCTTTGCTTACCAGTGCCTCCGCATCCTGATCCTGGCCGGTCGCGGTCTCATCAAGAACCAGTCCCTGGTGCGCTCCTCGGCCCTGGCCTACGCCACCATTCTGGGTTTTATTCCCCTGTTCGCCCTGCTCTTCGCCATCCTCCAGGCCCTCGGCATGCCTCGCCTTTTGGCCACCTACTTCCTGGAGAACCTGGCCCCCGGCTCCCAGGATTTCGTCAACCAGATCCTGCATTACATCGAAAGTATCAAGGTGACCTCCCTGGGGGTCTTCGGGGTGGTGGCCCTGTTGGGTGACCTGGTCATCATCATGACCAACGTGGAGAAGGCCTTCAATAAGATCTGGCAGGTCACCGCACCCGCGCCTGGAGCCGCAAGGTCAGCGACTACCTGAGCATCTTCCTGCTCTTTCCCATCCTCATGGCGGTGGCCCTCTCCCTCTCCGCCTCCTTCCTGAGCATTCATCTGGGTATCCATGGCTTCCTGGCGGCAGTCTTGCCCCACATCTTCTTCACCGCCACCCGCTGGCTGGTCTCCCTGGGGGTGCTGTGGCTGGCCTTTATCTTCATCTACCTGGTGATGCCCAATACCCGGGTCCGTTTCTGGTCCGCGGTCCTGGGCGGGGTGGTGGGGGGCAGCGTCTGGCAGTTGGCCCAGTGGCTGTTCATCTCGCTCCAGGGGCGCTCGGCCTATTACAACGCGATTTACGGCACCCTCTATAATCTGCTCTTCATCTTTATCTGGATGTTCTGGTGCTGGTTCATCCTGCTCTTCGGCAGCGAGGTGGCCTTTGTCCACCAGAACCTGGACCGTCTCACCCGGGAGTTCCGCCGGCCGCCCCAGCCCCCGGAGCCGGTGGACGAATACCTGGGCCTGGCGGCCCTGCTCAGCATCAGCGCCCGCTTCCACCGGCGGCAGCCGCCCCTGTCCCTGGAGGAGCTGGCGGAGATCCTGCCTCAGGGCAACAACCTGGCGGCGCGGGTGGTCCAGATGCTCCAGGACTGCAATCTGGTGGTGCAGGTGGCGCCCGGGAAAAGGGCGCGGTCGCCCCAGTTTCTGCCCAACCTGCCGCTGGGCCAGGTGACCGTGGCCGAGGTCCTGGAGTGCCTGTGGCGCGGACGGATGGCCGCGATCAATCGGGCCTTGGAGACGGACCCCGGGCTGGCCGCAACCCTGGACCGCCTGCGGCGGCGGGGCCCCCGGCCGCGGCGCCCTCCCCCACCCTCGGGGAAGTAGTGGAGTCCTGGGGAACCACCGGGGAAGACGGATAGCCAGGGGACTCAGCCGTTGCGGCGATAGTGGCACAGGCTTCCAGCCGGTGATTGGGTCGCCCGGTCCACTACGCCACGGTCAGCCCGGTCAACCCAACCTTTTGAGACGCCGGGGCTGCCGCAGCCAGCCTCATCCGGCGCCGATAAAAAAAGCCCGCCTCCGTCAAGGGGCGGGCTTGGGGCTAAAAATTAAATCCGGCGGCGTCCTACTCTCCCACGCAGTCACCCACGTAGTACCATCGGCCCTGCAGGGCTTAACTACCGAGTTCGGGATGGGATCGGGTGTGAACCCGGCTTCTCAGCTATGTCAATTCCAGATTATCAAGCATCTTCCAGAAATTTCAAAACCTGTTTGACTATCTTGGGATGGAGGTCCATTCCTGGCATGGAAAGGAATGACAATTCTTCGGCCCTCTTTAAAATAAATCCTGTGGCTGCCTTAGCTCCTGATCAACACATAACCGGCTTTTAACAGCATGGCTTCAGCCTCCGGCGCGTTAACCTGGGCAGTTTAGACACCCCGAACCTCTATTGAAGTGGTAAGAATCTGCTTGCTTAGAGGAAGCCTTAATTTCTTCTGCTGACAGGTTTCCAGATAAAGCTCGATGGCCTCTTTGATATTGGCCATGACCTCTTCAAAGGTATCCCCTTGAGTCTGGCAGCCTTCCAATTCCGGGCAATAGGCATAATAGCCGGAATCATCTTTTTCGATGACAATGCTGACTTTGTGGGACATGGCTGGTTCTCCTGGGCCTAAGGTAATAAAAAAGCCCGCCTCCGTCAAGGGGCGGGCTTACTGCTATGAAATTAAATCCGGCGGCGTCCTACTCTCCCACGCAGTCACCCACGTAGTACCATCGGCCCTGCAGGGCTTAACTACCGAGTTCGGGATGGGATCGGGTGTGACCCCTGCGGTATGGCCACCGGAAACTCTGAAAACAGTTAGTCAGTAGCTAGTCAGAGCCTGTAGCGCATTCAGCCGCAGGCCGAGCTGACTGCCAGGCGCTCAGCTGACAGCTAACCAAGTGATCTGGAAGTAGAGAATGTCCTTAAAAGTTTCCAAAGGCAAGAGAGAATATGGTCAAGCCGCACGGCCGATTAGTACCAGTCAGCTCCACACATTACTGCGCTTCCACCTCTGGCCTATCAACCTGGTGGTCTACCAGGGGCCTTTAGGGATCTTACGGTCCGGGAGATCTAGTCTTGAGGTCGGCTTCCCGCTTAGATGCTTTCAGCGGTTATCCGGTCCGAACATAGCTACCCGGCGCTGCGCCTGGCGGCACAACCGGAACACTAGAGGTTCGTCCATCCCGGTCCTCTCGTACTAGGGACAGCTCCTCTCAAATCTCCTACGCCCACAACAGATAGGGACCAAACTGTCTCACGACGTTTTAAACCCAGCTCACGTACCGCTTTAATTGGCGAACAGCCAAACCCTTGGGACCTTCTTCAGCCCCAGGAT
>CAWEFJ010000010.1:0-299438 GCA_963808395.1 uncultured delta proteobacterium | reverse complement strand
CGCCGCAATACGCCTTTCCGGAAGGGGGCCAGCATGGCGCCCAGGCGCTTCTCCAGGGGCTCCTGGCCCACGGCCAGACGGAAGACCTGGGTCTTGCCCCCGGGCTCCACCCGGAATAAATAACTCTCCTTTTCCCCCAGGGCATATTCCAGCAGCACCTCTCCCGGCTTCAGGGGCAGCTCCTGGGCCTTATACGGTTGGGGATAGGCCAGGGCGGCATAGCGGGGTTCCCGGCGGCGCAGCTCCGTCACGAATCCGTCCAGTTCCCGCTGCAAGGCATCCCGTTCCAACTGGAATTCCTCGGGCGGGCTTTCGATCCGATCCCAGAACGGCCACACCCTTTGTTCCTGATCGCGTTCCGCTCTCTGGCCTTCCAGGGTCTGGATGCGTTCCTGAAGACTTTTTTCTTTGGCCGCCAAATCCGGAGGTAATTGGGGCTTTACCCGCGCCGCCCCGGCGGCCAGGGCCTCCAGCAGGGAGCGGGCCTTGGTGGACTCGGCAAAATAGAAGGCCGCGGCCCCGGGGTCCGGTCCATAGGTTTGTAAGCCCGCCGGGAGGGGCTCGCCCTTCTGGGCCATCTCCGCCAGCAACTCCACCATGCCCCGGTAGGCTTGAAAATAGCCGCCGAGAAGCCCGGACTCGAAGAAGCTGGTCCGTTCCCCCGGGGTGCTGGCCCGCAGCTCTTCTATGTTTTTAATGGCCTCCATAAAGGCGGCCGCGGCCTCTCCCCGCTTCCCTAACCCCTTAAGCGCCAATCCCTTCTGAGTGTAATACTGCGCCAGGCGTGTGGGGCTAGGCTCCACGCCTTGATACCACCGCCAGTGGTTTGGGGGCGAGTTAAGGTGTCCAGGGCTGCTTCATACTTCCCGGTGGCCAGGTATAGCTCCACCATCCCGCCGGTTTGACTCCGGGGCCCGGCGAAAACAAGATTCCGCCTGATTGTAGTCCTTTTTAATCAGATAAAGGTATCCCAGCTTTGCCAGACTTTGGGCGGTCTGGAAGTTTTCCGGTCCCAATACCTTTTCCCTGATCTGCACGGCGCGCTGGGCCAAAGGCAGGGCCTGGTCATAGGAACCCATCTGCGAATAAAAAGTTGCCAGGTTGTCCAGGGCGGCCGCGGTAAGCGGGTTTTCCGGCCCCAGGGCCTGTTCGCTGACCCGCAAGGCTTGCTGTTCCAACTTCATGGCCTGGTCGAGGTCTCCCATCCTCCCATAAAGGAACCCCAGGATTATCATGCTCTGGGCGGTCTGGGGGTGGTTCGGCCCCAGGGCCTGTTCCCTGATCTTTAAAGACCTTTGGGCCAGGGGCAAGGCCCTGGTCAAAGAAACCAAACATTGCTCCAACCTGGCAACCTGAGCCATGCAGGCGGCGGTGAGGGGATGTTCCGGTCCCATGGCCTGTCTCGCTGAGCTTAAGGGCCTGCTGGTACATTTTCAGGGCCGAAATATTTATGCCGTCACCCTCATAGGCCCTGGCCTGTTTCATCAGTTCCTTGATTTGGGCCACCTCCGGCTTCTGGCCGGCGGTGGGCATCTCTTCAGCCGGAGTTGCCCAGGGACCTTTCCCCTTGGCATAGGCGGGAGTTGCCGGCAAAGCCTTTCCGGATTTGGACTGGACCCAGGCCTTCAGGTCTTTCAAGTCCTGGGTCTCCCGGCTTTTTCCTGCAGCATGGTATCGACCAGCTTATCCATTTCCGCATACTGCCCATATTTCCCCAAGACGCTAAGCAGATACAATTCCGGGGTGACATCATTGGCAGCCCGCGGTTTTCGATAAATCCTGATAGATGCTCCTCCGCTTCCTTGATCTGCCGTTGGGCCTCTGTCGGACAGTATCACCGGGGTTCCGGCCGGGGCCAGACCTTCCGGGGTCATGGTCTGAATCCCGCCCGAGACACCGGTGCTGGAACGGGGCAGGAACAAGGGCGTTCCGGCCAACTGTTTAGTGGCTTTGGTAGAAATGAGCTTTACTTCCGGGGCCGGGGATTTTTGGTCGCCGGTGGCGCTTTCCCGGTGGCGCCGGCGACGACGGTCAGCCGGCCCTCTCCAGGTCTCCTGGCGCCCGCTGGTGAAATAGAGCAGAGTCAGGGAACCGGCTGCGGCTAGCTTGAAGTTATCGCCCTGGCGAATCTTCATAAAGGCCTTGGCCGGGACCGGCTCCTTTTTCTCTGCCTGATTCCAATAAGTGACCGGCCCGGAGAGTTGGGTGATCAGCCCGACATCCGCGGCGGGAGCTTGGGCCGACGCGGCCGCGACCGCCAGAAAGGCGGCAGCCACCCCCAGACAAATAATTCTGCAATCCAGCCCAGGATTCTCGCCTTCATCTCTCTTCCCTCCGTGCAGAAATTTCCCTGGTTGGCTCAGTCCTCTTCCAGGCCCTGCACCTCTACCACCGCCACGGCTTCCCGGCGGCCTTTGACCCGAATTTCTTTGCTCCCCCCGGTCACCACCCCCGGACCTGCCGCGACAATGGTATCGGGACTGGCCACAATAGTCCATCCCAGCTCCTTGGTCAAACCTTCCAGGCGCGACGCGGTGTTCACCGTATCCCCGATGGCCGTGAATTCAAAGCGTTGCGGGGAGCCGATATTGCCCACCACTGCCTCACCCGTGTGCACCCCGATGCCGATCCGGAAATCCGGCAAGCCGCGGTTCGGGAAACGCCTTTCCATCCAGGTATGGAACTCCCGGGCCTTCCCGGCCATGGCCAGGGCGGCCCGGAGGGCCCGCCGGGCATGGTCCGCCTGGGGCGCCGGCGAGCCAAAAACCGCCATGACCGCATCGCCGATGAACTTATCCACCGTGCCCCCTTGCTCCAGAATGGGCTCGCACACCCGGCTGAAATAGGTGTTGAGAATCTCCACCACTTCATGGGCGCTCAGAGACTCTGACATCGCGGTGAAATTCCGGATATCGGCAAAGAGGACGGTCACCTGGAGGGCTTCCCCTCCCAGGTCAGGCTGCTTTCCGGACGCCAGAATTTTTTCCACTACTTCATCGGAGACATACCGCCCGAACATCTGCCGCAACCGCAGGCGTTCCCGCTCTTCCCCGGTAAGTCTAAACCCCAGGACCCCCAGGTAGCATCCCAGGAGGCCCAGTTGCGGGGCGGCCGCGGGAACCAGCCGGTAGCCGCGGAACATCAGGAAGGCGAATCCCGCCACGCAGAGCGCCAGCAGACCAAGGGCCGCCAGTCCCTGGCGGGGGGATAATCTGAAAAACAGGACGGTCCCCGCCAGGAGGACCGCCAGAAGGTAAATTAACCGCAAAGGGGAGGTAACCGGCCTGAAAAAATGCCTCGTTAACAGGGTTTCCACTATATTGGCGTGCAGTTCCGCGCCGCTCATCAGGCGCCCCCGGATATTGAAAAATCCCCGGGCATAGGGGGTTGGGTGCCTATCCTGAACTCCGGAGGGCTCATAGGAAATGATCACCACTTTGTTCTGGAGGAGACTCCGGGTTTGAGCATCCAGCTCTGCGGGGTGGAGCAGACTGCGGAAGGGAACCCGGGGAATGGTGCCCGGAGGGCCGGTAAAGCTGATATAGGTGAGGGCCAGACTCTCCCCCAAAGCGGGTTTCCCTGGAACGGCGCGATTCGCCAGCAATTGGGCAAAGGTGACCCACGCCTCACCGGCGCCCACCGGGAAGGCCGGCAGGAACCGGCGTATAACCCCATCGGGGTCATTGTAAAATTTTACCAGCCCCACATCATCCAGGTTTCCCGGCAGGGAAGCCCAATAATCGGGAAGGGGCAGGAGGACCTTTGCCTGGCCCCGGGCATCAACCGCCAGGTCCCCGGCCAGCACCACCTGCCCGGAAGCCAGCTGTTCCCGGAAGGGCAGGTCATAGGTGCGGCTCTGCTCGCTTTCGGGCAATTTTAGCTTTCTCATCCACGATTCGGCGCTTACCGAAAAAAGGATATCCAGGCCGATGACCCTGGCCCCGGCCTGGCGCAAGGTCGCTATCGCCCGGGCAAAGTACGGGCTCCAGAACACCAGGGGTTCATCCTGGTGCTCCAGACGCATCTGATCATCGATGGCCGCGATGACCACGTGCCGGGGCTCATAGCGCAGACCTGCCAGTTGATGCCAGAGATCATAATACCAGTTCTCCGGGCCCTGCAACCACTCGGATTGGCCCCCTGCTTCGGCGCCGGCCCCAATCAGGACCACCAATAGCAGGCCGTAAATAAACTTTCTTCTCATTTACCTACCCGGGCGCCAGCGACAATTTCCGCGGATATCAGGTATAAGCTCGGCAGGAAGGGGGTGGTAAGGCATAGGCGCATTTTAGCACCGAGGCGGAGTGGGGCCGCCGGCCTTGATGGTTATCAGATTTGCAGATGGCGGGCGCCTGCCTAATCCTACGAGGCTGTTTACTTAAACCACGATGGCAGGAAGGCCGGTTGGGGGTAAGTGAAGGCCGTCAGGTTGGCCAGGGTTTCTTCGGTATCCTCCGCCCACCAGGAAGCGCAGGAAGGTGCTTTCCTGGGGGGGATAGGCCGCTTCCACTTTGCCCCGGATGCCGCCCAGGCGCCCGGCTTTCTCGATGGCGTCCTCCAGGTTGCCGAACACATCCACCAGGCCCACCTGCTTGGCCTCCTCTCCGGTGTAGATTTTACCTTCCGCCAGGGGCCTCAGCTTCTCCAAGGGTATCTTGCGATTGCGGGACACGTCGCTTAAAAACTGCTGGTAGATGTTATCCAGCAGGTTCTGCATATATTCTTTTTCTTCCGGGGTCATAGGCCGGAAGGGGGAGCCCACATCCTTGTAGCGCCCGGATTTCAGGGTGAAGAAGTCCAGGCCGATCTTCTTGGTGAGGCCCTCGACGTTGGTGAACTCCATGATCACCCCGATGCTGCCGGTGGCGGTGCCTCTATTGGCCATGATGAGGTCGGCGCCGCAGGCGATATAGTAGCCTCCCGAGGCGGCCAGGGTTCCCAGAGAGGCCACCACCTTTTTCTTCGCGCGGATTTTCTCCACTTCCCGGAGAATTTCCTGGGAGGGGCCCACCGCGCCTCCCGGGAGAGTTGATGCGCAGGACAATGGCCTTGATGTTCGGGTTATCCCTGAAGTCGTCCAGTTGTTTGAGGATGGTCCGGGAATCGGAGATGATCCCCTTGATTTCCACCACGCCTACCTTATCCTGGCTGGTCCCCCAGGCCATTCCGGCGCCCTTCCCCAGAAATTGAGAGGCCAGGACGGTGACGCCCAACAGAAAGAGGACCGCCAGGACGGCGATCAGGATGCCGTTCAACAGGGATGGTGCTTTCATCGCCTTGGCTTTTACCCGTTATCTTTGGTCTGCTTCTCTTCCAGGGTTTCCCGAATCAGGTCCCCAATGTTGGTGGTGGCTTCGGTGCGGGAATGGAGGTAATCCCGGTAATGCGTCTGTTCCTCGTCGGTTTCCAGCTTGCGGACCGACAGGCCGATACGCCGTTCCGTGGCCGAGCTATGGATCACCTTGGCCCGGATGGCGTCCCCTACCTTGAGGCCGGCCACCTTGTCCCGCCCCAACTCGGAGATGTGGATCAGGCCTTCGATGCCCTCTTCCACTTCCACGAAGAGACCGAACTCGGTAATGTTGGTGATGGGCCCGGACACGATGGAACCCACCGGAAAGCGCTGGTCGATGGTTTCCCAGGGGTTGGAGGCCAGGTCCTTGATGCTCAGGGAAAAGCGTTCATTTTCCTTATCGATGTAAAGCACCTTGGCCTGGACCACCTGGCCCTTCTTGTAGATCTCCGAGGGGTGTTTGAAACGCTTGGTCCACGAGATGTCGGAGATGTGCACCAGGCCGTCGATGCCTTCGTCGATGCCGATGAAGATGCCGAAGTCGGTGATGTTTTTAATCTTGCCTTCGATGACCGACCCCACCGGGTATTTCTCGCCGATGACTTCCCAGGGGTTGGGTTCCACCTGTTTCAGGCTGAGGGAGATGCGCTTGCGGTGGGGCTCCAGTTCCAGGACGGTGGCCTCCACCACGTCGCCGGCGGAGAGCACCTGGGAAGGATGGCGAATCTTGCGGGTCCAGGACATCTCGGTGATGTGGATCAGACCCTCCACTCCCGGTTCCAGCTCCACGAAGGAGCCGTAATCGGTGAGGCTTACCACCTTGCCTTGAACCCGGGTGCCCAGGGGATACTTTTCTTCCACGGTGGTCCAGGGGTCCGGCGCCAATTGTTTCAGGCCCAGGGAGATGCGTTCCTTTTCCCGGTCAAAGCTCAGCACCTTGACGGTGATGGGATCGCCCACCTTGAAGAGGTCGCCGGGGTGGCGCACCCGGCCGTAGGAGAGGTCGGTGATGTGCAACAGGCCGTCCAGGCCCCCCAGGTCCACGAAGATGCCGTAGTCGGTGATGTTCTTCACCACCCCATCCAGGGCCTTGCCCTCTTCCAGGGTGGCCAGTAAGGTGGCCTTGGCCTCATTCTTGGCCTTTTCCAAGGTGATCCGGCGGGACAGCACCACGTTGCGCCGTTTGCGGTTGAACTTCAGCACCCGGAAGGAGAACTTCTCCCCAATGAGGTGGTCGGTATGGCGTACCGGGGACAGGTCCACCTGGGAGCCGGGAAGAAAGGCGATGATGCCCCCCAGGTCCACGGAAAGCCCTCCCTTGACCTTGGCCACCACGGTGCCGGTGACCTCGCCATCGTGGTTGTAGGCGGCGCTGACATCTTCCCACACCTTGATCTTGGAGGCCTTGTTTTTGGAAAGCATGAGCGCGCCTTCTTCATCTTCCCGGCTCTCCATCAGGGCCTCCACGTCATCCCCGACCCGGGCGGTGATTTCGCCTTCCGGGGTGGTGAATTCGTGGATGGGAATCTGGCCTTCGGATTTGTAGCCGATGTCCACCATGACGAAGTCCTTGGTGATGGAGACGATGCGGCCTTTGACCACTTCCCCTTCCTGGACCCTTCTGAGGCTCTCTTCGTAGAGTTCGCTCATGGATTCCATGTCCGACATCTCGGGCGCGGCCTCCCCCTGGGGAATCTCCACCGGGGCTGCCTCTACCGGAGCTGCCGGCGCCGAGGCGGCGGCTTCGTCCTCGGGTTGCGGCCGGGTCTCGATTTCCTCCGGCTGGGTGTGGTTGGGCAGTTCTGTTTTTTCCATACCTTCCATGTTAGGTTGTCCCCCTTAAACAGGTTTACTCGGTTATTTTCCCACCGGCCGGTTTCCCGGCCGCAGACTTCCCGGTCAGGCCGATTTCCTGCAAGCAGATCTCCACTACCCGGTCCACGGTCAAGTCGGTGGTGTCGATGACCCTGGCGCCGGGCGGCACCCTCAGGGGCGCCTCCTCCCGGTCCTGGTCCTGACGATCCCTGGCCGCCAGATCGCCCCGGATCTCCTCCAGGGAAGGCGGCTCTTGGTCCCCCTGCCAGTCCCGTTGCCGGCGGAGGGCCCGGATGCCCAGGGTGGCGTCCAGATAAAACTTAAACCCGGCTTTCGGAAAGACCACCGTGCCCTGGTCCCGGCCCTCGGCCACCACCCCGCCGTGCCGGGCCAACTGGCGCAGATGCCCTTTGACCCACTGGCGCACCGCCGGCAGTTTGGCCACCAGAGAGGCGGCCCGGCTCACTTCGGGGGTCCGCAGTTCTTGCGGTGACCTCCCGTCCGTCGATGCACAGGTGAAAACCGGCAGCATCGGCCCGCAGCCCCGGCTTAAAATCGGGCAGCAAGCGGCCCAGGGCTCCGGGGTCGTTGATCTCCAGACCCAGGCGCCGGGCCTGCCAGGCCACGGCCCGATACAGGGAGCCGCTGTCCAGGTACAGATAATTTAAGGATCGCGCCAGCCGCCGGCCCACCGTGCTCTTGCCGGCCCCGGCCGGACCGTCGATGGTGATGATGGCCCCTTTCGCCACTCAGCCCAAGGTCTCCAGCGCCTGTTGCAGCGCCAGGAGGAAGCGCCGATTTTCCTCGGGCAACCCCACGTTGACCCGGATGTGGTCCGGCAGGCCGTAGGCGTCCATGGCCCGGATAATCACTCCCTGGCGCAGCATGGCCTGGTAGACTTCCCGCCCGGGTTTGGGCACCCGGATCAGGATGAAGTTGGCCTGGCTGGGAATGTATTCCAGGCCCAGGCGCCCCAGTTCCCGGCAAATCTCCGCTTTGCCGGCGAGCACCAGTTCCCGGGTGCGGGCCAGAAAGTCGGTGTCGGTCAGGGCAGCCCGGGCGGCCACCTGGGCCAGCCGATTGACGTTGAAGGGCATGCGCAGGCGGTTCAGGCAATCGATCAACTTGCTGGGGCCGTAGCCGTAGCCGATCCGGAGACCGGCCAGGCCGTAGGCCTTGGAGAAGGTGCGCAACCCCACCAGGGCCCGGTCTTCGGCCAGGTAGTCCAGCCCGGAGGGCACCTGGGGGTCGTCGGCGAAATCGAGGTAGGCTTCATCCAGAACCACGGTGACCTGGGCCGGCAGGGCGGCCAGAAACTCCTCCCATTCCTCCCGCAAAAAGGCGGTGCCGGTGGGGTTGTTGGGATTGTTCAGGATGATCAGCCGGGTTTGGGGAGTGACGGCCCCGGCCACCGCCTTCAGGTCCACCCGGAAATTCTTGAGGGGCACCGGGCGGAAGAGGCCGCCCACGGCCGCGGTTAACAGACCGTACATCAGGAAGGTGTGGGTGGTGCTGCGGACTTCACCGCCCGCGGGCACCAGGGCCCGGACCAGCAGGTCCAGAATCTCATCGGAGCCGTTGCCCAGAACGAGCTGCCCCGGGGAGATCCCCAGGTGGGCGGCCAGATCCTCCTTCAGGTAATAGGCGTGGCTGTCGGGGTAGCGGTGAATGCTTGGCAGGATTGGCGCGGATGGCGGCCAGGGCCTTGGGCGAGGGCCCCAAGGGGTTTTCGTTGGAGGCCAGTTTGATGGCGTCGGTCAGCCCCAATTCCCGCTCAAGTTCTTCCAGGGGTTTGCCGGCCTGGTAGGGCGTCAGTTGCATGAGGTGCGGCAAAATTTGGGGGAGTGGGTTATTTGCTGCCATAGGGTTAAAGCCAAGGGTTTCCAGGGTCTGGGATAAGGGGGAACCGGGATGGGCGAGTGGGTGCGCGGGCAAACCGAATTTTGGGCCAAACCCGTACCCCCGAAGCCACGTCGACCTCGGGCCGGGACTGCTCCTTTACCTGATATTTTATTAAAAATCAGCCGGTTATTCTTGGGAAGAACCCCTTTATCACCGAGTCTCTTCTGGAATACCTGCCTATCGGATATTTTTTACAGTAATTGGCTTAAAAACGCAAGAGATTTTGCGGGGCCGGCCGCGCTGGGTGGTGCTCAGGGGCCTTGACCCGGCAGGCCATTCCTGTTAGGGTTTTTGGTAATTTGGCGCAGCGGTTTCCCTGGTGCTTCTATGCTTTATGCCAATCTTTACCTGGACCGGATCGACATCCGCCCGTACCTGACCCCGGAGGAATGCCGGGGCGCCGGGGTGTCCGACTGCGCCCTGCTGGCCGCCAGGCTCCAGGCGGGCCTCATCCGCCCGGAGGACTGCCCCAACCTTGCCCCCGGGAAGCGCTATGCCCTGTCCCTGGCCCTGCGGGCCCAGGAGGTCCTGCCGCCGGTGCCCTCTCTGGAGCTGCCGCGGCCGGTGCCGCCGGACCTCTTCGAGCTCAACCAGCCCGGGCCCCGAGGCGCCGCTGCTGGTCAGCGGCAACAGCGAATTCACCCTGACGGTGCTCAGCGGTCTCCTGGCCCTGACCATCAGCCCCTTCTACCTGCTCCTGGTGGACACCCGGGGAGATACCGCGGACATGGCCATGATCTACCGCAGCTTCACCCCGCAGCGCCTGGACCAGGCCCTGGAGGCCCACCGCTTGGCCCAACGGCTGCGCCAGCGCCGGCTCATCATCCCCGGGGTGCTGGCGCCCCTCAAGGAGGAACTGGCCGCTTACACCGGCTGGACCATCCGCCCGGGTCCCATCTGCGCCGCGGAATTGCCCCTGTTCCTGGGGGATCAGTGGCAGCCGCCGCCGGGCGCGGTGGTTCCTTGAGGCCAGCTACCCGTAATCGTGGATTTTTTTTGCGCCGGAGGTTGCCCCAGGCCACCGGAGGGCATATATATTAAAATATCCAGCAACCAGGGCTTCAAGCTCGTTCCGTGGTTCAGTCCACGAATAATGAAAATGTGGAACCGCCGCCCTCGGCGATTCTCGCGTGGCGAGGGCGCCGGCGCTACATCTTCATAAAGCGCAGCATCTGGTAATTTAATTTCATCATCCCTGGGCCAGCCGCCCGGCGCCGCTCAGGGTGAACAGCACGACCGTCCTGGGGAACTCCTGATGAAAACCATCCTGGTGGTGGATGATGACGAAGCCATCCGCACCCTGTTGCAGGAGGAGTTAAGCGACGAAGGATATCAGGTGATCCTCGCGGGCAATGCCCGGGATGCCTTGAAGAAGGTGGAGGAAGAGGCCCTGGACCTGGTGATCCTGGACATCCGCATGCCCGGCATGGACGGCCTGGAGGCGCTGCCGCGCATCCTCGGTCTGAAAGAGGGCCTGCCGGTGATCCTGAACACCGCCTACACCCAATACCAGGAAAGTTTCATGAGTTGGGCCGCCGACGCCTATGTGGTAAAATCTTCGGACCTCAGCGAACTCAAGGCCAAGGTCAAAGAGTTGATCGCCAAATAATGGACGGCCTGAAAGAGCTCACCACCATCATCATGGCCGGCGGCAAGGGCGAGCGCCTCTTTCCCCTGACCCGGGACAAGGCCAAGCCGGCCATCACCTTCGGCAGCCTCTACCGGGTCATCGATTTCACCCTGTCCAATTGTCTCAACTGCGGCATTCGCCGCATCTACGTCCTCACCCAGTACGGCAGCTTCTCCCTGGACCAGCACCTGCGGGCCGCCTGGGATATCATGCACCCGGACCTGGGGGAGTTCATCTACTCGATGCCGCCCCAGCAGATTATGGTGAGCCGCTGGTACCGGGGCACCGCGGATTCCATTTACCAAAACCTTAACCTGCTGCAGCAGGAACGCCCCCAACAGGTGCTGATCCTCTCCGGGGACCACGTCTATAAGATGAACTACCTGGAGATGCTGGACTTCCACCTCTCCCGGGATGCCGACATGACGGTGGCCGCGGTGATGGTGCCCCGCCAGGAAGGCAGCTCCTTCGGCATCCTCAAGGTGAACGCCGCGGCCGAAGTGGAGAATTTTCTGGAAAAGCCCGCCCGGCCCCCGGGATTGCCCGGGGCCCCCGACTTCTCCCTGGCCTCCATGGGGGTCTATATCTTCCGGGCCCGGACCCTGGTGGAGGAGGTCATCAAGGACGCCAAAAAGAAAAGCAGCAAACACGATTTCGGGGCGGACATCATCCCCCAACTGGTGGGGCGCAAAAAGGTCTTCGCCTACAATTTCCGGGACGCCGGCGGCCAGCCCCGCTACTGGCGGGACATCGGCCTGCTGGACGCCTACTATAGCGCCCATGCCGACCTGCTGGGCAAAGAGCCCACCTTCGACCTGTTCGAGGCGGCCTGGCCCATTCGCTGCCGGCCGCAGCTTTATCCCCCCAGCCGGTACCTCTCCCCCGGCGACTGCCTGGCCGTGGGCGATTCCCTGATTGCCGCGGGCTGCACCATCGAGGGCACGGTGAACCAGGCGGTGCTCTCTCCGGGGGTCCGGGTGGGGCGCGGGGCCACCATTCAGGGGTCCATCCTCTGGGACGGGGTGGAAATCGGCGCCGGGGCCACGGTGAACCGGGCCATCATCGAGGATGGGGTGAAGGTGCCTCCCGGCTTTGCCATCGGCAGGGACCTGAACAAGACGCCCGGCGCTTCCACGTCACCGAAAACGGCATCGTGGTGGTCCCCAACAACGTCATCCTGGAAGAGTAGCGAAATCTAAGGTAACCGCGATGAACGCCGATCAACGCGGATTTTATCTGGTTCTCCCGTTACCGAGTAGGTGGGAACTGCCAATCCCGCCAAGCTGAGCTTGGGAACTTCTTCCCAAGTCAACTTGGGAACGAGTTGAAAAGTAGCTGAGCACGCCATCCACGCGTTTCTATCTGCGTTCATCGGCGTTCACTGAGGTAATGGGGACAAATAATGCGCCTCCAGCCCAACGGCCCAGGGTTCCCTGACCCCCACCCGCCTCTACCTGGTGCGCCACGGCCAGGTGGCCGAGGGCCACACCCAGCGCTACCACGGGCACAACGACATCGGCCTCTCGCCCCAGGGCGTCCAGCAGTTTGAAGACCTGGCGGCCCAGCTCGCCGCCATCCCCCTGCAAGGGGTCTACTCTTCGGACCTCACCCGCACCATCAAGGGCGCCGAGATCATCAGCCGGGGCCGGGGACTGGCCCCCCAGGTAGTCCCGGAGTTCCGGGAGGTTAATTTCGGGGCCTGGGAGGGCCTGACCTTCGGAGAGATCCTGGAGCAGTACCCCAGCCAACTGGAGGCCCGCCTCCGGGACCTCCCCAGCTTCCGCATCCCCGGGGGCGAAAGCCTGGAGGACCTGGCAGCCCGGGCCCTGCCCCGGCTCCGGGAGCTGCTGGCCCGCCACCGGGACGCCGCCTTCCTCATCGTCGCCCACGCCGGCATCAACCGGGTCATCCTCTGCGAGGCCCTGGGCCTGTCCCTGAACCACCTCTTCCGGCTGGAGCAGAACTACGGCTGCCTCAATATCATCGATTACTTTCCGGACCTGGCGGTGGTGCGCCTGCTGAACGGCGGGGTCAACGGCGCCGCGGTCAGTAGCCAGTAGGCAGTAGGAGTAGCCAGTAGTCAGTCAGCATCAGTAGCCAGTTGTTGACTGCCAGATTTTTCTGCTCACTGCTCACTGCTCACTGCTCACTGCTCACTGCTCACTGCTCACTGCTCACTGCTTGCTGCTTACTGCTCACTGCTCACTGCTCACTTACAATCTGGTTAGTTTTCCCGAAAAACGTATTCCTGCAAGTAATCCTCCCAGGCCGCCGGGTCCCTGGCGCTCTTTAGATATAGGGCGATGTGGGCCTCATCCTGGCCGTAGTAACCGGGGAAGCCCGTGGGCGCCGCGCCCCCGGGGCAGTGCACCAGGGCGCTCAAGTGAATGGCCGGGATTAAGCGCCAGTCTGCTTCCTCCTGCAAAGGGCCGGGAACCCGCTCCTCCACCGTGGCGATCACCAAGCGGGCCGCCCTGATGGCCAACGGCCAGTCCGCCAGCCGGGGGATGAGGAGATTTCCCAGGTCATCGCCTTTACTGCCGTGCACCAGCGCCGCCTCCGGCGTCAGCGCCTTGACCACCACCAGGTCTTCGCCGCTAAACGGGTCCGGTATGACCCGGAAATTGGCGTTGACCTCCAAATAGACCGATGCCAGAATCCCCCGCACCGGCAGAAAGGGGACGCCCATGCCCCCCGCCTGGAGGGCTCGCAGCAGGGCGCCTCAGGGATACTCCCAGCACGTTAACCGCCCCTGTTCCACGGCCCGGCGGAAGTTAGGGGCCATCCCGTATTCCTCCAGGACCACCTGGGCGAAATGGAGGCGGTCGGCCAAACCGGCCCCCACCGCCAGGTCCACGTTGAGGCCCCCGGTGGGCACCGTGACCAGTCCCAGGCGCCGCCGGCCCTGGCGGATAAGTTCCCGGATCAGGGCCATGGGCGCGGCCCGGGTGTGGCCCGCCAGGGCCACCAAATCGCCATCTTTCACCAGGGCCGCGGCCCCGGCCAGATCAGTCCAGACAGGTGGCATGTCGATCTCCCGGAATGGGATGCTGGTCCAACAGGGCCAGCAGGTTCAAGAGAATGCGGGCGGTGGCCCCCCAGATCAGCTCCCCGTCCCCCCGCCAGTCACAGACCCTGGTGTCGCGCCCCTGGTAATGATAGACCCTGCTGCTCCAGCGGGCCGGGTCAAAAAAGCCCTCCAGAGGCAGAAGCAGCAACCTGGCCACTTCCTGGGGGTTGGGGTGAAACTCGTAAGGGTGGGGGATCAGGCCCAGAAAGGGGCTGATGCGATAGCCGGTCATGGTGGCCACCGGCTCCAGGGCCCCAAGTAATTCCACCTCCCGGGGGTCGAGGCCGATCTCTTCCCGGGTCTCCCGCAGGGCGGTGGTCAGCAGGTCCGGGTCCTCGGGGCCGCGCACCCCACCGGGAAAGGAGATCTGGCCCCGGTGGTCTTTGAGGGTAAGGGTGCGCTGGGTGAATAACAGCTGGGCTCCCTCCCCCTCTTGGAAAAACAGCGGCGCCAGCACCGCGGCGGACACCAGGCCGGGCGCCGCGGCAGGGTCAGGCGGATTCAGGGCCAGGCGGGATTTCAACAAAGAGACCAGGGCGCGGCTCATGACCATACTTATCACGGAAATTCCTGGCAGACAAGAAAGCGGCCGGCTCTCTCAGCCGATCACCTGCAAGCCGCAGGCGCGGGGACTGGAAGCCTGTGCCCCTGCCGCGTCTCCCCGGCCTGGGGACCAGCCTGATTGACAATGGGGGTTGGTAACCTTATGTTGAGGGAAACTCGACGGCGGCAAGGCGGTTTTAACCGCAGCCCGATTCCGGTCTGCATCCCTGGCGCCGTCTCTCATATTTCCAAGGAGAAGGCCCCATGAAAATGCAGGAATACATGCTCCAGGCCCTGAAAGACGCGGTGCGGATGGAGTTGGAGGGCCGGCAGTTCTACCTGGAAGCGGCCAAGAAAGTGCAAAACCCCGGGGTGCGCCAGATCCTGGAGTATCTGGCGGAATCGGAAAAGTACCATATCGAGAAGTTCAACGAAATCTACCGGGACCTGGAGAAGGACCCGGCCTGGACCGAGTCCATGGCCGCCTTCAACCCGCCCCGGCACGAACCCTATATCTGCGTGTTGGCCATGGCCCAGGCGGACCAGGAAACCGGCGGCAAGGACGATCTCCAGGCCCTGCGCACCGGCATTCAGATGGAGGACTGCTCCATCGACTACTACACCAAGCTGGCCCGGGAGAGCCGTAACCCCCTGGCCCGGCGCTTTTTTATGAGCGTGGCCCATGAGGAGCGCGGCCACTACCTCACTCTGATGGATATGCACAACTACCTGACCCTGCCGGAAGACTGGTTTTATGTGAAACAGATGAGCAACGTGGATGGCCAGTGATTAAACGGAGGGCCAGAGGCGGAAGCTTCGGGAAGAGAACCGGGTGGAACTGATCGTCATCGGCTCCGGCACCGGGGTGCCCTCCCTGCGGCGGGGCTCGCCGGCCCTGGCGGTGAGGGCCGCGGGCCGGCTCCTGCTCCTGGACCTGGGGGCCGGCACCCTGCGGTCCATGCTGCGGCAGGGCCTCAACTTCAACCAGATCGACATTCTGGCCCTGAGCCACCGCCACCCCGACCACGTGGGGGACCTGGTCCCCTTTCTGTTCGCCACCCGCTACGCCCTGGGATATACCCGGCGGCAGCCCTTCTGGCTGCTGGCGGCCCGGGGCTTTGCCGGGTTTCTGGAGCGGCTGAAGTCCGCCTTCGGCGATTGGCTGGAGCCGCCGCCGGGCCTGCTGCAACTCCGGGAGCTCTCCCCGGATGGCCCTGATGAAGCGGCCTGGGAGGGTTTGCGGGTTAAGAGCGCCCCCACCAACCACATTGAGGGCAGCCTGGCCTTCCGCCTGGAGGCCGGGTCCCGGTCCCTGGTCTATTCCGGGGACACGGACGAAAGCGACTCCCTGGTGGCCCTGGCCCAGGGGGCCGACCTCCTGGCGCTGGAGGCGGCCAACCCCGTCAAGATCCCGGGGCACCTGACCCCCACGGAGGCCGGACGCCTGGCGGCCCGGGCCGGGGTCCGGCGACTGCTGCTGACCCACTTTTACCCGGCGTGCGACCAGGTGGATGTGGCGGCCCTGGCGGCCCGGGAGTTTTCCGGGGAGATCCTCCGGGCCGAGGATGGCTTAAGGGTTGATTTAGAAAACTAGGGTTCGCCTCCCCAGAGCCAATGAGCCGGTAACCCAGGTAATTCAGAGGCTTAATCCTGGAGAACGGGGGCGAAACTTGATTTATCTAAAGGGGTTTGAGAAACTACCACATCGGCGGGAGATTTAAATAATCCATCTGCAATTGAGCCAGGAGTGAGAGGCATGGCCATTATTACCATTTCCCGGGGATCTTACAGCCGCGGCAAGGAGGTTGCGGAAAAACTGGCCCAGGCCCTGGGCTATCAACTCCTTTCCCGGGATATCCTCCTGGAAGCCTCGGAGCGCTATAATATCCCGGAAATCAAGCTGATCCGGGCCATCCACGATGCGCCTTCCATTCTGGAACGCTTCTCTTATGAAAAAGGGACCTTCGTGTCCTACATCCGGGCGGCCCTCTTGCGCCAGGTCGAGAAGGACAACGTGATTTACCACGGCTTGGCCGGGCATTTCTTGCTGCGAGGGATTCCCCATGTCCTCAAGGTGCGGATCATTGCCGACCTGGAGGAGCGGGTGCAGGAGGAGATGAAGCGGGAAAATATCTCCGCCGCGGAAGCCCGGCGCATTTTGCAGAAGGACGACCAGGAGCGGCGCAAATGGAGCAAACACCTTTATGGGATCGACACCTGGGACCCCAGCCTCTATGACCTGGTGATCCGGGTCAAGTGCGTCCAGGTGGACGACGCGGTGGACCTCATCAAATACGCCTTGCAAGGCTCTTGCTTTCAGCCCAGGCCCGGGAACCAGGAGTTGGTGAAGGCGATGTCCCTGGCAGCCCAGATAGAGGCGGCCTTGATCCAGGAAATCCCCTCGGTACAGGTGGAGGCCAAGGAGGGCGAGATCTTCATTTACCTCAAGAGGGCCGTGTGCGGAGACGAAGAACTCATATCCCGGATCAAGCGCCTGGCCGCCAGCATCGCCGATGTGGAGATCAGGATTACCTGTCTGGTGAAGCCCTAGCTGGTGAGCCGGTAATTGAGAGAATTAATCCCTGAGCGGAGGATGGCGGCCGTGCGGATTTGTTCAAAGTTCGTCAACCTGCGGGGGCTGGGCCGCTTGGCGCTGGTGGCCCTGTTGGTCGCCGGCCTGGCCGGCTGCCCCCCCAAGATCAGCAAGGAAAATTTCGACCAGATCAAGCTGGGCATGACCCAGGAAGAAGTGCAGGGTATCTTGGGACCGCCCAGCGAAGCCACCGGCCTGGAGATTCCGGTGTTTTCGGGAACCATGTCCAAATGGGCGCAGGGGGACACGATTATCACCGTGCAGTTTGTCAATGGCAAGGTGGTGGCCAAGGAATTTTCCCAGCCGCCGCCGAAATAGTTTGCGGTCCACTGTTTTGGCTAAATCAACCATCCGGAAAATGAACTCCTAAATTACCCCGGAGTTAATAACCATCTGCAAATGAGAAAGGAGTGAGAGACGTGTCGATTATTACCATTTCCAGGGGATCTTACAGCCGCGGCAAGGAGGTTGCGGAAAAACTGGCCCAGGACCTGGGCTATGAATGCCTTTCCCGGGATATCCTCCTGGAAGCCTCGGAGCGCTTCAATATCCCGGAAATCAAGCTGGTCCGGGCCATCCACGATGCGCCTTCACATTTTGGAACGGTTCACTTACGGCAAAGAGCCCTATGTGGCCACCATCCGGGCGGCCCTCTTGCGCCAGGTCCAGAAAGGCAACGTGATTTACCACGGGTTGGCCGGGCATTTCTTGCTGCAAGGGATTCCCCACGTTCTCAAGGTGCGGATCATTGCCGACCTGGAGGATCGGGTCAAGGAGGAGATGAAGCGGGAGAAGATCTCCGCCGAGGAAGCCCGGCGGATTTTGCAGAAGGACGACGAAGAGCGGCGCAAATGGAGCAAACACCTTTATGGGATCGACACCGCGGACCCCAGCCTCTATGACCTGGTGATCAATATCAAGTGCATGACGGTGGACGACGCGGTGGACGTCATCAAATGCGCCTTGAAAGGCCCTTGCTTTCAGTCCACCCCCGAGGCCCAAAGGTTGATAGATGAGAAGTCCCTGGCCGCCCGGGTGGAGGCGGCCCTGATCCAGGAAATCCCCTCGGTGGAGGTGGAGGTCAAGGAGGGCGAGGTCTTCATTTACCTCAAAAAGGCCCAGTACGAGAACGAAGAACTCATGGCCCGGGTTAAGCGCCTGACCGCCAACATCGTCGGTTTTAAGGGCAAGATTAACTGCCTGATGCGGCCCTAGTAGCATCGTTTCTCTAAAACGCCACACTACTAGTTCCCGAGAATTTTTTTAGGATGAGGCGCCGGCATCCAGGCGGCGCCGGCCGGGGTTAGGAGGCTCGTTATGACTTTGCAGGGCAAACGCATCGTCATCATCGGCGGCACTTCCGGCATGGGCCTGGCCACCGCCAAGGCCGCGGCGGCCCTGGGAGCCCAGGTGGTCATCGGCGGCCGCACCAATGAGAAGCTGGAGAGGGCCAAGAAGGAAATCGGCGGCCAGGTGACCGGCCTTACCCTGGACGTGGGCGAAGAGGCGCAGATCAAGACTTTTTTCGCAGAGGTGGGCCAGTTCGACCACCTCACCACCCCGGGGAGCACCATCCACGGGGGACCGTTCTTGACCCTGGATAGCGCCTCGGCCCGGGCGGATTTCCAGAGCAAATTCTGGGGCCAGTACCTGGCGGCGAAATACGGAGCCCCCCTGGTGCGGCCCGGCGGTTCGCTGGTCTTTTTCTCCGGCATCTGGAGCCAGCGGCCCCCGGCCGGGGCGGCCGCCATCGCCGCCATCAATGGCGCCATCGAGTCCCTGGCCCGGGCCCTGGCAGTGGAGCTGGCCCCCATCCGGGTCAACGCCGTGTCCCCGGGCCTGGTGGATACCCCCATCTTCGCCGGTATGCCCCCGGCCCGAAGGGAGGAAATGTTCCGGGCCTTCTCCGAGGCGGCGCCGGTCAAGCGGGTCGGCCGCCCGGAAGATGTGGCCGCGGCGGTCCTCTACCTGATGGGCAACTCCTTCACCACCGGCAGCACCCTGTACGTGGACGGCGGGTATTTGCTGCGTTAGCTGTAGGGGCGACCCGTTGGGTCGCCCGGGCGACTCAGCGAGTCGCCCCTACATCTAACAGGGGGAATGATATGAGAAACCGCCTGATTTTTGGAGACGTTCTGCTGATGATGCTGGCCTTAACTCTAAGTACGGAGGTGCAGGCGGCAATGGTGACCAAGACCGTGGAATACCAGTATGACGGCACTGTCTTTAAGGGCTACCTGGCGTATGACGACGCCTTGCGCGGGCCGGCGTCCCGGGGTCCTGGTGGTCCATGAGTGGTGGGGCCTCAACGATTTTGCCCGGAAAACCGCGGAGCAACTGGCCAGCCTGGGCTACGTCGCCCTGGCCGCGGATATGTACGGCCAGGGCCAGGTTACCCAGGACCCGCAAGGAGGCGGGCCGGCTGGCCGGGGAACTGCGGGGCAACCCCGCCCTGCTGCGGGCCCGGGCCCAGGCGGCCTTGAAGGCCCTGGCCCAGATCCCGGAGGTGGACCCCCAGCGTCTGGCGGCCATCGGCTTCTGCTTCGGCGGCACCACGGTCCTGGAGCTGGCTTATACGGGCGCCGCCCTTAAAGGGGTGGTGAGCTTCCACGGCGGCCTGACCGCGCCCCAGCCGGAGGAACTCAAGTCCATCAAGGCCGCCATCCTGGTGCTGCACGGGGCCGATGACTTCCACGTCACCGGGGAAGCCATCGCCGCCTTCCAGGAGGCCATGAGAAAAGGGGGGCTGGACTGGCAGATGGTCTATTTCGGCGGGGCGGTGCACGGCTTTATGAATCCCGCCAACGGCAGCGATAAGGCCAGCGGGGTCGCTTACGACGCCCGGGCGGCCCGGCGTTCCTGGCCTATATGCAGGATTTCTTCAAAGAGATCTTTGCGGTTAAGGAGCAGGATTCAAAGGAAAAGTGAGCAGTGAGCAGTGAGCAGTAGAGGCGGTCTAAAAACGCCGCCGGGGATGTGCAGCCTTATAAAAAACCTATAGGGGCGAGAAGCTGGGTCCGCCTATTTACATAAACCCCAAGCTAAGCTTGTGCCGAAAACCGAAAACAGAAAACCGAAAACTGCATTAAACATTAAAGCGAATCTCGATGACGTCCCCTTCCCGAATGATGTAGTCCCGGTCCACCAGCCGCACCAGGCCCCGGGAGCGGGCCTCCTGCCAGTTGTAGACCGTCATTAAGTCCTGGTAGCTGACGATTTCGGCCTTGATAAAACCCCGGGCCAGGTCGGAATGGATCTTCCCGGCGCAGGTGACGATGTCGGAATCTTCCTTAATCGGCCAGGCGTGCACCTCTTTTTTGTCCGCGGTGTAAAAAAAAGTGATCCCGGCCTTGTGCAGGGCCTGCTCAATGGCGTCCTGGACGCCGGGTTGGCCTGCGACCATAACGGTGGGCTTTAGACTTAAGGGCGCCAGTGATTTGAGGAGGGCCGCTTCTTCTTCAGAAAAATCGAGGTCACAAAGGGGGATTTCCTGCTCCAAATGTCCGAGACAGCGGCTCAGCAACTCCTTTTCCCGATCATCCGTGGTTCGGTCCCGCCGGGTTTCCAGCTTTTCCATATCCAGGATCAGCAGATCCAGGACCTTCTCCCGGGAGACTAAAAAGGCATCGCACTGCTGGCCGTCTTCTTTGATGAATTCCGCATAGAACGGAGAGACCTTCTTGGCCTCAAATTTCTTATCCAGGGCAATCACCCGCTCATCCTGATATTTAACCTTCCCTTCCGGGAGATCCAAACCCAAAAAACATATCTTCATTGTCTTTAACCTCCAATTTAGCGCGGACGAGACGGCTGTCCCATGTAACATCCTTTATTATATGGAATTCTGGTGCCAGGTCCCAGGATAATTGAGAGCAGTTTTCTGTTTTCTGTTTTCTGTCCCTGGCATGGGGACTTTGATTTTGCCTTTCACCGAAAACCGTTTCTACTCACCCCCACCCCAACCCTCCCCCCTCTCAGGGGGAGGGAGTAAAGACCTTAATTCCTGAAGCAAGGGGCCTTTGACTTTGACGTTGTTTTTCACAGAAAACCGAAACCGGAAAAACCGTTCTGCCAAGAAAAACCGGCAGGATCCGCGATCCTGCCGGCTGCCGGGATCATTCCTCATATCTGGCGCACCCTGCCTGGAAGGGACCCGGGTGAGCTGCACTGATGGAGATGGTCGGTTTTCCGCCTCTGCCAAGGCGCCTTTGACTTTGATTGGCCTTTCACAGAAAACAGAAAACAGAAAACCGAAAACCGCATTTTAGCGGCCCTGCGGGCCGCCCCTAAGGTTAAATTTTCATGACGTTTTGGGCTTGGGGTCCCTTGGCGCCCTCGACCACCTCAAACTCCACTTCCTGGTTCTCTGCCAGGGACCGGAAACCGTCGCCCGTGATGGCGCTGAAATGGACAAAGACATCGGGGCCGTCTTCCCGGGAGATGAACCCAAACCCCTTGGCGTCATTAAACCATTTAACCTTGCCTTTTTCCTTCATGATCCCTTTTCCTCCTGAAATGGTAACCCGTCCGGCCCGCAGAGCCGCACGAACTGAAAGCAGTCAGACAAAAAAAAGGAGGGTATTTAGCATACCCTGCCGATTGGCTCCCGGGGCGCCGCGCCCCGCCTTCGTCCGACATGCTAAGATACGGGAAAAATCTAACAACAGATTACCCCGCTGTCAAGAAATTTGATACCGGCGGGAAAATCTGACTGTAGGGGCGGGTTTGAAACCCGCCCCTACGACCCCTCAGTGAGTGCGGGCCAGCAATTCTTCGGTGATCAGCCGGAAATAAGTGGACTCGGGGCAGGGCCCGAAAATCTCCAGATTTTCCTGGGCCTTGAGGGTGTATTGGCGGGCCAGGGAGCGGCTGTGGTCCAGAGAGCCATACCGGTCGAGCAGGCGGCGCAGCTCCGGGACCATTTCCGGGGTCAGGCCTTGGGCCATCTCCTGGAGCCTTTCACGGTCCCGGGGACCGGCCTGGGCCAAGGCGTGGATCAGGGGCAGGGTAACGCGGCCTTCCCGCAGATCGGCCCCCACCTCTTTGCCTATTTCCCTCTGGTCGCCGGTGTAGTCCAGGAGGTCGTCCACCAACTGGAAGGTGATGCCGAGTTGCAGGCCTATCTGGGCCAGGGCCTCCTCCTGGGCCGGCGGCGCCCCGGCCAGGATGGCGCCGATCTGGCAGGCCGCGGCCATGAGGATCGCGGTCTTGCAGGTGATGACCTCAAAGTATTCCGCCTCGGTGATCTTGAGGTTGCCGGTGTGAATCAGCTGCAGGATCTCCCCTTCGGCCATTTGGGTGGTGGTCTGGGCCAGGACCTTGAGGATCTTCAGGTGATCGGTGGTCACCGCGATGGACAGGGCCTTGGAAAGGAGGAAATCCCCCACCAGGATTACCGCCTGGTTGCCCCAGATGGTGTTGGCGGTGGTGGCCCCGCGGCGCAGCTGGGCCGCGTCGATGACGTCGTCGTGCAACAGGGTCGCGGCGTGCAAGTACTCGAAAATGGTGGAGAAGTCCGCCAGGTGGTCGCTGCGGTGGCCGCACATCCTGGCGGCCAGGATGAAGAGCAGGGGCCGCACCCGTTTGCCGCCGCTCAGCAGGATGTGCCGCCCCACCTCGGCGATGAAAGGCACGTGGGTCCGGAGATTGGCGTCCAGGGCCGCATCGATGGCGGCAATGTCCGTCTCCAGCGCGGCCTTCAGCAACCGTTTGGGGGAGGCAATCATATGTAAATAAACTAACTTACATCCCTTGGGAAGTCAATTTATTAGACGGAGGCACAAAGTGTGGAAGCGCCGCCTGGCGTAAGGCAGAGGGCGACCCCCAATCACCGGCTGGAAGCCGGTGCCACTGTCGCCCCTACACTGCCCTAACTGACAATTTCTCCCAGCAGATCGTAGGGCAGGGCCCGGGTGAGCCGCACCGCCTGGACTTCACCGACCCGGCCCTGGCCCGCGGTGAGGTACACCTGGCCATCAACTTCCGGGGCCTGGCTGATCAGACGGCCGCTGAGGAGATATTCGGACTCCGGGCTCTCCCCCTCCACCAGCACCGGCTGCACCGTGCCCACCAGGGCCTTAAGGCGCGCCTTGACGATCCCCGCCTGGAGGGCCTGCAGCGTCCGGGCCCGCCGGCGAGCCAGGCGGCGGGGCACCTTCCCGGGGAAGTGGCTGGCGGCGGCGCCGTCTTCGGGGCTGTATAAGAAGACCCCCAGATGGTCGAAGCGCAGCTCCTCGAGGAGTTCTCCCAGGGCCTGGAATTGGGTTTCGGTCTCTCCGGGAAAACCCACCAGCACCGTGGTGCGCAGGGTCGCCCCCGGCAGGACCTCCCGGATCAGGCGCACCCGGTCGATAATCTGGGCCCGGGTGTAGCCCCGTCCCATGCGGCGTAAGACCTCATCGTGGCCGTGCTGGATGGGGAGATCCAGATAGGGGCAGATGCGGGGGTCGGCCGCCATGACTTCCAGCAATTCCCGGGTGATGCGGGTCGGATAGCCGTAGAGGAGACGGATCCAGCGGAAACCCGGAATGGCTCCCAGCTCCCGCAGCAGCGCCGGCAGCCCGGGATGGCCCGGGAGCTCCGCTCCGTAGGCGGTGGTGTCCTGAGCTACCAGGATGAGTTCTTTGACCCCGGCGGCGGCCAGTTCCCCGGCCTCCGCCACCAGGGTCTTGAGGGGGCGGCTGCGGTAGGGGCCCCGGATCCGGGGAATGACGCAAAAGGTGCAGCGGTGGCTGCAACCCTCGGCGATCTTGAGGTAGGCGAGATGTGGGGGGGTGGCGGGGTAGCGGGCCTCGGGGCCCGGGTAGGCGTAGGGCGGGGCCAGGTGGAAGAGCCGGGGTGCGTTCGCCCCCGGCCTCTGCCCCAAAATCTTTACCAGGTCAGGAAAGTCGTGGACCCCGATGAGATAATCGGCTTCCGGAAGCGCCGCGGCCAGGGCTTCCCCAAAGCGCTGCACCAGGCAGCCGGCCACCACCAGGCGTTTGGAGGGATCGGCCTCTTTGTGGCGGGCCAACTCCAGGACGGTATCCACCGCCTCCTGGCAGGCGTCCTGGATAAAGGCGCAGGTGTTCACCAGGAGCAACTCCGCGGCCTCCGGGGCCGCGGCGACCTGCCAGCCGCCCTGGGTAAGACGGCCCAACATGATCTCCGTGTCCACCAGGTTCTTGGCGCAGCCCAGGGAGACGGCGTAGACGGAAGGACGGTTTTCCGTTTTCCGTTTTCCGTTTTCCGTATTCAGGACTGTTTAACCCCGGCTCACTGCTCACTGCTCACTGCTCACTGCTCACTGCTAACTGCTTACTGCTTACTGCTCACTGGAACGATGCCACCGTCCAGGCGTCCATAGCCGCAAACATGATAATCCAGAAGGCCAGTTGGACCAGGCAGGCCCAGGCGCGGCGCCGCGGCGTGGTGAGGACCCGTTCCTCCAGGGCCTGCATGAAATTATACATGACCGCGCACTCCAGGGCAAAGGGCAGGAACCCCAGGTAGCCCAGGACCGGCATCTCGAAGATCCTGCCGAAGTTCAAGACCGGCAGGGTATAGACCCAGCGGGCCGCGGCCGGGTAATTCCAGGCCTCCCACCAAAGGCCGGTAAGCAGGCCGGCGGTCAACAGGCAGAGGTGCTCCCGGCGCTCTCCCTCGAGAAAGGCCTGAATCAGGGAGCGCCCCCCCAGCAGCCGGCAGAAAGGGTCCAGGAGCAGGAACCAGGCCAGCCACACCAGCGGGAAGGCCAAGCCGGGCCAGATCAGGGGCAGGATTAGCGAGGCGGTCGCCGCCCAGCAGGGCTAAAGGTTCCCAGGCAAAGGGCAAGTGCACGGGCCGGCCCCGGGTCCCCCGCCAGGCCCCCAGGGCCGCCAGGCCCTGGGCGGTGAGCAGGACGCCGGGCAGCACCGTGGCGAAGGCCAGGGCGTAGCCCGGCCAGCGCAACCAGGGAATGGCCTCTACTCCCACATAGGCCCAGTTTCTCAAGACCAGGTTGCAGGCCTCGAAGATGAGCCAGGCGCTCACGGACCAGAAGGCCATCTTGAAGAGCGCCCCGGGCCGGGACAGCAGCCAGGATTCGCCCTGGAGGTCAAAAAGCAGCCCATCCCAAAACAGGATCAGGGGATACCAGGAGAAGAAGTACAGCCATTGGAGCAGCTCCCGGCGGCCCCAAACCACGGCCGCCAGCCCCACCCCCCAGAGGGCCAGGGCCAGCAAAATTTCGCCATGTGCTAATTTTCTTTTAATGATCATAGGTTGCCTTAGAGATTAATGATAACAACATTTTAGCCATTTGAAAACCCCTGCCTGCCCGGGGCGGGCCGCCCCGGGGCGGGAAAAATTCCCTTGATTTGCCGAAAAAATGCTGCTATACGGGGAAAACCCGAAAAATTCGGGGACCCGCCTGGGGGAGGGAAGGGCATTAGACCTGAAATTCCGCAGTCTCGGAGCAGGGGATGAAAAGACGCCTTAGGTTGTCGCGGCTGGGGGGGATAGTTATTGGTCTGGGGTGTCTGGCCTGGCTGGCCGGTTGCGGCGGCGGGACCAAGGCCGAACTGGCGAAGACGGAACCTCTGGCCCAGGAGCAGATGACCCTGGCTCCGGGATCCTCCGATGAGTCCCTGGCCGAAGAGCTGAGCGGCAAGCACCTGGAGGAACTCTACGCCAAGAGCGGCATCCCCGGCTGGGACCCCGGTCTGGAAGCGGAGTTGCAGCAGTGGGAGCATCAGGTCAATTTCGATGTGCCCATCCAGATGAACAAGCAGGTGCGGGCCTACCTGGTCTATTTCTCCACCGAACGTAAAGAGGTCACCAAAAGTTACCTGGCCCGCTCCACCCGGTATCTCCCCATGATCAAAGAGGTCTTCGAGGAGAACGGCTTGCCGGAAGACCTGGCATATCTCGCCATGATCGAGTCCGGCTTCAACTGCAAGGCCTATTCCCCCGCGGCCGCCGCGGGTATGTGGCAGTTCGTCAGGGGCACCGGCCTGCGCTACGGGCTGACCGTCGATAGCTATGTGGACGAGCGCCGGGACCCGGAGAAATCCACCCGGGCCGCGGCCAAGTATCTCCTGGACCTGTATAAACAATTCGGCTCCTGGTATCTGGCGGCCGCCTCCTACAACTGCGGGGAAGGCAGGGTGCAGCGGGAGCTGGACCAGAGCAACCATAAGAATTTCTGGGAACTCTCCGCCAACATGTGCCTCCCCACGGAAACCAAGAATTACGTGCCGCAGATGATCGCGGCCACCATCATTGCCAAGAATCCGGAGAAATTCGGCTTCGGCAAAATCCCTTACCAGGCTGCGGTGAAATTTGACCGGGTCCAGGTGGACGAGCCCACCTCCTTGAGGGCCGTGGCCTTTGCGACCAACAGGCCGGAGGAAGACGTGCAGGCCCTCAACCCGGAGTTGCTGCGGGGCGTTACTCCTCCGGACAGCCCCAATTATACCTTGAACCTGCCAGCCAATAGCAAGGAGCTCTTTACTCGCAACCTCACCCTGGCCCGCATCGAGTATCCGGCGGTGGCCTCCCGTTCGGTCCAGGCCGCCAGGAGCGGCAGCCGCCAGTATTCCCGGAGCCGGAGCCAGACCTCCCGCCAGGCAGAGGCCTCCCACCAGGCAGAGACCAGGGCGGCGTCCCCCAAATCCAGGACCTTCGCCAAGGCCGCCCCCCATGCCTCTGCCGGGACTACCACCGCCAGGAAGAGCAACCATGCTGGGGTCAAAGAGGCCCCCCGCCCGGTGCAGGCCTCCATGTTTGGCGGGCTAGCCGCGGCCTCCAAGGCGAGCCCCGCCGGCCAGGCCAAAGAAAAGACGCCGGCCAGGGTGGCCAAGACCGGGTCTAAGAAGCCGGCCCAGGCCAGTTCCAAGAAGGGAGAGCCGGCCCTCAAGGTCGCCACCCGGAGCAAAACCCCGGGGAAGAACGGCGTCCCTGCCGTGAAATCCAAAGACCGGGATAAGTACTCCAAGGCAAAGTCTCCGGCCTTGCAGGTGTCCCAGGCCCGCTGAGCGTGAATTTTCCAGCGCCGCTGGCCGGGGCCTGGTCAGGGCCCGCCCGGGGCGCGCCGCTCCTGATGGGCGTCCATCCGTAATCCTGCCAAAAAATATTCCCAGCCCCCTTGATTTTCCAAAATTAGTGGGTAAAATACAGGATTAGCACTAACCACTAGAGAGTGCTAATAACAGGATACTCTCAATTCACCCCGAGGAGGTTTTGCATGAAGGTTAAACCCTTGAATGATCGAGTCTTGGTCAAACGGACCGAAGAGATTCAGGTAACCAAAGGCGGCATCGTCATCCCGGATACCGCCAAGGAGAAACCCATCGAAGGTATCATCAAGGCCGTGGGCCCGGGCAAGATGAGCGAGCAAGGCCAGCGCATGACCCTCCAGGTCAAGGCTGGCGACCGGGTCCTGTTCGGCAAATACGCCGGCACGGAAATCAAGGTGGAAGGCGAAGATTATCTGATGATGCGGGAAGAAGATATCCTGGCCATTATCAAGTAGTAGGTCGGCCCGCCCCACTTCTCTCACCTGAAACCAGCAATCATTCAACTATCCAGATTTTTTTAAGGAGGAAGGTAACAATATGGGCGCCAAAGAGATTAAATACGACGTCAAGGCCCGGGAGGCCATCCTGCGGGGGGTCAATACCCTGGCGGAGGCGGTGAGGGTAACCCTGGGTCCCAAAGGCCGCAACGTGATCCTGGAAAAGTCCTTCGGCCCCCCGGCCATCACCAAGGACGGGGTCACCGTGGCCAAAGAGATTGAATTGGAAGACAAGTTCGAGAACATGGGGGCCCAGATGGTCAAGGAAGTGGCCTCCAAGACCTCGGATGTGGCCGGCGACGGCACCACCACCGCCACCATCCTGGCCCAGGCCATCTACAAGGAAGGCTCTCGCCTGGTGGCTGCCGGCACCAACCCCATGGCCCTGAAACGGGGCATCGAGCAGGCGGTGGCCACGGTGGTGGAGGAGCTGCACAAGATCTCCAAACCCTGCCGGGGCCAGAAAGAGATCGCCCAGGTGGGCACCATCAGCGCCAACAACGACGCCTCCATCGGCAACATCATCGCCGACGCCATGGCCAAGGTAGGTAAGGAAGGCGTCATCACCGTCGAAGAAGCCAAGGGCATGGAGACCACCCTGGACGTGGTGGAAGGCATGCAGTTTGACCGGGGCTATATCTCCCCCTACTTCGTCACCAACCCCGAGAAGATGGACGCCAGCCTGGACGAGGCCGTCATCCTCATCAACGAAAAAAAGATAAGCGCCATGAAGGACCTGCTCCCCCTGCTGGAGCAGATCGCCAAGATGGGCAAACCCCTGTTGATCATTGCCGAGGACGTGGAAGGCGAAGCCCTGGCCACTCTGGTGGTCAACAAACTGCGGGGCACCTTGCAGGTGGCCGCGGTGAAGGCCCCGGGCTTTGGGGACCGGCGCAAGGCCATGCTGGAAGACATCGCCATCCTCACCGGGGGCCAGCTGATCTCGGAAGACATGGGCTGGAAGCTGGAAAACGTCACCTTGAAAGAGCTGGGCAGCGCCAAGCGCATCAATATCGACCGGGATAATACCACCATCATCGACGGCGGCGGCGACCGGGCCGCCATCGAAGGCCGGGTGAAGCAGATCCGGGCCCAGGTCGACGAGACCACCTCCGACTACGACCGGGAAAAGCTCCAGGAGCGCCTGGCCAAGCTGGTGGGCGGCGTCGCGGTGATCCGCGTCGGCGCGGCCACCGAGATTGAAATGAAAGAGAAGAAGGCCCGGGTGGAAGACGCCCTGAACGCCACCCGCGCCGCGTCGGATGAAGGCATCGTCCCCGGCGGCGGTGTCGCCCTGCTGCGCTGCGCCCCTGCTTTGGAGGCCCTGAAGCTGAAAAGTCACGACGAGAGCATGGGTATCAGTATCATTAAACGGGCCCTGGAGGAGCCGATCCGCCAGATCGCCAATAACGCCGGTTTCGAGGGCTCCGTGGTGGCCGAGCACGTCAAGGCTGAGAAAGGCACCATGGGCTTCAACGCCGAGACCGGGACCTACGAAGACCTGCTGGCCGCCGGGGTCATCGACCCCACCAAGGTGACCCGCTTCGCCCTCCAGAACGCCGCTTCGGTGGCCTCGCTGCTCATCACCACCGAGGCCATGGTGGCCGAAAAACCCAAGAGAGAAGGTCCGATGCCCTCCATGCCCGGCGGCGGCATGGGCGGTATGGGCGGTATGGAAGGGATGTACTAAGATAGGTGGAAGACCACCAACCTCGTATGCAAAAAAGGGCGGCCCGCCGGGTCGCCCTTTCTTTTGGTGGCACAGGCGTCTCGCCTGTGAAAGCCTGACTCTCCCTCTACGATTGTTTCCCCTCCTCAACTGCCCGCGGCCTTAAGGGCCGGCTGGTAGAATTTCCGGGTGTATTCCCTCACCATGCGCCGGGCGCTGAAAGCGGGACCGAGGCTCTTCATGGCCTCCTTCATCATGTTCACCCAGCCCAGAGGGATGCCGTCCTCATCCACTTGATAGTAGAGGGGCACCACCTCCTTCTCCAGGAGAGCATAGAGGGCAGCGGCATCAATGGCGTCGGCCGCGGGCTCTCCGCCGAAGGCCCAGCCGTTCTTGCCGTTAAACCCTTCCGGCCACCAGCCGTCCAGGATGCTGAGGTGCAACACCCCATTGAGGGCGGCCTTCATGCCGCTGGTGCCGCAGGCCTCCAGAGGCGGGCGGGGGTTGTTGAGCCACACGTCCACCCCGTGGACCAGGTAATAGGCCAGTTGGGCGCCATAATCCTCCACGAAGGCGATGCGGCCCCCCAGTTCCCGGTCCTGGGCCAGGGTAAAGATTTGCTGCAGCATGCGCTTGCCCGGATCGTCCGCGGGATGGGCCTTGCCGGCGAAGATGAATTGCAGGGGCCGCCAGGGATCATGGAGGAGCCGTTTCAAGCGCTCCAGATCGGTGAAGATCAGGTCGGCCCGTTTGTAAGTGGCAAACCGCCTGGCAAAACCGATGGTCAGGGCCGACGGGTCGAGCAGGGCCCCGCCCACCACCACGTTGCCCAGGCCCACTTGATTTTTCACCCAGCGGCGCCGGGTCTGCTCCCGGATAAAATTGATCAGTTTGATCTTCCGGCGAAAGTGCAGGTCCCAGAATTCCGCCGGGGGAATGTCATCCACCGCCTGCCAGACCGCCGGGTCCTCATGGTGCGCCAGCCAATCGGAGCCCTCCCGGACTTGGCTGAGGCGCAACGCCACCTGGCGGGAGATCCAGGTGGGGACGTGCACCCCGTTGGTAATATGGTCGATGGGGACCTGCTCCACCGGCAGTTGGGGCCAGAGGGGCTGCCACATACGCCGGGAAACCTCCCCGTGCTTCCGGCTCACGGCGTTGCGATGGTCGGACAGCCGCAGGGCAAAGGCGGTCATGTTGAAGCCGGCGTTGGGGGGATCGGTGGGTGAGGTCCCCAGTGCGAAGAAGTCCTGCCGGCTCAGGGTGAACATGGGGTAGCACTGGCAAATGTATCGGTCCACCAGCTCGAAGGGAAAGACATCGTGGCCCGCGGGCACCGGGGTGTGAGTGGTGAAAACCGTGGTGGCCTGCACCTGCCGCCGGGCCTCTTCAAAACTCAAGTTATTCTCCAGCCGTTCCCGCAACCTTTCCAGCAGGGCGAAGGCCGGATGGCCTTCATTGAGGTGGAGCACCGAATGCTTGACGCCCATTTTGGCCAGTATGGCGCAGCCGCCGATCCCCAGGACGATTTCCTGGAGGAGGCGCTGTTCCAAATCGCTGATATAGAGATGGTTGGAGATGCGCCGGTGGGCCGGGTCGTTGACCTCCAGGTCGGTATCCATCAGGTAGAGAGGGATGCGCCCCACCATCACCTGCCACACCGCCACGTGGATGGGGGGGTCGGTGAAGGGCACCTGCACTATTAGCTGGGCCCCCTGGTCATCGAGAACCCGGGTAATGGGCGCCGCGTCCCGATCCAGGGGTTCATCCACGGACTCCTGCCAGCCGTCGGCATTGATCTTTTGCCGGAGGTAACCCTCCGGATACATAAATCCCACCGCCACCATGGGAATCCCCAGGTCGCTGCACTCTTTGAGATGGTCCCCGGCCAGAAACCCCAAACCCCCGGCATAAAACGGCAGAGACCGGTGCAGCCCGTATTCCAAAGAGAAATAGGCGATGGGATAGCATTCCGCCGCGGTGATATTTTCCGTAAACCAGCAGACCTGGGTTTGGGTCTGCCGGCGGAATTCAGCCAGCACCTCGTCGTAGCGCCGCAGATATTCCGGGGCAGCCGGCCGCGGCCGCCAGAACCTCCCGGGGCAGGCTTTTGAGGAACTTTACCGGGTTATGGCTGTCCTTCCAGGCCATGCGATGCAGCCTCTTAAACAGCATCAGGGCGGCGGGGTGCCAGCTCCACCAGAGGTTGTAGGCCAATTCTCCCAGGCCGTTGATCCTTTCGGGCAAGTTGGGGAATTGTTGGCTGAGATCGTCCACGGTGCTTTCCCTCGTCAGCATTAAGTCCTTGATTTATTAAATACGGTTATATTTTTTGTCGTCCCCCCCTCACCCCAGCCCTCTCCCTCGCCGGTAGGGGAGGCGGGAGCACAGGTTAACCTGCTACTGCCGCCCGGCGGAGTTCGGTGGGCAGGCGTCCCTGCCTGTCCTGGTTGGCTATTACTCCCCTCTCCCACCGATGGGGGAGACGGGTCAGGGTGAGGGGGAATTAATCATTTGCTCCCGCGGTTAAAAAATACGTTACCGGATTTATGAAATCGGGTGCTAAGTTTCCTTAGAAAATAAGGCTGATCCGCAGGAAGGCAAGGGGGCGGGAGTAGGGGCGACAGTGGCACAGGCTTCCAGCCTGTGATGGGGCCGCCAACTGGACAGGCGGGTCCGCCTGGCAGCGGCCGACCAATGGCCCGTTCGGTTGACATGGCGCTCAGGGAATCTATCTTTAGTGAAAAATTAACCAAGGGAAAATTTACATGAAAGTCCTGGTGGTTTATTACTCTCTGTATGGCCACGTATTGCAACTGGCCCAGTCCGTGGTGGATGGGGTCAAGTCGGTGGCGGGGGTGGAGGCGGTCTTGCGCCGGGTCCAGGAATTTGAAGATATTGAACGGGATCTTGCCAAGCACGAGCACGCCCTGGCGGTGTGGAACCGCCAGCAGGATATCCCCGTCTGCACCCTGGACGACCTGAAAGAGGCGGACGGCATCATCTTCGGCACGCCGACCCGCTATGGCAACATGACGGCCCAGATGAAGCGGCTGTTCGATGGCACGGTCCAGTTATGGCTGAAGGAGCCTTTGAGGGCAAGCCGGCCGGGGTGTTCACCTCCACGGGCACCACCCACGGAGGCCAGGAGACCACCTGCCTGACCATGATGGTCCCCCTGCTGCACCTGGGCTTCATCATTGTGGGGGTCCCCTATTCGACTCCGGGGATGCTGCATACGGAAGGGCGGGGCGGCAGCCCCTACGGCGCCTCCACCGTGGCCGGGCCGGGCAACGACCTGGCCCCCGCGCCGGAAGACCTGGCCATCGCCCGGGCCTTGGGCCGGCGGGTGGCTGAGGTCACCCGGAAACTGCGGGGCTGATAACCGGTAATGGTAAAATAACGAGACCAGGCAACTCTTGGACCGGTGTCGCCCCGCCGGCCACCGGCCGCCCGGGAAAATCTCCTCTTCCTGCCGGCTGTTAGGGCGGACACCTGGGTCCGCCCCTCCATCCCCCAACTTTTTTCTCTCGGTCAGCCCACCGACAGCACCGCGGCGCCCTGGATCCGGCCCCGGCGCAGTGCGTCCAGGGCCTCGTTGGCCTCCTCCAGGGGAAAGGTCTGCACCTCGGTCTTGCACCGGCACCCGGGGGGCCAGGGCCAGGAATTCCTCGCCGTCCCGGCGGGTGAGGTTGGCCACCGAGCGCAGCACCCGTTCGCCCCAGAGGATCTCATAGGGAAAGGCGGGAATGTCGCTCATGTGGATGCCGCCGCAGACCACGGCGCCGCCCTTGGGCGGTGGCCCGCAGGGCCGCGGGGACCAGCGCGCCCACCGGGGCAAAGATGATGGCCGCATCCAGCTCCGCCGGCGGCAGTTCATCGGAGTCGCCGGCCCAGACGGCCCCCAGGCGCCGGGCAAACTCCTGGGTCTCGGTATCCCCCGGCCGGGTGAAGCCGTAAACCTGTTTGCCCTGGTGCACCGCCACCTGGACGGTGATGTGGGCCGCGGCCCCGAAACCGTAAATCCCCAGGCGCTCCACCGCCTCTCCGGCCAGGCGGTAGGAGCGGTAGCCGATGAGCCCGGCGCACAACAGGGGCGCGGCCTCGGCCTCGCCGTAATCCGGAGGCAGGTGGAAGCTGTAGCGCTGGTGCGGCCACGGTGTATTGGGCGTAGCCCCCGTCCAGGGTGTAGCCGGTGAAGCCGGGATGGTCGCAGAGGTTCTCCCGGCCCTGGCGGCAGTAGCGGCAGGCCCCGCAGGTGTAGCCCAGCCACGGCACCCCGATGCGGTCCCCCATCCGGAACTTCTCGCACCCCCTGGCCCACGGCCGCCACCGTGCCGACGATTTCATGGCCGAGGATCAGGGGCAGTTTGGGTTCGGTCAAGTCCCCGTCCACGATGTGCAGGTCGGTGCGGCAGACGCCGCAGGCCCGCACCCGGATGAGCACCTGCTCCGGGCCGGGCCGGGGCGCCGGGACTTCCAGGTATTTGAGCGGCCGCCCCGGCGCCTCCAACACCATGGCCATGCATCTTCTCAGGAATCTGCATATTGATTCCGCCTCCAAGTCTGGGTTAAAAGGTGAAAAGTGGCAGTGGGAAAAGGTTAAAGACAAGGCAAAGGAGGCTTTTTTCCCCTTTCCCCTTTTAACCTTTTACCCTTTTCACCCAGCCACCGAAAAGACCTTCACAGCTAACAGGCTCAAGTTAATATATCTTTACCAACGGGGCGTGTCTGCCGTGGTACGGCCGGCCGTCGATGGTCTCGAGGTATATGTGGCCGGCCCGGAATTCCATGGGGCTGACCCGCCCGAAGATGGTCACGTACCGGCCGCGGCGGGCCATTTGCCCAAGACTTCATAATTCTGGTTCAAGATCACCTTGTTGCCGAATCCATACCGGGGATTGTTTTTGATATAGTAGCCGCCGAGGTCCCGGTTGTAGCCGATGCGGGCCACCAGGGTGACGGGTTGGTAGGCGCCCCGGATCTTGCCGTAGACGTCGGGATCGGGGATATAGCGCTGGGCCTGGGCAACCCCGTAGTGCAGCCAGCACCAGGACCAGGGATAACAGGAGTATGCGGATTTTGGCCATCGGACCAGACCTCCGTGACCTTGTTGCCCACCATTCTACCGCAAAATGGCGCGGTTGTTTACGCCTAAGTTCGAGCGGGCGGGGGCGGTGGAAACCCCGCGCCGCTGGAGGCCGTCCGTTGTCGGCAGGATAAATTTATGCGGCCAGAACCGCAATGAGCAGCGGCGGCCCAAAGAATTTCCCGGCAGCGGTCTCAAATTGGAATTGCGCCGCCGGACTGCCTCGGTTATACTGTTTACCAGATCCAATGGCCGGGTTAGCTGCATCGGGAGGAAACGACCCTCCCGGTAATTTTTGGATTTCTGGTAAGGGAAGGTAATTATGGTAGTCGGGGAAAGAAAGCCGCTCGCCGAAATCAAGGAGATGGTGCGTCCCTATAAAAAGATCCTGGTGGCCGGGTGCGAAACCTGTACCGCCGAGTCCATGAGCGGTGGCCGCAAGCAGGTGGCCGAGCTGGCCGCGGCGCTGGAAATGGCCTTCCGCCTGGAAGGCCAGAAACTGGAGGTCCTGGAAATCAGCGTTGATCGCCAGTGCATCCACGAGTTTCTGCTGGACCTCATCGACCAGGCCGAAGGGGTGGAGGCGGTGGTCTCCATCGCCTGCGGCGCCGGAATCCAGAGCGTCGCTGAACGCCTGCCGGGGAAGCCGGTTTACCCGGGGTTGAATACCATGTTCATCGGGGAGACTGCGGCTCCCGGCCTCTGGCAGGAACGCTGCCAGGGATGTGGCGACTGCGTGCTGGGCCTCACCGGCGGCCTCTGCCCCGTGACCCGCTGCGCCAAGGGGCTCCTCAACGGCCCCTGCGGCGGCTCCCAGGGTGGCAAGTGCGAGGTCTCGGCGACCCTCAAGTGCGACGTTCCCTGCGTCTGGGCCCTGATCTACGACCGCCTCAGCCAGTTGGGGAACCTGCAAAGCCTTATGGAATATCGCCCGCCCAAGGACTGGCGCCTCGGGGGCGCCATCGGCCCCCGCCAGTTGGTGCGGCGCAACGTCTGATTCCCTTTAAGATCAAGGTGCCTGAGAGGGGCCGGCAAGAGCTGCCGGCCTTTTTGCTTTTTTGGTATTTTTTATTGTTTTCGTTTTTTCCGTTAGAGTCCCTCGCCGTCCCCCTTTTTCTCCGTCCCGTCCCATTAAATTATTGCATTTTTATCGGAGATGGCTATTGTAAAACCAAGGTAAAGTTCCCCGGCCGCCAATCAGGGTTAGGCCGAATTTGCCGGAAAGGAGGTGCAAGGGAACGCCATCGAGCTTCAGGAGCCGTTGACCTGCCCGCAGGGTGAGCCGGGCCGCCGGCCTGCTGGCAGGGGTGAGACCATGTCGAAGTGGAGGTGCGAGATATGGAAGGAAAGAAAGGCATCAGTGAAGATTGGTTATCACTTTGGCTCGGCCTGTTTGTCTTCGTTCTTGGCCTGGGATTCTTTCTAGGAATTGATCTCCTGGGCTGGGGCGTCAAGACGAGCGTCTGGGTGGATATAACCAAGGCCATAACCCCGATGTCCGATTCGTTGAAGGGCATGCCGGGTATCACCGCCCTGTTTTTGACCTACCTCTTTATGCTGGCCCTGGCGATGGTGGGGGCCATAAGCGTGAAGGCTGACGCCGGCCGCTTCATCCTGGCGTTCAGCCTGGTATTCTGGATCGGTTACGGCTGTTTTCTTATCGGCAATTATGCGTATATTGCCGCCAACACCCCGGCCCAGATGAAGAGTTTCGGGATCGGCTGGGCCCTCAAGCTCACCGGTGAGTCGGGATTCATCGTGGCGCTGCTTGCCGGTTTGATCATCGGCAACTTCTTTCCCAGATTTGCCGGACTGATGAAAGCAGCAACTCGTCCTGAGCTCTACATCAAGACCGCGATCGTGATCCTGGGGGCGCTGCTGGGGCTCAAGGCGGCCGGTTCCCTGGGGCTGGCCTCGGCCGTGCTCTTCCGGGGCTTGTGCGCCATCATTGAGGCTTATCTGATTTATTGGGCGGTGGTATACTACGTCGCCCGGAAGTACTTCAAGTTCAGCCGGGAGTGGGCCGCGCCCCTGGCTTCGGGCATCTCCATCTGCGGCGTCTCCGCGGCCATCGCCACCGGCGGCGCCATCCGGGCCAGGCCGATAGTGCCCATCATGGTCTCCTCCCTGGTGGTCATCTTTGCGGTGGTGGAACTGCTGATCCTGCCCTTTTTGGCCCAAATCTTTCTCTGGACCGAACCCCTGGTGGCGGGGGCCTGGATGGGCCTGGCAGTGAAGACCGACGGGGCCGCGGTGGCCTCCGGCGCCATCGTGGACGCCCTGATCCGCTCCAAGGCCCTGGCCATGGAAGGGATCAACTACAAAGAGGGCTGGATGGTGATGACCGCCACTACCGTGAAGATCTTCATCGACATCTTCATCGGGGTCTGGGCCTTCATCCTGGCGGTCATCTGGTGCACCAAGATCGAATGCGTCGGTGGCCGCATCAAGGCGGGCGAAATCTGGGAGAGATTTCCCAAGTTCGTTTTGGGTTACGTAGTCACCTTCGTTGTCATGCTGCTCATCTGCCTGCATTCGGCCAGTGCTCTGAAAACGGCCAACGCCGCGGTAGCGGGGATGGATACCTTCCGGGTCCTGTTCTTTGTCCTCACCTTCTTTACCATCGGCGTGGTTTCCAACTTCAAAAAGCTTTGGGAAGAGGGTATCGGCAGGCTGGCGGCGGTTTACGTCCTCTGTCTCTTCGGATTCATCATCTGGGTAGGACTGGTGATTTCCTGGATCTTTTTCCATGGGGTCAAACCGCCCCTGGCCGGCTAAGTGAGTGAAGGAGGTAGTTATGACGGAAGAACCCAAATTGCCGCCTGAAGAAGTGCCGGAAGTGGAGCCACAGGTTGAAGCGAGGCTGATCGACGAATTGCAGAAGATGGAATATGAGCCCCTACTGCCGGTGGAAAAGAAGCTCATCGGCTGGAGCATCGCCCTGGGGGTCATCGGCCTGGCCTTCTTGATCTGGCTCAGTCACACCTTTTTTCCCGCCGGCCATTAAGCCGGGCCCTTTTAACTTAGGAAAGCCCCCTATCCTGCCATGGTTAGGGGGCTTGGCTTTTTGGGGCAGAGAACCCCATCTAAACGTAGCTTTGATATTTAGGCTCATACATCAGAGACTTGATATAGGCCGGAAGATCCTCGGGTTTCGGGGTGGTGGCCAGGTCGCGGCGGTAAGCCACCTCCATCACCGCGGCGGCAATGATGGCCGACACCTCCCGGATCCTGGCAAGCGGCGGATAGACCCTGCCTTGTTCCAGGTCGTCTGCGGATACCTCAGAGGCCAGGGCCTTGGCCGCCACAAAAAACATTTCCTCCGTGACGTGCCTGGCCCCGCAAGCGATGGCCCCCAACCCCAGCCCCGGGAAAATATAGACGTTGTTCCCCTGGGCCGGCGCCAATTTCTTGCCGTCCAGGATAACCGGGTCAAAGGGGCTGCCGCTGGCAAAAATCGCCCGGCCCCCGGTCCAGGTATAGGCTTCCACCGCGGTGCATTCGGACCTGGAGGTGGGGTTGGAAAGGGCGAAGACTATGGGCCGTTCATTAACCCTGGCCATGGCCTCCAGGACGGGCCGCGCAAATAATCCCTGCTTCCCGGAAACCCCGATAATGGCAGCCGGCTTCAGGGTTTCCACCGCCTCCTGCAAATCCCCAATGGGTTCGTGGTCATGGGCATAACGGAGTTTGCGGCCGTTCAGATCGCTGCGGCCTTTGACCATCAGGCCCTTGGAATCCACAAACCAGCACCGCTGCCGGGCCTCCTCCGCTGATAATCCTTCCGCCACCATGGCGGCCACCATCAGGTCGCCGGCGCCCAGCCCGGCCTCACCAGCCCCGGCGAATAAAAATCTTTGCTCGCCCAGCTTACCGCCGGTAAGGCGTAAAGCCGAGAGGAGTCCGGCCATGGTCATGGCGGCCGTGCCCTGGATGTCATCATTAAAGGTTAAGATGCGCTCCCGGTATCGCTCCAGCAGCCGAAAGGCGTTGAGGTTGGCAAAATCTTCAAACTGAATCAGGGTTCGCGGAAAGACTTCTTCCACCGCGACAATGAATTCTTCCAGAAAATCATCATAAGCCGCGCCGCGCAGACGCCTCTGTTTAAGCCCGATATATAAGGGATCGTTAAGCAGGTCCTCGTTTTCGGTGCCGACGTCGAGAGTCACCGGGAGGCTGAGCGAGGGGTGGATGCCGGCACAGGCGGTGTAAAGCGCCAGCTTCCCCACTGGAATTCCCATGCCATCGGCGCCCAGGTCCCCCAGGCCGAGAATGCGCTCCCCGTCGGTGACCACAATGATGCGGATATCATGATAAGGCCAGTTCCGCAAAAGTTCAGGCATGCGCCCCCGATCTTTTGCCGAAATGAAGATGCCCCGGGGCCTTCGAAAAATATGCCCATATTCCAGGCAGGCCTGGCCCACGGCAGGCGTATAGATAATCCGCATCATTTCTTCGATGTAGTCTATGACTACCCGGTAGAACAAGGTCTTGTTGCGGTCCTGGATAGAGATCATGAACAGGTACTTCTCAATGTCGTTGGCCTTGCCGCGGCAATTCTCCAGAGTCCGCATTACCTGCTCTTCCATGGTTTGGACCCGGGCTGGCAAGAGCCCCCGGATCCCCAGGATTTCCCGCTCTTCTTCCGTGAACGCCCCGTCTTTATTGAAGACCGGATCTCGGAGCAGGGCCACCCCGGTGGGATAGCCCAGCATCCTGGTCAGGATCTTATCTTTCGTGTCGGCAAATTTACTTTTCTCCAGAACCGCGGATAGATTCACCAGGTCCAGGAGTCTGGAGACGGATTCCTCCCCCATCAGTTCCCGCTTGATGCGAATAACCGTGTCCTCGCCTTCGATGGTTACCTTGTACATGCCGTTCCACCTCTTAAGTATTTTGATTTACGGCCGCAGGCGGCCCGGGCCAGGGGGAAGAATGGCTCTTTTAACGCCAATGGCATTATAGACCGGATACCTCCGGTGAGGGTCTAGATTTCTTTACCCAAGGGCTAAAGCTCGTTTCCCGGTCTGGCGTAAGGCCGGGCGGAATGCTTACTTGTCTTAATCAGAAGTTGAGGCCCCTGCGAAAAGTCCTTTTGGTCATCCGGAGCGAAGCGAAGGATCTCGTATTTACAAGTAATTATGAGATTCTTCGGTCGCTTACGCTCCCTCAGAATGACAGTCGCGTGGACTTTCGCAGAGGCCTCAAGTTGGCATAATCTGCCCCGCCCGGGGAAGGAGAGCAATATGGCAAAGGGTTGTTTCATCAACAATAAATGGGTGGAAACCGGAGAGCGGCTGCCGGTCCTGTCCCCCTGGTCCGGGGAAACGGTGGCTGAGGTATCCCTGGCCGGGGAAGGCGAGTGGGAAGCTGCCCTGGCCGCGGCGCAACAAGCGGCCCTCACTTTTAAAAAATCCTTCTCCAGCCTGGAGCGCCGGCAACTGCTGGAAAAGCTGGCGGCCGGGGTCACGGCCCGCCAGGAGGAGCTGGCCCAGACCATCGTGGCGGAAGGGGGCAAGCCCGTCACCTACGCCCGGGGCGAGATGAGCCGGGGCTCGGTCACCCTGAACCTGGCGGCGGAGGAGGCGGCCAGGATCGGCGGCGAGGTCCTGCCCCTGGATTCGACCGCGGCCAGCCGGGGCCGTTGGGGCATTACCCGGCGCTTTCCCCTGGGCCCGGTCCTGGGGATCAGCCCCTTTAATTTCCCCTTCAACCTGGTGGCCCACAAGGTCGGGCCGGCTCTGGCCGCGGGCAACCCCATCATCATCAAGCCCGCCTCGGCTACCCCGCTGACGGCCTTGAAGCTGGCGGAAATCTATGAGCAAGCCGGTCTTCTCCCCGGGGGGTTGCAGGTCCTGCCCAGCCAATCCCGGGTGGCGGAGAAGTATGTAGCCGATGAGCGCCTCAAGGCCCTCTCCTTTACCGGCAGCGCCGCGGTGGGCTGGCGCCTCAAGGGTCTGGCGGGGCGCAAGAAGGTCATCCTGGAGTTGGGGGGCAATGCCGCCTGCATCGTGGACCGGGACGCCGACCTGGAACTGGCCGCCGCCCGGCTCACCATCGGCGCCTTTTACCACGCCGGGCAGGTGTGCATCGCTACCAAGCGTCTCCTGGTGCACCGGGATATTTACCCGGCCTTTAAAGAAATTTTCCTCAGGACCATCAAGGAAAAGGCGGTGGCCGGGGACCCGCGCCGGGAAGAAACCCTGGTGGGGCCCTTTATCGACGCCGGGGCCGCGGCCAGGGTCAGGGAATGCGTCGAGGAGGCCCTGAACGCCGGGGCGCGTCTGGCGGCCGGCGGCCTGGGAAAGGGAAATCTCATGCCGGCCACGGTGCTGGAGGAGGTGGGCCGGGACCTGAGGGTTTGGAAGGAGGAAGTCTTTGGACCGGTGGTGGTCCTGGCGCCCTTCGCCGAATTCTCCGAGGCCCTGGAAATGGCCAACGACTCGATTTACGGACTGCAGGCCGGGGTCTTCACCCGGAGCCTGGCCCACGCCTGGCAGGCCTTCGAGACCCTGGAAGTGGGGGGAGTGATCATCAACGAGGTTCCGGCCTTCCGGGTGGACCACATGCCCTATGGCGGGGTCAAGGCCTCGGGTTTTGGCCGGGAGGGCCTGCGTTACGCGGTGGAGGAACTAACCGAACTGCGGCTGCTGGCCCTGCACGGCTGATATCAGGCTGTAGGGGCGGTTTTTGCTATCTAGAGTATTGTGTAGACTTACTGGTCCCTATTTTTCCCGCCCTACGGGCTCATCGAGAAGCTGGAGCATCTGGGTCAACCCAGTGAGATTAGCTGCCGGGTGGGCGAATAACGCCCCAACCTCTGACGGAGATAGCCTTATGGGTCCCGAACCTGTTGGCAAAACGAGGCGGGAAAGAGACAGCCTGGGGGAAATTGACGTTCCCGCCAGCCGTTATTGGGGGGCGCAAACCCAGCGATCCCTGCTCCACTTTTCCATCGGGGAAGACTTGATGCCCTTGGAGGTGATCCGGGCCCTGGCTTTGCTGAAGAAGGCCGCGGCCCTGGCCAACCTGGAACTGGGCCAACTGCCGGAAGATAAAGCCGGATTGATTATCAAGGCGGCGGAGGAAGTCTTTGAGGGCAAGTTGGACGGCAATTTTCCCCTCCACGTCTGGATGACCGGGAGCGGCACCCAGAGCCATGCCAACGTCAACGAAGTGATCGCCAACCGGGCCATTGAGCTGGCGGGTGGGGTCCTGGGGAGCAAAGACCCGATTCACCCCAACGATCACGTCAATATGTCGCAATCCACCAACGATATCTTTCCCAGCGCCATGCACCTCGCCGCGGCCACCGCCATCCGGGAGCGCCTCCTGCCCCAGGTCGGGAAACTCCGGGATGCCCTGCAGGAGAAGGCGGAGAACTGGGCGGACCTCGTCAAGATCGGCCGGACCCACCTGATGGACGGGGTGCCCCTGACCCTGGGCCAGGAGTTTTCAGGCTACGTGGGGATGCTGGACGACAACCTGGAGAGAATCCAGGGAGCCCTCCCCGGGCTCTACCGGCTGGCCATCGGCGGGACTGCGGTGGGCACGGGCCTCAACGCCCCCAAGGGCTTCGGGGACCTGGCCGCCCGGCATCTGGCGGAGCTCACCGGCCTCCCCTTGGTGTCCGCGGCCAACAAGTTTAGCGTCATGGGAGCCCACGACGCCCTGATTATGGCCAGTGCCGTTCTTAAGACCCTGGCCGCGTCCCTGTACAAGATTGCCAATGACCTGCGCCTGCTGGGGAGCGGCCCCCGGGCGGGGCTGCACGAACTCGATTTTCCCGCCAATGAGCCGGGATCCACGATTATGCCCGGCAAGGTCAACCCCACCCAGTGCGAAGCGCTGGCCATGGTGGCCGTGCAGGTTATGGGTTACGATGCCGCGGTGACCTTCGGGGGGGCCGGAGGATACCTGGAGCTGAACGTCTACAAGCCCCTGATGATCTTTAATGTGCTCCAGTCTATCAAGCTGCTTTCCGACAGTTGCCATAACTTCACCGACTTTTTCGTGGTGGGCCTGGAACCCGACAAGGAGAGGCTCAACGCCTACCTGCACCGCTCCCTGATGCTGGTTACGCCCCTGGCTCCGGTAATCGGCTTTGACCGGGCGGCGCAGATTGCCCTGCTGGCCAATGCCCAGGGACTGACCCTCAAGGAAGCCGCCCTTAAGCTCGGGTACCTGTCTGCGGAGGATTTCGATCGCCTGGTCGATCCCTATAAGATGGCTCACCCAACGGACTGACCGGTTAGACCTTTTTAGCCAGCACCGTGAACCAGAGGTTTTCGCTCCAGGTATCCACCACCTCGAGGGGCGCAGCCCGGAGGCGGTCGGTGAAGCGGGCCATCTGGGTCCCCTGGAGGCCGGAGAAGATGTACCATTTCTTCTCCAGGAACTCCGGAATTTCCAGGAGGTTAAGCAGGACCTCCAGATGAATGTTGGCCAGGGCCAGGTCGGCCTGGAGGTGGGCGAAATGGCGGGCCTCGCCCTGGATCAGCAGGACCTGCCCCGGCCCTTGCCGGTGCTTCAGGTTGCGGGCCGCGGCGCGCGCCGCCAGCTCGTTATACTCCACCGCCACCACCCGCTCCGCGCCCAGGGCCAGGGCCGCCAGGGCCAGGATGCCGGTGCCGGTGCCCAGGTCCAGCACCCGCCGGGGAGGCTCGGAGTCGAAAACCCGGCGCAGCAGGGTCAGGCAGCCCCGGGTGGTGGGATGGTAGCCGGAGCCGAAGGCCAGACCCGGCTCCAGGCGGATGACCGTCTCCCCCGGGGCCGGGGCCGGCTCCGCCCACACCGGACAGAGGTGGAATCCGGCCAGGGAGGTGGGCTTAAGCGGCTTGCCCGCTTCCCACTCGTCGTAGGAGAGCACGGTCTCCGAGGCGTAGCGCCCGGCGCCGCTGGCCGCCAGCCAGGCCCGCAGCCGTTCCTCCCGGGGGGCGCTGAAGAAGAGGTAGGAGCAGTCCCCCTCCCGCCAGCAGCCCAGGAAGTCGGCCCCGGCCAGCTCCGGCGGCGCCTCTACCCGGCCCTCAATTTCGTAGATATATATTTTCTCCGGCGGCGGCATGGTGGTTTCCTTGCCTGAAGTCGTCTATTTTTATCTGACCTGAACTTTTCTTTCAAAGGTATTTTTAGATTTTCCCGCCCTCGTATCCCTAGGGGCGGCCCGGCGCGTCGCCCCTAGGCTTGATTTTAGCCCCGGGCCTGGATCGGCCCTTGAAATTTCCAAATCTTTCAGGTTATTATTATTAATTCCGCTCAAGGGTGAGAGTTCGCCGAGGAAGGTGGTCATGGAACTTAAAGGCAGAGTGCATCGATTCGGGGATGACATCAACACCGATGAGATTCTCCCGGCTCGTTATCTCAACACCTCGGACCCGCAGGAACTGGCCCGGCACGCCATGGAGGACGCCGACCCGGAGTTTGTCAAGAAGGCGCGGCCCGGGGACTTCGTCGTGGCCGGCAAGAATTTCGGCTGCGGCTCCTCCCGGGAACACGCCCCGGTGGCCCTCAAGGCCGCTGGGCCTCTCGGGGGTGATCGCCGCCAGCTTCGCCCGCATCTTTTACCGCAACGCCTTCAACATGGGGTTGGCCATCTTCGAGTCCCCCCAGGCCGCCGCGGCAATCCGGGACGGGCAGGAGATCAGCGTGGACGTGGATCGCGGCATCATCACCGATCTGGGCACCGGCAACCAATACCCCAGCCAGCCCCTCCCTCCCTTCATGCAGGAACTGCTGGCGGACGGCGGGCTGATGGCTCATTTGCAGAAGCATCTGGAGGCGAAATAATCATGGGTTCTCATCGCATTGCCGTAATCCCCGGGGACGGCACCGGTCCGGAGGTGGTGGCGGAAGGCGTCAAGGTCCTCCAGGCGGTGGCCGCTCCCGCGGGGATCAAATATGATTTCACTTATTATGACCTGGGCGGCGAGCGCTACCTGCGCACCGGCGAAACCCTGCCGGACTCCGTGCTGGCGGAACTGCGCCAGTTCGACGCCATCTACCTGGGGGCCATCGGCCACCCGGAAGTGGCCCCGGGCATCCTGGAGCAGGGCATCCTGCTGCGGCTCCGCTTTGAGCTGGACCAATACATCAATCTCCGGCCGGTGATCCTCTATCCGGGGGTGGACACCCCCTTGAAGGACAAAGGCCCCCAGGACATCGATTTCATGGTGGTGCGGGAGAACACCGAGGGCCTGTACGTGGGCGCCGGGGGCTTTCACAAACACGGCACCCCGGATGAGGTGGCGGTCCAGACCTCCATCAATACCCGCAAAGGGGTGGACCGCTGCCTGAAGTTCGCCTTCGAGCTGGCCCAGAAGCGCCAGAAGGCCAGGAAGCTCACCCTGGTGGCCAAGACCAACGTCCTCACCTACGCCTCCAACCTCTGGTTCCGGGCCTTTGAGGCCATGGCGCCCCGGTATCCGGAGGTGGCCACCAACTACGCCCACGTGGACGCCACCTGCATGTGGTTCGTCAAGAACCCGGAGTGGTTCGACGTGGTAGTCACCGACAATCTGTTCGGCGACATCATCACCGATCTGGGGGCCATCATCCAGGGGGGCATGGGGGTGGCCGCGGGCGGCAACCTCAACCCCGAGGGGGTGTCCATGTTTGAACCCATCGGCGGCTCGGCCCCCAAGTACACCGGCCTCCAGGTGGTCAACCCCATCGCCGCCATTGCCGCGGCCCAGTTGATGCTGGAACAGTTGGGGGAGGCCGGGGCCGCGGCCGCGGTGGAAGTGGCCATCAAGAAGGCGGTGGTCACGGACATGAAGAGCATGGCCGCGGGCCATATGGGCCTCAGCACCGCCCAGGTGGGTGATCGCATCGCCCGCTACGCCGCAGAATCAGTGAGCAGTAAGTAGTACGTAAGGGTGGGCACTGCCCACCATAATCAGCTGGAGATTTTGCCAATGGGTGGTACTTATAGAGTTGCAGTAGTGGGGGCTACCGGCGCCGTGGGGCGGCAGATGGTGGCCTGCCTGGAGGAGCGCCGCTTCCCGGTGGCGCGCCTCACGCCTCTGGCCTCGGAGCGCTCCCTGGGGAAGAAGGTCACCTTCCTGGGCAAAGAGATTCCGGTGGAGGTGCTGAGCCGGGATTCCTTTGCGGGGGTGGAGATCGCCCTGTTTTCCGCGGGGGGCGCCATCAGCAAGGAGTACGCGCCCATCGCCGCGGCGGCCGGGGCGGTGGTGGTGGACAACTCCAGCGCCTGGCGCATGGACCCGGAAATCCCCCTGGTGGTCCCGGAAGTCAATCCCCAGGACATCGGGCTCTACGGCAACCGCGGCATCATCGCCAATCCCAACTGCTCCACCATTCAGATGGTGGTGGTGTTGAAGCCCCTGCACGACGCGGCCCGCCTGCGGCGGGTGGTAGTCTCCACCTACCAGGCGGTCTCGGGCACCGGCCAGAAGGCGGTGGAGGAGCTGACGGACCAGGTGCGGGCCCTGCTGGCCTGCCAGGACCCGGTGATCAAGGTTTACCCGCATCGCATCGCCTTCAACGTCCTGCCCCACATCGACGTCTTCCAGGAGAACGGTTACACCAAGGAAGAGATGAAGATGGTCAACGAGACCCAGAAGATCTTGGGGGATGAGACCATCCGGGTGACGGCCACCACGGCGCGGGTGCCGGTGTTTTATGGCCACTCCGAGGCGGTGAATGTGGAGACGGAGCGGAAACTCACTCCCTATGAGGCCCGGCAGATCCTGGCCGCGGCCCCGGGGGTGAAGGTGGTGGACGACCCCGGCAAGTTCCAGTACCCCATGCCCCTGCAGGCCGCCGGACAGGACCTCACCCTGGTGGGGCGCATCCGGGAGGACTTCAGCATCGAAAACGGCCTCAACCTCTGGGTGGTGGCGGATAATCTGCGTAAAGGCGCGGCGACCAACGCGGTGCAGATCGCCGAGATCCTGATTCGGGATTACCTGAAGAAATAGTGAGCGTGAGCAGTGAGCAGTTATCGTTCCAGCTGAGAGCGATTTTAGATCCGATAACGTATTTAACGGCAGGGACAAGTGATTAATTCCCCCTCACCCTAACCCTCTCCCTCGAGGGGGAGAGGGGATGAAGAACTCCTGCAATACTCCCTCTCCCCCGCGGGGAGAGGGCTGGGTAGGGGGGCGACAAGAAATGTTGCCTTATGTTCCAAGCTGAGCTTGGGAACGAAAATTGACAGGGACTACTCCAAAGGGGTAGCCGCATGCGCATCATTGCCGGCGCGCTCAAGGGGCGGATCCTGGCCCCGGTTAAGGGCCGGACCCGGCCCACCGCCGCCAAGGTGAGGGAAGCGATCTTTGATATCCTGGGGCCCGCGGTCCTGGAGGTCCTGGTCCTGGACCTGTTCGCCGGCACCGGCGCCCTGGGGATCGAAGCCCTGAGCCGGGGCGCGGCCCAGGCGGTCTTCGTGGAAGATCAGCCGGCGGCTCTTCAGGTGCTGCGCCGCAATCTGGAGACCCTGGGCCTCCGGGACTTGAGCCTGGTGCTGCCGCTGCCCGTGGCCGCGGCCTTGAAGAAATTGGCCGCCCAGGGAGCGCGGTTTTCCCTGGTCTTTCTGGACCCCCCTTACGGGGATGGGGCGGCGGCCACCCTGGCCGCCCTGGCCGCCTCGGGCCTGCTGAGCCCCCAGGCCCAGGTGGTGGCGGAGCACAGCCGCCGGGAGACCTTGCCGGAGGCCGGCTTCGGGCTGGCCCGGCAAACCTTGCGGCGTTACGGCGATACCCAGGTGGCCATCTATCGGGCCCTGGATAACTCTGAGCCAAAGGAGCGGCCAGGCTGATGCCTGACATCGCGGTCTACCCCGGTTCCTTCGACCCCATTACCAACGGCCACCTGGACCTGATTCAGCGGGCCCTGAAGATCTTCGACCACATCATCGTGGCGGTGGCCACCAACGCCTTCAAGCAGTCCCTGTTCACCATCGAGGAGCGCATGGAGATGATCCGGGAGTCTCTGAAGGACCATCCCCAGATCACCATCGACAGCTTCGAGGGCCTGCTGGTGAACTACGCCAAGCGCCAAAAGGCCAGGGCCATTCTCCGGGGCCTGCGGGCGGTTACCGACTTTGAATACGAGTTTCAGTTGGCCATGATGAACCGGCGCCTGGAACCGGAGGTCGAAACGGTGTTTCTGATGACCGGGCTTCGCTGGGTCTTTCTTTCCTCCAGCATCCTGAAGGAAGCGGCCGTTCACGGCGGCAACATCGAGGGTATGGTGCCGGAGATCGTCGTCCAAAAATTGCGGGAAAAATTCGCCCACTTGCGGAAGGATTAAAGGTTGCGAATCTGCGTGATCGACGGCCAGGGAGGCGGCATCGGCGCCGCCCTGATTAAGCGCCTGAAAGAGGTGTACGGGGAGGAGCACGAGGTCATCGCCCTGGGCACCAACGCGGTGGCCACCGCGCAGATGATGAAGGCCCGGGCCAACCGGGGCGCCAGCGGCGAAAATGCCATCGTCCGCACCGTGGCCAGCGCCGACGTCATCCTGGGCTGCCTCTCCATCGTCCTGGCCAACGCCATGATGGGGGAAGTGACCCCGAAGATGGCCGCCGCCATCGCCTCGGCCCCGGCCCCCAAGATTTTGCTGCCCTTGACCCAGGAGGCGGTGGAGATCGTCGGCCTGAAGCCGGAGCCCCTGCCCCACCTGCTGGAAGAGATCGTCAGCCACAAGCTAAGGGAGATTATGGGAGATGTGTGAAGCCTCAGCCTACGTCTTGAAAGATGGCCGGGAGGAGCTGATCCTCCAGGATGTGGACCTCATCGAACCGGACGGCGACAACCTGCGCCTGGTGAACATCTTCGGGGAACAGAAGGTCCTGAAGGCCAAAATCCTCAGCCTTAACCTGGTGAACCACAAGGTCCTTCTGGTGGAGCAGGGGTAACCAGGCGGTTTTCGGTTTTCAGGGTTCGGTTTTCGGTAAAGTGAAGCCTATCAGCGTGGGATGAGCGGGGCGCAGCGCATCCCGCCATCAGCCTTATTCCAGACTCCAACGTTATCATCTGCCGCCCATTCCAGGTTATAAGTGCCGCGTTCCCCAAATCGATGAAGCTTGAATACGGCCAATCCGCGCCCTGGTAACCTGACCGTCTTTACCTAGTGGCATACGTTGGGCCTTACCCAATTGCTCAAGGCGGGATGTGCTTCACTTTCCCGCCCTACGACTACTTTCCCTGGCGTTGGCGATTTTGCCAGGGCCCCCCAGTTTCCCGCATAAAAATAAGGGATTTCTCCATTAAAATCCTGGATTTCCTGATAGATTCTTTTTATCCCAACCATTAATTTACGATTACCAGGGGAAGCGAATTCTGCGGCGCAAAGCGGATTTGATTATCCCGGCATAACGCTAACGAAAAAGAGAGATTCTTCATCCATGGTCAATTAGCCGCATGGGAAAAAGAGGTCGGCCCGGGGTCATTGAGGAGATTCTCCGGGACCAAGAGACCCCAAAAAATATTTTATTACCGAGCCGGCCAGCGGCCCGATCCGGAGGTCCTTCATGCACCAGTGCCCTACCTGCAACGCGGCCATATGGATAGGCCAGAGCTACTGCTCAACCTGTGACCGGTACCTCCCTGATCCCGGAGAAGAGGATCGTTTTTGCCCCCAATGCCGCATCGCGGTGGGCCCTCAGCAGAAAATCTGCCACAAGTGTATTACTTCCCTTGCAGAAACGCCTGAGGGAGCATTTCCAGCGCCGGCCGGGGCCCGGAGGTTCTTTCCCTGGGTCCCAGCCATTCTCATCGGCGCCAGCACGGCCCTTATGGTCTTGTTCCTGAATATCTACCGAATAAAATAATCTTAACCCCGCTGATAATCAGGTCCGCCTAGAGCCCGTAGCCCGTAGGGCGGGAAAGCGCCGCGCCTCCCGCCATTAGTGCCCCGAAGGGGACGAATAAAGCAGGTTCCTCGATCCCCTTGACTCACCGGCTACTACTTGGCCCGTTTCCAGACGCTGTAGTTCGTTCCGCCAATGCCCCCGGTGGGGTTGGTGACCGTCATCTCGTCTCCTTTGACGGTCATGACCCGCTTCTGATCTTGGCCATCCCAGTTGGGGAAGGTGCTCGCCTCGATGTGCAGATTCACCAGTGTGCTCCTTTTCGCTCGCCACCGCATAGCTGCCGTATGCGGCGAAGGACCCTTGGACCACGGCCTGATTCTCCTCGGCGGTACCCTTCACGCGGTTGTTGGCAGCAAACTTCGGAAGGCTTGCCCGCATCAGGATCTCCAAGAAGCGGCCGTCGGGAGTAAAAATCCAGGTGCCTCTCGGATTGGGACCGAACGGTTCGATCTTCTTGCCGTCCTGCTCGTTGTACATTGAGACGAGAATCCAGCTTCCCTGGATCTGCTGCGCCAAGGTGCTACCCTTCTCCTGGGCCCGGACATCCGAAGCTCCGGACAGCATCCCACCAGAAAGAACGGTAACGACCAGCAAGACCCTTGCCACTTTCCAAATAGACCAGTTCATGGTGTTCCTCCTTTATTGTTCAAAGAAAAAGCCGCTCGCTTATCCACCCTTCACAGCCCGCAAAGATTGCGCCCCGGAGAAACCAGAAGAAATTCAAATATGCCAGCAATCACTTTGATCCTCACTTCAGCCCCGCCTGGCGCAGGGCGTCCATGATGCGGTCCCTTCTTTGGCCCTTCCTTCCATGGGATTTCTTTGGCGTACCTTATGAGAGAGAAATTGGGGTTTATGCGCATGACCTCCGCGGCGGCAGCCCGGGCCTCATCTTCGCGGCCGGCGTAACTATATAAAGTGGCCAGAGTAATATAGGCAAGCAAATAATTGGGGGCAAGCTGCAGGGCCTTCTTGGCTGCCGCGATCCCCTCCTCATACCTTCCGGTTTCACGATAAGCGATGCCTAATAGATGGTACTGCTGGGGAGAAAAAGGATTGAGTCGAATGGCCTGTCTAACCAAAGGAATGGCCTCCTCATTCCTAAAAGAATAGTTCAGAGACATGGCAAGAAGGAAGATAGCTCTATCGCTGTTGGGGTCAAGCCTCACAGCCCGCTCTCCGATTTCAATCGCCTTATCATACTGACGCTGCAACAAAAAGACTTCGCTAACTGCAGCTTGGGCCTCAGCCGAGGTGTTGTCCAGTTCGATGGCCCTTTGCGCCTCTTTCATGGCCCTGGCGAGCGTCTCTGGGGGCGATTCGCTGGCACCGTGGAACACTTCCTTCTGGAGCGTGAAGGATAGTTCGATATGAGCCTGTGCGTAATTGGGGTCCAGTCTCACGGCTTCCTGAAGAAGCCGTTTGGCCACCGCATTCGCTTCTTTGTTCAATTGATATCTGTACCCAGCCGCTTCCAAAACCTTCAAGTAAGCCTGAAGGTTGTTGGTTCCCTTTGCTTTTATGCGCACGGTTTCGCCCTCGGTGAGCTTCACCCGAAGTTCCGTGAGGATCTTCATGGTAATCTCATCCTGCAGGTCGAAGATGTCTTTAAGGCTTCGGTCGTAGCGCTCCGACCAGAGGTGCTGTCCCGTGAGGGCATCGATGAGCTGCGCCGTGACCCGCACCCGCTCCCCGGCCCTCTGCACGCTCCCCTCCAGCACGTACTGCACCCCCAGCTCCTCGCTCACCTGTTTGGTCTTCACCCCCTGGCCTTTGTACCTGAAGGTTGAATCCCGAGCGATGACAAATAGTTGTGGCACCTTGGAGAGGGCCATTATCAGACTTTCGCTTAACCCATCGCAAAAGGAATCCTGGTTTGGCTCCCCAGTCAGGTTCAGGAAAGGCATGACAGCGAGGGACGGCTTGCCCGGCTGCGGAAGGCCATCTGCTGCTTTAAGGCTTTCTCCACCTTAGGTTCAGCAGGGAGAAAGGCGAACCGCCAGAACACTGCGGCAGCCACCGCCATGAGAGGACGACTTGCCAGGGCGATGAACAGGGGCCTCCGCCTGGCCCCCTCCTTGGGCTTTACCTGATCCGGAGCCTTCACCGTTACCCTTGGCTCCATCAGGACCTTGTAAGCGGGTACCGGTTTGGCGATATTCTTGACGGTCTGCTCCCCCAGATACTCGTACCCCAAGGGCAGCTTGGTCTCGATGTGATCAAAGGCGGTCTTGGAGACACAGATCCCACCGGGCTCCGCCAGGGACTCCAGCCTCGCCGCGATGTTCACCCCGTCCCCGTAGATGCGACCTTCCTCCTCGATCACATCCCCCAGGTTAATCCCGATGCGGAACTGCATTCTCCGGGTCTCGGGTAACTCCAGGTTACGGGCCTGGATCTCCTTCTGCGCCGCCACGGCACCTTGCACCGCATCCACCACGCTGGCGAATTCGGCGAGCAGGTTGTCCCCGGGAGCATCCACCACCCGGCCTCGATGCTGCTGGATCAGATCCGCGATGACCCTTTTATAGGTCTCCAGGGTCCTCACGGTCGCCGCTTCATCCTCACCCATGAGGCGGCTGTAACCTGCCGCGTCGGCGCTGAGGATGGCCGCGAGTTTGCGTTTGAAACCTTCTGTGGCCATGGAATCGCCCCCGAAGGCCTTTAGGAAGGGAGCTTCAAACCGCCATGAGTTTGAAGCCTAATCGGATTAGCCAGGACGTTCGAGTTTTACGAAGTTCCTTGAATATGGGGAGATGAAAAAGTTAATCTGCGCCAAGTAAAATAACACAAATTGCCATCAAAATCTATTCTTCTTTTTCGCAGATTTTGAACCTATCAGCCATACTTACCCCATATCTGCCATCTCTTTCAAGGTGATTCGGGCATCGATGCCCAGGTTTTCCTGGAGGTGGCGCCGCGCCCGGCGGCACAGACCCTCCAGGGCCTTGATCTCATCGGAAAAAAAGATCTCCGCCACGATCAGGTCGATTTCCAGGACCTCCAGCCCCTCCTCCGCCACCACCCGGCGGCGGTACTGGGGCAGAAAGCCCTCCATGACTTCCTGGAGGAGCGCCTGGATCTGGTCCGGGTGCACCTTGATGCCGCCCACCGAAAAGATGGGGTCGGTGCGCCCGGTGATCTCCCCCAGGCGCACCAGGCTGCGGCCGCAGGGGCAGGGGCCGGTGAGCAGCGAAGTCAAGTCGCCGCTGCGAAAGCGCACCAGGGGAAAGGCCACGGTGCTCAGGGTGGTGATCACCAGCTCGCCGGGAGCGCCGGCGGGAACCGGGACGCGGCTCTCCGGGTCGATGATCTCCGGGAGAAGTGGTCCTCGGAGAGGTGGAGACCCTCCCCCTGGCCGCAGCTAAAGGCCAGTCCCGGTCCCATCACTTCGGTGATGCCGTAGGCGGTGGCCACCCGGATCTGAAAGCCGGCCTCTATTTCCCGGCGCTCCTCCGGGGCCAGGGGCGCGGCCACCAGCAGGGCGGCCCGCAGGCTCAATTCCGCGGCGGTGAGGTCCATGCGCTCCATCACCGTCAGCAGGTGCCGGGCCAGGGAGGGGGTGGTGACCAGGATCGAGGTCTTGTAATCCCGCATCACCATGAGCTGCTTGGCGAAGCTGAGGCTGGCCGCGGGGATCACCGAGGCCCCCAGGTGTTCCGCCCCGGCCTGCAGGTCCCGGCGCCAGTTGGCCAGACCCGGCGGCAGGACTATTTGCAAGATATCCTCCGGCGTCACCCCGCAGGCGGCGTATAGGCGAGCCAGAAGTCCCAGCCAGAGTTTCACGTCCTGGGAGGCGTAGCCCACCACCAGGGGCCGCTGCGTAGTGCCGGGGGAGGACTGGATGCGGACGATGTCCCGCAAGGGCACGGCGAACATGCCGTAAGGATAATTCTCCGAAAGGTCGTCCCGGGTGGTGAACGGCAGGCGGCTCAAGTCGGCGGGACTGCGAACGGCCTCGGGGCGCAGTCCCAGGCGGTCGAACTGGTGGCGGTAGAATTTCACCTGTCGGTAAGCCCGGGTCAAAGTGGACTGGAGCCGCTCCAACTGCAGCAGTTCCAGCTCTTCCCGGTCCATGGCCTCGAATTCCGGCTGGCGCATGTTTCCTCCACTGTCCTATTCACCTGCCTTCGGTAAACTCCTTGTAATCCCGGCCCAGGTAGGCCCGGGTCACCTGGCGGTCCTGGAGCAGGTCCGCGGCGGGACCGCCCAGGATGATGCGTCCGGTTTCCAGGACGTAACCCCGATCCGCCACCTTCAGGGCGGCCCGGGCGTTTTGCTCCACCAGGAGGATAGTCAGGCCTCCTTCCCGGCGCAGCCGCAAAAGGGTGGCCAGGATATCCTCCACCACCTTGGGAGCCAGACCCAGAGAGGGCTCGTCCATCAGCAGCAGCCGGGGGCGGGCCATCAGGGCCCGGCCGATGGCCAGCATCTGCTGCTCGCCGCCGCTCATGGTCCCGGCCCGTTGGCCCAGGCGATCCCGGAGGCGGGGAAACAGGTCGAAGACCCGCTCCAGGTCCCGGCGGATCTCCTCCTTGGGGTGGCGGCGGTGGCGCAGGTAGGCGCCCAGGTCCAGATTTTCCGCCACCGTCATGGCCGCGAAGAGCTGGCGGCCTTCGGGCACCTGGGAAATCCCCCGGGCCACGATGGCCTCCGGGGTGAGCCCGGGGAGGGGGCGGCCGTCGAAGACTATCTGCCCCTCCCGGCGCACCAGCCCGCAGACGGCGTTGAGCAGGGTGGTCTTGCCGGCGCCGTTGGCGCCGATGAGGCAGACCACCTCTCCTGGCCGTACGTGGCAGCTGACCCCGCGGAGCGCGGTCACCGAGCCGTAGTAGGCGTATAGGTTGCGAATCTTGAGCATTTTAGTTGTTAGTTCCCAGTTCCCAGTTCCCAGTTGTCAGTTCAGTTATTTAGATTTGGTAAAGGCTATCAGTCCATTGAGGATTCTGCCGACTTCGCTAATTAAATCTAATAATTGGCTTACTTCATCCTTAGCGAGGTATTCCAGGTTTTGTGCTATTAAAATTTGAGTCTCCAACTCCAAGAGCGAGCCGCGGGCATGTCCAAGAAACCGTCGAAAATCGCCTTTGGATAATTGTCCCTGACCCTCGGCAATATTGCTTGGAATTGATACTGCCGCCCGACGAACTTGACTCGTCAATCCAAAAAGTTCATCCTTTGGAAATTTTTTGGTCACCCGATAAATCTCAGTGACTCAAAGAACGGCCTTTTGCCAGGCCACCAAATCCTTATAATACTGTGCCACCCTCATAACCCCTTTGCCACCACAACAAATTTCCAGCATCTGGGAACCGGGAACCGGGAACCGGAAACTCCTCTCACGCCTGCCAATCCGTCCCCAGATAGGCGGCGATCACCTCCGGATTCTTCTGAATGGCCCGGGGCTGGCCCTCGGCGATGAGGCGGCCGTAGTTAAGCACCGCGATCTCGTCGGCTACCTCCATGGTGAGGCCCATGTCGTGCTCCACCAGGAGGGTGGTCAGGCCCCTTGCCTTGAGGTCCAGGATCATCTCCTGGAGTCTCTCGGTTTCGGCGCCGTCCAGGCCCGAGGCCGGTTCGTCCAGGAGCAGCAGGGTAGGGGCCATCGCCAAGGCCCGGGCCAGCTCCAGCAGCCTTTTGAGACCCAGCGGCAGGACGGCCGCGGACTGGTGGGCCCGGGAGTCCAGGCCCACGAACTCCAGGACCTCCATGGCCCTGGCGCGGATCTCCCGTTCCTCGGCCCGGGTCCGGGGGAGCTGCAGGGCCCCGGCCAGGAGGCCGGCGCGGCTCAGGCGATGGCGGCCCACCATGGCGTTTTCCAGGACCGTCATCTGGTCGAAGAGCTGCACCAATTGGAAGGTGCGGGCCACCCCCCGCCGGGCGATGGCGTGGGCCGGCAGGCCCTGGATCTCTTCTCCGTTGAGGAAGACCCGGCCCTGCTGGGGGGCTAAATAGCCGCTCACCAGGTGAAACAGGGTGGTCTTGCCGGCGCCGTTGGGACCGATGATCGCCTTGACCGCGCCCCGGTTCACCCGGAGGCTGAGGCGCTCCACCGCCTGCAGGCCGCCGAAGGCCAGGCTCACCTCTTGTAATTCCAACAGGGTTTGGCTGGATGGAGAACTCATCATAACCAGGGGTTAAGCACCGGGACCCAGGAAGCCCGGAAATCTCCCTTTCCGTTTGTATTGCCGGAATTCCCTGAGGTCCAGAAGGCCCCGCACCAGGCCCCGGGGCAGGAAAATCATCACCACCATGAGAATGGCCCCGAAGATGACCATTTCGAAATCGTGGAACACGCTGAGCAGCTCCGGCAGCACCGTCAGCACCCCGGCCCCCAGAAGCGAGCCCCAGATGCTGGCCATCCCCCCCAGCACCACCATGGCCACCAGCTTGATGGAGAACATGAAGCCGAAGGAGGCGGGGGCGATGAAGTTGAGGCTGTGGGCATAGAGACTCCCGGCCAGGGAGGCGTACAGGGCGCTCCAGATAAAGATCTTGAGCTTCAGGCGGGCGGTGTCCACCCCCAGGGAGGCGGCGGCGGCTTCGGAGTCGTGCAGGGCCCGCAGGGCCCGGCCGGCCCGGGAGTCCACCAGGTTGGCGCTCAGGGCCAGGATCACCCCCACCGCCAGCCAGATCAACGGATAGAGGCGCCGGGCCGTGTTCAGGGGAAAACCCGCCAGGGTCAGGGGCGGAATCCCCGAGAGGCCCGAGGGGCCGCCAGTGAGAGGCTGGGCCTGGTTCAGGATGATGGAGACGATGATGCCGAAGCCCAGGGTGGCCATGGCCAGGTAATAGCCCCGGAGCTTCAGGGCCGGGACGCCGATGAGAACCGCGGCGCTCCCGGAGAGCGCCAGCCCGGCCAGCAGCGCCAGCCAGGGGTTGACTCCGCAGGTGGCGGTGAGGATGCCGGAGGTATAGGCGCCCAGGCCGAAGAAGGCGGCATGACCCAGGGAGATCTGTCCGGCGTACCCCAGCAGCAGGTTGAGCCCCACCACCAGCAGGGTGTAGATGCCGATGAAATTGAGCAGGGTGAAATAGTACTCGTTGTCCAGGCCGGCGGCGATGGCCAGCGCCACCAGGGCGAACAGCACCCAGCGGTTCCAGAGCCTGGCGAAGTTCATTGCCGGCCTCCCAGCAGACCCCGGGGCCGCAGAAAGAGGACCACCAGAAGCAGCAGAAAGGCCACCGCGTCCCGGTAGCCCGAGGAGATGAGCCCGGAAGTGAAGGATTCCGCCAGACCCAGGAGCAGGCCCCCCAGGACTCCGCCCAGGAGGCTGCCCAGGCCGCCGATGATGGCCGCGGCAAATCCTTTGAGTCCCAGCATGGTGCCCATGTCGTAGACCCCCAGGGTGAGGGGGGCGATGAGGATGCCGGCTCCGGCCCCCAGGAGGGCGGAAAGGGCAAAGGAGAACTGCACCATGCGGCTGGCGGCGATGCCCACCAGGCGGGCGGCCCGGGGATTATAGGCGCAGGCCCGCATGGCCTTGCCCCTCAGGGTAAGGCGGAAAAAAGCCTCCAGGGCCAGCACCAGGACCAGGGTCAGCCCCAGGATCCAGAGGTTCTGCGGCAGAATGGTGGCCGGACCCAGGTGCAGCGGGGCCTCTCCGGAAAAGGGCGGCAGGGTATAGGATTCTTTGCCCCACAGGAGCATGGCCACCCCTTTGAAGAAGACCCCGGCGCCCACGGTGATGATGATCAGGGTGAGGGGGGAAGCCTCGCCCACCGGGCGCAAGGCCAGCCGCTCAAAGGCCAGGCCCACCAGGGAGACGATGATGACTCCGCCCAGAAAGGCCAGGGGCAGGGAAGGGGCCAGGTGGTAGATGCTGATGGCGCACAGGGCCCCCAGCATCACGAACTCGCCCTGGGCGAAGTTAATGATGGTGGTGGTATTAAAGATGATGCCGAACCCCAGGGCAATGAGGGCGTAAATGGCGCCGTTGGTCAGGCCGGAGATGAAGTATTGCAGCAGTGGGGCAAGGATTGGCAAGGGAGTAGTCAGTGAGGTGGCCAGTGGCCAGGGGCTCGATCCTTTCCGCCCCTGACCACTGACCACTATCCGTTAATCTGTCAAGGTGAACTGGCCCTTCTCAATCTTCACCATCACAAAGGCGTCGGGGGTTAGGCCGTTGTGGTCTTCGGGACTCATGTTGAAGACGCCGCTGACCCCCGGGAAGTTTTTGATGCCTTCCAGGGCGTCCCGGATCTTTGCCTGGTCGCGGCCCGCCTTCATCAGGGCCTGGTCCAGCATCCTCTGGGCGTCATAGGCATAGCCGCCGAAGCTGGATTCCGGGGCCTTGAACCTGGCCTGGTATTTTTCGGCGTATTCCTTACACACGGCCTTTTGCGGGTCGGAGTCGGGCAATTGCTGGTAGATCGCCAACTTGCCGGCGGGCATGACGACGCCTTCCGCCGCATCGCCGGCCAGTTCGATGAACTTTTTCGAGGCGGCGCCGTGGCTCTGGATCAGGGGCAGGGTCAGGCCCAACTCCTTCAGGTTCTTGGCCACCAGGGCCGGGGCCGGACCGGTGCCCCAACAGATCACCGCCTGGGCCGCCGTTCCCCTAATCTTGGTGAGCTGCGGGGTCATATCCGTGTCTTTTTCCCCAAAGACCTCCTGGGCCAGCACCTCGATGCCGTATTTGGCCGCCTGGGAGAGAAGCTGCTCCTTACCCGCCACCCCAAAGCCGGTGGACACGGTGAGGATGGCGACCTTGGCGATCCCATGTTTCTGACAATACTGGTAAATGCGGCTCACCGCCATCTGGTCCGTCTGGGCCGTCTTGAAGACCCAGGCGCGTTCATTGGCCGGGGAGGTGATGGAAGCCGCGGCCGCGCAAGAGATCAGGGGCACCTTGGCCTTCTGGGTAATCTCCAGCACCGTCATGGAGGTGGGGGTGAGGCTGGGTCCGATGATGGCCAGGGCCTGGTCCTTTTGCAGGAGCTTTTCCGCATCGAGGCGGGCCTTGGTAACGTCGCCTTCGTCATCGTAAATCACCAGCTTCAGGGGGTGGCCGTTGAGACCGCCCTTGGCATTGATTTCCTCGGCCACCATCTCCATGGAATTGCGCTCCGGTTCCCCCAGGTAGGATTGGGGGCCGGTGATGGAAAAGATGCCGCCGATAACGTAAGGCTCAGACTTGCTGCCCGGGCCGCAGCCCGGGGCCAGGATCAGGCCGGCCAGGGCCAAAGCCCAGCCAACCAACCAGGTCTTGGTTCTCATAAACCCTCCTTCCGCTTAATTTCTATTGAGCGTGCCTCGAGCAGAGCCAACTCTCGTCTTAGAGATTCTGATCTCCGGCTTCCTGAGAGACCAGCAATGATGCATCATCTTGGTGCTTAAGTGAGGACAGCATTGCTTATAAAGCATTACGGGTCCCTTATCTCTCCCATGGGGAAGCTGGAAGGGGAATTTATTCTCTTTTCCGCTCCCCTTATAAAGTTCGCCGCCGCGGCCGGACCATTACAGGCGGTAGACTTCCTCCCCCTTGTAAATGTGGATGCCTTCCTGCTGCAAGAGGCTGATGGCGTGCTCCAGGTTGTCGAAGCGGAAGATGATCACCGCGTTCTTGCCGCTGTGCTGCACAAAGGCGTACATGTATTCCACGTTGACTCCGGCCTTGGCCAGGATTTGCAGCACCAGGGCCAGGCCGCCGGGGCGGTCCGGAACCTCCACCGCCACCACTTCGGTCTTGCCCACCGTAAAGCCCTTGGCCTTCAGGACCTCCCGGGCCTTATCGTATCGGTCCACGATGAGGCGCAGGATGCCGAAGTCGGTGGTGTCGGCCAAAGACAGGGCCCGGATGTTGATGCCGGCTTCCCCCAGGACCCGGGTGACTTCGGCCAGGCGCCCCGCCTTGTTCTCCAGGAATACCGAGATCTGTTCGACTTTCATAGGGTACCCCCTAAGTGCTCAGTAGTCAGTAGCCAGTAGCCAGTAGCCAGTAAAAGAGAAACTGAACAATCTTTTCCCATATTTTCTCAAACTTGGAAATTGATGACTCACCTCATAAATTTCTATAACCAAAGCCATGGCCTTGCGCCAGGATAGCAAATTCCGAAAGGATCGTACCGGCTTATCCAAACACCCCACTTCTTCGACTGACTTCTGACTACTGGCTACTGACTACTGACTACTGGCTACTATGACTGCCTTTTATCGATGACCCGTTTGGCCTTGCCTTCGCTGCGGGGGATGCTTTGTGGTTCCACCAGTTTCACCTTGACCGAGACGGTAAAGTAATCCTTGATCTTCCTCTGGATGCCCTGGGCCAGGGCCTGCAACTGCTTGACCTCGTCGGAGAAGGCGGCCTCATCCACCTCCACCTGGACCTCCAGGGTGTCCAATTGCCCTTGCCGGTCCACGATGAGCTGGTAATGGGGCGCCACCCCCGGGGTCTCCATGAGCACTGATTCGATCTGGGAGGGGAAGACGTTGACCCCCCGGATGATGAGCATATCGTCGGAGCGGCCCTGAAAACGGCTGATGCGGCCGATGGTGCGCCCGCATTTGCAGGGGGCGTAGTTCAGGGAGGTGACGTCCCGGGTGCGATAGCGCAGCAATGGGAAGGCTTCTTTGGTGAGGGTGGTGATGACCAGCTCCCCCGTCGCTCCGGCGGGCTCCGTTTCCAAGGTGGCCGGATTGATGATCTCCGGGAGGAAATGGTCTTCAAAGATGTGCAGGCCGCTCTTGGCCTCGACGCACTCGATGGCCACCCCCGGACCGAGGATCTCGGACAGACCATAGATGTCCAATGCATCAAGGTGAAGGCGCTTCTCGATCTCCTGTCGCATGCCTTCGGTCCAGGGCTCGGCCCCAAATATCCCTATCCTGAGCTTGGTCTTGGCAAACTCCACTCCCATCTCCTGGCCCACCTCCGCCAGGTACAGGGCAAAGGAGGGGGTGCAGCAGATGACAGTGGGGCCGAAATCCTGGATGAGCATAATCTGGCGCCGGGTCTGGCCGCCGGAGACCGGGATGACCGCCGCCCCCAACCGCTCGGCCCCGTAGTGGGCCCCCAGCCCTCCCGGTGAACAGGCCGTAGCCGTAAGCATTATGGACGATGTCGCCCCGGTGGGCCCCCGTGGCCGCCAGGGTCCGGGCCATCAGCTCCGACCAGGTCTCCAGGTCCCGTTGGGTGTAGGCCACCGGGGTGGGTTTGCCGGTGGTGCCGGAGGAGGCGTGGATCCGCACCACCTGCTCCATGGGCACCGCGAACATGCCGAAGGGGTAATTGTCCCGCAGGTCCTGCTTGGTGGTGAAGGGCAGCTCCTTGAGGTCGGCCAGGGTGCGGATATGTTCCGGTTTTACTCCCATCTGGTCCATGCGCCGGCGATAGAAGTCCACCAGGTGGTAGACCCGCTCCACCACCGCCTGCAGGCGTTTAAGCTGCAAGGCCTCCAGGGCCTCCCGGGGCATGGTTTCGTGTTGCACGTCTCGGATCATCGGGTCCTCTCACACCTCCCTATCAGGCATTTGCCCACCATAACACAAAACTCTCGGCGGGATAAAGACGGTTTCCCGTTAAAATACCAGGACCTTCCTTCCTATGACTCCATTTATTATTCAGGGCGGGAAATTGATCCAGTGGAGTCTGAATTTCTTCTCCGCCCTATCTTCTCATACGGCGGCGAGAGGTTTCGGGGAAGTTTTGTGATATCATGCCCTCATGAGTGGGGTGCTCGCGCCCAGACAACGGTAGCGAAGTTCGAAAACTAGTTTAGACCACCGAGTTAATCAGCCAACGCCTGGTTGCCGCCGACTGGCGGTTAGTGAGGAGATTTACCGCTATGCGGGCTTTGTTGATCTGCCCCGAATTTCCCCTTTCCTTTTGGAGTTTCCAGAAATCTTGCCGGCTCCGGGGTCACCAAACGGTTAATCCACCCTTGGGTTTGCTCACGGTGGCAGCCTTGCTGCCCGCGGCATGGGAACTGCGTCTGGCCGATCTCAACACCAGGCGCCTGACGGAGGAAGATTGGCAGTGGGCCGATCTGGTTTTGCTATCGGCCATGTACATTCAAAGGGCGGGCTTGTTGGCCCTGGTGAAAGAAGCCAAGCTCCGGGGGAAAATCGTCGTAGCCGGTGGACCCCACCCCACTTCACTCCCTGAGGCAGTCCTGGAGGCGGGATGTGATTTTGTGGTGCGGGGCGAGGGCGAGAATACGATTCCCTTGCTCTTGGAGGCGATGAGACAGGGAAAGACCGGGATCATCGAAAACCCCGGGAAGCCGGACCTGGCGACCTCGCCGATCCCGCGGTTTGATCTGTTGCGGCTGCAGGATTACGCCACCTGTACGATTCAGACTTCTCGCGGCTGCCCGTTTGACTGTGAATTTTGCGATGTGGTAAACCTTTTCGGACGCAAGCCCCGTTACAAGACCCCGAAGCAGGTCATCGCCGAACTGGAAACCCTCTACCGGCTCGGGGCCAGGGGATCCGTGTTCATTTGCGATGACAACTTCATCGGCAGTAAGAAGCACGCCCGGGCCTTCCTGCAAGAACTCACCCCCTGGTTGAGGAGTCGGGGTGAACCTTACCGGTTCTTGACCCAGGCCTCGGTGAACCTGGGGCAGGATCCGGAAATGATCGACCTCATGACCGCGGCCAACCTGAGGGAGGTTTTTATCGGGATCGAGTCTCCGGATGAGAAGGTCCTGCAAACCAGCCACAAATATCACAACATCAAGAACCCGCTCCTGGAATCGCTGTACACCCTTAAGAAAAATGGCCTGGAGGTTATCGGCAGTTTCATCATCGGTCTGGACGGGGAAACCAAAGGGGCCGGCCAGCGCATCTGCGCCTTTATAGAACAGACTGACATACCCGTGACCATGCTTGGGGTCCTGCAGGCCTCGCCGCATACCAGCCTGTGGCATCGATTGGAGAGGGAAGGGCGGCTGCGCCGGGATGTGGGAGATGACTCAGGGACCTTTTCGGCCTTGAACTACGAACCGGATCGGCCGGAAGCCGAGATCATGCAGGAATACATCGAGGCCTGGGACTACCTGTATGAACCATCCCGTTACCTGGCCAGGGCCTACCGCTATTATCTGGCCATGCGGCCGCTTCGCCGGGCCCCGGCAGTCGGCGCCGGGGCCGCCTTGCCAAAGGGCCGCGTCCCCGGCCAGGGATTGACGTTGCGCCGGATATTAATCGAACTCAAGTCTTTTTTCAAAGTCCTCTGGTGGCAAGGATTGCGGCCCTCGTACCGGCGTCAGGTCTGGACCCAATTGCTCGGGATGTGGAGACAAAACCCGACAAGGTTCAAGCAATATTTCGTGACCTGCGTCGAGGGAGAGGATCTTTTCGATATGAGAGGGATAGTGCGGGAAAAGGCCACGGCCATCATCCGGGAGCGGCAGATAGAGGTTCCCGCGGCGCTCCGGGGCAGGTCAGTGGAGGCGCCCTTGGAACCCTCTTCTTCCGGCGCTATCCAGGATAAAGGCTAGTGAATGCCCGGGCCAGGGTTGCGCGGCTTTTTCCACCCCTAATCTTTCCCATTGTCGAGGCGGTCGAAAGACGATTTTTTGCTAAAACTGTCGATAAACAGTTTCTCTTCTACTTTCTGCAGCCGGCCTTGCACGGCTTCTATTTTCTCCATCACCTCCGAGAGTTCCATTAGTTTAGCGTTTAATTCTTTTAGTTTGGTTTTCGCTTTCAGAAGTTCCTCTTTTGCTTGGGCTATTTCCTTTTTGGCTTCCTCTTCGTTCATCTCACCTTCTCCTTTGACCCGGCGCGTCGGCTGCCGCGCTTTGTTAGGCTAGGCCGCCTTGCACTAAGGGCCGAAGTCAGTCTGATAACTAGGCAAGGCGCAGTTGCGCCAGCGATGCCCGGGCGCCCCCCCCGCTGATGTCCGGAACAATTTTTAATTCAAGCGCGGTTACCCCGTCGAGATCGAGCTGTAGTCTTCGACCTCGCGCCCGGCGTCCGGCGGACTGAAGTTGTACTGCTGACGCACAATCTCCCGGTACGACTGACCGCCGTCCGGCGACCACCCTAAAACAAATTCCTGGGTGCGCTCCTGCTCATCTTCAGAGAACGCCAGGCGGATCAGCTTGAGTCTCAGCGGCTCATCAAACAGCAGGCGGATTGTCTGCTCCCCTGGCTGCGCGGCCCGCCAACCAGAGCCCGCACCCGGAATCAGCGCCGCTTCAATCGGGTAGCCGGCATCTTCGGAGGTGATTTCGACCTGTGCCAGGCGTTCAAGGTCCAGCCAGACCGGCTCGACGGCTGCGGCCTCACGAGGGCCATGACCGATAATGCGCTTGCGCATCTGATACCTCTCATTTCTCTACTTAATTTAACTGGTGGATTCTTATACAGTATGCATCAATCCGGCCCCTACGGCCTGCTTGCGGAGAGCTAAGCCTGCGGCTACAGTTATAACGTAGGATTCTACTTCCTAGCCTAGCCTTCTCCTCGGGGGATAAGGTTTGGTTCAGGTGGAATTAATCTTCCCCCATTATGTTCCAGGGGCTTGCCATGGGCCTAATTAGACCCGGGCTAATTGAGGCATAGGTCCGGCGTTTATTTTAATTAGCTTGACATTGAGCCATTCTCTTGTAGAATCTACGCAGTTTAGCATGTCAGACTGAAAGCCGGGCCATGAGTCCTGGACAATGATCGGACGGGTTGCTAAGTCTCCCGGACGATTTTTTTTGCCTGACTGCTGTGCGCCCTGCTTTTTTGGCGGGATATCATTGTAGTATCTGTTGGAGGTTTCACAATGAAGGAAACTGGTACGGTAAAATGGTTTAACGACTCCAAGGGTTTTGGCTTCATCTCCCGGGAAGAAGGCCCCGATGTCTTCGTGCATCACAGCGCCATCCAAGGCGAGGGCTTTCACTCCCTGGCGGAAGAACAGTCGGTGGAATTTGAAGTAACCCAGGGTCCCAAGGGTCCTCAGGCCCAAAACGTGGTAAAGCTCTAAGCAAAACTGCTGATTATCGGAACTCCGTGGTCTCCGGATCATGGAGTTCCGGCATTTTTTGCCCCAAGGAATGGGAAAGACCTGCCGGCAAAAGACTTCGGCAGGTCCATCCCGGCAAGATCAACGAGGAGAAGATATGAGTACAAAATTGTATGTGGGCAATCTGTCCCACGAGACCACCGAAACACAGCTGCAGACTCTATTTTCCGAGGCCGGTGAAGTGACCTCGGCCAAGATCATCACCGACCGCCAAACGGGTCAGCCCCGGGGCTTCGGATTTGTGGAGATGGAAACCAAGCTGGAAGGCGAGAATGCCATTTCCATGCTCAACGGCCGGGATTTAGACGGGCGCCCGCTGACAGTCAACGAAGCCAGGCCGCAACAAAAAGGCGGATCTGGCGGTGGCGGTTACCGGCATTAACGGGGCTCAGGCGGCCCCAGGTGGGCAGCATACACTTTTCGCCGCCTGATTTCCGGTGGTCAAGAGGCGGCTTCCGGGCCGCCTTTCCTGTTGAGAGACCAAAGCTAAGGCCATTTTCCTGTTTTGCCGAATACCACAGGCTTTCCTGAGCAGCCCCCAGCGGCTGTCTCTGCAAAACCACTAGAGAAGAGCGAAGGTAATCCGACTGATTGAGTCTGTCGTGGTCAGTTGGGTGAGAGGCGCTCGAGGAGTAATCAAGATGGAGAAAATTGTTCTGAAGGCTAGGAAACGTGAGGTGGTCGGCAAGAAGGTGGGCGCCCTGCGCCGCCAGGGAAAACTCCCGGCGGTGCTGTATGGGCACGGCATCGAGACGACTCCGATCCTGCTGGATGCCTATGAGGGGTCGCAGACGTTGTCCCGCCTGACCTCGTCCAGTCTGGTGACCATCGACCTGGATGGGACGCGGCACTTGGCGCAGGTGCGGGAGAAGCAGCGCGATTTTATCAAGAACCGCCTGGTGCATGTGGACTTTCAGATCGTCTTGCTCACTGAGAAGATGCACGCCAAGGTCGGCATCGAGCTGACCGGCACGGCCCCGGCGGTCAAGAACTTCAACGCCCTGATCCACCACGGCCTCACCGGGATCGAGGTCGAGTGCATGCCGCAGGACCTGCCGGAGCGCATCGTAGTTGACATCTCCGGCCTGGCCGAAATCGGTGACGGCGTGCGCGTGCGCGATATCGTCCTTTCAGACAAGGTGAAAATCCTGGCCGACCTGGATGAGGTCATCGCCATTGCTGCCGCGCCCAAGAAAGAGGAGGTTATCGTAGAGGCCCCGGTTGTAGAGGAAGTCGTGCCCGAGGAGAGCGAACGCGGCAAGAAGGAAAAGGACAAGGACAAAGACAAGGACAAGGACAAGGACAAGGAATAAGCAGCCCCCGGAGAGGGCAAGGAATAATCCCTTTGGACGGATACGAAACCGCGGTGCGTTAACCACCGCGGTTTTTTTTGATCTTGCAGCGAAACATTCCACTAATCCTCCTGGGAGGATTACTGCCATTAATGCGCTCCTCAAGAGGGTCTGGAAGCGTTCCATTATCCAGATCATATCTGCAACTTTCTCCGGTTTGGGGATAATTGCCGGATTTGGCAAGTGATCAGCTATTCCTGCCAACGCCCCTTTGGCGGGATCTCTTGGCTGAGATAGTCCCAATCCTAACCGAGAACCTGGTATGATTGCCGGGGGCAGGTCATCATTTGAGATAATTTTTACATTGATTTTTGTTAGAAGATGATTAATGGTGGAAAAAATAGGGTCCATACATTTTAATGGATATAGTGGATGAAAGAGGGTAGTATATGACCCGGATAGCATCCTTGCTGGTCATAGCATCATTCGTTTTAATAACCCTAACCGTGATGTAGTACCCGGTATTCTTCACACGGTTCATGCCGGGATGGATGATCAACCTCGCGCTCGGTGGTGCACTCCGATGAGTCGTTGCTGGCGGCAGGATTCATTTTCACATTCCACTTCTTCAACACGCATTTCCGGCTGGGGAAATTCCCGATGGACACCGTGATCTTCTCCGGTCGCATCTCGAAGACAGAAATGCTTCATGAGCGTGAGCACTGGTACAACCGGTTCGTTGCGGAAAACCGGCTGGAAGATTATCGGGTCAAGGATGAATGGAAGAAGTGGAAGAACATTCACCGTTCGTTCAGCTACGTGTTCTTCGGCCTCGGATTGATTTTGTTGGCACTGATCGTGTACGCGATGACGTCGCGGTTAAATACTCACGAACCGACGACGCCCCCGGCTATCACTCCACCCGCCGTGCCGGGAGGCAAACCGTGAAAACGCTGCTGCGAGCGGCTGGTTTATTGGCGCTATTGCTGATGGCTGCCGGTACGGCTCGCGCGTTAGACAACTCGGATTGTTTCGCCTGTCACAGCGTCAAGGAACTGACCAAGACCAACAAGGCCGGCGAGGTGGTGTCGCTGTTTGTGGATGAGAAGGAATACGGGGCGTCCATCCACGGCAAGAATCTCTGCACCAGTTGCCATGCCGATATCACCGAGTTGCCGCATCCGGACGGTTACACGCACAAGCCGGTGGCTTGCAGCGCCTGTCACCGGGTGGAGACGGAGATTTACCTGAAAAGCGACCACGGTCAGGCGGTCGCCAAGGGCGAATCCGAAGCCGCCTCATGCAAGGATTGTCACGGACACTCGCATACGTTGTTGAACTACCGGAACCCGCTGTCGCCGGTCTACCGCGCGAACCTTCCGCAGACCTGCGGTCGTTGCCATGGCAATACCGCGGAGATGGAGAAGTTCAATCTCAATCAGCGCGCGCCAGTCGTGACGTACGACCGCAGCGTGCACGGCGTGGCGTTGGAGAAACGCGGTATCATGCAGGCGGCGGTCTGCACGGATTGTCACGGGTCGCACGATCTGCACAAGTCCACCAACCCGGCCTCGAAGCTTTACTGGCAGAACATTCCCGGCACGTGCGGCAAGTGTCACGAAAACGTCAAGAACACCTACCAGCGCAGCGTGCACGGCAAGGCGGTTGCCAGTGGCATTCGGGACGCCCCGGTTTGCACGGATTGTCACGGCGAACACACGATTCAGGCAGTCAAAGAAGCCAGTTCCAAAGTTTCTGGTGCGCATATTCCGGAGACGTGCGGGCAGTGTCACGGCTCGGAACGCATCGCGGGCCGGTACCAGTTGTCGTCGAAGGTCGTGGAGACGTACATGCAGAGTTTTCATGGTCTGGCGCAGCAGTTTGGCGAGATGACGGTGGCCAACTGCGCGTCGTGCCACGGATTTCATGATGTGTTGCCGCCGAGCGATCCGCTGTCGTCGGTGAACCAGAAGAACCTGCCGCAGACCTGCGGCAAGTGTCATGCCGGTATCGGCACACGACTCGCGAAAGGTGAGATTAAGATTCACAACCTGCCGGGCGCCGAGAAGGGCAAGCCGTGGCTGGTGAACTTTATTAGTCTATTTTACATCGTCATCATCGTGTTGACGATTGGCGGCATGTTGGCGTTCAACGCCTTGGACTACATCGCCAAGACGCGGGCGCACATCCGGAAAGTCCGGGAGTCGGCGGACAGCGAAGTGCGCATGACCAAGTGGGTCCGGTACCAACACCTGAGCCTGATGATCCTGTTCATCACACTCGTGTATACTGGCTTCGTCCACAAGTATCCCGATGCGTTTTTCAGTTGGCCATTCAAGCTGCTGGAAAATGGCGCCCACATTCGCGGCATGATCCACCGCATCGCGGGCTGGGCGTTTATCGGGCTGTTTTTCGTCCATCTGGTCGCGCTGTTCTGCACGCCGCGCGGACGCGCTTACGTCAAAGAACACTGGTTCCGGTTCCACGACATGAAAGATGGCGTCGGCCAACTGCTTTACAACATCGGCCTGACCAAGACCCCGCCACCTACACGCCGTTGGAATTACGCCGAGAAGGCCGAGTATTGGGCGCTGATGTGGGGATCGTTCGTCATGATCGTCACCGGCGCGATGCTGATCTTCACCGAAACCGTCCTGCGCATGTTGCCGAAGATCTGGCACGACGTGGCTCAAGTCATCCATTTCTACGAAGCCGTGCTGGCCACGCTGGCCATCGTCGTCTGGCATTTCTACTGGGTCATCTTCGACCCGAACGAATACCCGATGAACCCGGCCTGGCTCATTGGCAAGAGACTGGACCACGGCGAACCCAAGAAGGAAAAGGACAAGGACAAGGACAAGGACAAGGACAAGGACAAGGAAAAGGAAAAGGAATAAGCAGCCCCCGGAGCGGGCCAGGAATAATCCCTGGGGACAGATACAAAACCGCGGTGGGTTAACCACCGCGGTTTTTTTTTGATCTTGAAGCGAAACATTCCACTAATCCTCCTGGGAGGATTGCTGCCATTAAGGCGCTCATCAAGTGGGTCTGAAATCGTTCCATTATCCAGATCAAACCTGCAACTTTTTCCGGTTTGGGGATAATTGCCGATCGTGGCAAATGACGTGGTATAGAGCCTATTCGGAGGGTGGCAGTGTAATCTTGATCGGCCGATCGATACAAGGGGGGTGTCGAGTCAGCACCTGTTCAGCCTCCAGCCTCGTTAGCTTCGTATAGGTAACCTCCACCACCTTGTCGTCCTCGGTACGATAGGAGATCTTGATAGAAGCGTTAGCGTAGCGATTAACCCAGGCGTCGAATACCCTCCAAAGCGCACCAATGGTGACGGTCTTGATGCCGGAGACAATTACGCCCCAAATTGTGCCCAATGAACGTTCCCGAAATTCCATAATGCGGGTCTCAGGAAGTTCCGTCATAAGCATAGCGAGGAACTCTTCGTGTCTGTTCTGCGGCATCGTTCTCCCTCATTATCTATGGTGATAACTCATCGTGATCAATGATATAGTCTCCCGGCTCAGTAGGTGTGCGACATATGTCATAGAAACCGATAAATATACATTTGTTGTAAGAATTATCTTTTTCAAAAAATTCATGGTCAAGAAGGTCTTCTTTGCAGATAACCTCAGAAACCTGGTCGAAGCCCATCTCAGCAATAAGGTCGTTCATAGATGTGATTAGTTCGCGAATACAAATAGCAGGGTTCTTAGCCAGAACTTTTAAAAAACAGTATGAGCCCAGTCCGCGCCAGCCTTGGTCTACCGTGTTGACTTCCAGCGCCGGCTGCCCCCGCTGGCATGTGAACAGAATGATCGGCTCTATTCCGTGGCTTAGAAAGTATTGCACACTTTCTGCACCGAGATCAGGCGCATATCGGAACAGACCGCGCAGTCATGAATTCCGTCCCAATGATAATCGGTTAGAGTGCTGCCATTCCAGACGACATAGCGAGGATTGCTCTTCGAGGACGGCTCCGCCACAGGAGGTAAGTCAAGATTATTTGGAAAAACACCTTCCTCTGCGAGTATCGTCGCCATGAAATGAAATTGCGCGTCGTCTTTGAAGATGCGTCCTCTCACTAACTGGATTTCTGAGCTGTCCTGTGGGAAGATGCGATATACAACATTTGAAGGGAGAATGGCAGCCTTAATCCCTTCAACTGGTACCCAGGCGAGCCTGAGCAAGACGTGGCCTAATTGAAGGGTAATAACATAGCTTGCCCATTTTTGTGACTCTGTCATTTTCCTTGATAATGAAGCGAACTTTTTGTTGCCACCCAAAATCCAATGAATACCTACATTATAGCACCAGGCAAAATCAACGGTGGCATTTCTCGGGTAACTGACCAGTAATGAAGAACTGATGAATGTGCTCAAGAGTTACGATTTTTTTGTAGCTAACTGAGTAGTTCCCCGCCGCTGCGGTTTTGAAGGTCCATCTTGCGAGAATATTGCACTGTTCACGTGTTAGCATCATGGAATGCCCAGTCAAAAGTGCTTCCAAAAGGGGTCTTGTGTCTTTCTCAAGTTGCGCCATCCAGCCTGTATTACAATCCTTGCAGGCGTTGCCAAGAACCAGAGAGAGGAAATCATGTTTCCTTTCGCTAAAGATGATAGTCGGTTCATTTGGGTAACTCCAATGCTTCCCTATGAATCTCTCATCTTGAACTTCAAGATGGGATAAGAGCCACCTTGGGATTACATGCTCCCTGCTACGATTGTGTCGTGTTAGGGGTGCGGAGCAAAAAAGGCACTTTTTCATCTGGATACCTTCATCGTTAGGCAACGATGTTTACTGAGATAAAATTAAGAAAATTATTTTAAAAGGCAACTATCTGCTATCTATTTACGCCCCGCCTTCCTGGATATTGCTCCTGATCTGCAACTCAGCCCTCCCGTCTCCGGTCCAGTCCCTGGCGGAGAAGAGCAAATCTTTTCAATGGCGGCCCTGATCTGGCAGGCCCTCCAGCCGAAATCGGTCAGGCAGGCCACGCCTTCCTGAATATAAGCCGCGTCATAAGGGTCGCGCAACAGGTCCACCACCAGCTCTCGGGCGGCATCCTGGAGCGCCTCCAGCAGTTTTTTATTGGAGGGATAGAGATGCGCGTCAAAGCAGAAGAGGATGGTCAGGTCTGAGTTTTGGGCCAGGTGCACCGCCTGTTGAATTTCTGCCGCCGCCGGCTCGATGGAGACTATTTGAATCTCGGGATCAAGACCGAATTTCTGAAACTCCTGCCGGACAAACTCCTTTTCCGGCAAGACTTCCTTTTCGATCATGATCTTCGCATCGAAAGATGAAAATTGCGGAAAGATAACGCCAATGCTTTTTTGCCCGCGCCTGCAGCGGCAATAATTTTCTCTCATCTTGGAGAACCTGGACGGATTCACGGCAGATCCTGGCCGCCAGCAGGGCGCCGGCTGGTTCGGCGCCGGGTTCTCCCCCGGCAAATCTTTGTTCTCTCTTTAATTTCAATCTCTTGATCCGTGCGACGCTCTCCTCCAGTTCTGTCAGGGGCAGTCGCTTGCTTTTATAGGCCTCGAGCAGTTTATCGTAAACCTCTTTCTGGGCCTGGAGGTCATGACAAACCAGCAGCAGATCATGTCCCGCCGCGGCAGCTAAAATCCCCGCTTCGCCGATGGGGCAGAGCGCCTTGATCGCGCCCATTTCCAGATCGTCGCTGGCAATGACCCCCTGGAAATTGAGCTCACGGCGGAGGTAATCGTAAATAATTCTTCTGGAAAAGGTGGCGATCTTTTTGGGATCAGGATCGAGTTTGGGATAGTAGGGATGAGAAGACATCACCAGATCGACCCCGGCTTGCGATCGCCTTCACGAAAGGCTTAAGATGCACCTCCTCCATCTCTTGCCAGGTGGATTGGATGACCGGCAGTCCCAGATGGGCATCCACGGGGGCATGACCCTTGCCGGGAAAATGCTTGGCGCAGGCTGACAGGCCGCCCTGTTGCATGCCGGCGATCCGCGCCGCGCCCATCTCCGCCACCAATCGCCAATCCTTGCCGTAGGCACGGATGCCGATATTGGGGCTGTAAGCCTCGGTCAAGACATCCAGCACCGGCCCCAGATTCACGTCCAGCCCCAGCCTGCGCAGTTCTTTCGCCTCGATCTCGCCCTGCTGCCTGGCATAGTCGATTTTTCCGGCGCGTCCCACCGCCAGATTGTCCGGGAACACGGTAATGCCGTCCCGGAACATGATGACCCGCCCGCCTTCATGGTCTGCCGTCACCAGCAGTCTGCGGCCCAGAGCCTCTTCCAGATCGGCAATCAGTTTTTTAAGCTGCGGCGGCGAGTCGAAATTGATCCGGTAGAGAATCAGCCCGCCGGCATGCAGCTCCTGAAAATGACGGACAATCTCCGGAGTGATCCTGGTTCCGGGAATGCCGATGACCAGCCGTTCTCCCACAAGTTCTGCTAGTTTCATGGTGAGATCATTTTAACCATACAAATAATTTTTTGATACGATAGTTTGGTTCTTATGGAAATCCACAACCTTTTTTCCAGCGGCAGCAGTCTGACCTGGCAGGATTACTCGGTCCTGTTGGTGCTTCTCGTTCTGGTGATTTTTGTCGGCTTTTACTTCGGCAGAGAAGAAAAATCCACCACTGACTTTTTCCTGGGGGGGAGGAAAATCCCCTGGTGGGCGGCCGGTCTGGCGTTTGTGGCCACGGAAATCAGCGCCGTCACCCTGATCGCGGTTCCCGCCATCGCCTATATGGAAAACTGGGAATATGCCCAGTTTTTTATCGGCTCTTTTCTGGCCCGGGTCGTCATCGCCTTTCTGTTTATCCCGGCTTTTTACCACTATAACTGCACCTCCATTTATGAATTTTTAAGACATCGCTTCGGACCGGAAACCCAAATCGCCGGCTCCATCCTGTTTTTCATCACGCGTCTGTTGGCTTCCGGCGTCCGGCTGATGGTAGCTTGTTTGGCGGTGAGCATCTTGATCGGCTGGCCTATCCTGCCGACTATCCTGCTGTTTTCGGTCATCTGCATTCTCTATGTCGCCTGGGGCGGGATCAAGGCGGTGGTCTGGACCAATGTGGTGCAAGGCCTGACCTACGTAATTGCGGGAGTGGTGGCCATCGGCTTCCTGCTCACCCGCATTGACGGCGGCGCCGCGGCCGTGGTGGCCATTGCCGGCGCCGCCGGAAAACTGAAAATCTTCAACTGGGGACCGGGCCTGGCGGAATCCGGACTCGGCGGCCTTCCTGAAGAGCCTGTTCACGGACCCCAATCTCTTTGTGCTGGCGACTTTGAACGGGTTTTTTGGCTCCATGGCGGCCTTTGGCACCGATCAGGAGTCCATGCAGCGGCTGCTGACCGTGGAAACCAGAAAAGAAAGCCAGAAAACCATGCTGCTGACCCCCATCGGCAGTTTTCTGATGATGCTCATCTTCCTCTCGGTGGGCGCCTGCCTTTATGCCTTCTATGCCCAGCATCCCGGGATGCCTCTGCCGGCAAAATTGGACAAAATTTTTCCCCATTTTATCGAGCAGGCCATGCCCCCCGTGATGCGAGGGCTGATGCTCGCGGCGATGGTGATGGCGAGCCTTGACTCGCCTTTAGGTTCCCTGACCACTTCATTTGTCACGGACATCTATCGTCCGGTGATTTTTAAGTCGGGAACTGAACGCCACTATCTGTTAATTTCCAGAGTCTGTGTGGTTATTTTTGGCATTATCCTGGCGTTCATCGCCTACTTTTTCAGCCATTTTGAAAAATTCCTCTGGCTCGCCTTTAAAATTGGCGGGGTCACCTACGGATCTTTACTGGGAGTCTTTCTCCTCGGTCTTCTCACCAAAAGGCGATGCAACCGGGTCAATGTCGTCGCCATGGCTCTTGTCCGCCCTGGGCATGCTGGTTCTGTTGATTCTCTCCGAGAAGAACATCTTCCCGCTGGGATGGACCTGGCTGTTGTTGATCGGCACCTTTTTGACTTTTGCCACCGGTTGGATCTTTGGAAAAAAAGCAGAGCGCGCCGCCGACCTGCCCGCCAAAAACTGATCCTTTCTCTTGCGAAAAAACCGAAAAACAGAAAACAGAAAACTATTCTTGCAGCCATTGGCGCCGGAGGCGCAGCAGGGTTTGCCGGTCCGACCTGGCAGACCTCCTCCAGGACTGCGGCGTTTTTCAGATGATTGATGATCTCTGGGCGCCGCGCCGGTCAGATGGGGCCAGCTCTCCTCCCAGAAGGGCTCCCCGGCGGTGGCCGCCAGCCATTCGACCAACTGCCCGGTCCGGGACCTCGGGGAGCCCGGCCGGGGCCAGGGCCAGGGCCACCCGGCGGGTAAGCGCCGCCAGCCTCACCTTCAGGAAGGCATCCGCCAGGCGGTAGCGCACCGCCGCGGACCTTCTGCCGTTATGGAGCAATAACCCGGCCTGCTGCAATTTCTGCAGGTATTCCCAGGCGGTCTTGCCATCGATGTCGAAGTCTTGGGCCAGCTCCTTCACTCGAAACCAGCGGCCCCGGGTGCGTAGCAGAAAATCTTGCAGGCCCTGCGGATGGAGTTTGCGTTGCGGCCGCCGGGGCAGGATCTCGCTGCCGGTCTTCTCCAGCCACTCCTTGGAGGCCGCCCTGGCGCACCAGGGTTTGGGAAGAGGTAGAGGCGGCGCCCGGTCCGCCGCCCGGGGGACAGGGCCGCGGCTCTTCCGGCGGCGGTGGGGCTGGCATCAGGGGATAATAGAAGGGGAACCACCGGTCCAGGAGGTGCAGCAGGGCCCGGAAGCGGTCCAGGCTGATGCGCCCGGCCAAAAGCGCCACCAGGGAATCCCTCACCCGGAGCTTGATGAATCGGCGACGGTCTTGGGGATCGCCGGACCAGGGCGTGGTCTCCAGGACTACCTCCAGCATCAGGCCGGCCAGCATGGCCCGCTCCAGCTTCTCTTCTTCCGGGAGCGCCCAATCTTGACCGCCGTTCCTGCCCGGGTCGTCCGATAGCCCGGCTTCATCCACCCGCCCCATTAGCCGGCAGGGTTTTTTTCTAGGCTGCCACCCCCCGGCCCAACTTTTGCGGTTTCCCAGAGACGATGCATCCTGCGGTTAGGACTCTTCAGAGGCAGCAAGATGCGGACCCAGGAGATTGAATGGCTAACCTGCAGTAATAATTCTATAAATAATGACGAAGTCTCCATCTTGGAGGCGGGGTGTCCTGGGTGTCATAACCTGTCCCGGGACCCGCGGAGGTCGTGTCCCGGTAAGGCAGTTTTCTGTTTCCTGTCTCTGTTTTCGTGCCAAAGGCCCTTTGGTTTTGATTTTGTCTTTCACGGAAAACAGAAAACAGAAAACAGTACCCTGGTCCGGGCTGGGCCGCGGTGGCGCGCCATCTGGCAGGCGGCTCAGCGCCCCGGGCCGGCCAGGGCGGTGAGGATGGCGCGGCAGAAGGCCGGCAGGTCGCTGGGTTGCCGGGAGGTGATGATATTGCCGTCCACCACCACTTCTTCGTCCCGATAATGGGCCCCGGCGTGGATCAGGTCATCCTTGATGGCGTGGAAGCAGGTGACGTTCCTGCCCTGAAGCACCTCGGCGGAGGCCAGCATCCAGCCGCCATGGCAGATGGCGGCCACCACCTTGTGGTTCAAGACCGCCTGCCGCACCAGGGCCACCATGGCGGGATGGCGGCGCATACGGTCCGGGGCGTAGCCCCCGGGAATGATGACCGCGTCGAAGCCGGCGGGGTCCACTTCCCCCACCAACCGGTCCACCTCCACCGGGTAGCCGTGTTTGCTGGTATGGGTCCTGCCGGGGCCGGGCCCCACCACCACTGCCTCGCCCCCGGCTTCCCGCACTCGCAGCAAGGGGTACCATAGCTCCAGGTCTTCATAAAGGTCCTCGGCCAGGACGGCGACGTGCTGGCCCTGCAACCGGTTGGCTTGCGGCATAACCTGTCCTCCTTGCAGTTCCGAAATATCTGCCAGTTAAGATAAGGGCGGCCCCGGAGGGGCGCAAGGGCGCCGCGGCGGGTGGTAAACCCGCCCCACCTGATGCGGTTTGGGGTAGGCCGTTATTCCAGCATGGCGCTGGTGGGAATTTCCGGGGAATACCGCCGCCGGGCCGCCTTGCCGCTGGGGAAGCGCCAGTAGGAGCGTTGGCGCAAAATGGGCAGTTGCAGCAGGTGGGCCAGGCGGTTATCCCCGGGCCGCAGGTAAGCGGGCACCCCGATAACCACCTCAGCCTGGGGGACATTGAGCCGGAGGCTGGCGTTGAGCCGATCCCAGCAACTGAAGACCACGGAATAGTTGGAGTTGGTCTCGGGGCCGACGGCCGAGTGGTGGATGCCGTGCATGCGCGGGGTGACCAGGACCTTATTCAGCAGGCGCTCCAGGGCCAGGGGCAGGCGGACATTGCTGTGGTGAAACATGGTGGCGCAGTTGAAGAGGAACTCATAGAGAAGAAAAGTGGCGGGTGAAATCCCGAACAGGCCCACCTGCAAGAGCCGGAAGGGGGTGGAATAGAGGACTTCTCCAAAATGGAAGCGGAAGGAAGTGGTCACGTCCAGGTCCGGGTCCACGTGGTGAACGTTGTGAAAACGCCACAGGAGGGGGCGGAGGTGGTTGAAGCGGTGCCAATAGTAGAAGGTGAGATCCAGCCAGAGGATCCCCACCGCTGCCTGCGCCCAGGGGGACCGAGGCAAGAGGAGGGGTAGCAGGCCGAAGGAATGGTCCTGGGCCCAAAAAGCCAGACCCAGGGCCGCGGGCATGACGGTTAAGGTCCCGGCGGCAAAGCCCAGGGCGGTGAAGCAGAAGTTGACCAGGAACCGTTGCCCGCGCCGAGCGTTTGCGGCGGCGCAGGGGACGCCGGGTCTCCAGGACCAACAGCAGCGCAAAAACTGCCAACATCAGTACAGTGAACCACCTGGAGATGGGCATGGGCAGATCCATCCTCCGATCCGGTAAAGAAAATTTCCCCGGGGTTGCCCCTGAGGACCCTGCGCAAGAGCGGCCCTCACTCTTAGGGGTCCGGGCTACCGGGGGTACTCATGGCTCCTGCCGGCCCGGGGCCGTCACCTTCTCCCAGAAGGACCAGGATTTTATGGGCCGCCCCAGGTGATGGAGCACGAAGGCCTTGAAAACGGCCAGGCTCTGGTCCCGTTGCAGCCCGGGGAAGCGGAGACGGGACAACTTTTCCCGATCCATCCCCTGGGCCAGCCGCAGCAGTTTCCAGGTCCCCGGGCTCATGGGGAGCAAGGGACCGGGGGCCCCGGGGCGGCAAGCGCCGCACAGGACCCCGCCCCGGGGGATGCTGAAGTTAAGCGGCGGGGCTGGCTCCCGGCCGCAACCCAGACACCGGCCCAGGCGGGGGCCGTAGCCCCCCAGGGTGAGGAGGCGCAGCAGGAAGGCGGGCAGCAGCGAATCCGGAGGTAAGTCGCCTTGATTCAGCAGGTCTAAGGCGGCCTCCAGGGTGGCAAAGATCTCGCCGATGGCCTCCGGGGGCCCGGCCAGCCACCCCGCCACCTCGGCCAGCACCGCGGCCGCCCCCAGGCGGGGCAGATCCCGGCGCAGCAAGGGAAACGACCGCAACAGTTCACCTTTCTGCAAGAACTCCAGATCCCCGGCGGGGCCGGGAAGATAAGAAGAAGACTACCCGGCTCAAGGGCTCCAGGCAGTGGGCAAACCGGCGCCGGCTTTTCCTGGCGTGTTTGGCGATGCCGGTGAGGCGTCCCTGCCCGGGGGTAAGGAAGGTCACCAGCAGATCGGCTTCCCCGTAATCGCGGACCGAAAGGACAATGGCAGGGGTCTGGGGCTCGTTCATGTGGGTTCGCTCCGCGGGCGGCCGGTGGCCGCCATCATTGGCCATGGCCGCGGGGCGCAACTTGCCGGGGATCAATATTTAACTGTCCTATTAATGATGGAGTCTAATTCAATAAGTCAAGTTTCGCACCAAGTATTAAGGGGAGCGGCAAAGAGATGCGAACTAAAAATGTGCTGCCTGGATCCCCGGTCCACCCGCCCCCTGGAGGGGAAGAGGGGATAAAGCTGGAACCCCTTTCAGGCTCCCGTTAATAACTGACTGCCCAGGCCAGAGCCCCGGGCTGCCAAGTTCAGGTGGCCCAGGCTTCCGCCGCGGCGCTCTCTTCAGGGTGCGAAATTGAGTCAATAAGCGATGCTACGCAACTAGGCAATAATACCGGCCCCGAAATGAGTAGTTTTACCGATATATCTTTAAGCGAAAAGATGATTATAGTAATAACAAGGCGGCAGGCCTGGCGGCCACCCCTCGGAGAAAGGAGAGGGCTTGATGGTATCGGGAAATTCCCGTCAAGTATAAAATTCTTCTGGTGGATGACTATCCGCCGGTGCGCCGCATAGTGAAGGCCCTTATCGAAGCCAACCCGGAATTTCTGGTGGTGGGCGAATTAAACGATGGCTCGGCACTCATGCAATTCTTGGAGACCTCTGCGGCGCAGATGGTGATCCTGGATATTTCCATGCCTTTCATGAACGGTTTAGAGGCCGCCCGGAGGGTCAAGGAGGGCCACCCGGAGGTCAAGGTCCTGATGCTCTCCATCCACAAATATAAAGAGTACGTGGAGCGGGCCATATCCGCCGGGGCCGAAGGCTACCTGCTCAAAGAGCAAGCCGGAGATGAGCTGTTGCCCGCCATCACTTCCCTGAGGGCAGGCGAGAGCTATATCTCTTCCCACTTTTTGAGCCGAAATTCAACCCTTTCCCCGGCTTAGCGGTATCACCCGCCAGGTTCTTCAGGGACCCGTCTCACCCTCAGGTCATCTTTAAAAATCCGTCAATTCCTGAACCGCTCTTCCGCCCCGGCCTTATTTAAGGAGTTCTTTGGTTAAAGCGGCTTGTTTCAGGTGGCGCAAATCAGCATGCCATTTCCAGAGCACGTAAATGGAAGGGTAGATGAACAGTTCCAGGAAAAATGAGGTGACGACTCCTCCCACCATGGGAGCGGCGATGCGTTTCATGGCCTCGGAGCCGGCGCCATGGCCGTGCATCAGGGGGAGCAGGCCCATGAGGATGGCCAGCACCGTCATCAGCTTGGGGCGCAACCGCTGCACCGCCCCTTCCATGACTGCGTCCTCCAGGTCCTGGTAGGAGTTAAGCCTGCCCTCGCTCTCGTGGCGGTGATAGGCAATATCCAGGTAGAGGAGCATCACCACCCCCGTTTCGGCGTCCAATCCGGCCAGGGCGATGAGCCCCACCACCACCGCCAGGCTCAGGTGGTAGCCCAACAGGATAGAGCAGCCAGATGGCCCCCACCAGGGAGAAGGGCACCGCCAGGAGCACGATGAAGACCTTGGCGATGGAGGCGGTGTTTACGTAAAGAATGAGAAAGATGACGGCCAGGGTGATGGGGATGATGACTTGCAGGCGTTGCCGGGCCTGCTCCATGTATTCGAACTGGCCGCTCCAGATGTAGTTGTAGCCCGGAGGCAGCTTCAGCCGGTCGCTGATGGCTTTTTTGGCCTTGGCGATGTAACTGCCCACGTCGATGTCCCGGATGTCCACATAGAGCCAGGCGGAACGCCGGGCGTTTTCACTGCGGATCATATCGGGGCCCTGGTGGACCTTGATGTCCGCCACCTGGTCCATGGGCACCTGCGCGCCGCTCATGGTGGGGATGAGGATGCGGCGCAGGGCCGGGAGGTTTTCCCGGTAATTCTGGAAATAGCGCAGGTTGACGGGGTAGCGCTCCAGCCCCTCCACCGTCTGGGTGATGTTCTCCCCTCCCAGGGCGGTGGCGATGACGTCCTGGACGTCCCCCACGGTGAGGCCGTAGCGGGCCGCTTCCGGCGGTTAATGGCGAAATCGAGATAGTAGCCGCCGGTGACCCGCTCCGCAAAGGCGCTGGCGGTCTCCGGCAGGCTCTTGAAAATGGCTTCCGCGTCGGTGGCCAGGCGGTTGAGCACCTCCAGGTCGGGGCCCATGATCTTAAAGCCCACCGGGGTCTTGATGCCGGTGGACAGCATGTCGATGCGGATCTTGATGGGATAGCCCCAGGAATTGGCCAGGCCGGGGAATTTCACCGCCTGATCCATCTCCTGGATGAGGCCTTCCATGGTCATGCCGGGAGGCCATTGTTCGGGGTCCTTGAGGCGGATGGTGGTCTCGATCATACTCAGGGGCGCCGGATCGGTGGCGGTCTCGGCCCGGCCGGCCTTGCCGAAGACATACTCCACCTCCGGGAATTTACGGATGATCCGGTCCGTCTGCTGCAGGACGTTCTTGGCTTCGGTGATGGAGAGGCCCGGCATGGTGGTGGGCATGTAGAGCAAGTCTCCTTCATCAATGGGGGGCATGAATTCCGAGCCCAGCTTGGAGAAGGGATAGAGGGTGAGGGCCACCAGCACCACCGCCAGGATGATGGCCATGACCGGGATCCTGCAGCACCGCCTTCAGGGCGGGATGATAGAGGGCCATGGTGAGCCGGTTCAGCGGATTCCTGGACTCCGCCGGAATCCGGCCCCGGAGGAAGGTGGTCATCATGATCGGCACCAGGGTCACCGCCAGGACGGAGGCCGCGGCCATGGCGAAGGTCTTGGTGTAGGCCAGGGGTTTGAAGAGACGCCCGGATTGGCCGGTCAAGGCGAAGATGGGGAGGAAGGAGACGGTGATCACCAGCAGGGAGAAGAACAGGGATGGCCCCACTTCTTTGGCGGCCTCCAGGATCACGGACTGCCGGGGGGCGTCCGGCGGGGCGTGTTCGATGTGCTTGTGGGCGTTCTCAATCATGATCACCGCGGCGTCCACCATCACCCCGATGGCCAGGGCGATGCCGCCCAGGCTCATGATGTTGGCGCTGATGCCGGCCTGGTACATGATGGCCAGGGAGATCAGCACCCCCAGGGGCAGGGTGACGATGGCCACCAGGGAGCTGCGGAAGTGCATCAAGAAGATGATGCACACCAGGGCCACCACCACGATCTCTTCCAGGAGTTTCTCTTTCAGGTTCGCAACCGCCCGGTTGATCAGGGCGCTGCGGTCATAAGCCGTGACCAGGCGCACTCCCGGGGGCAGCCCGGCCTTGAGTTCCTCCAGCTTTTCCTTGACGCCGTCGATCACCGTCCGGGCGTTGGCCCCGAACCGGGCCACCACGATGCCGCCCACCACCTCGCCTTCGCCGTTGGCTTCGGTGAGGCCGCGGCGCATTTCCGGACCCAGCCGCACCAGGGCCACATCCTTGAGCAGGATGGGGGCGCCGTTCTTGTCCGCCCCCACCACGATGTTTTCCACGTCCTGGATGCCCTTGATATAGCCAAGGCCCCGCACCATGTACTCGGTTTCGGCATGTTCCACCACCCGGCCGCCGACGTCCTGGTTGGACGTCTGGATGGCCTGCCTCACCTTGGAAAGGGGAATGCCATAAGAGGCCAGGGTATTGGGGTTGACCACCACCTGGTACTGTTTGACAAAACCGCCCACCGAGGCCACTTCGGAAACCCCCGGCACTTTTTGCAACTGATAGCGGAGGTACCAGTCCTGGATGGAGCGCAACTGGGCCAGATCGTGCTGGCCGGTGGGGTCCTCCACCACGTACTCGTAAACCCAGCCCACCCCGGTGGCGTCGGGGCCCAGGGAAGGGGTGACGCCGGGCGGCAATTTCCCCGCGACATAGTTGAGGTATTCCAGGACCCGGGAGCGGGCCCAGTAGATGTCGGTGCCGTCTTCGAAGATGACGTAGACGAAGGAGACCCCGAACTGGGAGAGCCCGCGCACCACCTTGGCCCGGGGCACCGCCAGCATGGCGGTGGCCAGCGGGTAGGTCACCTGGTCTTCCACGATCTCCGGCGCCTGTCCCGGATACTCGGTGTAGACAATGACCTGGACGTCGGAGAGGTCGGGAATGGCGTCCACCGGCAGATTATACGAGGCATAAAGGGCAAAGAGGGTGATGATGACGCTGATCAGCACCACCAGGAAGCGGTTATGGACGACGTAGTCAATGAGGCGAGCAATCATGGGATTTCCTGCCGCCCGGCCTTTCGGATCTCAGGTAAGTGGGCATTGTTATCCTAAGGAATTGGTGGGCAGTGCCCACCCTAGGTTTTTTCTCCCTAATCAGCCAGGCCGACTGGCCCAGGCTTGCCTTTCCCTGGGCCCCGGTTAATGCTTAGGCCCCGGCGGCATGGGGGGCATCGGCGCCGCGGGGGCGGCCGGAGCCCCGGGAGCCGGCCCTTCCTTGGACTCCTGGGGCTGGGGCGCCAACATCATCTGCCTGGCTTCCTGGAAGCGGGATTCGGAATCCAGCATAAATTGGGCCGAAGTGACCACCTCTTCGCCGCCCTGGAGACCGGCCAGCACCTCCCGGTATTGGTTGCCGTCGCCATAGACCCCCAGTTTTACTTCCCGGGGTTCGAACTGCCCCTTGCCCAGGGCGATGAAGACGCGCTGCTTGAGGCCGGTGTCCAGCACCGCCTCGGAGGGCACCACCACCACTTTTTTAGTGACCGGCGACTTGATCTGCACCTGGGCGAACATCTCCGGTTTCAGCTTGAGCTGGGGGTTGGGGAACCGCAGGCGCACCCTCACCGTGCGGGTGGCGCCGTTCAGGTACGGGTAGATGTAATCGATCTGGCCGGCAAAGGTCTCCCCCGGCAGGTAGGCCAGGCTCATCTCCACCTTCTGCCCCACCTTGATCCAGGGCAGCTCGTATTGATAGATATCGGTATCCACCCAGATGGTGGAGAGGTCGGCCACTTCCAGCAGAGGCATGCCTGCCTGCACATAGGCGCCCTGGGTCACCAGGCGCTTGGTGACGATGCCCTGGACCGGCGAGGCCAGGACCAGATGTTTCTTCACCTGGCCGCTGCTCTTCAGGGCCTCGATCTGGGAGGCGCTGATGTCGAAATACTCCAGGCGCCGCCTGGAGGCCTCCGCCAGCCGGCGGGCCCCTGCCGCCATTTCCGGGATGGGGCTCTTCCCCAGTTCCTTCAGATTTCGCAGCGCCAGGAGGTACTCCTCCTCGGCGGACACCAGGTCGGGGCTGTAGATGCTGAGCAGGGCCTGGCCCCGGCGCACCGGGTCGCCGGTGGCGTTGACATAGAGGCGCTCCACCCAGCCGTTCACCTTGGTGTTGATCTGGGAGAGAGTCCGTTCGTCAAAGGTCACCAGGCCCACCGTCCAGGTATCGTGGGTCAGGGGCCTGACCTCCACCTTGGCGGTCCGCACCCCCATGGATTGGACGGTGGTGGGGGAGACCGCGATGGCGCCGGGGGCGGCCGCCGCCCCGCCCTCTTCCTCGTAAACCGGCACCAGGTCCATGCCGCAGGGGGCCTTCCCCGGCTTATCCCGGACATAGGTCGGGTCCATGGGATCGACCCAGTATTTGACCTTGCGCTCTTTCTGGGCGCCTGGCGCCGCCGCGGCTGCCGGGGCGCCGGCGGCGGGGCGGCCGGGGCTTCTTCATAGACCGGCACCAGGTCCATGCCCATAGAATCCTTGCCGGGCTTATCATGGATTTCGGCGGGGTTCATGGAAGAGACCCAATACTTGATTTTGCGCGCCCCCTGGGAGGTGGCCACCGCCGGCCCGCCGGGCTTCGCTTCCCCGGAGGGGGTGGGATAGACCGGCACCAGATCGTTCCCCTCCGGGTCCTTGCCCGGCGCCTCTTTAATGTAATTGGGGTTCTTGGGGGAGACCCAGCAGAGCGGCTTTCTTCTCCGCCTGGCCCCTGCCCCAGGGCAGCACCCCGGAAAAATAGGAGAAGACCAGGGCCGCCAGGACCAGTATCCCCAGGCCCCACCAAACCTTGCCAGCACGTGCCCGGCTCATTTTTTGCCTCCGGCCGTCCGGGGGAGTTCGGCCCCCACCAGCCATTCCAATTCCGCCCAGTTATCTTCAAAATCGTTGAGATATTCCTGCAATTGCATCTCGGCGTTATATACCGCAATCTCGCTTTGATAGAGCTGGTTAAAGGACAGGGAGCCCACCTGGTAGGCGGTCAGGGAGGCGGCGGCGGCCTGCCGGGCCTGGGGAATGATCCCCTGGTCAAACAAGGCGGTCTGCTTGCCCAGGCGCTGGAGTTTGGCGACGCGGTCCTTGATGGCCGCCGCCAGTTGGTCCCAGGCGGATTGGTGGGCCTCTTTGGCCGCCTCCTCTTTGGCCTCCTCCTCCCGGATCCGGGGCTTGATCTTGGAGGCCTGCCAGATGGGCAGATTGACCATGAACTTGCCGCCGAACATGTCGGATTGTTTCACTCGCCCCGCAGGTCTTCCCGGAGGGCGTAGTTGACCCCGACGGTAAAGTCCGGAAAATATTCCTTCTTGGCCAGGTCCACCGATTTTTCCTGTTTGGCGATCAGGGCTTTCAGGGCCTGGAGCTGAGGCCGGGCCTTGGCCTGGGCCAGCAACTCGTCCAGCTTCAGGGTGAAGGGCCGGGGCTTCAAGGGCTGGGGCCGGGATATGGGGGTATGGGGCGGTTTAGAGCGCAAGGCGTTCAGATCCGCCAGTAAGGATTCCTGTTTCTGGGTCCACTGAAAGAGGCGGTCCAGGTAATTGCCCAACTCCACCTGGGCCTGGAGGACGTCGGCCTGCATGCCCTGGCCCACGCCGTAGCGGGTCTCCGCCACCTTGACCACCTCCTCCCAGGCCTGCTTGTTTTTCTGGGTCAGATCGTAATCGCTGTAGGCCATGGACAGGGCCCAATAGGCCTCCAAGACCTTGGCGCGCACCTCGTTGACCTTGTCCTGATAGGAGTAATCGTCCGAGTGGAACTGTTCCGCGGCCGCTTCGGAGCGGAGGCGCCGCTTCCCGGGAAACGGGAATTTCTGGGACAGCTCGAACATCTTTTGGGTCATGGATCCGTGTGGAAACTCCAGGTGTCGGTGGGCAGGTTGTTGATTTCGAAGGCGGCTTCCGGGTCGTCCAGGGCCCCGGCGGAGCGGATCGTCTCCTTGGAGGCCCGGGCCGAGGCCCGCATCTGCCTCACTTCGGGGTTGGCCTTGAGGGCCTCGTCGATGAGGGCCGCCAGATCAGGGGGTAACGAGCCGTTACCCTGGGCCAGGGATGGCGCCGGCAGGCTCAGGGCCCCGGCCAGACACAGGACCAGCAGCAGCAGGACGCGGGAAGATCGCCGTGGGTCTATCATCTCTCACATCTACCTTTAGGAAATCTGGATATCATCAGCCTCGTGGAAATCATAGGCTTGAAAGCGCAATTTTTCAAGCTTCTCCTCTGCCGTTCCCCCGCCAGCCAGCCCGGCCCCGGCGGATTTATGCCTCTTCCTTCATGCCTTCCACCACATAGAGCGTCACCGGTTGGGCGATGCCCTTGAGCGCGGCCTCAAAGGTTCTTTTTACTGCCAGGGTCTCCTGGCAATGATGGAAGACCATCTCGGAAACCACCACCTCGCCGCCCTGGGCCTGTCCCTGGATGCGGTGGGTCAGGTTCACCGCGGCGCCGATGATCCCGTACTTGGCCCGGGTTTCGGAGCCGATGTTCCCCACCACCACCTCCCCCGCATGCAGGCCGATGCCCTGGCGCAGGGGCGGCGCCCCGGTTTGGCCAGGTTTTCGGCAGCCATACCCGTCTGCATCTTTAAGGCGCAGCCGATGGCCCGCCGCACCACCGCTTCCAGGGGGCCATCCAGGGGATCAAAAAAGGCCAGGATGGCGTCTCCCAGGAAATCCACGATGATGCCCCGGTGCGCCTGGATAACCTCGATCATCCGCGAGAAGTGGCGGTTTATCAGGGAAATGGTGGCTTCGGGAGTAAGGAATTCGGCCAGGGGGGTGAAACCCCGGATATCCGCGAACAGGATGACCACCTCCCGCTTCACCCCACCCATGCGGCTGGCCTCCGGCCGGCTGAGCAAATCCCGGGCGATCTCCCGGTCCATGTAGCGCCCGAAGGTATCGCTGATGAAGTCCCGCTCTTTCAGGCCCGCCACCATGTCATTGAAAGCCGAGGTCAATTGGCCGATTTCATCCCGTCTGGCCACCGGCAAAAGTTCGCCGTAATTTCCCCGGGCTACCTGGGTGGCCTTGGCCGCGATGCCGCCGATGGCCTTGACCACCGGTTGCACCCCCAGGCGGATAAGCACCAGAATAACGATGAGACAAAGAATTCCGCCCCCCAGGTAGTAGAGGCGAAAGCGGATAATCGGGGCCAGAATCTGGCTGCTCCGGGCGTGCAGCATGATGGCCCACGGGGCGGTCGTGGAGCCGGTGATACCCGATCACCCGGTCTTTTCCCATGAGGGTGCCGGAAGGCTTTTCCTGCATGGCCTTGAGCATGGCCAGTTCCAGAGGGTCCCGGGTCTCCCCCAGACAGTGCCGGGCTTCCATGGCCGGACTGCTATGAGCCAGGAATTCCCCCTCCTGGTTTACCAGGCAAGCCATCTGGGCCACCAGCCAACCTTCCTTGAGGATGTCCTGCATCAGGTAGTCGTAGCTCAGGAGAAGCTCGAGCCGGCCCAAGGGCTTCCCGGCTCGATCCAGAAGCTCGCCCCGCAGGCCCACGATTTTCGCAGCCGACGGGGACGGGTAAAAGTACTCGATGGCAGAGATTCCTGCGGACCGCTCCGGCACGGCACTGCGGCCCTTGGTCTGGGCCGCCTTCTTCCAGGCCAGGTTTACCTGGACGACGCCGGCCTGGGTCTTTTCCTGGCGCAAGAGCCAAGACTGGATTTCCTGGCCTGGGGGTCCTGCCCGGCCCGGGCGAATTCCTTCATCCATTTGATCTGCCCGTCGAGCCGCATATCCATCTGGTGGGCGGCCCGCTCCAGGCGCAGAACCGCGGTATCCTGCCACTCTTTGAATAACAGGCCACTGGTGAAGCGGTAGCCGGCCACCCCCAGGTTCAGTAAAAACAGGGTTACCGGGACGACCAGCAGGACTATCAGCCGGCGCTCAAGGGTTTTGAAGGCAAACATTGATCTAAAACCTGCTTTCACACGAATTCCCTTTTTTTAATCATTTAATGCGGCTGTGGCAAGTAATGCCGTTTAGTCTCTGCCAGGTCTCCCCGTTTCCAGGCCCCCGGCCTCAGCCGCGGTTGGTGACCCTGACAAAATATCGGGGCGACCGGATAGGCCGCCCCTTGGTCATTACTGATTAGAAGTGATAAGCCACCCGGACGACCGGCATGGTGAAACTATTGGCTGGAAAGTTGAAATTAACTGGTTGTCCCGCCACGGTGCCGTCATAGGAGGGGTGAAGGTAACGATAGCGCAACGCCACATCCACGGTGATGGGGTAAGGGGGCATAACTATCCACCGCACCCCCGCTTCCACTGCCAAAGCCGGGCTGACCGCATCCAGGGTGCCAACGCCCTTGACCCGGATGCTGCTCCAGGCAATGGCCGGACCCACACCTATATAGGGGTGGATTCGCCCCCCCGGGCAGGTGGTGTCACGCCAACATCCATAATGGGCGTAAACGAGAAAGGCCAAAGGCCAGACTTTGCCTTCGATTGCGGGGAGCCCGACGGAGGAGGAACCATGAACTCCATTGATATTAGTATTAGCAGTGATAGTTTGGGCGCTGAGGGGAAACCGGTTGAAGCTCATATCCACGACAACCCCGAAGTTACTCATCCATTGCGGCCAGTCATATCCCAAAAAACCACTATTCACGAAATCATAGCCGATGGTTCCGCCTGCCAGAACACTGGAGCCGACCCCGACATTCTTGAAGACGTTGGATTGAGAGCTGCCCACCGTCTCTTTAATATCGGTATTGGCAATGAAATTCCCTCCAACTTCCCCCGCCACCCACATGGCGGCCTGGGAAATCCCCGAAAAGGCCAGTAACCACACGGCCACCAGGCAAGCTACCCTGGCCAGATAAGAAATCCTGTTCATTATTATCTCCTTCCTAAATGATTTATAAGGTCACCCCTATGCGGGCAACCTAGGGGTTGCACAGGGGAACCGTTAGCTCCCGCTGGGAGTCTTTTCCGGCACCACCCCTTGCTCTCGCATCTTCTTCAGGTAGGCTTCCGGATTCTTCTTAAAGACATCGATGCACCCCGGGCAACAGAAGTAGATGCGCTGGCCCTGATAATCGACATAGATATTCTTATTGACCTCGCCACCACGCACCGGGCAGGCGACCTGCTGCTTGCCCGTCTGGGAAGTGGGCTCGCCGGCAAATCCCGCCCTGGCGCTGGAAAAGGCCAGGACCAGCGCCACGATCATCGTAATCATCATCCTTTTCATGGCCTTGCTCCTTTAGATCATGCAGGGCGGACCTGAGCCGCCCTGCCTCTCGCATCCGTTAGTGTTGGTGGCCGCGGTGGTCCATCCCGGTCATCTGCCCGGAGCCGCCGGTGGCCTGAGGCGGGATAGACCCCGGGGCCACATAACCGGGGGCGACGGCGTTGGGGTCCGCCTGAGCGGGGTCCTGGGCGTTGCCCATCCCCATCTGGCCCGAGCCCAGGCCCATCTGGCCGGACTGGCCGGACATCCCCATCTGCCCCGAGCCCATGCCCATCTGGCCCGTAGGAACCCATATGCTGCTCGTGCATGCCCTGGTGATCGCCGCCGCCGCACTGCGCCAGCGCTCTGGCGGGGTGGAAGGCCCCCATCAAGATTACCGCCAACATCAGGGCAACCCAAATCGAAAATTTATTATTTTTCAACATGATACTTCTCCTATTTTTTTATTGAGGCGAGCCGAACCTCGCCCCCCCGCCCCGACCTTATGAGACAAGGGACCATTGGCCGGCACCGCAAGATGTAAACAGATATCGCTGCTTCCTATGGTCTAATGGTGCGCAGTGCGCACCCTACAGGACCTTAAAGCGCCGCGAAACTCAAAATGTGAGCAAGAACCAGGTTGGGGTCAGGACTGATTTAACTGGGGAGGATGGACAATGCTGGGGGGGAAAGTTTTAATGGCCATAAACATGGTCAAGGCCAAGGGGGAACTTTGCCAGGTGGGGGTCCCTAAGGCAGCGCCCGGCGAGCTTAAGGCCGAAAGGCCGGAACCCAAGCAGTAAGTGCAGCCGCAGTCCTGGCCGCAACCCCCGCAATGGCCGGGCATCCCGGCCTGCTGGCAGCAGCAGCCCGCCACCAGGCCGGGGCCTTGACCAGGGTGGCAGCAGCACGGCGAGCCGCCCGTGGCGGCCACCAGGCCCCCGGACAGAGAGAAAAAGAGAACCGTGCCGATGATTACGGCCACTGCCAGGCAGCGATAGGGGGCGCTCCTTTTCATACCATCTAGAATATCAAGCGCCTAATAAATGGCAAGAATTTTTTTCCAGGCAGGAAACCGGATAAAAACAGCTGACCGCGGGTATGAGCCCGCGTACCGATGCTTGCAAGGCCAGGCTAGGAGCCATCCAGCCAGTAAGGTGCGGCACTGCGCCGCGAAATATTGCTGCCTGGCATATCATTTAATGGTGCGCAGTACGCACCCTCACCGGAACTTCTTGGTCTTTGGCCATTGGCCTTTGGCCATTTAGCCCTTAGGACCTTTAGCCTTTAGCTTTTAGCCTTTAGCTTTTAGCTGATAGCTGACAGCTGACAGGTGACAGCATGTAGGGTGGGCACTGCCCACCATTTCCTTACAAGGTCAGAATCAACGGCAGGATCATGGGGCGGCGCTCCAGGTGTTTGAAGAAGAGTTTGCGCATGGCCTTACCGGCCTGGGTCTGGATCTCCAGCCAGTCCTGGGTGGGCTCGCTCAAGGCCCGGAGGACGATCTCCTGGAAGACCTTGCGGGCCTGCTCCAGCAGCGGCGCCTGCTCTTCCTCCAGGGTGAAGCCCCGGGTGATGAGTTCCGGTTCGGTAACGATGCGGCGGGCCCCCGGGTCCACCGCTACATAGGCGATCACCAGGCCGTCGGCGGCCAGGTGGCGCCGGTCCCTGAGGACGATGCGGCTGACGTCCCCCACTCCCTTGCCGTCCACGAAGACCCGGCCGGTGTCCACCCGGCCCTGGAGGCCCGCCCCCCGGGAATCGAAGCGCACCTGATCGCCGTCGCCGGCCAAAAGAATCCGTTCCTCCGGGATGCCCACCGCCCGGGCCAGGTGGCCGTGCTTGATGAGGTGGCGCATCTCCCCGTGAATGGGGATGAAATAGCGGGGCCGGGTCAGATTCATCAGCATCTTCAATTCTTCCTGGGAGGCATGGCCCGAAACGTGGATGTCGGCCACCTCCTGGTAGGCCACCTCCGCCCCCAGGCGATAGAGGTTATTGATTACCGTGGTGATGGCCCTTTCGTTGCCCGGGATGAACTTGGAGGAGAGGATCACCAGGTCGCCCCGGCGAATGTGGATCTGCTTGTGGGCCTCCAGGGCCATGCGAGCCAGGGCGCTCAGGGGTTCCCCCTGGCTGCCGGTGGTGATGACAATGGTTTCGGCCGGCGGCAGCCGCTCCAGGTCTCCCAGGTTGATCTCCAGTTCCGGGGGGACCGAGAGGATGTCCAACTCCTTGGCCAGCCGGGAGTTGGTCACCATGGACTTGCCGTTGAACAGCACCTTGCGCCCGTACTTGGCGGCAATGTCAAGGATCTGCTGCATCCGGTGGATGTGGGAGGCGAAGACCGCCACGATCACCCGGCCCGGGGCCTCCCGCACCAGCCCCTCCAGGGTGATGCCGATCTGCCGCTCGGACAGGGTGTAGCCGGGGCGCTCGGCGTTGGTGGAGTCGGAGAGCAGCGCCAGCACCCCCTGCTCGCCGTAATGGGCAAAGCGGTTCAGGTCCATGGTGGCGCCGGCCACCGGGGTCTGGTCGATCTTGAAGTCGCCGGAATGGGCCAGGTAGCCCTGAGGGGTGCGCACCACGAAGCCCACCCCGTCCACGATGGAGTGGCACACCCGGATGAATTCGAATTCGAAGGGTCCCAGGGCCAGGGGTTCCGCTGGCCGGATCTCCCTGAGGTCGGTCTGCGCCAGCAGGCCGTGTTCCCTGAGCTTCTCCCGCAACAGGGCCAGGGTCAGGGGGGTGCCGTAGACGGGGACGGCGAATTCCTTGAGAAGAAAGGGGGCTGCGCCGATGTGGTCCTCATGGCCGTGAGTCAGGACCAGGGCCGTAAGCTTGTCCCGGCGCTCCCGCAGATAGGTGAAATCGGGGATGACGATGTCTATCCCCAGCATGGGGTCTTCGGGAAACATGAGGCCCGCGTCCACCACCACCAGGTGGTCGGCGGTCTCCAGGGTCATCATGTTGAGGCCGATCTCCCCCACCCCTCCCAGGAAGGTGAGATCCACCCAGTTATGCGTGGCTGCTAGGGGGGCCATAGGGGAAGTCGGGGTCATAGTTGGCGGCGATGGCCTGGAAGACCGCGGCCATCAGGTCTTCCTTGCGCCGGATAATCCTGGGGATGGATGGGAGGCGAAATTACCACCCGCACCGGCCCGGGCCGCATCCGGAGGCTGTGCGGGGCTGAATAAAACGGGTGCCGCTGAGGCTCACCGGCACGATGGGCTGCCCGGCTTTGGCGGCCATGATGAAGACCCCTTTCTTGAAGGGACTGAGCTCCGGGGCGGCCACCCGGGTGCCTTCCGGAAAGATGATCATCGAGGCCCCGGCCTTCACCCGGGCCGCGGCCCGGTCCAGGCTCTTGATGGCCTGTTTGAGGTTGCTCCGGTCCAGGGGCACGGAGCCCATGCGAATCAAGGCCTGGCCGAAGATGGGGATCCGGAAGAGGGATTTCTTGGCGACGAACATGAGTCGGCCCGGCAGGATGGCGACCAGGGTGAAGATATCGAAATTGGAGCGATGGTTGGCGGCAAAGACGTAGGCCTGGTTCGGGGCCAGGTGTTCCAGCCCCCGCACCTCTACGGGGATATGGGCCATGCGCAGCAAGGTCCGGCCCCACCATTTGGCGGTGAATTGGATTAATCTGCCCTCCCGGTCGATGGGGGCCAACAACACCACCATCGAGCCGGCAAACAGGGTGATAACCGCCAACCAGAAATGAAACCACAACCCCCAGGCTACCAGGTGCGCGTCCTCCTGCGTCAAGCTACCAGAATCTACCCGGAAAACCTGGGGGCGTCAAGCCTTAGCCGCCTGCCGGTCCATAGCGCCTGTAGAGGTCCAGGATCACGGATTTTACGGAATGCTGCATAAATTACCCCAAGTCCAGTAGTGTCCGGCAAGGTTTATGCTAAAATGCAGGCAATAGATGTCTTGACACTAATGCCCCAAGTCACTGAAGCCGGATTCTATTTTACCGTAAACACCGAAAACCGAAAACTTTTTTAAACCATGGCCATCCCCAAGATCATCTCCGCCGACTACCTCCTCAGCGTCCACCGGATCGAGCAGTTGCCCGGCGGGGAGCTCCCCGAAGTGGCCTTCCTGGGCCGCTCCAACGTGGGCAAATCCTCCCTGATCAACGTCCTGCTGGGGCGTAAAAAACTGGTGCGCACCAGCGCCCAGCCGGGCTGCACCCGGGCCCTCAACTTCTTTCTGGTGAACCAGCGCTGGCACTTCGTAGATCTGCCGGGGTTCGGCTATGCCGCGGTTTCCAAAGAACTCAAGGCCAGGTGGGGGCAACTGGTGCTGGACTATCTGGGGCGCCGCCAGGTTTTGGCCGCGGTGGTCTTCCTCCAGGACGGCCGCCGCCGGCTGGGCCAGGAGGAGCTGTTTCTCTGGGAGTATCTGCGGGAGCGGCACAGGCTGGTGATTCCGGTGCTCACCAAGGCGGACAAGTTGAAGCAGGGGGAGCGCCGCCGGCAGTTGCAACATCTGGCCGAAACCCTGGCCCCCCTGGGGGTGGCCCCCGGAGAATTCATCTGGTTTTCGGCCCTGAGCCGCGAGGGCCGGGAAGATCTCTGGGCGCGGCTCCTAAAGTCCCTGGGCGGCTGACGCAGGTTCCCCAGGTCCAAGGCGACGCCCGCCCCCCAGGCAGGGCGCCTGAGACGCGCCCTACGCCTGGCGCCCCTCTAGTGAGATGCTTCATAATTGCTATGACATTTCAAAATGCGGTTTTTTAACCCCCCTTTGAAAAAGGGGGGCAGGGGGGGATTTAAAATAACCTCCTGAAATCCCCCTAAATCCCCCTTTTCCAAAGGGGGACTTTAATACCCTTGGAACTTAGTTTTCTTAATTTAACGCCATATTATTTACCAAGCACAACACTAGGGCGGGCCAGGCCAGCCCTAGAGGATAATATCCTCCAGCCGGCGCTTGGGCACGTGGTGGACCCCCGCCGCGTCCCGCCAGTACTTGATGCTGCCGCCGGGGGCCACCTCTTCCAGGACCACGGTCTCTTTGGGCCGGCCCAGGGCGATCACCAGGAGAATTTCCAGATTTTCCGGAATCTTGAGCACCTGGCGCAGGCGGTCCCGCTGAATCGAGCCCAACATGCAGCCCCCCAGCTCCTGGGCCCGGGCCCCCAGCAGGATGGACTGGGCCGCGATGCCGTGGTCGCAGCCGAAGTTTTTGGAGATCTCCGTGTCCCCCAGGATGACGATGTAGGCGGCCGGCTGCTCCCCCTCCGCCGGCCCCGGCCAGTCCTTGAGGTAGCCGGCCCAGGCCAGGCAGGAGAAGATGGCGGCATTCCCGGCGGGCTCGCAGGAAAGGAGATATTTCAGGGGCTGGAGGTTGGCCGCGGAGGCGGACCACCGGGCCAGGTCCACCAGCCCCTTCAGGGCCTCCAGGGACACCGGGACCTCCTGGTGGAAACGGCGATAGCTGCGATTTCCCTTGATAAGTTCCTTGATCATGGCACACCTCCTGAAATGCGGGGCTTGTTTTAGACCCGTGCTGTAGGGGCGGGTTTCAAACCCGCCCCTACATCTATCTATCCGGCGTCTTCTCGCGGCGCCAACCTGAAGACCCCCTCCGGGGTGAGGATGGCGTCCACCCCCTGGGCCTTCAGGAATTCGGTCACGGGCCGGCCCAGGAGCAATTCCGTGGCTGCGGGGGGCAGCTCCCATTCGTCGATGAGCATCCGGCGCAAATAATGGTCGAAGTGCAGGGCCTCGAACAGGGCCTCGCCGGCCTCTTCCCGGCCGGCGTCCAGCTCCGCCAGGGCTTGGGCCACCTGGCTATAATCGCAGCGCTCCTGATGCTCCCGGATCAGTTCCCAGATTTCCGGCACCCCGGCGAACAGGTGTTGCCGGATGAGCAACTGGTCCTCTTCCGGGGGCGGGGGCGGCTCCCGCCAACAGTTTTGCCGGCGGCACTGCTCCGGGCGATTTTCATAGATGCGGCAGGAATTGTTGGCCGCCTGGAAAAACCAGCATTGCCGGCTGCCGGGCAGCTCCCGGAGTTTCAGGCGCTCCTCCTTCAGGGGCTCCACCTGGCCGGCGCGGCTGCGCACCCGCTCCCCGGGGCGCAGGGTGTAGACGTCGTTCCAGGTGAGGATCTCTTGCTGGAACAGGGGCAGGTCCTGGCGGAGGAGGGTAGGGCTGCCTAACTGGCAGCACTCGCCGCAACGGCTGCAACGGTCGCGCTCGGCCTCATATTTCTCCTGGGCCGCGGTCATCAGACGGCGCCAGGCCGCCCCCCGGGCCGGCAAGGGCAGGGTGTTCCAATTCTCGCAGACCTCTTTGAAACCCGCGGCGTTCTCTATCTGGCGGCGCAGGATCTGGAAACGGCCGCTGCCGGCGGAGACTTGCAGGATCGCCGCCAGGTATTCTTCCCAAATGGAGGCCATCACCTCCCGGGAGCCCTTGGCCAGGGCCTCACCTGGGTCCTGGTGGACTTTTCCGAAAAATCGTTTAGGCGTCATGAATATTCCTGGAATTTTTTAGGTTTCCCTGGATTTTATCATGTTGTTGCGGCAAAAGGCGGTTTTCGGTTTTCTGTTTTCGTTTTCTGTGAAAATCAAAGACAAAATCAAAGGCATAGGGAAGTTTCGTTTTTCTCATGGAAGATCAAGGAAAAATCAAAGGCCCTTTAGTGAGACAGAAAACAGAAAACAGGAAACAGAAAACCGTTTTTTACCAGGGCTCCAGCGGGATTCACCCCTGGCTCGCAGGGCCCAGGCGCCATTGCCGCACCCGCCCTTGGGGGTCCAGGCGCATTCGCAGGGCAAAGGGAAAGACCCTCCCCGGCACGGAGAAGCGGAGGTCCAACCACTCCAGCGCCCATCCGTCTTCCAGGACTTGTACCCGGCGCAGCAGGGGGAAGCGGGCGAATTCCAGGTAGCGGTCCCGGATTTCCCGGGCTTCCGGGTCAAGGGCCAGCTCCGGCAGGGGCAGCCCCCTGAAGACCTGGAGGTGGAGGTCCTGCGGGGCCGGGTAAACCTCAGCCGGCGCCCGGCAGTCAAGCGGCAGGCGGGTCACCGCCGGCGGCGCCGGAGGGCGCCAGAACCCCAAGGGGGCCAGGATCGGCAGTTGCACCAGGGCCTGCGCCACTTCCTGGCCATTGCTGGCCAGGAGCAGCCAGCGGCGGCAGGAAAAGGGCTGGGGCAGCGCGGCTACCCTTAGGCCCCCGGCGGAGAGCGGCCCCGGGTTGGCGGTGGAGGGGTGAAACACCTGCCGGGCCAGGGCCAGGGCTTGGCGGTGATAACAGCCGCACAGGAGAAGATAACCGCCGGCCGCCGCCAGAAAGGCCAGCCCGGCCCGGTGGCCCCAACCGTGGAGGGGAGCGGCCACGGCCCCGGCCAGCAGCAGGACGGTGAGGTAAGGGTCGATAATGAAGAGCCAGTCCAGGGCGAAGCGCTTCCGGGAGAAGGGAAACAGGAGCTGGGTGCCGTAGGAGGTGCCCAGGTCCAATGCCAGAAGATGGCTCGCCAGCACTGCCAGACCCAGGAAGAAGATCGGTTGGAACCAGCGGGGGCCGCCCAAGACCCAGGCCACCCCGGCTGCCAACAGGGCAAACAGCGGCAGGGCCGTCAGGGAATGGGAAAAGGCCCGGTGGTGACGGATAAAGGCCAGCCGATCAGAAAATATAAAGAAATAGTCGCAATCCGGCAGCAGGGTGAAGGACATCCCGGCCACGGCGCTCCAAACCGGGGAGGGGCTGGGAAGCAGTTGCGACAGCAGCGCCCCCACGGCCACGTGGGTCACTGGATCCATGGGCGCCTGCCACTCTGGGCGCCGTAGTGGGGGAAATGGCGCAACCGGTCCTCCCTCAGGGCCATTAGGCCGGGAATTTAAGATCATCCGGGATTATTATTTATCAGAACCTATTTCAAAAACTCCTTTGGGTATTTATAGGGTGATGACTGTCCATCCAAATGTCAACTTCGGGAGGAGTTGGGGAGGCGGCCGGCACACCCGGCCAGGACGGCAAATCCGCGGAATTTCCTGCGGCGAGGGCTTTAAGCGGCCGCTAAAAAATTCGGGTTATGGCCCCCGCACCCATGCCTGTCTAAGGTCTTGACAAAAGCCCGGGGGCAAGATAAACCACTTACGGTCGGCGGGGTAGCTCAGTCGGTAGAGCAGGGGACTGAAAATCCCCGTGTCGGCGGTTCGATTCCGTCCCCCGCCACCAGAAATATTAAGAGGTTAATGGCTCCCGTTCAAGGAGCCTTTTTCTTTTGGTTGCGTATAGGTTGCAGATTAGCCCGGGCAAAAAGGAAAGCGTTGGAGCAATTTTCGTTTTTAATTTTTCACGGGCAAGATGGAAAAATTCTACTGAATTACCATCCCCTACCCCCCATCCTTCAGCTGATTTCACTGCCGAAGCCAGATAAATATGTGGCCGTTATGAGCCCGTGAGCCGCACTTAGAAGGGCTTTAAATCTGACCTAATAACCGAATACAGGATAGGATTATCTACCTATCATTGAGAAATTGACAGGAGGCGCTGGATTGTGGTATCCGTTCCTAAAGGGGAAGGCATCCGTCTTAATCCGTAACGACTATTAGGGGCAATTAAATCAGAGGAAGAAGAAATGGCTAAGAAGAAGGTGTTCATAAGTTTCGATTTCGATAATGATAAGGCTTCGAAGGAATCTATGATCGGCCAAGCGCAGCTCCCAAGTCCCCGTTTGAGGTAAGCGATTTCTCTCTGAAGGAGCCTGCTTCCGAGAAAGATTGGTTAGACAAAGCTCGGGCTGCAATCGCAAGGTCTGAGGTCTTTATTGTCATGTTAGGACCAAAGACTAAGAAAGCCCCCGGTGTTCTCAAAGAGGTCAAGCTCGCCAATGAACTTAAGAAACCAAAGTTCCAGATAATTGGTTATAAGGATGGTTCAGAAGACTGGGGTGTTCCTGATGCGGGCCGTGTCTATCGATGGAATTGGGACAACCTCAAGAAATTGTTGGCGTAGTAGAGCCCACGGATTGCTGAGTGATTGGGAGGATTCTTTTATAAGAGCATTTTTTTCTTAGGTGCCTTATTTTTTAAAAGTTAAAATGGTTGCGTCATTAAGGCAATCTTTCTTCGACACGTCAAGTCGAGCCAGTTTACGCTTAGCTAATTCAGGGTGGTGAGTTAGGTGGTTAAAAATCGTACTTACGCAGAACCCACGTCAGTGGCGGTTTGAAGTTCCCTATTTTTTTGATTTGTCAATCCGCTCTGAAGCCACGACTCCCAAGGCCAAGGTTGCTCGGAAGGCCGAGATTGCTCCCTAACGAGTTTTGCTGCCATTCCACCCATTCCCCCGCCGATAAGGAAACATGCCATTCTCCGGCAACTTGCATATTTGAGTTCCCCTGAAACGCCTGGAATAATGCCATCATTCGAGTGAACTTTTCCACCTACCGCAATCATTACGTTCATCTGCTGAAGGAGATGAAGTCGCATTAAACTGAGACTTCTATTTCTTGTGTCAACAATCTCAGGTCCCCCTTCTCCTATTTGTTTAGTAACTATAATCTCTGCAATTTCCGACCAAGATAATATATCTCGAAAATTAGGAGTATTGGCCCAAAGTTCAGAAATTACCAAGGTAACTACTTTTCCAGAACCAGGTGGAGCATGATGTTTTGCATGGTCTAAAATAATAGGGGTGAAAGTGGGGTGGGAGCCATGCACAATGCGGCCGCCATATTTAATCACAAGACTGGTGAATACAGCTACGAATTCTATGATTGCACGATCCGGGGCAGGCTCGGTCCATTCGCTGCATTCGGGAACCGCACCGGACAAGCCAATATTGAACCCGCTAAGCGAGCCTTCTAACTCTTTCAATGCCATAAAGATTTCCCCATAATTGCTGAATTTAACAGTGCAGATAATTCTTGGTTGTGGAGTATAATCAGATTGGCAGCTTTGCAAAGTGTCGACTCGGTTTCGGTTTCACATATTATGACAACCATGAAATAATCATCTCTTATCTCTCAAGCCAGGACAAACCCATCAGTTGGGTTTCCAGTTTGCAAAAGCCAAAATTTTTCCCCACCCCGTCCTCAGGCACCATAATAGATCTTGGCTATAAAATCTACCACATTCGTCGCTTAACAAAAACAGAATACCTAATATAATTCCAAAAAGCTTGATCTTCTCATGGGTTGAGAAGGCTACCCGCGTCAAAAGTGGATTAAGGTCTTGGATCAAAATCTTGGGCAGGGTTTCCTCCTGGCAGTATATCCCTTCGGAAGATTCTACTGAATTCCACCCCCTACCCCCTGCGCCAACATATCATCTGAGATTAGAAATAGCCTGAACTTGTCCAGGGTTTGGTCCATCACCGGGAGCATGAAATAGAGTTTTAGAATAGCTGAAGCAAACAACTATACCTCCGGGGAACTCAGGCAAACCTTGCGCTTTAGGAGTGGATTTAGTAGGGTTTAGTGGATGGTCATCTTCTCCTTGGAGGTTTGCCCGATGCTCAGATTGAAATCACTTCTTCTTCTGTTGGTTTTATTCGTGGCGGTGGCCTGCTCGGAGCAGAAAGCTTCCCAGCCCGGAGCGTCGCCGGCGCCGGTGGCCGACAACGAAGAGAGCCGTCAGACCGCGGCTAAGCAGTACCTTGAGCTGGTCCCGCCCCAGGAAATGCTGACGGAGATGAGCGATAAGGTGGTGAAGATGCTGCCGGAAAAGGAGCAGAAGGTCTTTCTGGAGGTGATGAAGGACAAATCTCTCCAGGAGGCTACCTACCGTATTAGCCTGAACGCCCTGGTGAAGCACTTTACTGTCAATGAAATCAAGGCCCTGACGGCTTTTTACGGCTCCCCGGAAGGAAAATCCGTGCGCCATAAGCTCGGCGATTACAGGACCGATGTCATGTCCCAGGTCCATCAAGAGATGTTCGCTACCCTGCAGAAGGTACAGCAAGAGCAGCAGGGCTCCCAAGAACCTCAGGGGCAATTGAAGCCGGCGGCGCCCAAGGCGCCCCAGGCGCAGCCTAAGCCACCCAGCGCCAAATAAACCATCCAGCTCTGGGACTGATGGAAAAGCCAAGAGGCAGGGGAAGTCCCCTGCCTCTTTCAGCTCTTAGGTAAGTATCAGATCATAAGACAGAGATAGCTATCGCCTTAACATAAGCCTGTGTCGTTCACCTACCTATACTCCCGGCATCAGAACCTTCCCTTGCTCTTCACCAAAAACGAACGTTAAAGTTTCTTGGAAATTTCGAGGAAAATGGTTGAGTTACCTAAAGCCTTTTAATTAATTAGTTAGCTGAGACGTTTTCATAAAACCTGTAGTAGGGCCAGGCAGAGGGAAGAACGCGGAAGACCAAAATTGATGCGGCGAAAGGCTGCGGACCTCGCCCACCCTACAACTAGCCTCCTGGGGTAGATGGTCAGGCAACTAACCCCGGCGCGGCAATAAAGCCGGAACCCCGGTAATGGACCCATTAATAGGGGGCAAAATTTGGTTCCACCTAAGTACGCGAGCGAATTGGTAAATCAGATAGATGAAGGAGGCTGGAATCCGGCGCGGCTCCGGGCCGGTGGGGGACGATCTTCCGCGGAGATTTTAAGAGGTTATAAAGAGTCTAACTTATTAATTTCGCATGACTACCCAAGTCTACAGACGTTATCGGATAAGTATTGTGACCTAGTATATTATCAATGTCTTCCCCCCCATTAATTGTAACACCGTTTCCTACGACACTTCCATTTATAATATTGGCCCCATTTACGGTTATCTGACCATGAGAAGAAGGGGCATAACAGATTACACTTGAAGAACCACTCCCAAAGCCATTCGAGCCATTAAGGGTAATGGGGCCACCTGACGAATAGAGAAAGACCTGGTTGGCACCGCTGATAGTTGAGGTGCCATTCACCGTGATATTGCCGGTCGCCAAAATTGCCCCAGTCTCAGTAATCGTTCCATTTATGGTTACGTTACCCTGCACATATATATTACCGGTTACATTCAAATTGCCATTAAATGTTTGGCTCGTAGTATACGTCGTAAGCCCAGGAGTGCTTAATATCTGCTGAGTATAGTCAGGCATGGCAATATCTGCTGCCGTATAATATTTTGGTATGTTACACCCATTTTCGCTGATTGACTGCCCCGGGCCAGCGTTAAGCGAACCTATCGTAAGGGGGCCATTTGCAGTTATCCCCTTCCAACCTTCGGCCGCTTGGGTAATATTAAGGCTTCCATTAACAGTTAAAAAGCCATTTGAATGTACCGACCCCTGAATCTTTTCAGTTCCGTTGATGGTTAAATTGGTATTGGAGAAAACCGCATAATTAAAAGGCCCGCCGGGATAACTATCCAGCTTGCTCTCCCTTATGGCTTCCGCGTAGGCCGCCATGCTGACCGTGGGAATGCCCAACACCTTGATGAAATATGTGGGCACGCTATTGGTCAGGTTGCAGTTAATTTCCGGGAGCATTAGCGGGATTTTTAACGGCATCCTGAGTAAAAGTCACCGTAGCGTTGGCCGGGGCGAAGTTATTAGCGGTGAGGATAGCATTGGCCTCAGTGGTTGCCAGGCCCTGGCCGGTGGGGATGGGCATCGATAATTTTAGGCAGCCGGCACAGACCGCGGCGTCCACGGCGTTTTGCATCTGGGTGCGGACGACTACCAGATTGCCCACGTCCAGGGCCAGTCCCAGAAAGCCGGCCAGGACCGGCAGCATTACCCCTACCATTGCCGCCACGCTGCCTTTCTGGTTTTTCCGCAATCTTTTTATCATCACCGGACCCTCCTTTAGAGGAGAAACTATTCCACGTACATAGTGCATTGCCCTACTACCGGGTAGGGATTTTGGGGGAAGAAGGCGCTGATTAACGGGGTCATAATGGTGACATTGCTGGTGACCGTGACCGTAACGTTACTTCCGGAGGTGGGGGACGCGGGCGCCACCACGGCAGTTAAATTGTTTCCATAGCTTTGCTGAATCGCGGTGTTAATAGCGGCAGAGGACGTCTCATTAACCGCGGCTAACCGCGCCCCTTGCCGCGCCGCATTGTTAACCAGATCCATTTGAAAATATAAATTTCCCAGGTCGAAGATCCCGCAGAGAACCAGGAGTAAGAGCGGAATGACCAGGGCAAACTCCACCGCGGCCGCCCCGCTCTCGGAATCCTGCTGCAAATGCCGCCTGCCGGGTCGATTTCGCCTCATAGTGCACCAATTCCCCTCACTAAGAAAATCTGCCATGCTTAACCGAGATTCTGCGGCCGCCTGGGCCCCGCAGTCGAAACAGATTTTGCCCTTATCTTGGTGAATTTCTTTAGCCTTGTAAATCGGGGAATCCCTGTTTCTTAAGGGGGAATTCCCCTACTTTATTTTACTTTTGGGGGAGGGTGCGGCAGACTCAGCCAGCGCGGTTAAAAGGCGGTTTACGGAGCGCTCTTCCCGAGTTTAGCCCCGTTAAGAGTTTATCCCGCAGGAGTGGTTCTCGCCGGGTTCATTTGGTCCCGCCAGCGCCTCGCCCAGCAGCCGTTCCTCCTGAAGTCCGAGAAGGCGCACCAGGAGGCGGCGATTGCGCCAGGTGGCCGGGCCGGGAAAGACGACTCGCAGGTAATTGTCGGTCAAACCCTGCAGCCAGCCCGGTTGCGGGGCCGGCCCTTCCACCAGGACCTCACGCAGCCGCTGGGTTTGGTCCCCGCATAAATGCCAGCCTCTTCTCTCTTCCCAACTCCCGGATGATGCCGGCGCGGCGCCGCAGCTCCCGGCCGGGCATCGCCTTTAGCCGCGCCGCCGGAGTCCCGGGGCGGGCGGAGAAAGGAAAGACGTGCAGGTAGGTCACCGGCAAAGAGGCCACCAGGTTTAGGCTCGCTTCGAAGTCGGCGGCGCTTTCCCCGGGAAAGCCCACCAGCACGTCCAGCCCCAGGGCCGCCTCCGGAAAAAGGCGGGCGATCTCCAGGACCAGGTCCCGGAATTCTCCGGGGTGGTAAGGCCGGTTCATGGCCCTGAGGATGGGGGGCGAGCCGCTCTGGAGGGGGAGGTGGAAATGAGGGCAGAAATTCCGCCAGGAAGCCAGCTCGGTGAGGAGTTCCCCGGTTATCTCCTGGGGTTCCAAGGAGCTGAGACGCACCCGCAAGGGCGCGCCCTCTTCCTTCAGGCGCCGCACCAGCCCGGCCAGGCTGCATGGGGGGTCCAGGTCCTGGCCATATTGACCGAGGTCGATGCCGGTGAGGACCACCTCCTGGTAACCCGCGGCGGCCAGTTCTCCCAGGGCCGCGGCAACCTCGGCCGGCGGCCAGCTGCGCCGGGGCCCCCGCACCTGGGGGACGATACAGTAGCTGCAGCTGTGGCTGCAGCCCTCCTGGATCTTGAGCCAGGCCCGGGTGTGCCCGGGAAAGCCCCGCAGCCGCCAGGGCTGGAAGGGTTGGCGCCCCGGGCAGCTATCGACCCAAAGCTGCGGGTGGGCGCCGGGAGCAAACTTCTCCCATAATTCCGCCAGCTCGCCCTTTTCCCGGTTGCCCAACACGGCCTGGACCCCGGGCAGGGCCGCCAGCTCCGCCGGAGCCCGCTGGGCGTAACAGCCGGTGACCCAGATGGGAGTTGCCGGATATTCCCGGAATAGCCGGCGGATGGCCTGGCGGGCCTGCTGGTCGGCGCGGCCGGTGACCGTGCAGGTGTTCACCAGGTGCAGGTCCGCCACCACCCCCGGGGGGCGCTGAGCCAGCCCCGGCCGGCCAGCTCCTGGCTCATCCCGGCGGAGTCGCACTGGTTCACCTTGCAGCCGAAGGTAAGGATGCGGAAAAAGCGGGGGGCGATTGGCGGTGGGTGGTTGGCGGCGGGCATGCCACCGATTTTAACAGGTCTGCGCGGTTATTTCACCCTGGCGCAGTAATTGCAGGCAGGCGACCTTACCAGTTCCCAGTTTCAGTTGTCAGTACGGTTATTTTTCTGCCTTTGACTTTACTGGCAACTGCTAACTGATAACTGGGAACTACCCTTCACCTGATCGGCTCCTCGATCCAGGCGCCGCCCAGGACCCGGTCGTCTTCGTAGAAGACCACGGCCTGGCCGGGGGCCACGGCTGATTGGGGCGCGGCGAAGACCACCTCCACCGCCGCGGCGCCCAGGAGGCGGATGCGGGCCGCCACCCCCGGGTGGCGGGAGCGGATGACCGCCTGGGCCTCCAGATCGCCGCGGGGTGGCTGGATGAGCCAGTTGACCCGGCTGGCCCGCAGGCCGCGGCAGAGGATCTCCTGGCGCCGGCCCAAGACCACCCGGTTGCTCTCGGGGTGGATTTCCGCCACGTAATAAGGTTCCCCGGCGGGAATCCCCAGGCCCCGGCGCTGGCCCACGGTATAATGCTCCAGACCCCGGTGCCTTCCCAAGAGCCGCCCCCTGAGGTCCACCACTTCCCCCGGGGTTCCCGGGCCGCGGCGGGCCCGGATGAGGTCCGGGTAATGGCCCCGGGGGACAAAGCAGAGTTCCATGCTCTCGGGACACTGTGCATCGACCGGCAAGCCCAGCTCCCGGTAACGGCGGCGCACCTCCGCCTTGGTCAGGTCCCCCAGGGGAAAGAGGAGGTTGGCCAGCAGCTCCCGGGGCAGGCGGCTGAGGAAATAGGACTGGTCCTTGCTGCGGTCCGCGGCCCGGAACAGTCCCAGGGTCCCGTCGGCCCCTGGAAGCAGCCGGGCATAGTGCCCGGTGGCCAGGCGGGTAAGCCCCTGGGCCTGGAGCAGCTGCCAAAGGCGGCCGAACTTGATGGCCGCGTTACACTGCACGCAGGGATTGGGAGTGCGGCCCCGGGAGTATTCGCTGACGAAATAGTCCACCACCTGCCGGGAAAATTCCTCCCGCAGGTCCACCCGGCTGAGGGCAAGATTCAACTTCAGCGCCAGGGCCGCCAGATGTGCGGCCGGAGGGCCGCCGTCGCTGAGGAGCAGGTGGACCGCCCGCGGCCGCTGCCCTTGTTGGCTGAGCAAGGCCGCGGCCACGGCGCTGTCCACCCCGCCGCTCAGAGCCACGGCTACCCGGTGGTCACGATCGGGCATAAGGCTTTCTCATGTGGCGATTCTTGTATGGGTAACGACTCTGATGCCTTCAATATTTTCAGCCAATAAAGAATGACCGCCGCCATGACCTCAGGTTCACGTAACTGAACCTGACTTGTTCCTTCAGGTTAAGATAACAGAAAGATCAAGGGGCGGCAAAGGAGAGGTTTCGGGGACGATGAAACGGCCGCAGCGCCTTCTTTCCAGGGAGGAGACCATCTTGTCCAGGCCCCCATAATTCGGTAATTAATCGAATTTTTGCGGGCGGGGCGCCCTTAGCAAGAAAATTTTCATATAAATGGGCCATTTTCCTGATCCAGATATTCCTTGACGCAACTTTCCCCTTCCTTTATCATTTGCGCCAGGGCCATGCTGACCAATGGTCCAAGGGTGAGAAGGCCCCATCATGTCCCACGTAGTAGCGGTTATCAATCAGAAGGGCGGCACCGGCAAGACCACCACCGCCCTGAATCTGGGGGCCGGCTTGGCCTACCAGGGTTACCGTACCCTGATCGTTGACCTGGACCCCCAGGGCCATACCACCATCGGCATCGGGGTGGACCCGGACACCATCACCGCCTCCATGGCGGAGGTGATGACCGTCCCTCGCACCAGCATCAGTGAGGTGGCCCTGCCCAGCTATATTCTGGGGCTGGAGGTGGCGCCAGCCCAGATCCATCTGGCCCGGGCGGCGGAGCAGGTTTACAGCCGGGTCTTTCGGGAGGCCATCCTGGCCCAGGCCCTGAAAGACGCGGACTACGACTTCGTGCTCATCGACTGCCCGCCGTCCCTGGGGGTGCTCACCACCAATTCCCTGTTCGCCTGCGACTTCATCATCATCCCGTGCCAGATTTCCCGCTATTCCCTGGACGGCCTGGCGGATTTGCTCACCACCGTGGAGACGGTCAAGGACCTCACCATGGAGGAGTTGTTTCAGGGGGACTACTTCCGCGTCCTCCTCACCATGTATGATAAACGGAATCGGATCACCAATGATTATATCTTGGAACAACTGGCGCCCTTCCGGGAGAAGACCTTCAAGGCCGTGATCATGAAAAACGAGGCCTTGAATCAGGCCCAGATTGCCCAGAAGGCCATCTTCGATTATGAGCCCAGGAGTTCCGGGGCTCAGGACTATCTACAGCTCACCCTCGAATTCTTGGAGATATGGGAAAAAAGAGACAGCTTGCCGGCAAGACGACCAAGCTTGCCAGGCTCCCGTTAACCCTGGCTCTGGTGGAGCAGTCGGAGGCGTCCGGCGGGGGCGCCGCGGCCGCCCAGGAAACCGCCGAACCCCTGGGCGCAGTTTATATCCACTTGATCCGGGAATTGAGCTTCTTGCTGAGCCAATTGCAGACCGGCCCCGAGATGCCGGTGGCGCCGCCGCGGGCCCTACTGCCCCCTCACGTCCCCCAGCCGCAACAGATACGGAAGTCCCTGCGCCTCGCCCAACAAGGGCTCCAGGATCTGCATTTCCTGCTCTCCCGGCCTTAGCCCCGGTTTAGACTTGAAAAAAAAGGGGCCAGGGGAATACCCCCCCTGGCCCCCAAATGAAATGTATGGAGCGGGGACGCCTCGTTATCCTGCTCTCGAAACCCCTGGCCTGACCTAAAGCGAGGAACGGGGCGGGGGCCCGAAGGCCCCCCTGGGAATTACTTCGCTTTAGGCTCAGGCATCATCGGGGGAGGCGTCACTGCCGGCGGAGGCGTATGGGTGGCGGCAATCTTAGCCTCTAACTTCGTGATATTTTCCTGAATGATGGGGAGGATTTCACTGTTGGCCGCCAGCTTCCGTTGGGGTTCGACCGCCATGCAGCTGCCGCCCACGAAGCAGGTCTGGGCCACCTTGTCTCTATATTGGGCGGCATGGATGCTGGCATCCTTAAAATGGGCCAGGGCATCATTCAACTTGCCGTCCCGTTCATCCAAGACCCCCAGGTTATTAAGGGCGAAGGGGTTTAATTCGTCGAGTTTGGCCGCTATCTCGAATTCATGTCTGGCGGCCACAAAGTTGCCCTCCCGGACAAAGGTATAACCCCTTCTTATGGGGGTGTACACGTCCACCGGCATCAAGGCGCCGCCCCTGATGACGCCGCCCGGCGCTTCCTTATATCCGGGGCCCGGCGTGCCGCTGGCCGGGGCCATCGGCGCCGGCAGCTCCTTGTTCAGCTCGCCTTGGGTGGCACCCGTGGCCGGGGCCATCGGGGGAGAACCTGCCTTCTGGGCGAAGACAGGAATGGCGCAGGCCAAAGCAAGCGTCAGGATCATCGCGATTAACACGAATTTACGGGGATGTCGCATCATCTCTCTCCTTGTTTGAGTTGGAAGTGAAATCCGCCCCGTTGCTATGCGAATTTAGTTTAAGGCTTAATTTTTCAATTTGATCCGGGAACTGAGCTTCTTGCTGAGCCCAATGCAGACCGGCCCTCAGATGCCTGTGCCGCCGCGGGCCTTGCTGCCCCCTCACGTCCCCCGGCCGCGACAGATACGGAAAGTCCCTGCGCCTCGCCCCACAGGGGCTCCGGCCCCTGGCCCCGTTTTAGACTTGAAAAAAAGGGCCAGGGGGATAAGCCCCTCTGGCCCCCAAGTGAGATGTCTTGAGCGGGGGTGACTCGTTACTCATTATCCTGCTCTCGTAACCCCTGGCCTGACCTAAAGCGAGGAACGGGGCGGGGGCCCGAAGGCCCCTGGGAATTACTTCGTTTTAGGCGCTGGCATTATCGGGGGAGGATTCACTGCCGGCGGAGGCGTCTTGGTGCTGGCAATCTTGGCCTCTAACTTCGTGATGTTTTCCTGAATGATGGGGAGGATTTCACTGTTGGCCGCCAGCTTCCGTTCGGGTTCGACCGCCATGCAGCTGCCGCCCACGAAGCAGGTCTGGGCCACCTTGTCTTTATATTGGGCGGCATGGATGGCGGCATCCTTAAAATGGGCCAGGGCGTCATTCAGCTTGCCGTCCTGTTCATCCAAGACCCCCAGGTTGTTAAGGGCGAAGGGGTTTAATTCATCGAGTTTGGCCGCGATCCCGAATTCGTGTTTGGCGGCGTCGTATTTGCCCTCCCGGACAAATGCATAACCCCTTCTTATGGGGGTGTATACGTCCACCGGCATCAAGGCGCCGCCCTTAATGACGCCGCCCGGCGCCGCCGGGTATCCCGCGCCCGGCCCCACACCGGTGGCCGGGGCCATCGGGCGCCTGCTGCTGGCGAAGACAGGGATGGCGCAGGCCAAAGCAAGCGTCAGGATCATTGCGATTAACATGAATTTCCGGGTATGTTGCATCATCTTTCTCCTTGTTTGAGTTGGAAGTGAAATCCGCCCCGTTGCTATGCGAATTTAGTTTAAGGCTTAATTTTTCAATGTCAAGAATTGGTTGCGGCATTTTAACCAATAAATCCAGGGTTGAGCGGCTGGCTTCTCGAAGGCCCGCGGCTCAAGGGTCTTTTTCCCCAGACATTTACAAAAATACAAAAAAACCAAAAAACTTCACAGATTAATCCCGAAGGGCTCCCGGATTTCCGGGCGCCAGCGCCGCGGTCCGTGCCGGTCCCGGGAGGCCTCCCGGAGCCTAACCCCTGGCAACCTCCCGCTGCGGTTGATTTTGTCGGGAATCCCTGATAAATAGGATTTGGGAAAAATTGAGCTCAGGCTGGCCCCCGGCGCTCTTGGGGTATTTTCCAGGCCGCGATTAAAAAAAATCTCCCGAGCCTGTTGCTGGAGATGAAAAATGCTCATTGTGATGGACAAGGAGGCCACCCCGGCACAAATCGGGGTGGTGGTGCGCAAGATCGAAGCCCTGGGCTGCCTGGCCCAACCAATGCCCGGGGGCGAGCGGGTGGCCATCGCGGTGCTGCGGAACCCCGGACCGGTGGACCCGGCCCTGTTCTTGGACCTGCCTGGAGTAGTGCAAGCCATCCCCGTCACCCGGGCCTACAAACTGGTGAGCCGGGAAGTGCAGCGGGAAGACACCATCATCTCGCTGCCGGGCCTGGAGTTGGGCCGGGGCCGCTTTGTAGTGATGGCCGGTCCCTGTGCGGTGGAGAGCGAGCTCCAGGCCCTGACCATCGCCGCCCGGGTGAAGGCCGCCGGAGCCCGGATCTTTCGCGGCGGCGCCTTTAAGCCCCGCACCTCGCCTTACAGCCATCAGGGACTGGGCAAGCCCGGCCTGAAGATCTTGAAAAAGGTGCGGGACGAGACCGGACTGCTCATCGTCACGGAGGCCATGGACGAGCATTCTTTGAAACTGGTGACGGAATATGCCGACATCGTCCAGATCGGGGCCCGCAACATGCAGAATTTTTCCCTGCTGCGCCAGGCCGGACGCTGCGGCAAGCCGGTCCTCCTGAAGCGGGGCATGAACGCCATCCTGGAAGAATGGCTGATGGCCGCCGAGTACATCATGGCCGAGGGCAATTCCCAGGTTATCCTCTGCGAACGGGGGATTCGGGCCATCGGCGAGCATGTCCGCAATCTCCTGGACCTGGCCGCGGTGCCGGTGGTTCGCCGGGAGACCCATCTCCCCATCGTGGTGGACCCCAGCCACGCCGCCGGCCGGCGGGACCTGGTGCCTCCCCTGGCCCGGGCCGCGGTGGCCGCCGGCTGCGACGGCCTCCTCATCGAAGTGCACCATGAGCCGGAAAAGGCCATCTCCGACGGGGCCCAGTCCCTTTACCCGGAGCAGTTCGCCGCCCTGATGCAGGAGATCCAGAGCTTGCGCCCCGGGGGCTGGAAGTGAGGTTTTCGTCAGAGATTCTCCTACCGCTGCCGGGCCGGGATCAGAGCTATCGGATTATCCTGGAACCGGGGTTGCGCTCCCGCCTGGGCTCGTTATTGACCCATCTTCACCAGGGCAAAAGGCTGTTCCTGGTCTCCGACCACCGGGTGGCCCGTCTGTACGGGGCTCAGGTGGCGCAGGCCCTTAAGCAGGCCGGCCTGGAGCCGGTGCGGCTCACCGTGCCCAACGGGGAACGGGCCAAAAACTGGCCGGTGGTTCAGCGTCTGGCCCGGGAACTCCTGGAGGGCGGCGCCCACCGGGGCTCCCTGCTGCTGGCCCTGGGGGGCGGGGTGGTGGGGGATCTCACCGGCTTCCTGGCCTCCATCTTCATGCGGGGCCTGCCTTTCATCCAGGTGCCCACCACCTTGCTGGCCATGGTGGATGCGGCCATCGGCGGCAAGACCGCCATCAATCTTCCGGAGGGCAAAAACCTTCTGGGCACCTTCCATCAGCCCCGCCTGGTGGCCATCGACCCGGAGTTCCTGCAGACCCTGCCCCGGGCCGAATTCCTCAACGGCCTGGCGGAAGTGGTCAAGGCCGCCTTGATCCGGGACCGCGAGTTGCTGGCGCGACTGGAAGTTGCTTTGGTTAAGGGGCCGGCCGGGCTGCTCCGGAATCCGGAGGAATTGCTCGAGGTGATCTATCGGGCCGCGGCCATCAAGGCCGCGGTGGTGGCCCAGGATGAGCGGGAGGGCGGTCTGCGCCGCCTCCTCAACTTCGGCCACACCCTGGGCCACGGGCTGGAGCAGGCCTCGTCTTTCAGGCTGGCCCACGGCCGGGCGGTGGCCTGGGGGATGCTGGCGGCGCTCAAGCTTTCCGAAAGACTGGCGGGTTTGCCGGCGGAGGAGGCCAGCCGCGGCCGCGGGCTCCTCCACCACCTGGGCCTCACCCGCCGGCCCCTGCCGCCTTTGGACCCCGGGGCCGTCCTGGCCGCCCTGGCCCGGGATAAGAAACGCCTGGAGCGCGGGGTGCCCTTCGTGCTGCTGCGCCGCCTGGGGGAGGCGGTGGTCGCCGCAGATGTGCCCCTGCAGGTGGTAACCGAGGTTTTGGATCAAATGTTGGGGAGAGGCGAGGGACTTTGGGATGACGCCATTTGATTCCTTCCGGTTAACGCCCCTCGGCTATATCAAAAAAGAGGCAGACAAGGCTTACCTGGAGGTCCTGCCGCAGTTCGCCCCGGCCCTCCTGGGTCTGGAAGGCTTTACGCACCTCTGGGTGCTTTACTGGTTCCATGAAAACGACCGGCCGGCAGCCCGGGCCGTCCTCCAGGTGCATCCCCGCCGGGACCTGGCCAATCCTCTCACCGGGGTCTTCGCCTGCCGGGCCCCGGAGCGCCCCAACCCCCTCGGCCTCACCGCCTGCCGCATCCTCAAGATTACCGGCAACCTCCTGGAAGTGGCCGGCCTGGACGCCCGGGACGGCAGCCCCATCGTTGACCTGAAGCCCTATATACCCCAAGGGGACTCGATTCCGGAAGCGGCCACCCCGGAGTGGGTGCAGCGCCCGCGGCCGCCTGGAAAAGATTAATTTTCCGTTTCTCCTAAAGGGCCTTGCCTTCGATTTTGCCTTTCACAGAAAACCGGAAATAATTAACGTAGGGTGCGCACTGCGCACCATCTAACCATCCGGCTCGCTCAGGGCGGCCAGCAGGCCGGCGGCCGCGGTGAGGCCCCAGGGGAGGGCGGACTCATCGGGGTTGAACTCCGGGGAGTGCAGGGTCTGGCTCCGGCCCCCGGGGGCCCGCGCCCCCAGGAAGAAGTAAAAGGCCGGCGCCTTGGCGGCGAAATAGGAAAAATCTTCGCTGCCCATGGCCGGCCGCAGAACCTTGAGGCGTTGGGCGCCCATGATGGCTTCCAACGCCTTAACGGCCTTTAGGCTCAGTTCCGGATCATTCTTTAACACCGGGTAGATGGGGGTGGCCTCCAGATCGATTTCCGCCCCGGTGGTCCGGGCCAACCCCTCCAGGAGATGCCGCAGGCCGTTCAGCAATTCGGTGCGGGTGGCCTCCTGCAGGTAGCGCAGGCTCCCTTCCAGGGTCACTTTATCCGCCAGGACGTTGAAACGATTGCCTCCGGCAATGCGCCCGAAGGTGAGGATTTTGGGGGTCCGGGCATCCGTCTGCTGGGCCAGGAAGGCCTGCAGATGGTTCAACAGCAGGGCGCTGATGAGAATCGGGTCCACCCCGCGGTGCGGGGTGGCGCCGTGGGCCGCCTTGCCGGCGATGCTGAGGAGCAGATGGTCGGCTCCGGCCTTCACCGTCCCGGAGCCGTAGCGGATCAGGCCGGCCTCCAGGTTGGGGGCCACGTGCAGGGCCAGGATGGCCGCCAGGGGCGGCTCGGCCTCTAAGACGCCCGCCTCCACCATGCCCTGGGCGCCGCTGGCGCCCTTAAGGAGCGGCCATTCTTCGGCGGGCTGGAAGATGAAGCGGAACTGCCCGGCCAGGCGGTCTTTAAGTTGACTTAACAATTTGGCGGCGGCCAGGGCGATGCTCAGGTGAAAATCGTGGCCGCAGGCGTGCATCACCCCCGGCGCCCGGGAACGCCAGGGGACCTGGACCTTCTCCTGGATGGGCAGGGCGTCCATCTCGGCCCGGTAAGCCACGGTCCGCCCGGGCCGGGAGCCCTGCAGGTCCGCGGCCACCCCGTGGCCGGCGATGCCGGTGCGCACCTTGAGACCCAGCCCTCTCAGATAGTCGGCCACCACCCGGGCGGTGCGCTCTTCCTGGTGGGAGAGTTCCGGGTGCTGATGGAAATCCCGGCGCAGGGCGGCCAGTTCCCCGGCCAATTGCCTGGGTTTTATGCGCCTTGATGGAGGATAACAGGTCATTCATGAGCCGATTTTAACATCTTGGGCCGGCCGGAATCCGAGATAAAAAAGCGGGGCGCCCTGGCGGCGCCGATTATCCCCAGTACAAAAAAGCGAAAAAAGCGATCCAGCCGCAAAGGCGCTCAATGAGCCAGCCATTGCTGGAGGAACTGAGGCTTTTCAGGGTATTTTGGGGACTTAACTATGGATAATTCTATTTTCGTATTTATCTTGAGTTCCAGGAAACGGTTTTAGGCTGCGGTAAAGCGGCTCATTCCCGGCAAGAGGAGGAACGCCCGGCATGAAGAAACTGGTGATTCTTGGGCAGCGGCACCGGCGGCACCATCATCGCCACCAAGATGCGGCAGAAATTGTCGGAAACCGAGTGGCAGATAACCATTATCGACCGGGACTGGCAGCACCACTACCAGCCCGGCTGGCTCTTCATCCCCTTCGGCATCTACACCCCGGAGGACTGCGTCAAGCCCAAAATCAAGTTTATCCCCCCCGGGGTCAACTTTGTCCTGGATGAAATCAGCCGGATCGACCCGGTCAAGAAGCAGGTCAAAACCAAGGCGGGTCATATGCCTATGACTGGCTGGTGGTGGCCACCGGCTGCGGCATCATGCCCGAGGAAGTGGAAGGCATGAGCGAGGGGATGGGGCAGCGACATCCACAATTTCTACACCCTGGACGGCGCCATCGCCCTGGCACGAGAAGATGAAATATTTCGAGAAGGGCCGGGTGGTGATCAATATCGCCGAACTGCCGTTCAAATGCCCGGTGGCGCCCCTGGAATTCGCCTTCATGGCCGACTGGTTTTTCACCACCCACGGGGTGAGGAACAACATTGAAATCGAACTGGTGACGCCGCTGTCCGCGGCCTTTACCAAGCCGGTGGCCGCGGCAGTGCTGGGGAACATCTGCGAGGAAAAAAACATCAAGGTCACCCCGAATTTCCAGATCGCCCAGGTGGACGCGGGACAAGAAGGTCATCAAATCCTTTGGCGGCGAGGAGGTGCCTTACGATCTCCTGGTGGCCATCCCGCCCAATTTCGGGGCCCAGTGCATCATCGACAGCGGCATGGGCGACCCCATGGGCTATGTGGATACGGACCACAACACCTTGAAGGCCAAAAATTACGACCACGTCTACGTGATCGGCGACGCCACCAACGTCCCCACCTCCAAGGCCGGGGCGGTGGCCCACTACGAGGCCGACACCATTGTCGGAAACCTGATGCGGGAAATCGACGGCCAGCCGCCCTGGCCGAACTACGACGGCCACGCCACCTGACTGGTGGTCACGGGTTACGAGAAGGGGTCCCTTCTCGACTTCAACTATAAAATCGAGCCCTTACCGGGCAAATTTCCCTTCCCGGGAGTGGGGCCCTTCGACCTGCTCAAAGAAAGCTTTGCCAACTACATCGGCAAGATGATGTTCCGCTGGGTCTATTTCAACCTGATGCTCAAAGGCAGCCACCTGCCCCTGGAGAACCCAGTTCGTCATGGCCGGCAAGGTGCAGGGGCATCCTTTCTCCGGATATCGAGATGCCCCTGAGAAGGAGGCGGCCATGACCACCGAAGAGCTGATCCTGGAACGGCTGGCCCGCATCGAGGAGAAGCTGGAGGGCGTCGCCCGGGTGGAGGAGCAGTTGGCCGCCTTTACCGGCCCTGGGAAAACTTGCAGCGATCTTGGGCCGGGACCTCTCCCTGCTGATGGACCCCGCGGTCAAGAAGCTGACGGAGGAGACTGGTGGAGGTGGAGATCGGCTTCCAGTTGGAAGACTTCTTTGCCCTGGTCAAGAGACTGCTTGCCCAGCCTGAAGTACCTCACCTGGTCCCTGGAACAGATGGAAAACCTGGTGGACTGGTGGCAGGATATGGAGCCCATGCTGAAGCTGGCGGTGCCCAAGATCATCGACTACCTGGACGACCTGGAGCAGAAAGGCATTTTCCGCATCAACGGCGGCGATGCTGGAGATGTACGCCAAGATTGCCAGCCACTATACTCCCGAGGATATCGACGCCATGGGCGATGGCTTCGTCCAGATGCATGGAATGGTCAAGAAATTGTCGAATCCCCGGTTGATCGAGTTCCTGGAAAAGCTGGTGGATCTGCCCCTGGAAGTGCACCTGGAGGAAGTGGAGCCGGTGGGGCCTTACGGCCTGCTTTGGAGGATGCGCCGGCCCGAATGCCGCCAGGGTCTGGGGGTCATGCTGGAGTTGACCCGGGCCCTGGGGAAGCTGAAGGCCGGGCCGCCCCCGGCTCCCTGAGGTCCGGTCCAGGGGTGGGGCGGGCGGCCGGCTCCCCGGCCAAGCCTTGAGCCCGGGTTTTGATTTCTTCTCATAAATCTGTCATGAGGGCATTGTATCGCCGCCGATAGGATGGCCAAGGATAAAATCTTTGGTGGCACAGGCGTCTCGCCTGTGCAGGTGTAAAAAAGGCGCCCCGGCGGCCAGACCGCCAGGGCGCCTTTTAGGCCACTCCGGTTGCGACAAAAGAATAATTACCTGGCCGTGCACCCTTCTTCGAATCCGCCACCGCCGGCGCGGCGGGCCAGGGGGTTTATGGATTAGTAACCACCACGACACCGACCGCCTCGCTTACCGCTGCTTCCTTCCGGACCTGACGGGGTTCACGAGCGTCTGTTGCGCAGGGTCCAATCCGCCGTCCCGGTCAACCGGCATCGGAGGCGCTGCGACCCTCAAGAAGGGACTTCAACCCCGCATAAGCGGTTCTCGGGTTACAGGGCACCGCTAGCTCCCCATCTAGGCACGGCCAGGTGTGAAATTGGCAGCGAAACCGGCCTCAGCGGTCGACGCGTTCCCGCATCTCCTTGCCGACCTTGAAGAAGGGCAACTTCTTGCCCTCCACCTTGATGAGGTCCCCGGTTTTGGGATTCCGGCCCTTGTAGCCGTTGTAAAATTTGACCTTGAAGCTGCCAAAGCCGCGGATTTCGATGCGTTCCCGCTGCACCAGGGCCTCCACCATGTTCTCGAAAACGGCGTTCACCACCATTTCCGCCTTTTTCAAGGTGATGTTCTCGGCTTTGGCCAGGCCTTCGATTAGCTGCGACTTGTTCATGCGGCGCTACTCCTTGGCGAGGGCGCCGGGTCCCGGACCGGGGTGACTCCGGCGCTCGTGGGCTAATTTAGCAAAATATAAACAAAATCGGACCCAAAGGCAAAGAAAAAACTTCCGGGCTTGCCCGAGAATACCTGGCGCTTATTATATTACCACAATTTTGCAGGTCTTTTAAGGCAGCGGGGGCTGCGGCTCCCGGCGGACTGTCCGGCGTGCGGCGCCTGCCGCCAGGTTATCCGGGAGTTCGGGGCAGAGGCCCTCATCATCTTTCCAGGCCCGGACGGCCTGGTGGAGATAAACCTGAAGGAATTATTGCCGGCAGGCCTTCAATTTCCCGGGAAGGATGGTTAACATAGAAAGGGCAGCGGCACGCTAGCGCATTTCACCTAAGATAAATTTCCTTAAGGAGGCGTTATGGACCCTCAGACCCAAGAACCACCGTCCCGCGAACGGTTTGTCATCCGGCTGTTGTACACCCTTCTTTTTCCGCCCATCTACGGAATTTGTAATTTCCTGGTCCTCCTGACCACCCTGTTTCAATTCGCCCTTCTGCTCATCAGCCGGCGGCACAGCGAACCGGTGCGCGCCTTCGCCAACCGGTTGATTTCCTATGAATACCGGATATGGCGCTATGTCTCTCTCAACAGCAGCCAGCGGCCCTTTCCCTTCGCCGAGTTTCCGCCGGAAGTGGAACCTCCGGAGGCAGAAATCAGATTTTCTTAGGTTCGAGGCGCGAAAAAACCAGCCGCGGGGAGTTCAACTTCCGGGGCCAAATCAAGATCCTGTTAACCGGTTCCCAAGCTGCGTTGGGGAACCGGAACAAGGGTAGGAGTCATGCAAAACCTTGGTCCGCCCAAAAATGTCCTTCGGAGCGAAGCGAAGAATCTCGTAATTTTAGTGACCTTAGATTCTGTTCAGGATGACAGGGAAATCAGGTTTTGCCATAGCTTCTAGGAAAAGGCCCGCGGCAGCGCACTGCACCTGATAGAAATAACCTTAAGGAGTTTTTATGAACGCTCAGACCCAAGAACCCCTATCCCGCAAGCAGATTGCCATCCGGCTATTGTACTTCCTATTTTTTGTGCCCATCTACGAAATCTGTAATTCCTTGGTTCTCCTGATCACCCTGTTTCAATTCGCCCTTCTGCCCATCACCCAGGAGCACAGTGAACCGGCGCGCACTGTCGCCAACCGGATAATTTCCTATGTATACCGGATATGGCGCTATGTCACTTTCAATAGCAGCCAGCGGCCTTTTCCCTTCGCCGAGTTTCCGCCGGCAGTGGAACCTCCGGAGGCAGAAGTCAGCTTTCCTTAGGTTCGAGGCGCGAAAAAACCAGCCCCGGGGGGGTCAACTCCCGGGGCCTAGACAAGATTCTTAAGTTTCGGTCAGGCTGCTGGAAAAACGTGGGTAATGACTGGAGGCGGCATCCGGATTCGAACCGGAGAATAACGGTTTTTATCTGGTTCCCAAGCTGCGCTTGGGAACCCAATGATTTGCAAAGCTTTGCTTTACTGTTCAAAGCATGGCTTAGACCATAATGGGGTTCCCAAGTGCAAATTAGGAACGAGAACAACGGATAAATCTTTATTAGAATATTCCCCTTCGTATCCCTCAATAACTATTTTCCTTGCCCCGAATTTTCTGGTTTTCCCGCCTTCCCCTTGTTCTCAGGGGGGAGTACTACTCCCTTCCCTTGTGCTTTTATCGGAGGGAGGGTCATCTTTCCGGTTATCTCGTATATAGGCACAACTTCTCCATTCTTATTTATTTCCACTTTCATTCCAGGTGTTGTCACGGCTACAAGCACCATGTTATCCTATTTAGCAGGTCTTGTTTTGCCTTAACATAGTAAATATGTGAGCAAAGCCATCCTGCCAGCACCCCAATAATTGGCAATATAATTTTCCATCCCAACCGCTGCCACCAACCGGGCTTCTCATCGGCTGTCTTCGGAAGTTTTTGTTTGGGCATTTTGATTCCCTCCCTATATTCCACTGGTCCAGTTTCCTTTCCTGCCAGAGCAAGTGACGTTTTTTCCCAATCTTCTGAAACTACAATATTAAATTTCGTAGTAAAACCTCGGATATTCGGGCCTGACAGTTTCACTTCTACTTTGTAGGTTCCTCCTTCAAAATTACGTCCGGGGGTCTTACCATCAAATGCATAAGATTCGTTGTTCCATGCATATGACACTTTTTCATCGTCAAATTTAACAATACAGTCCAGTATTGTGGGGTCTTCATCATGATATCCAATATCGATTGTATCGGGATAGGTTATTTTTTCTTGCGGATTATAAACAAGTGAAGGCTCAGGAGTATATGCCCAGCGCCCCTGCATAATAAACTTTTGGGCACCCTCAGAGTCACAAAAGATTAAATGTGCTTTACACTGAAGCGCCGGTTCTCGGCCCTTTATTAGCGACGCTAAAAACCATGGTATTTTAGTATGTTGCACTTTGATTCTCCACGCGTGGTATGGCCGATTGATACTGCTATTATCAAGCCTTCTCCAAATTCCCGGTAATATACTCTCTTCCGGTATCATTTCTAATTTTGGCCTTCTCACCTCAAATAATTTTTGAGCGGCCCATTGGGTTACCAGTACAGCCAGAGGTATGGTCACAAAAGCGGGCCAGAGTTTGTCAACATAATAATTCATAAAAGAACCTCTCGTAGTGACGTGTCGGCCATGACTTTTTCAGGATCATGGCGGTTTCCGGCCACAAGACCATGAATGTGTTTAAACGGTATAACACCGTGAGCAAGGAAGAACTGAGGGCTTTGGTGGGGGAATTTCGGGGGTATATTCACCTATATATTCACCAATAATTGTTAACGCTGGAAATGGAGGCGGCATCCGGATTTGAACCGGAGAATAACGGTTTTGCAGACCGTTGCCTTACCACTTGGCTATGCCGCCTCTGGAGCGGGAAACGGGATTCGAACCCGCGACTTCAACCTTGGCAAGGTTGCACTCTACCGCTGAGTTATTCCCGCTCATCCGTATTTTCTCGTAAAAATCGGGGCGCTTGTCAAGGGGGAAGTGGCGGTTTTCGGTTTTTGGTTTCCGGTTTTCGGTGGTGAAGCCTGTAAAAACAGGGGTTCAGAGGGCGACCCGATCACCGGCTGGAAGCCGGTGCCACTATTGCCCCCCAAAGACAGGGGTTCAAAGGGCAATCCGCACAGGCGAGACGCCTGTGCCACCGATTCTCTCTCTCGTTCCCAAGCTGGGCCTGGGAACGTCCCCTTTATCCGCCAAGCTAAGCTTGGCGACCATTTTCGTTCCCAAGTACAACTTGGGAACGAGTTGTAAAAAAGACGGTTTTCGGTTTTCGGTGGTGAGGCATTCAAAAATAGGGTTTTAGAGGGCAACCCAATCTCAGGCTGGAAGCCTGTGCCACTGTTAACACACAAAAACAGGGGTTCTGAGGGCGGCCCGTCACCGGCTGGAAGCCGGTGCCACATTGACCCTACACAACCTCAATCATCGTGGTTAAAACCGAAAACACGGCTCACTGCTCACTGCTCACAGCCCCTACAAAACCTCAATCATCCTGATGAAACCCGAACAGCCATGTCGCACTGCGCACCAAAATATTTCTGCTTTAATTTAATGGTGCGCAGTGCGCACCCTACATAGATTCTCTAACGTGGCTGCCCACCCTACAAATCTTCCTCAATCATCCGGATTAAAACCGAACAGTTTCAACTGGGGCGCTTCCCGGGCTCGGGCGGCGGCGGGAGCGGGCCAGGCGGGGCAGGCCCATGGGGTCGAGGCTGCCGGCCTCCAGGTTTTCCAGGACCTCCCGGGCCCGGTCCACCACCTCCTGGGGCACCCCGGCCAGTTTCGCCACCTGGATGCCGTAACTCTGGGGCGCGGCCCCGGGGGCCAGTTGGTGCAGAAAGACGATGTCGCCGCCGGACTCCGCCACCAGCACCTGGAGATTCCGCACCCGGGGTTTCAGCCGGGTCAGTTCGGTGAGTTCCTGGTAGTGGGTGGCGAACAGGGTCTTGACCCCGACGCCCTCCAGGTCGTGGAGGTGCTCCGCCACGGCCCAGGCCAGGGACAGGCCGTCGAAGGTGGAGGTGCCCCGGCCGATCTCGTCCAGGATCACCAGGCTGCGGGGGCTGGCCTGGTGCAGGATGCGGGCGGTTTCGTGCATCTCCACCAGAAAGGTGCTCTGCCCCCGGCCGATGTCGTCCACCGCCCCCACCCGGGTGAAGATGCGGTCCGTCAGGCCGATGGTGGCCTGCCTGGGCCGGCACGAAGCACCCCAGCTGGGCCAGCAGCACGATCAGGGCCACCTGGCGCAGGATGGTGGATTTCCCCGACATGTTGGGGCCGGTGACGATGAGCACCTGGCCTCCTGTCCAGGGTCAGGTCGTTGGGGACAAAGGCCCCGGCAGGCAGCAGCCGCTCGATCACCGGGTGGCGGCCGCCCTGTGATCTTCAGACCGGGGCCTCGGAGATCAGCCGGGGGCGGCAGTACCGGTGCTGCGCCGCCAGTTCCGCCAGGGCGGCCAAGACGTCCAGGATTCGCCAAGGCCCGGGCCACCCGCTTGAAGCGGGGGACCTCCCGGCCCAGGCGGCTGCCGCAAGTCCTGGAATAGCTCCGCCTCCCGCTTGCTGCCGGGCCTCCTCCGCCCCAAAGACCGTGGCCTCGTATTCTTTAAGGTCCGCGGTGATGAAGCGCTCGGCGTTCACCAGGGTCTGCTTGCGGAGGTAGTGGGGCGGCACCAGGTGCATGTTGGCCCTGGAGACCTCCAGATAATAGCCGAAGACCTTGTTGTAGCGCACCTTGAGGTTGCTGATGCCGGTGGCGCCGCGTTCCTGGGCCTCCAGGCGGGCGATCCAGTCCTTGCCTTCCCGGCTGAAACAGGATGAGTTCATCCAGCTCCGCGTCATAGCCCTCCCGGATGATGCCGCCCTCCTGCAGACTGAAGGGCGGGTCGTCCACCAGGGCCCGGCTGATCAGTTCCTGAGCCCGGGCAGCGGGTCCAGGTCCCGCGCCGCCGCCGCCACCAGGAGGAGGAGGCGGTAAGTTCCCCGGGCAACAATTCCTTAAGCTGCGGGATCTTTTCCAGGGCCGAAGGATGGCGGCCACCTCCCGGGGGGTGGCCTGCTCCAGGGCCACCCGGGCGGTGAGGCGCTCCAGGTCTCCCAGGCCCTTGAGGGCCTGGCGCACGCGGGGCCGCAGCAGGCCGTGGCTCAAAAAAAACTCCACCCCGTCCAGCCGGGCCTCGATGGCGGTCAGGTCTTTCAGCGGATAACGCAGCCAGCGGCCCAGCCGCCGGGCCCCCATGGGGGTGACGGTGCAGTCCAGGGCGTCCAGCAACGACCCCTGGCGGCAGCGGCTGCGCCAGGTCTCGAAGATCTCCAGGTGGCGCAGGGTGGCTTCGTCCAGCCCCAGGTAGTCGTCCCGGCGATAGGGCAGCAGCCGCTCCAGGTGGGGCAGCTCCGGGGTGTGGGAATCGTGCAGGTAGCGGAGGATGGCCCCCGCCGCGGCCACCCCCAGGGCCTGGTCCTCCACCCCGAAGCCGTCCAGGAACAGGGTGCCCAGGGCCCGCCCCAGCTCCCGCCGGGCGGTGTCCGGGTCGAAGGTGTAGCGGCTGCAGCGGCCGCCGGGTGGGCGGGGATATCGAAGGAGGCCAGGGCCGCGGGCAACAGGACCGGTCGCCGGGGCCCTCCGGGACGAGAGTTCGGCCGGCTTCAGCCGCCAGAGCTCATCCCCCAGGGCATCGGCCCCCTCCCCCTGGGTGAGGCGGAACTCCCCGGTGGAGACCGAAAGGTACGCCAGTCCCCAGTTATCGCCCTTGAAATTCACCGCGGCCAGGTAATTGTCCCGCCGGGCGTCCAGGGCGGCGGGGTCCACCAGGATGCCCCGGGTGAGGATCCGGGTCACCTCCCGGCGCACCAGTCCCCTGGCCTGGGCCGGGTCCTCCGTCTGCTCGCAGACCACCACCTTGAAGCCCGGACTCCAGCAGCCGGCCGATGTAACTCTCGGCGGCGTGGATGGGGAAGCCGGCCATGGGAATGCGCTCGGCGTCGGCCCGGCTCCGGGAGGTGAGGGCGATGTTCAGGGCCGCCGCGGCCCTTTCGGCGTCCTCGAAAAAGGTCTCGTAGAAATCCCCCATCTGAAAAAGGAGCAAGGCGTCGGCGTACCGGGACTTGAGGTCCAGATACTGCCGTAACATGGGGGTGATTTTATCCGGGGGGGATCGGCCATCACGGCTCGCGTGAAACGAGAGCGGGAATTTTGCCTGAGGGGGCTCCCCCGGTCTCCGGAGAGATGGGGGGCCCGGGCCATCATTCGCCTGGGGATCCTGCCTTGGGCCCCGGGGAAGCCGCGGCAGCCTCCCCGGCCCTGGCGCCGGCGCTCTTCAATTCCTGGGTCAAAATCTCCATATTGTGCCTGAGCTGGCGGATGGTCTGCCGCTGGACGATGAGCTCGTAGATACCGTAAAGGGCGGCGGTGAAGACCCCCAGGAAGAAGCAGAACAGGACCATCACCCAGAGGGGCACCCGGGGGTTTCCATCTTGACCAGATGGAAATCCAGATTCAGGGTCACCGTTTGCCGCAGGATCTCCAGGTTCTCGATGATAAAGACGATGGCCAGGAGGACGATAATGGCGCTGAAAATCATTTTAAGGAAACGCATGTCAGTTCCTCGGCTGCAATGGCCTGAAAGTGGGGGGCCAAACGCGCATAAGTCTGGCGGAAATGTTCCGGAATCACCCGGACTTCGGCAAAGACCGGAATGATAATTGGTGTCGCCGTTCCAGCGGGGCACCATGTGAAAATGGATATGGGACTCCACCCCGGCCCCGGCCACCACCCCCAGATTGAGGCCCACGTTGAAGCCGTCCGGGCGCATACCCGCTGTCAGGATGCCCATGGCCTGCCGGAGCTTCGCCTGAGGTCCAGCATCTCTTCCGGGGTGAGGTCATCCAGGCCGGGGACATGGCGCCGGGGCGAGATAAGCAAGTGCCCGTTGATGTACGGATACTTGTTCATCATGATGCGGGTCAGGCGGCCATTGAAGAGCACCAGGCGCGCGGCCAGATCCTCCCCTTCCTCCGGGCAGAAAATGCAGCCCGGGGTTTGGTCCTCCCCCAGGATATAATCCATGCGCCAGGGGGCCCAAAGGACTTTCATGGTGAGCCTGCGGATTCCCCTCAGCCCCCCCGGGGGCCACCGGTAATAACTACGAACTATAGCATGATCGGCCAAAGATTCAAGGGTTTTCTCAAGGCGGAAGACCGGCCTGAGAAGCCCCACTGCCTCCTGCGGTGGTTGCGGATGGCCGGCCGGCGGTAGCGGCGCCAGGACCTCCCGGGCCGCCGGGGTTAGGAGGCCCAGTTGCTCCAGGACCTCGAATGATGGCCGGGCCCAGGGCCCGGCTGCGGCCGTCCTCGATCTTCAGGGCCACCCCCAGGCTTCGCCTCGGCCAGGCTCAGGCAAAGCCCCCTTCCGCCCCGGTCTTGGCGAACATCGGCCCCGGCAGGGCCTGCATGATCTGGGTCTCCAGGCGGCCGTCCCCGGCGATGTGGCGGGGGTGCGCCAGGACGGCCGCCATGATGACGCCCTCGGGGCTGTCCGGGGGGGCCGCGGCCAGGCGGGCGAACCCCAGGGCGATGTGGCCAGGGGCGCGTAAAAGACCGGGGCGCTGCAGCCGTCCACGGCCACGGCGATCTCCTCGGGGCTTAAGCCCACCATGTCCGCCACGGTCTTGAGGATGAGCTGCTGCACCGGGTGGGCGGGGTTCAGGTAGTCATCCACCGGCCAGAAGTGATAGACGCACAGGGCCAGCATGGCTGGCGTGCTTGCCGGCGCAGGTGTGGTGCAGCGGGCGCGGGCTTCTGCCCGGCCTTGGCCAGGGCCTTGGCGGTGGGGCGGTGCAGGGGGGCGTGGCTGCCGCACTTGAGCGCCCCCGGGGTCGAGGTCCAGGCGGGCCAGAATTTTGGTCACCAGGTCCGCCTGAAACTCCTGGCCGGAGAGCGAACCGGTAATCAGGGCCAGCTCCTCCGGCGCCGAAGCCGAAGGCCGCGGCGGCGCCGCTGGTCACCAGCGCCAGGGCCTGAAAGGGCTTGGCCAGGGACCGCAGGCACACCAGGGCTTCGCGGTCGCCTACCCAGGTGAACGCAGATTCCCCTGGGCATCGGACACCGCCACCTGGCCGCGATGGCTGCTTTCCACCGCGGGCCCCCGGGTCACTTCCACCAACACCGGTGCGGCCATTGGGCCTTGCATGGTTTTTCCCTCTCTAAGCGGGACCGCCACCCCGGGCCGGCCCCGGAGGCAATCCCGGTTGTCTACTGTGCTCCAGCCGTTACCGGCGGCAAAGTCTTCCGGGAGGCTAGACAGATAGTACATCACCGGGACTACCAAAAGGGAGAAGGCGGTGGAGGCGAACAGCCCGAAGATGAAAGACCAGGCCAGCCCGGAGAAGATGGGGTCCAGGGTGATGACCCAGGAGCCGAACTCCCCGAGGGTCAAGGATGGTTCGGCGGCCATGGCCGGGGCGGCAAGCCCCAGGCAGAAAATCGTGGCCAGGAGCACGGCCGGAAAGGTCTTGGAGGCTCCTCGACGCTGACTCTTTGGCGTATTATAATGAACCATTGCTAAAGAAACAACCTCTTTCCCGGTGGGGCCAGAGAAAACTTAGTCCGGGGGACCGGGCCGGCGCCATTGACTGGAATTAACCGGACTTGCAAATCCCGCGGCCTTGCTCTATGGTGAGCGCAGGGTTCTGCGACGGAATCTTGGCGCCACGAGGTGAGAACATGGGCTGGTTGAACCGCGAACGGCTTGGCGTCTATCCCAAAATCATTTGCGTCTGTTACCTGTTAATCCTGAGCTACTTATATCTCGGCGGCTCCGGGTTGCTCGATGTGCGCGGCGATCCCATCGGCGGCGATTTTTCCCATTATTGGGTGGCCTCTTCCCTGGCCCTGAAGGCAGGGCCGGCCGTGGTTTACGATCCCGACCGTTTCCTGGCGGCCCAGAAAGAGTTCTTTGGGATAAGAATTCCCCTGATTTGGCTTTATCCTCCCACCTTTCTGCTGCTGCTCCTGCCCCTGGGCCTGCTGCCCTACCTCCTCGCCCTGGGGCTCTGGTTATCATTGCCTTTGGCCGCCTTGCTCCTGGTGGTGCGCCGGATAGCCCCCAGTCATCTCAGCCCCTGGCTGGCGTTGGCCTTTCCCGGCGTCTTCATGAACCTGATTCACGGTCAAAACGGTCTGTTATCGGCCTCGCTATTGGGGGCCGGGTTGCTGCTGCTGGAGCAGGCGCCGGTCACCGCCGGGGTTCTCTTGGGCCTGCTCAGCTACAAGCCGCATTTGCTCGTGCTGATTCCGGTGGCCCTGGCCGCGGGGCGTCGCTGGCGGGCCTTGCTGAGCCTGGGGATCTCTGCGGCCGTATTAATCGCGGCCAGCCTCCTGGTGCTGGGGACCGGGGCCTGGGCCGCCTTTTTCCACAACCTCCCCGGCACCCTGGCGATCTTAGAGACGGGGCGGTTGGGGAAAGACGTGGTGTTATTCACCGCCAAGATGCCCACCTGGGCGGCGGCGGTGCTCCTGGCCGGCGGCCCCCTGTGGTTGGCGCAGCTCCTGCAGGCCGGGGTGATGTTGGCCACCACCGGGATTGTGTTTTGGGTCTGGTCCCGCCAGGCGCCCGCCGGGGTGCGCGCCGCGGTGCTGGTGCTCTGCGCCTTGTTATTTCCCCCCTATGAATTTCTCTATGACCTGGCCATCCTGGCGCTGCCCCTCGCCTGGCTGGCCTGGGAGGGACATGTCGAAGGATGGCGGCCCGGCGAGCAGACGCTTCTAGTCCTGGCCTTCCTGACCCCCCTATTGGTGCCGATTTTTGCCGAGACCATTCATTGGCAAATCGCCCCCCTGGTCCTGGCGGCGCTATTGGTGATGGCCCTGCGGCGCCTGCGGCCGGCAGCGCGGCTCTACCCCTTCCTGAAGCCCGCCCCTACTATTTTAGCTGGTTCCCCGAGCCTGCCGGATTATACCGCCCTGCCTCTCCGTAAATCATGAAAAGTTAGTCGCCGCCGCCCCCGGCGCTGCGCGGAGCTCCTTAAGAAATTTATCCGAGCAGGCGACCTCCTAAATTCCGGCCGCTTGACTTAAGTCATGGCGTCCCAGGCCAACGCTGCTTAATATATAAGTAAAGAGCCGAGGCTGGCTGGCTGGCCTGGAAGCCGGCCTCGCGGCCTCCAAAAAAAAATCTGAAATCGGCAGTTAAATATCTTTCTCCGGGAATTCAGGATATGGCGAAACGGCAAATTATTCGCATCGACCAGGAAAAGTGTGACGGCTGCGGCATGTGCGTCCCGTCCTGCGCCGAAGGGGCCATCCAGATCGTGGACGGGAAGGCGGCGCTGCTGGCGGACAAGTTCTGCGATGGTCTGGGGGCCTGCCTGGGGGAATGCCCCCAGGGGGCGTTGACCATCGAGGAGCGGGAGGCCGGGGAGTTCGAGGGCCCGGCCCCCGGGGCCGCCGGCTCATGAGGCCCAGGCGCCCTCAACTTCCCAGGCCCAGCCGGAGCCGGAGGTCTTCGTCTGCCCGGGCAGCCGTCTGCGGCAATTTGAGCGGCCGGAGGCGGTCCCGGCGGGGGCCTCGGCCCTGGGCCATTGGCCGGTGAAGCTCAAGCTGGTGGCGCCCAAGTCCCCCTTTCTTAAAGGGGCCCACCTCCTGGTGGCCGCAGACTGCGCCCCCTTTGCCGCGGGGGACTTCCATGCCCGCTTCCTTCAAGGCAAGGCGGTGGTTTGCGGCTGCCCCAAGTTCGAAGACGAGGCGGAGCAGCGTGGCCAAGCTGACCGCGATCCTGGCGGAAAACGAGGTCCGGGAGATCACCATCGTCAATATGGAAGTTCCCTGCTGCTTCGGCCTGGTGCAAGTGGTGCGCCGGGCCCTGGAAGCCGCGGGCCAGACCCCGCCGGTCACCATCTGCACCCTGGCCGACCAGCGGGGAGCTGCTGCAGCAACAGAAAGTCCAGGGAAAGTGAGGGACGCCATGGAACAGATGAAGTGCCCCGGCCAGGATACCCGCTACTGGAAACCCGGCGACATCTTTATGGCGGAATGTCCCAAGTGCGGGGCCGAAATCGAGTTTTTCAAGAACGATACCCGGCGGCGCTGCGCCTGGTGCGGCCATCTGTTCTATAACCCCAAGATCGAGCTGGGTTGCGCCGAATGGTGCCAGTACGCCGAGAAATGCGTCCCCGACCTGGTCAGGGCCAAAAAGGCGGCCCAGACCTTTAAGGAGCTCCTGGGGGAGCAGGTGCGCCACTATCTGGCAGATGATCCGGCGGCCTGGGAGCGGACCGAAGCCGCGGTCCATCACGCCCAGCAGCTCCTCAAGGCCGAAGGGGGCGACCCCAAGGTGGTCCTGGCCGCGGTGCTGCTGCACCGGGTGGACCCGGCCCAGGCCCGGGATTATCTGGCGGAGTTGGAGACGGAGCCGGAACTGGTGGCGGCCATCCTGGAACTGATCGAGGGCTTAGGCTCGGCCCGGGACCTGAACCGGCAACTCTACCAGGACGCCCTGAACCTTGCTTAGCCCCGGCCCCGACACCCCTTTTAACACCAGCACCGCCCGGCGCCTGGCCCAGGAGGGCAAAGAGTAGGAGAGAGTTTGGGGCCGCCTGGCTGGGAGCCGGCGGCCTCGAAGGCATCACTCCGGAGGTGGCGTCGCGGCGGGCGGCGCTGACGCCGCGGGAGCTTCCGCAACCGGCACATAATGCTTCCGGGCCTCGGGGAGGAAATCCACCAGGGCCTGCATGTGGCGGTCGTCCCGGCGGGGGACGGTGAGGAACTGGCGGCGGGCGCAGCTTGACGTCCTCATCGGTCATCATGCGGCGCCAGAAGTCCAGGGCCAGGGCCGGGTCGTAGCCCGCCTTGGCCATGAGGATGAGCCCGATCTTGTCGGCCTCCAGCTCCTGAGCCCGGACTGTAAGTGGGCAAGATCCCATTCTTAATCCCCAGGCTGTAACCCTCGGCGACAGCCTGGCCGGCCACGGAGCCCGCCCCGGCCGTGGTCAGGCCGAGACCCATGCTCCCCATTTGGGCCAGGGTGCCCTCGCTCTGGCGCTCCCCGGTATGGCGGGCCAGGGCATGGGCCATCTCGTGGGCCAGCACCGTGGCCAGGTCTGCATCACTCCCGGGTGTACCTCAGGACGCCGGTGAAGATGCCCGCCTTACCCCCGGGCAGGCAAAAGGCCCTGGTCTCCTGGTCGTTTTTCAGGACCACAAATTCCCACTGGTAATCCGGACGGTCGGCCGCGGCGGCGAGGCGGCTTCCCACCCGGGTCACCAGGTCGTTCACGGCCGGGTCCTGGCAAGTCTCATTGCGGCAGCGCAAGTCCTCATAAATCTTATTGCCCGTGGAGATATCGCTGCCTTCGGACTCCAAGATGACCTGGCGCCGGCCGGTATAAGGCGCGGTGGCGCAGGCGGCCGCCAGGAGAGTGAGCCCGAGTCCCATACCCAGGATTAATTTGGCGGATCTGATAAACATTGCCAGCCTATGGACCAGGATAGATTACGGTCTAATTTTATCAAAACATTTGCCCGTCTTCATAAAAATCGGGAAGGATCTGAACCGGCAACTCTGCCAGGACGCCCTGAACCTTCTCAGCCCCGCCCCGACTCCCTCTTTTTACATCCGCACCGCCCGGCGCCCGGCCCAGGAGGGCAAAGAGTAGGGAGCGCACATTGGGAGCAAGGCCAATCTCCCGTAGGGTGCGTCTCACGCACCAATAATGGCGCGTAAGACGTGCCCTATGCCTGGCCGGCCCTGGCCTGCCACCTAGCTAAATTATTTTCACCCTTAAGGGGCGGGGGCCTGCGGCCCTCGCCCCTCTCATGATGTATAATCTTCTTCATGGAATCAACTGCGCTGCCGCCACCGCAGGCGGTGGGCCGCATTCTCCTCTGGCATCAGGGGGCCCTGGGAGATTTGCTGCTGGCCGGCCCGGCCCTCCAGGCCGTCAGGAGGCGTTATCCCCGGGCGCGGCTCACCGGCCTGGGCCAGCCGCAGCCCTGGGGCCTGTTGTCCCACACCTTGTCCCTGGAGGCGGTGTGGGACAGCGGTGAGTCCGGGTGGGCGCCGCTCTTTGCCGACAGCCCCCTTGCCGCCGGAGCTGCGGGTCCGTCTGGCCGGCTTTGATTTGGCCCTGGTGTTCACTCCCGGGCCCGACCCCCCGGTGCTGGCTCGCCTGCGGCAGGCCGGGATTCCCGCGGTTGCCTGGGTTCCTTCTTTCCCGGAGGCCGGCTCCGAGGCGGTGGCGGCCCTCCAGGCCAGGCATTTGGCCGGCCTGGGACTCACGGTGGCCGGCTCTTTTCGCCTGGCCTGGCCCCCGGATGGGGAGGCCGCCGCGGTCCTGCCAGACGCGGCCAACTGGCTGGCGGTGGCCCCGGGGAGCGGCCATGCCAAGAAAAACTGGCCCCTGGGCCATTACTATGAAGTGAGCCGGGCCCTGGCCTGGCAATACCGCTTGCGGGTGGTGTGGCTGACGGGGCCCGCCGAGGCTTCCTTGATTGCTTACCTGAAGCCCCTGGCGGCGGCGCAGGGGCAGGTGATCCTGGCTGAGGCGCCCCTGGCGCGGGTGGCCGCGGTGCTGGCCCGCTGTCGGCTTTTTTTGGGAAATGACAGCGGCCTGAGCCACCTGGCCGCGGCCCTGGGCGGCCCCCGGGTGCTGGCCCTGTTCGGCCCCACCGATCCGGCCGTCTGGGCCCCCGCGGGAGCAGGGGTCCGGGTTTTGAGGGGCCCCTGCCCCCAGGCCCCCTGCGCCCGGGGCCGGGAAATCTCCTGCCCCCGCCCCCAATGCCTGGAAGACCTCTCTCCTGCCGCGGTCCTGGAGATAGCCGGGGCGATTTTGTCCGGCGGTTAAAAAATTTGGCCAGCCTTCCTGGTCGGCGGGGATTCTCGGTTTCCTCGAGGCGGATCAGGGCGGATCCCGGTCAACCGGACCGATACCGTACAATTATTTGAACTAAAATCGGCGGAGGGATTCGTCTCTAAACGAGAAATTCTAGTGATTATAGTAAGATATATAGGTTGGCATTATTAATGCATAAACCATTGTCAGGTTACCCCCGATAGCAAAGACCAATTTCTCCTTTCTCCAAATGGCCGGGCTCCCCCTCCCGGCCATTTCATTTTATAGACCCCGGCGCTTACCCAAAACTACCCTCAACAGCAGCCAAAATATTCCTTGACCTCCTCCAGGCCGGTCTGTTGGGGCGGCAAGCCCTGCCGCAGCCGTTCCAGGCGGGTGGCGCTCTCCCGGAACCGGTCCGCCGGGTCCCCAGCCTCCTCCAGGACCCGGACCGCGTCCCGGACCGCCTGCCAGTTATTGCAGATGAGCAAAAGGTCCGCCCCGGCCAGCAGGGCCTTCCGGCCGGCCTGAGCCGGCGGCTGGAGTTGGGTGATCCCTTTCATCTCCAGGTCATCGGTGATGATCACCCCCTTAAACCCCAGGCGTTGGCGCAGCCAGCCCCGTAAGGCCACGGCCGAAAGGGTGGCGGGGAGGTCGTCCCATTGGGGCACCAGGAGATGGGCGGTCATGACCGCCGGCGCCCCGGCGGCCACCGCCTCCCGATAGGGCAGCAGGTCCTTTTCCCGGGAGGGGTCCCCGGATTGGGCCACGGTCAGGTCCAGGTGGGAGTCGGCCAGGGTGTCCCCCAGCCCGGGAAAATGCTTGGCCACCGGCAGGACCCCGCCGGCCAGGTAGCCCTGGATGGCGGCCCGGCCGAAGCGGGCCACCCGTCGCGGGTCCTGGCTGTAAGAGCGGTCCCATAGGGGGCAGCCGGGCTCCAGGGATACGTCCAGAACCGGGGCCAGATTCATGTTGATCCCCACCAGGGCCAGTTCCCGGGCCACGCGGCGGGCCAGATCCTCCACCTCTTTCGGGGTGGCGGCCGCCCCCAGTTCGCGGGCCGCCGGGATCAGGGTGAAGGGGGCCTTGAGGCGTTGCACCGTGCCCCCTTCCTGGTCCGTGGAGATGAGCAGGGGCGGCTGGCCGGCTTCCCGGGCCAGACGCTGCAGATCATGGGTCAGATGCCAGATCTGCTGAGGGGTCTCCAGGTTTCGGGAAAATAGGATGATCCCTCCCACCTTGAGGTCCTGCACCATCTCCCGGGCCACGGCGTCCACCCCGGGGCCGGGGATCCCCACCATGAAAAACTGGCCGAAGGGATGGGTCTGCCGGTCAACCCCGGACCGTTTCATAAGGCCTTCCTTTCGTCTGCCTGGGTGAGCCGCAGGTTCAGGCGCGGCTGCTCCGGAAGCCGCGCCCCATATCTCAGTTTATCAGGATGTCCGCCAGGTGCCAGAATTGCAATTCCCAACCCCGGGTGGCGGCCACGGCCCGCAGGTGCAGGAGACAACTGTAATCCAGGGAAACCAGGCCCTGTGCCCCGGTGGCCCGAACCGCCTCCAGGTAGGCCTCGGCCATCTCCCGGGCCAGGTCCGGATGCTGCAGGCTGAAGACCCCGCCAAAGCCGCAGCAGGAGAAGTGGGGAGACACCTCCAGGATGCGGAGCCCCGCCACCTGGGACAGGACCCGGGCCGCGCCGGGCAAGACTTCCAGTTGCCGGGCCTTGCAGGAGCGGTGCAGCACCAGGGAGCCTTCCAGGCGGGGAGTCCAGGGGAGAGGCCCCCGGCGGTCCAGGTACTCGCTTAACTCCAGGGTGCGGCTCGCCGCGGCCTCGGCCTCCCGGCGCTCCCGGAAAGTTTGCGCCAGTTGCGGATAGTGGCGGCGCACCATGAAGGTGCAGGAGGCGCTGGGACAGAGGATGGTATCGGCGCCCGCGAACACTCGCAGATAATGGCGCAGCAGGCGGCGGGCGGTGGCCGGGTCGCCCAGGGTGTAGGCGAACTGGCCGCAGCAAGTCTGGTCTTCGGGATAACCAAAGGATATCCCCAGGCGCTCCAGCAAGGTCGCCACCGCGGCCGCGGTGCCGCAGGCGCACTGGTCCAGAAAGCAGGGGATAAAGAGCTTCAGGGCCAACCGGGCCTCCTGGCTGCATTTTCTACCACAAATCCCGGGAGCAGGGTAGGGGGGACCGCATGCCCGCAGGTGGCGAGGCTTACTCCCATGAGTCTCGTGCCCCTTGACAGCCCCGGGGCGGTTTAATAGAATGAACCCGAAATCCCGGAAACTCAACAACTTGAATGAAAAGGGAATTTTCTCTTTTGAGTGACGCCCCGGCCCAGATTCTGGTAATCGACGACGACAAGGCCATGCGGGACGCCTGCTACCAGATCCTTTCCCGGCAGGGCTACCAGGTGGAACTGGCCGCCGGCGCCCGCCAGGGCCTCACCTTGCTGGAGCGCAGCTCCTTCGACGCCATCCTCCTGGACCTGGTGATGCCGGACCTGGACGGCCTGGAAGCCCTGAAAAAGATCAAGGCCCTGGACCCGGAGGTGGAGGTGATCATCATCACCGGCTACGGCACCATCCAATCGGCGGTGGAGACCATCAAGGCCGGGGCCTTCCATTTCCTCAGCAAGCCCTTCGTCCCCGACGATCTGCGCAATCTGGTAAACCGGGCCCTGGAAAAGCGGCGCCTGGACCTGGAGAATCTTTATCTGCGCCAGGAGTTGAAGTCCAAGGATGATAAGAGCGTCCTGGTCTATGAGAGCGACTCCATGGCCAGGGTCATGGACATGATCACCCGGGTGGCCCCCACCGGTTCCACCGTGCTGATCACCGGAGAGTCCGGGACCGGCAAGGGCCTGGTGGCCCGGAAGATCCACCAGTTGAGCCAGCGCCAGCGGCGGCCCTTTATCACCGTGGACTGCGGCACCCTGGTGGAGACCCTGTTCGAGAGCGAACTCTTCGGCCACGTCAAGGGCTCCTTCACCGGGGCCGACGCCAACAAGATCGGCAAGTTTGAGCTGGCCCAATCCGGCACCCTGTTTTTCGACGAAATCAGCAACATCGGTCTGGAGGTGCAGGCCAAGTTGCTCCGGGCCGTGGAGGAGCGGAAGATCTCCAAGGTGGGCAGCCATCGGGTGATCACCGTGGACGTGCGCATCATCGCGGCCACCAATAAAGACCTGGCCAAGGCCATCAAGGATGGCGCCTTTCGGGAAGACCTCTTCTACCGCCTCAACGTGGTCCTGATCCAGATGCCACCCTTAAGGGAGCGCAAAGGCGACATCCCTTTGCTGGTCAACCATTTTCTGGAGAAGTACAACGCCCGCCTGCACAAGAATATCCTGGGGGTATCCCCCGAGGCCCTGGAATTGCTGGTGCGCCACGACTGGCCCGGCAACGTCCGGGAGTTGGAAAATACCATGGAGCGGCTGGTGGTGTTGAGCACCGGGCCTTACCTGGAGCCCGCCGACCTCTCCTTTGCCGGCACCATCCTCTCGCCGGGGATGGAATCCGGGGCGGGATCCCTGAAGGACCTGGAGCGGGACCACATCCTCTATACCTTGCAGCGCTGTGAAGGCCATAAGAGCGAAACCGCCCGGGCCCTGGGGATCGACCGCAAGACCCTGCGGGAGAAGTTGAAGCGCTATAATATCGAATAATCGCGGCTGCCGTCCAGTCATGCCGGCCCGGCCTGGGGCGCCATTATTGGTGCAGCAGACGCTTACCCGGAGATTGGATTTGCCCCATTCTCGTTTCCCAGTGTAACGTGGGAACCAGAATAACAGCCGGATCATCTTTCCTCGCTTGCGTTGCGTAACCCGTGGCTGAGACCTCCCAAGGACAATCCGCCTCCACGCCGGCCGCCGGGATGAGGGTCCTCGGCGGCGCCGTCCTGGCCTATGGGGCCGGGGTCCTGGCCTCCCAGGTGCTGATCCTGCGGGAGCTGCTGGTGTTGGCCAACGGCCAGGAGTTGAAGCTGGCCCTGGGGCTGTGGGCCTGGCTCATGTGGACCGGCCTGGGCAGCCTCCTGGGAGGGCGGCGGCTGAGCCAGGCAAAGAGGGCCCCCCGCCTGGGCGGCCTGCTGACCCTCCTGGGACTGCTCTCGCCCGCCACCATCCTGGCCATCCGGGGCGTCCCGGTTTGGGCCGGGCTTCCCGGGGGCGAGGCCATGCCCCTGGGCGCCGAAGTGCTCCTGTTTCTGGCCCTCTTATCCCCCTACGGTCTGGTTTCCGGCTATTTTTTCCCCTGCGCCTGCCGGGCCCTGGCAGAGATCGCGCCCGGCGGCGCCCCCGGCCTGGTTTACTCCCTGGAAACCTTGGGGGCGGCCCTGGGGGTCATCATCGTGCAGCTTTTTCTCCTGGGGCGTTATCCCAGCCTGGGTCTGAGGTGGCCACCGGCCTCTTTCTGGCCCTGGCGGCCTGGCTGACCGGACCTTCCCCGGGGTCTGGGCGCCGCGGCGCCCAGGGGCTGGCGCTGTTGCTGCTGGTCGGGGGCCTTATCTGGCTGCCCTCCCTGGAAAACCTCAGCCGAAGCTGGCAGGCGCCGGGACGCCCGCTGGCCGCCACCGCCGAAGTCCCTACGCCTTTCTCAGCGTCAGCCGGGAAGCCGGTCAGGTGAGTTTCTTTGCCGACAACCTCTGGCAGTTTACCTATCCGGACCCGTTAACCGCCGAGCACCAGGTGCAGTTTGGTCTGCTGGTCCACCCGCGGCCTCGCCGGGTGCTGCTCCTGGGAGGCGGCCTGGGCCTGGTGCCGGAGATCCTCAAGACCGGCAGTATCACCCGGCTGGACTACGTGGAGCTGGATCCCCGCCTGGTGGAGCTGGCCCGGGAACTGCTCCCCGGCGGTGAAGAATGGGCCAGAAACCCGCGGGTGCGCCTGATCTACCAGGACGCCCGGCACTTTCTGGGGCAGAGCCCAGGAGCGCTACGACGTAATCCTCATGGCCCTGCCGGAGCCCCGCAGCGCCCAGCTCAACCGCTTCTATACCCGGGAGTTTTTCCGGCTGGTGGCCGCCAGGCTCTCCCCGGGGGGAGTCTTCAACTTTTCCCTGCCGGCCTCGGAAGCCGTTCTGCACCCCTGCGGGCCGCCTTCCTGGCCATGATTTACCGCACCCTGGAACAGGTCTTCCCGGAGGTCCTGGTCTATCCGGGAGAACGGGCCCAGTTCTTTGCCGCGGCCGCTCCCGGAATCCTCAGCGCCGATCCGGAGCTGTTGTCCTCCCGGATCAAAGCCCGGCGGTTGCCCTTGCAGTATGTCCAGGACTATTACCTGCGGGACGATCTCATACCTTCCAGGGTCGCCCGGCTGCGGCAAACCCTGGAACGGCAACCGCGTGGCCATCAACACCGACCTGGCTCCCGGTTGTTATTTTTATGAACTGGTGCTGGGTGGACTGCGGGAGCCGGACCTGCCCCTGGCCCAGGCCTTGCTGGCCCTGAAACGGCTGCCGGGCTATCTGCTCTGGGCTCTACTGGGGCTGGCCATCCTGGTCCCGGCCGGGTTTTCCGGCCCCGCCCGGGGCCTTTCTGCCTCCATCAGGTGGCGGTGATGGGCCTGGGGACCATGGCCCTGGAGATTCTGGTCCTGATCCTCTACCAGATTCACCTGGGCTTTCTGTACCGGCAATTGGGCTTGCTGATCGCCGCCTTTATGGCGGGCATGGGTTGCGGGGCGGCGGTGGGAAACCACTGGGTGAGGTTCGGCAGGGGGGCGCCTGGGACGCCGGCTTGCCGGTCCTGCAAGGGCTGATGGCCTTTCTGGCCTTGCTCCTGGCCTTCTCCTTGAGCCGGGCTGCTCTCTTTGAGGTTCCTTTTCAGGCCGGGAATATTTGCTCCAGGCAGGCTTCGCCCTGATTTTGGCAGCCGCCGGTTTCGGGGGCGGCGGCATCTTTGCCCTGAGCGCCGGTCTCTGGGTGCGGGGCCGGGGGAGGGCGAGTCCAGCGCCAAGGGCGGCTGGCTCTATACCGCCGACCTGCTGGGTTCCACCCTGGGCGCTCTGGGATTCAGCTTTTTCATTATCCCCGTTTGGGGGATCTGGCCGGCCCTCATCCTGGTGGCGGCGCTCCACGCCGGGGCCGCCCTGCTGCCCCTGGCCAGGACGGCGGCTGCTTTCCCGGGGTGAGGCAAAACGCCCGCTGGGAGTCTTCCGGAGAAACCGGCCGCCGGCTGGCCAGAGGCGGGCTAGGGCTCGTGGATGAATTGCTTGCCCAATTCCTTAAAGGAGAAGGTCAGTAAAATGTGGTGGCCGTCGTAGTCCAGCACCCGCAGGTCGTCGGTTTGGCGCAGGTCACCCAGAACCACCGGATAATGCTCGCCGTAGCGCTTCTGGCATAATTCCAGGGGCACCTCATACCCCATATACTTCTGTATTCCCTTGGCCTTCATCTTTTCGGCAAATTTTACCCCGGTAAAGGATGCATAGGAGGTCAATACCAGAATGGGACCGGAACCGGTGAAAATAATGCCCGCTTTCATGCTCGCTCTCCTCCTTCCCTGGCCCATAGGGCGATTTTAATTAAAAAGATAAAAATGATTTCTTTAAAGTCAATGCCCGCGTCCGGCGGAGTGGCTCCTTCGTTAAAATATGCGGCCGCGGTCAGCCCAGCAAGGGGAGCAGCTCCAGATGGTCCCGGAGATGATAACGGGCCTGGAGGCTGGGGTTCTTGTAGGCCGCCAGCGGCACCCCGGCCGCCTCGGCTAACAGCCGGTCCACCTCGGAGTCCCCGATGTACAGGGCCTCCTCCGGCCCCACCCGGAAATGGGCTAAAATTTTCCGGAGGCATTCGGGGTGCGGCTTGGGTCGGCTGACCTCGGAGGAGCCCACCGTCAGCTCGAAAAAGCCGTCCAGGCCCAGGGTCCGGAGGACCGGGACCAGGCTCTTGCCCCGGTTGCTGGCCACCGCCAGGTGGGCCGCAGGACGCAACTGCGCCAGGACCTCCCGGATGTGGGGCTCCAGGCCGATTAAGGACAGGAAGGGGGCGTTATCCAGGCGGCGCTGGTAATCCTGGGCCTGGGCCAGGCAGGCGGCGCCCCGGAAGAGAAAGTGGATGGCTTCCTGGGCGGTGGCGGCGTGGACCAGGTCCAACTGCTCCGGGGTCAGGGGCGGCCGGCCGAAATGGGCCAGGATGTGGTTGTAAAAGGCATGGTTAGCCCGGCGGGAATCAATGAGGACCCCGTCGCAGTCATAAATGATGAGGGACGGTTTCCGGCTTGCGATTTTCGGTTTTCGGATTTTTCGTATGGAGACCGATTCCATCTTTTGGGTTCCGGCAATAGAAGTAAAAAGTAAAAAGTCAAAAACTCAAACTGCCAGGAACTAAGAACTCGAAACTCCAGACTCAGACTTGACCAAAGAAATCGAGCTGGCGGGCCCGATAAACCAGTTCCCGCAGCTTGAGCTGCTGTCGGCGGCGGACCAGCCAATCCTGGAAATCTGCGGCGGGCAGGAGGGGGTCGCCCTCCAGGGCCTGCTGCATGGTGCGCAGGATGAAGTGGAGAAAGTAGGCCTCGTCCCCGGGATAGCCGTTGGGACCGGGAAAGACCAGCCAATCGGAGGCGCCCGCGGCCAGCACCGTGCCCCCGGCGGCGGCGAGCTGGGCAAAGAGCCGGCGCCCGGTGTGGCTGCTGCCGGAGGGCCGGCCCCGGACCCGGCGCTGGTCCATGGTGCGGTGGTACCGGGTTTCGATGAGCCGGTCCAGTTCCGGGTCGATAACCGGCTCAAAGATGGTAGCCCCGTCGAAATTGAGGGTGAAATAGAAGCAGCCCCCGGGGGCCAGCAAACCCAGCAGACCGGGCAGCGTGGTCTCCAGGTCCACCAGGTCCAAAAAGGCATGGGCGACGATGAGGTCCCAGCGGCGGCGGTCCTGCTCCCGGGCGAGGAATCGGAACAGGTCGATGGCTTCGAAGGTGACGGCAATTTGGCCGCGGCCCGCGGCCGGCCCGGGAAATCGCCGGCCTCCCGGTACGGAGCGGCCCCCCGGGCCGTAACATAGCTTTGATAACGGGCCCGGGCTTCGTCCAGGAGCCCGGCTTGCAGGTCGATGCCGGTGTAGGCCCAGTCCCCCAAATAGAGATCGAGCAGCCGCCAATCCAGGAGGCGCTCCAGCATGGTGCCGATGCCGCAGCCCACCTCCAGCACCCGGAAGGGCGACGGTTTCCCCTGCTCCCGGAAATGGCCGGCCAGGGCCTCCCGGACCTGCCGGTTCAGGGAGCGGTCGTCCAGCCCGGCTTTGGCGGCCAGATAGCGGCTGAAGCTGTATTCCTCAGGTCCGAGGTTCATCGACCGCGCCCCGGTCCTTGGAGAACACCCTGAAAAGTATGGCCACCGCCAGGACTCCCCAAATCACCAGCGACAGCCAGGCCCTGCCCATGCCGCTGGCGATTATTTGCTCGTTTAGCGGGATGAACTAGGTTTGAATATGGGATAAGAGCCAGACCTACAAGTAATGAGGTAAAAAACATTACCAGGGCTATATCAATCAGATTCAGGCTCGAAAAGATATAGTAACCGGTTATTGCTAATAAAATTAGATAGATTACCATAGTAAGCCCATAGTATCCCAGGAACCCCGCGGCAAAGCCCATCCATTGCTGCGGGCTGGCAACCAGCAGGACACCAGTTTTAAAAGAATAATCAGGGCGAACGCGCCCGCCAGAATCTTTTCACCAACATCTTTCGGTCTCCTTTTTATTTATTAAGGGAGCATTATGGGGTCCCTTGCTGGATTAGACCTTCTGGCCCCCTGTATCTGTTAGTTATCCTCAGCAGAAATCCTGAAACGTGCTTCTATCTCTCGCACCGGAAAACTCGCATTCCGCACCTGGGCGGCGCTGGCCTCCCAGGTGGGATGGGAGGCGGCCCCGGCCAGGGCCGCCAGGCTCAGGCGCGCCAGCAGTTCCCGGTCCTGCATCAGTGAGGCGAGGCGCCGGGACAGGGCCGCGGGGTCACCCGGGGGCGTCAGGAAGCCGTCCACCCCGGGGCGGACGATTTCCCGAACCCCGCCCGCGGCTCCGGCAATGACGGGCAGGCCGAAGCGCATGGCCTCCAGGTAAACGATGCCGAAACCCTCGTAAGAGGAGGGCACGGCCAGCAATTGATGCTGGGGAAGCAGCACGGCCAACTCCTGGTCGGACACCGAACCCAGCCAGGTTATCCTGGGACTCACCTTCTCCTGCTCGACCTGGCGGCGCATGGCCGGCGACGTAGCGGCTATCCAGATCAGACTGCCTGCCACCGTGAGTTGCCACTCCTGGTCGAGGCAGGCTGGCCAGGGCGGTTATCAAGGTATGGATTCCCTTTCCGGGGAATCAGGTTGGCCACCGCGATGATTTTCAAGGGTCCCGGCGCCAAAGCCCTGGCGGCAACTTGCGCCGGGGAGAATTTGCCGGGCAGGCGATCGCCCCCGGGCGGGGCCACCACCACCGGCCGGCCCGCCCCCACCAGGGACTCCACCTCGGCCCGGGTGGTCTGGCTGTTGCAGATGAAGCCGTCCAGCGAAGCCAGGTAGAGCGCTCCACCCGCCGATAGAGCCGGTTTTGCCAGGCGGGCCGGGCTTCGCAGCTCCGCGAGATGGTGAACGATGGCCACCAGGGGATAGGAAACCCGGCGGCGCAGCCGCTGGTTGAGAAGGAACAGCGAGGGATGCGACCAGCTCATCTTCGAGCAGCACCTCAAAGGCGAGCCCGCCGCAGGCGGTCGCCGAGGTCCGGCGAGAGGTTGTCCAGCAGACCGCGGCCGTAGGCGCGCCAGGGGATGGAGATGACTTCCACCTTGTCCCCCCGGCTCACGAAGATGCCGGACCAGTTGCCGATCATAGAGGAAGCCGCCGGAGACCAGGTTAAGTCTCGCCATAAATCAACAGGCCCAGATGCAACTAACGTTCCTCCCGGTAGGCGGCCCAGGCGATGTCATCCTCCCAGACCTTGGCGGTGAGGGCGTGGAGCGGCTCCTTGAGGCGGCCGCAAGAGCTCCTGGCAGAGGATGCGGGCGAAATGCTCGATGCTGGGGTTGAGCCCGGCGAATTCCGGGAGCTGGTTCAGGGTCTGATCCCGATAATAGGCCACCAGTTCGTCCAGGTGGGCCTCCAGGGCCACGATGTCCACCAGAAAGCCGTGGGTATCGAGGACCTTGCCCTCCAGCAGCACCTCCACCTGGTAATGATGGGAGTGGGGTGATTTTCCCGGCCCCAATCGCCGCCCGCCAGGAAATGCCGGGCCACGAAGGATCGCTTGACCGCCAGGGTGTATAACATGTGCATGGTCGGCTCCTTGAGTTTCGAGTTTCGAGTTTCGAGTTTCGAGTTGTGCAGGGGCGGACCCTGCGGTTGTCGCCCTAGTCCCAAGGTTAGAGGCGGTCGCGAAACCCCAACAGCTCGCGAACTCGAACGCTCAATACGTCAAAATCACCTGAATGGCCTCCCCGGGGTTGCGGTCGAGCAACTCATAGGCCCGGGCGGCCTGGGTGATGGGAAAACGATGGCTGATGAAGCGGGCCGGCTTGATCTCCTCCAGCATCTGCCAGGTGATTTGATAGCGCCGGGATTTGCTCCAGCGGCCGCTGAGTTCCGGGGGGAGGCTGCTCACCTGGCTGCTGATCAGGCGCAGCCGGCTGCGGTGGAAGCGGCCCCCCAGGTTCAGGTCGCTCCGCTTCCGGCCATACCAGGAGCCGATGACCACCCGGCCGTTGAAGCCGGTGATGGCGATGGCCTGGTTCAGGGCCGCGGGATTGCCGGAGACCTCATAGGTCAGGTCGGCGCCGGGATAGGGGCCCGCTCCCTGCAGGCGCCCCAGCAGGTGTTCCTCCAGGTTCGCCGCGGCAGGGTCGAGGCTGAGGTGGGCCCCCAGGTTTTCGGAGAGCAGGCGCCGTTTGGGATAGAGGTCCAGGGTCACCAGGGAGCTTAGGGGCCAGCGGGCCAGCAGGGAGGTGAGGAGCAGTCCCACGATCCCCTGGCCGAAGATGGCCACCTGCTCCCCCATCAAGGGCTGGCCGTCCAGCAGAAAGGTGACCGCGGTCTCCATGTTGGGGAAGAAGACCGCGTCTTCCGGGGTGAGGTGGCCAGGCAGCCTCTGCAGTTCATCGGGGGTGGCCAGGAAGTGGCTCTCGTGGGGATGGAAGGCGAAGACCCGTTGGCCTTGCCAATCCGGGAGACACCCCGGGCCCCAGGGAGACCACCTGGCCCACCACCGCATAACCATATTTCAGGGGGAAGGAGAAGTCGCCGGCCAGGGCGGCGATGCTCTCGTCCCGGGCCAGTTCCTGGGGGGCCTGGCCATGGTAGATGAGGCCTTCGGTCCCGGGACTGATGGCCGAGATGATGGATTGCACCAACACCTGGCCGAAGGAGGGGGCGGCGACGGCCTCCCGCCGCAGGGCCACCTGCCCGGGTGCGGTGAAATAGAGGGTCCGCCGCTGCATTTACGCCTTCCATTCGGGTTCGCCCATGAGGACCAGGTCATCCCCCAGTCGCTGATAGGTGAGGTTGCGGAGGCGGGGAAACCCCCGGAGATTGGCGGGCCCCATGCCGTCCCCTACCCGCAGGCCCCCCACCAGCAAGGGGGCGATGGTCAGGATGACCTGGTCCACCAGGCGGGCGGCCAGAAAACTGGTGATAACCTGGGCGCCGCCTTCCACCATCAGGCTGTTGACCTCCAATTCCCCCAGCCGTTTCAGAAGCGCTTCCAGATCCACCCAGCCATTGCTGGACGGGAGGCAAAAGACCCGGGCCCCGGCGGCTTCCAGGGCCTGCCGGCGGTCGGGGTCGGCCCCTTCGTTGGCCACGATCCAGGGGGCGCGGCCGTTTCCCAGCAGGTTGGCGTAAGGCGGGAAGCGCAGGCGGCTGTCCACGATCACCGGTTGGGGGTTGCGGCCGGTCACCAGGCGGACGTTGAGGCGGGGGTTGTCGGCCAGCACCGTGCCGATGCCCACCAGGATGGCGTCGTGGAAGGACCGCAGGCCGTGGGTCAACACCAGGGACTGAGGGCCGCTCAGGGTCAAAGGGTGGCCGGGGCGGGCGGCGATGCTGCCGTCCAGGCTTTGGGCATAGCTCAAGGTGACCAGGGGACGGCCGGTGCGGCGCCGGTGCTCCGGGGCGGCCTCCAGGGCGGCCCGGACCCGAACCAGGACTCCGGTTTCCTGGGCCGGGGTTCCGGCTGGCCTCCTGGGCCTCTTCCAGAATCTGCCCGTCAGACCTGCCTTTTCCCTGGCCCATGCTTTTCAAAGGGATTGATTCTCCTCTTTAGGGACCAGCCCTCAGACAGACGCAAACCTACCATCGCCGCGACGGCGGCTCACCTTAAAATAGGGCCGTAACGGAAACTTGTCAAGGTGATGCTAGGGGAATGGCAGCAGGAGCAGGCGGGCCCTAAGATTGCTTCACTGCGGCGCCAGAACGGCCGGAATAGCCACTGCCTCCTGATGGTTGACAAATTCCTGGAAATTCATGCTATCATCGCAGCCGTTGGACAATTCAGCTAAAAATAAGGAAATTTGTCGGGTCAGGCTCGTGGAGAGGGCTCCGCAAACCTTTTATGGACCGCGGCGGCCAAGCCTGCTGCATAATTTCGGATACTGCCCAAAGATTGACCAGCAAAAACCAATGATGCGGGAATGCTTTTCAGGCAACAAGGTGAATCCGTTATGAAAAAAACCAATCCAAATATTCTGGTTTTTGCTTCCGGGACCAAAACCGGTGGCGGGTCCGGATTTGAGACGATGGTAAGAGCTGCCCGGACCAGGCCGCCAATTTTGGACGCCTGGATTTGTGCGGTTATCACCAATCATTTTGCAGGCGGGGTTTGGCAGAAGGCCAAAGCTCTCGGGATACCTTGCCGAATACTGGGCTGGTCCCTATCTGGCCAGGGGCTACCAAAACTTTGTCAAGTATTTCAACGCTGATTATGTCATGCTCTCCGGCTGGCTGAAACTGGTGGCAGGCCTGGACCCGGCGCGGACGATTAATATCCATCCCGGTCCTTTGCCGCGATTTGGCGGGCCGAAACTTTACGGACACTATGTTCACGAAGCGGTTATGGCAGCTTATCACCGCGGGGAAATTACCCACAGCGCGGTCACCATGCATTTTGTCGATGCGATCTATGACCGCGGCCCGATACTTTTCGCTCTGCCGGTTCCCATTGAGCCGGGCGATACCCCGGAGACCCTGGCTGCCAAGGTGAATCGGGCTGAACATGAATGGCAACCCCGGGTTCTCAACTATGTAGTGCACGGACAGGTGCGGTTGGTCGGCAAAGAAGTGGTCTATGAGACGGAAGAACTGAAGCGCCTGCTGATGCCAGAAGCATAGCCGCGCTCTTCTCCAGGCGGCCGATTATTTTTGCTCCCCAATCTCAACCATAATTTTTAGGTTTTCAAAAAGTGTTCCCAAAAAATTCATTGCTACCAACAAACAGTTTAGAATTGTCACCATATATTTTCAAACCTATAGGCATAAGGTTAAGTTGCGTAACCTCCGGAATACCATCCAACCGCTTGTGCACACTTAAAATTATTGTCCCACCAACCGTAACTGATATGTTTTCTGTGTCAGCCCCAGTTACAGCGACCGCATTATGCAATGATCGATTACTACTGATAATCGGTTGCCACAACTGCAGATGACCTTCACCCGCACGAGCGATAACCCATATTTTCGGGTTACCGTTGTTACCTATGAGCAAAGGAACTTGGCCCTCAATCGCAAAAGGAATTTCGACATTAATTAGCGTATTCCCGCAGATGATAATTTTTGTGTACGGCCTATATTCTTCTGGCAAAGCAATATCCTGCCTCATTTCTGCTTCTCCCCAAACGCCTTCTTCGTGGCGCAGCCGAAAAGTGCCGATCGATATCCCGCATGACCTGCTTTCGCTCATTAGGCAGAAATTTACCGATGATAAGCAGGATTATTGAGAGAGCTGAGCCGATGCAAGGGGGCAGAACTGATTCCCAGGTTTGTACCACAACAGAACTGCCTAACAGCCAAATTTGGAAAAATTTTGCTATAGGTATGAATGTCATCCCCAAACTGGCAATAAATATCCTGATGGCCCATTCTTGTAGGCGTGCCTCTGGTCTTGATTCGGAGAAAATCAGCCTCGCAAAGATAAAAGGCTCCTGGCTTATCTCTATCGTCGGTTCCGAAGCTACACTCTCGTCCAACAAGACCGTCTCTGTAATTTTCTGGCCGGATTTGACGGCAGGGATGGAGTGATCACCTTCTTTTAGCTCTTTTGTGCCTGATACTCTGGCCACGCACGTGGAACCAATGGCTTTTCTCCACCACTTTACATCCTTTGAGCATCTTCTTCATGCCGGGAAAATGAGAGGCTGATTAGACCCTTTAACTTCTATTTATAGATTAAACCTCACATCAACCCGATACTAAACCAGCTCCAGGGCGTTGAAGAAGAAGGCGATTTCGCCGGCCGCGCTCTCCGGGCTGTCGGAGCCGTGGACGATATTGGCCTCGATCTCCCGGGCAAAGTCGGCCCGGATGGTGCCCGGGGCGGCCTGGCGGTAGTCGGTGGCGCCCATCAGCTCCCGGTACACCTGGACGGCCTGGTCCCCCTCCAGGATCATGGCCACGATGGGGCCGGAACTCATGAAGGTGGTGAGGCTCTGGTAAAAGGGCCGCTCTTTATGGACCTGGTAAAAATTCAGGGCCTGGGCCTTGCTGAGCTGCACCATCTTCAAGGCCTTGATCTTCAGGCCGCTTTTCTCCAGGCGGCCGATGACTTCGCCGATCAATCCCCGGGCCACGCCATCGGGTTTGATCAGGGATAAGGTCTGTTCTATCGCCATTTTTTCTCCATAATGACTTATCGGGAAGGTCCTTTTAGGCCTCCAGCTAAGTCCAAGGCGGTCCTATTTGGTCAGGATCGCCAGTCTATCGCCTTCCTCCGCCAGATGTTGCTTGAGGTCTTGCGCCGAAGGAGCCGCCTTCGCCCTCTCCAACCAATACGAGTTTAGGGCGGCGTCAATTTGCTCCCTTGCCAAAGCGGTTTCCGCAGAATCGCGCTTATGGTTCAAATAGGCAACTATGGCGCCGGCTTCCTCTCGGGTGAAGACGGATAACCGATAACGGGAATGATCGCCAAAGGTCATGGCGCCATATCCTGGGATTTAATAACCCGGATTTGCCGGTCTTGAGAATAAAGGCTCGATCCTTTATGAGAGCCTCGACCCTTACGTCAAAAAACCCACTCGTAAGCGGGAATAAGGGGTCTGCCACCAGTAAGTGGCCACGCAGATCCGCAATGAGATAGGCCGGCCAGGAAAACCGGAAGCCGGCTTCCGAAAAAAATAACAAGGCTTCGGCCTGGGGTCCAGAAAATCGGGCTCTATCTCCTGCCAGTGGCGCCGGCCCACAAAGGGCCCCACTTCCTCATAAGGTTCGCAGCCTTCGGTGCTGCCTTGCAGAAAGCCATCGCCGGGGTAGTCGTTGCCGCCGAAGGCCTGGTGGATTTTCTCGATAACCGCCAGTTTGTCATTCATCTAACAAGACCCTAACAATAGGGCAACCCAATCACAGGCAGGACGCCACTGTCGCCCAGAACATTATGGGGGTTGGGTGGGGGTGTGGGGGAGGGCAGGGGCCCTCGGCCTCTGGCCCTCCCCCACAATGCTCCGATTATCTCTCCTCCCGCCGTTCCACGGAGCCGTAGTGGTCGAACTGCAGGGTAAAGGTGCCCCGCCCCTGGGTCAGGGAACGCAGGGCGGTGGCATAGCCGAACATCTCCGCCAGGGGGGCGGCGCCGGTGATGAGGCGCACCGGCCCCTTGGCAAGGAGCTGTTCCACCTTGCCCTTGCGGGCTGCGAAGTCTCCCATGACCTCCCCGGTGAACTCTTCCGGGGCAATGATCTCCACCTTCATAATGGGTTCCAACAGTTGGGGCTGGGCCTGATTAAACCCTTGCCTCAGGGCGGCCATGGCGGCGATGCGGAAGGCCATCTCCGAGGCCAGGCCCTCTTTGACCGTGGCGCCGGTCAGGGCCACGGCCACATCCACCCCGGGGTGGCCGTAGACCACCCCGCCTTCCAGGGCTTCCTGCACCGACCGGCCAATGACGGCCACAAAGCCCTGGGCCGGGTGTTCCGCGGCCAGCAGGGAGACGAAGGAATTGCCTGAGCCCCGGGGACGGGGGGAGAGGCTCAGGCGCACTTCGGCGAAGTGGTGTTTGCCGGCCAATTCCCGGTCGAAGGTCCCGGACTCTTCGGCTGCCAGGGCGATGGTTTCCCGATAGACCACCTGGGGGCGGCCGGCCCGGACCTGGGCGTGGAACTCCCGCTGCAGGCGGTGGATAATCACCTCCAGGTGCAGTTCTCCCATGCCGGAGAGCAGGGTCTGGCCGGTGTCTTCATCGGTATGGATGCTAAGGCTGGGATCCTCTTCGCACACCCGGGCCAGGGCTTGTTCCAGCTTCTCCTGATCGTCCGGGGTCAGCGGTTCGATGGCCAGGGAAATTACCGGCAGGTAGGAGGAGATGGGCTCCAGGACGATGGGGCGGTCGCGGCTGCACAGGGTGTCTCCGGTGGTGGTGGCCTTCAGGCCCAGGAGGGCGACGATGCTGCCGGCGTGGGCCTCCTCCAGGGGTTCCCGCTTGTTGGCGTGCATCCGCAGGATGCGGGCCACCTTTTCGGAGACGCCTTTGACCGGATTAAAGATCTCCTGGCCCACCTTCAGGACGCCGGAATAGAGGCGCACATAAGTGAGGCGCTGGTTTTGGTCCACCATGATCTTGAAGGCCAGGGCCGCCAGGGGGGCGTCGTCCCGGGCCGGCCGCGGTTCGGCTGCCCCGGTTTTGGGGTGTTGCCCCAGGATGGCAGGCACTTCCATGGGATTGGGCAGGAAATCCTTGATGCCGTCCAGCAGGGGTTGGACCCCTTTGTTGCGCAGGGCGGAGCCGCAGTAGGTGGGCACCCCCTTGAGGGCCAGGGTGGCGCGGCGCACCCCGGCCTTGATCTCCTCCGGGGCCAGCGGGCGTTCCGCCAGATAGGCCTCCATCACTTCGTCGTCCACTTCCGCCAGGGACTCCACCAGGGCTTCCCGGGCCGCGGCTGCCGCGGCCTCCTGGTCCGGGGGGATCTCCAGTTCCTCGAAGTCCACCCCCAGGGTCTCCTGCCGCCATTTCAGGGCCTTCATGGCCAGAAGATCGATGACCCCCTGGAACTGGTCCTCTTCCCCCCAGGGGATGGTGAGCACCAGGGGATGGGCCCCCAGTTTCTCCTTCATGGAGGCCACTGCGGCCCAGAAGTTGGCGCCCAGGCGGTCCATCTTGTTGATGAAGGCCAGCTTCGGCACCCGGTATCTGTCGGCCTGGTGCCAGACGGTTTCCGACTGGGGCTCCACCCCGCTCACCGCGTCGAAGACCCCGATGGCCCCGTCCAGAACCCGGAGGGAGCGTTCCACTTCGATGGTGAAGTCCACGTGGCCCGGGGTGTCGATGATATTGATGACGCAGCCCTTCCACTGGCAGGTGGTCACCGCCGCGGTGATGGTGATGCCCCGTTCCTGCTCTTCGGGCATCCAGTCCATGACCGCGGCGCCGTCGTGCACTTCCCCCATCTTGTGGGTGCGGCCGGTGTAATAGAGGATGCGCTCCGTGAGGGTGGTCTTCCCCGCGTCGATGTGGGCGATGATGCCGATATTGCGGATGGCCATGAGCCTGGGGCTGGACACGGGGCTTCTCCGAAATAATTGGAACCTCGACTTTTTTAAATGAATTTGCCTTACTTTCAACCTTTAATATAGACAGTTTTCGGTTTTCAGTTCTCGGTTTTCGGTTAAAAGAGAGAAGGAGTCGACGGATTCCTGACCGCCGGCTCCATAAATCAACTAACCCCCAACAACTCAAAACTCATGAAACTCGAAACGCAACTATGTCCTGCAATCCTCCTGATTCCGCTTCTGCCCCTGCTGCGGCGGGCCTCTCGAGACCCGGCCCCGGGGCGACCGGGACCGCCTGGTCTGCCGGGAATGCCGCCGGGTGCTCTATGTCAATCCCGCGGTGGGGGTGGCGGTGGTGGTGCGCCGGGGCGAGGCCATCCTTGGGGGCGCCGGGCCGGCGGGCCCTATCGGGGCGCCTGGTGCATCCCCTGCGGTTACGTGGAGTGGGGCGAAGATGTCAGGGAGGCCGCGGCCCGGGAGTTTTTGGAGGAAACCGGCCTGGTGGTGGAGGTGGGGCAGGTTTTGGCGGTCCATTCCAACTTCCATGACCCCGAGCGCCTCACCGTGGGCATCTGGTTCGCCGGGCGCGTGGCGGGCGGCGTCCTGGCGGCCGGCGATGACCTGGACGCGGCGGAATTTTTTCCCCTGGCGGCCCCGCCCCAGCCCCTGGCCTTTCCCACCGACCCTTCGTGCTGGAGGAACTGCGGGCGGGTAAGGCCGGGCTGGTTCCCGAATCGGTTTTTGGAATATTCTTCGGCGATCTCCGGTACTATAGGGCGCTCAGCCTAGAATATTAGTCTCCGGCGGGCAAAGGGCGCATAGGAACGTTCACGACTCACGGCGGGAAAAGCTCCACCGACTCCAGGCCGGCCAGTCCTTCAGGGAAACCATGGCCACCCGGGAGCTCGCCCAGGTCCAGGACCGCGAAGCTGAAGGTGGGATGCCGCTGCTCCTCCAGGGTGAAGGCCCCGGGCACGATGAGGTAGATGGTGTCCGGCTCCAGGGCAGGCAGGCCTGGCGCGGCTGAAATTCCTGGGGCCGCACCGCGTCGTTGGTGTAGAGCAGGCGGCTGAAAGGCGGCGTAAAGCGGGTGACGCAGGGCACGTGGGTGTGGCCGTGGCACGCCAGCATCGGCGGGCGGTAAGTGTGGGCCCCGTGCCCGTAGGCCCGGATGCGCTCATTGTAGTGGGTCCAGATCAGGGCCCGGGTGTGGGCCAGAAAGATCCGCCCCTCCAGCTCCAGGGCGATGCCGCAGCCGGTGGCCTCGGGCATCTGCGGCCCGAAGACGTCGTACACCCAATAAAGCCGGTTGCCGGGGTCCATCGTCAGCCAGGGCCGGAAGGGCTCCGGCGGACAGTCCCCCAGGCAGGCCAGGTGACGGAGCCCCTGGTCCTTAAAGAAAGCCAGCAACGCGGGAAGGCCGGCCCGGTAGGTATGGGTGTCGGCTACCAGCGCCAGCCTTTCCATAGTCTGTCAGTAGCCACTCAGAGTGGGTGAGTTACTTTATGGGTTCTTGGGGCCGCAGGCGTGGCCGGCGCCTGCCCTTGAAGCGCTGCACCAGGCCGGCCAGAAACTTGATGGCCTCTTCTTTGTCCTTATCGATGACGATGGCTTCTATCTGCTGCTGTTCCGCGGCCGAAAACACGATCTGTTTGTCTGCCATAGTTTTCACCTTCTGCCAATGAAGCGCCGCCACGGCGTCTGAAGGCGTTATCGGTTGGGGCTCCACCGGCGGGCTTGCCCATGGGGTCGGAGCCGCGGGTGGTTCCGTTCGAGACGTCGGTTGTCGCGTTAAAAAAGGCCGTCATCAACCTTGCCCCGGAGGGCCTTCGGCCACCTTGGGGCCGCAGGCGTGGCCTATGCGGATTTAAACCGTCCACCAATTCACGCCAGATAGCGCAGGGCCTCTTCCCCGTCCTTGTCGATGACAATGGCCTCAATCTTCTTCTGCTGCTGGATCGAAAAGCTATGATTTTGTCCGCCATTGGTACCTCTCCTTTGACTCCAGGTGAACACAATTTAAGCTCAAGGAGCCGGGTGTCAATAGAAAGGCGAGACATTTGCGTATTTGGAAAAATCAGTGGATAATAAACGTGAGGCCGGTCTCGGTTCGCCGGCCGATGGTGCAGGCGTCTGCCGCGATCTATGGCATGCTGGGGTCGCCTGGCGTCTCCGGGGCGGCCTCCGGCAGGCCTTAGATCCGTGTTTAGTGAGGTTGGTATATGCCGAAGCTTTTCCAGCGACCGCACCCTGCCGGCCCGGTGCCCGTTTTGCGGCGCCGAGATCCTGCGGCCGGTGGAGGTGGAAGGCGGCCAATGGTACGATTTTGCCGGCGGCTCCTGCGCCTGCGGGGCGGTCTTTGCCCATGACCCCACCGCCCGAAACGGCGGCGCCGTCTTTTTGCAGGCCCTGCTCATGGCGACCGACGGCGACATGGACCGGGCCATGGGCCTGGCCGAGGGCGTGGATTATGACGTCGGCTACGTCCAGAAATACAACGGCGAACTCCACCGCCTGGAACCCAATGCCTTCGGGACCCTTTACTTCGTCCGCCTGCGGGCCGGGCGGACTCGCCTGCATGGTTTTCGAAGCCTTCGGCTCAACTGCAGCCGGAGCTTAAGGGACGGCCTCATGCCCGCCGCGCTTGGCGGGCGATGGACAGCCGCTGGGTGACGGCTGAGCCAAGGCGAGAAAACCATTGACAGCACCAGCTAGAGCGATAATATATAAAATATAGAGTTATGTATCAGGCGACAGCCACCCAGACTCATCTGGGGCGGCTTTTTTTATTCTGGGGAAGTTGAGCACGTTATGCGCCTGGTGATGATCGACAACTACGATTCCTTCACCTACAACCTGGTGCAGCTCTTCTACGAGTTCGACCTGGAGGTCCTGGTCTTCCGCCACGACGAGGTGACCTGGCGGATCGCGGCCCTGAAGCCCCGCTGGCTCTGCATCTCCCCGGGCCCCAAGGCCCCGGCCCAGGCGGGCATCAGCAAAGCGGCCATCGCCCATTTCCACCGGCAGTCCCCATCCTGGGGGTCTGCCTGGGACACCAGGCCTTAAACGAAGTCTTCGGCGGCGCTACCGTCAAGGCCCCCGTGCCGGTGCACGGCAAGCGCTCCCAGGTCTTCCATCAGGGGCGGGGCTTTTCGGGGGGCTGCCCTCGCCTTCGGGGCGGCCCGCTACCATTCCCTCATGGCGGTGCCCGACTCCCCGGACCTGGAAGTCACCGCCTGGACCGAAGACGGCGTCATCATGGGCCTGCAGCCACCGGCACTTTCCCCTCCACGGGGTCCAGTTCCACCCGGAATCCTTTCTCACCAGCCACGGCCACGCCCTGGCGGCGAATTTTTTGAGGAGGGGATAGTGGTTGGGAGGAGGCTTGGGAAAGCCCAGTACCCCGGTCCCTGCCACCAGGAATAGCAAAATCGAATACCAGGAAGCCTTCAAAGTGCCCTCAGCGTTGCGCCATAGAGGGTGAACCTGGATAGCTATGGAGCGGGGAAGTGATTCCCCCGGACCTATCATGTTTGGTCGGATTGCAGATTGAGTCAGCCTTGCGCCGCCGCCGGGGGTGCAGGACCTGGCGGAGCTCTTCGCCCCCTTCCGGCGGCGGCCTTATGCCATGCTGCTGTTGAGCGGCGGCGACCTGGACTGCGCCGGCTATTCCCTCATGGGCTGGGACCCGTTTCTGGTGATGCGGGCCAAGGGCACCAGGTCAGTTGTGCAGCAGGACGGGCGCCACCAGGTGTGCCGGGGCAACCCCTTCGCCGTGCTGGAAGACCTCTGGGGGCCCTGGAGATGCCGGGGGACACGCCCCTTACCCCATGGCCGCCGGCGGGCTGGGGTTTCTGGCCTATGACCTGAAAAACCACCTGGAGACGCTGCCCCACACCGCGGCGGACGACCTGCACCTCCCGGAAATGGTCTTGGCCTTCCCCCGGCGCCTGGTGGTGCACGACCGCCGGGCCGGCCGGTTCTGGAGTCCGGGTAATCTAGGAGGACGCCCGGGGACGGCGTGGCCCGGAGGCATGGCGACTGTCCGGCCCGCCGGCCGAGCCCCGGGCGCTTACCGGGTGGGGCGCCCGGCGAGCAACTTCACCCGGGAGGCTTACCTGACGGCCGTCAGCCGCATCCGGGACTATATCCGCCAGGGCGATGTCTACCAGGTCAACCTGTCCCAGCGCTTTTCCTTTCCCCTGCCGGGGAGGCCTACACCTGTTCCGGCGGCTCTTCCAGCTCAACCCGGCGCCCTTTTACGCCTATCCTGCAACTGCGGCGATTTCCAGGTGCTCTCCACCTCCATGGAGCGCTTTTTGTACCGGCGGGGGGATTATCTCGAGACCCGGCCCATCAAGGGCACCCGCCCCCGGGGGGCCACCCCGGCGGAAGACGCGGCCCTGCGCCAGGAATTGGCCGAAGCCCCAAGGACGACGCCGAGCTCTCCATGATCGTGGACCTGCTGCGCAACGACCTGGGCAAGGTCTGCAGGCCCCGCACGCGTGCGAGGTCCAGGAGCACAAGCGGCTGGAGGCCTACCAGAACGTCTATCACCTGGTGTCCACGGTCACCGGCCAGCTGAGGCCCGGCGGTCAGCGCAGGTGGACATTCTGCGGGCCACCTTCCCCGGGGGCTCCATCACCGGCTGCCCCAAGATCCGGGCCATGGAGATCATCGACGAGCTGGAGCCCCAGGTGCGCCACGTCTACTGCGGGGCCATCGGCTACCTGGGGCTGCACCGCAACATGGACCTCAACGTGGCCATCCGCACCGCCATCATCGCCGGCGGCCAGGGCCATTTTGCCGTGGGCGGCGGGGTGGTCTATGACTCCCGGGAGGACGAGGAATACGAGGAGACCCTGCACAAGGGCCGCACCCTGTTCCGGCTGATTGAGCAAGATTTGGGGTAGTGGGGCGCTTGGTTAATAGACTATATTAAGTCAAGAACAAAAAACTAAGCAAACCGGGCATAAAAAAGTCCCCCTTTGAAAAAGGGGGATTTAGGGGGATTTCAGGAGGTTAATTTATAAGCCGGGGAAGGAACTTGGTTCTTAAAGAAAGATATGCCCAAAATTCATGGGAAAAATATTTTTCCTAGAAAACTTGTGTTACCATGGCATCAACGAGAGGATTCGGTTTCAATAACAGAAACCTTGGGGGAGTTTTCCCAAGGGTAATAGGTATCAAAAATCTTTTCTGATTGCTGTGGGAAGCCTGCCGCATAATCTCAACTTAAAGAGAAGGACCTAATGTCTTTGCATCTGTGGTCAGGCACCATCTTTGCCTTCGGTGCCAGGGCTTCTACCCAGGATAATATCGAGACATAGGTTTTTATAATGAAAATCATTGCGCTTATATTTATAGCAATAGGCATTTTTCATTTTTGTTATTGGAATTATGACAATAAAAGAAAAAGAGGGAAGCTGACAAAAGGAAAGATTTTGCATTAAAGATGGAGAGGGAAGCTGAATTAAATAGTGATTTTGCATTAAAAATAATTAATGAATCTGCTATTAATATATTTGGAATTGAAAATAATAAATTACTACTCTTGAGATTAATTAACGAACTAACGTTTATAAAAATATTTAAGGACTTTGTATTACTATTTGACTTTATTGGCGATACTTATGCCTTCACCTTTAATGATAATTACGAAAATATAATAAATAACTATTATATAATACATAAAGAATTATTATATAATTTAATTAATTATAAAAATAATTTGGAAATGGTTGTAGAGAGAATTAAATATGAGTATATGTGTTGTCATACAGGTAAATTGATAAGAAAAGAACTAAAATTCGACGAATTTGATATTAATAAAATAAATGATGAGTATAATAATATTCAATATAGCAGGGTTTATAAAACATGGAAACTAATCAGAGATCAGATAATAAAAAAGGGATAATAGCGTTTGTGTGCTATGTGGTGATGAATTAATTAATAGTGATATTCATATTCATCACATAACATACAGAAATGAAGGAGGTGATGATAGTTATGATAACTTGGTAACTTTATGCATAGAATGCCATGCAACATTCCCTGGCCACGATAAAGTTATTGAGTTGGTAAGTACATATTATAGTATAAATTATCAAAATAATAGAATAATGGATTATATTAAAAATAAAAATAAAAAAATGCACGATAAAATATGGATAGATACTATTATGTGTAATCCATTAATTAATATTATTCGTAAAGATAATTATCATAATATAAGATTAGATGAGAAACTATTATTAAAGATATTTCAGAGCAGTGACCCAATCAATCGCTTACGGCTTTTTAGCTTTTTATTGGGAAATAGTAAGTGTTTTCTAACGCAACTAATGTTCAACCACTATCGTCTCTATTGCGGATAAATCCCCCCTGCCCCCCTTTTACAAAGGGGGAAGAAAATCGATGGGTTTTAGATGTCACAGCAATTATGAAGCATCACACTAGAGGTAAGGATGGACCAACCTGAATTTGTCTGGCTTAATGATGACCTGGTTCCCCTGGACCAGGCCCGGGTGTCGGTGAATGACCGGGGCTTTCAATACGGGGACGGCCTTTTTGAAACCATCCGGGCCGAGGCTGGCAGATTATATTTTCTCAGGGAACATTTGACCCGCCTGGGGGCTTCGGCCCAGGCCTTCCGCCTGCCCTTTCCCGGGGACCTGCCCTGGGAGGCGCGCCTGAATAGGCTGCTGGCGGTGAACGGTCTGGAGCGGGGGGTGGCACGGGTGAAGATCCTGCTTAGCCGCGGGGAGGCGGCGGGGCTGGGTTTGCCCGTGGCGAACCGCCCCACTTTGGTGATCCGGGCCCAGCCCTATGAACCGCCGCCGCCGGCGGAGTACGCCGCCGGCTGGCCGGTGGCCACCTTTCCGGAGCGGCGCACCACCTTCCTCGGTCGCCACAAGAGCCTCAATTACCTGTTTTACCTGACGGCCCGGCAGCACGCCCTGGAACAGGGGGCCAGGGAGGCCCTCATCCTGGAGGCCGACGGCCTGCTGTCCGAAGGCGCGGCCACCAGCCTGCTCTACCTCTAGCCGCGGGGTTTTGCACCCCGGCCGCGGCCAGCGCCCTGCCCGGGGTCACCCTGGCGGTTTTAACTCTGGCCCTGGCCCGCCTGGGTCTGTTGCTGGAAGTGGTCCCCACCGAGCCTGCCCGGTTGCGCCAGGCCGAGGGCGTTTGGCTGGCCAACGCCCTCCTGGGCCTGATGCCGGTGGCCTCCATCGACGGTCAAGAGATTCCCATCTCCGATAAGTCCGATTTCCTGCAACAAATCCTCTGGGCCGAGGCCGGCGGGACTAGGAGCCATGTAAAATCCACGCAAGGTGCTATTCTAATGGACCGAAGATAGAGAACTATCCTCCCGATATACCAACTTCCCCTCTTTCAAAAAGCGATTGTAAAAAGATGATGCTGTATCTGGAGCATCGGTGAAAAACCCCCCTTCATCTTCATAGGCGCGCAGATAGTCGTAAAGGTATGAAGCGCTTTGCTGCGCTACTAACAGCTTTGGATGTGCATCCTCTCGTTTGAATCAAGATGTGCAATAAATTTGTCTCGGTAGGACCGTATTTCATCGATATATAATGCAAAGTCATCTTTAGTCATCCCCAATACATTTATTAGTCCATCAAAGAAGGATGCATGGTCTGTAATAACCTTGCCCCAGTAGTGCTTACCTCTTTTCTCTTCGGCAGAGCTTATACCACTCAGTACACAGATATCCATAAAGTTTGCGTTAACGTTTTTCCAAAACTGGCTTGGTTTTTTAGGTATAAATTCACCATGTTGCCAACCCGCCATATAGAAAGCTATGTTCCTAAGGCAATGGCAGCAGAGAATAGCGACTCTGCGGATACGCATTCTGCGTGTCATAATCAATTCCCCCAATTTATATCGTGTTTCACTCGCTAATTCATATTAGAAATTTGAGTCTTGCCCTTTCTTTCGTGTCTCATTTAAATTCTGATAGCTCCTCAGCACTCAAAGTTCGTGCCAAAGTTCGTGCCATTATATCTTTCCTGAGGGAAATTATAATTTGCCAATTATGATTTCCGGGCAATTTGCATTCCCAAAATTTCCAGCCATTTATCGAATTATTAGTTATTGACATGGCCGCCGTGGATGGAGAAGAAAACTTTTTTTCATTAAGAAGCAACGAGCCATCATCAACTCTCGCTGTAATACATCTGACCTTTATAAGAACTCCTAAGTTCGTTCCGTGAGGAAATACCACGCCCTTTACAACCCAAGACTTTCCAAGTTCGAGCTTTTTGCGTCATAGAATCTTGTCTCGGTTCCAGACCAAAGACATCACGTAGAACGTCATTAGGGGTAATGCCTGCATGTTTGCGGCGAACAGTGATTTCCTTGAAAACATCAAAATCGATTTCAATCGTCTGCATGTCCTATTCTCCTGTCTAATAATATTTTAAGCATTTATAGGAGAAATAATAGAATACTGATTTGCATTTGTCAAGAGCAATTCTCAAAAATTATCAAAAACTCATATTCAAAAGTATTCGCCGGCCTTCCGGGTTAATAAATAAACCGGTTTTACTAATGAATTACAATAATTACGAAGAAACACGAGATCCGGAGCGCAGCGAAGGATGATAAAAGAGCTTTTCGCGGAGGTGTAATAGCTTATAGGGTCAAACTCCCGTCAGGAACTGGCGCAACCGGGCCGCGGTCTTTTCCAGATCCCCGGGACGGTATTCCTGGTGGGGAAAGAGGAGCAGACCGTCGCCGAAATAGCGAGGGACGACGTGCAGGTGGGCGTGGAAGACCGCCTGGCCGGCGGCTTCGAAATTATTCATGCTGATATTGAAGCCCTGGGCCTCCAGGGTGGTCCTTAGGGCCAGGGCCACCCGGCGGCTCACCGACCCCAGCTCCGTCCAAAGGTCGTCGGGCAGCTCCAGCATGGTGGGATAATGCTCCTTGGGAATGATCAGGGTGTGGCCATAGTGCACCGGGGCGATATCGAGAAAGGCCAGGACCCGGGGGGTCTCCAGGACCCGAGCCGCCGGGGCTTGGCCGGAGGCGATCCGGCAGAAGATGCAGTTTAACATGGGTTCCTCTGAGTTTTGAGTTTCGAGTTTTGAGTTTCGAGTCGTAGGGGCGACCCGCTGGGTCGCCCAGTTTCGAATTTTGGGTTTCGGGTCTTTATGTTAGGGTTAACCCAAGTTTCGCACCAAGTATTAATGGGAGCGGAAAGGGATTAAATTTCCCTTCACCCTAGCCCACTCCCCCTCGAGTGGGAGAGGAGATAAAAATGAAACCTTTTCATGCCTCCGTTAATGACTGACTGCACAGGCCAGAGGCCTATGCTACCAAGTGCAGGTAGCCTAGGCGTCCCGCCTGTGAATATGTAGGGTGGGCACTGCCCACCAATTCCTCAGAAAAGAACCGCCTAAGTGAATAGTATTGGCGCGAATCCCCAATCCCTAATCCCTAATCCCTTCCCCCACCTTTTTTCGGCTTCCCCGGCGCAGTTCCAGGCCCCGGCGCACCAGGGCGGCTTCCAGGTCGGCGAAGTCATGGCCGGGCACCGCCTGCGCCTGCCAGCGGCGCTCCAGCTCCTCCAGGGCCTCCCCGGGGCTGAGCCCCCGGGGCGTCAGCCCCGCTGCGGCTGCGGCGGCCTGGACCAAAGGGCTCAGGGGCGGCGCCGCCTTGACCCAGACCCCCCGCAATTCCCGGAGAAAGATGTTGACCGTGGCGGGGCCGATCCCCGGGGCCAGTTCCATGATCCGCCGCTCCAGGTCCGCAGGGTCCGCCGCTGCCTCGTGCAGGCGCTCCAGGGAGCCTTGATAGCGCTCTTGCAAAGAGGCCATCACCTGGAGCAGCTTGGTGGCCGTCTTGAAGTCATAGCGGGCATAGCCGCCCCGGTCCAGGAGGGCCACCAGTCCGTCCCAGCCCAGGGCCAGAATGGCTTCGGGTGAGGTGACCCCGGCCGCTGCGAAGACCCGGAAGGTACGGGCGGCCAGGAGGCCGGAGATGCGGGCTCCGTAGAAGATGGCCGCCAGAAACCACTGCTGCCGCGCCTCGGGGCCGGAGGAGACCTCCAGGCCCAATTCCCCGGCGAAGCGGCCTTTGAACCTGGTTAGTAAGGCCGCCATGACTTCCATGAGCCACGCCCCCGCACTTTTAAGGTATTGTCATTATAGCCGAAACATAGTAACTTGAACCGACCCTGGCAATGGCGGTGCCTCAAGTCCTTGAAAGCCGTAGGAATCGCCCGGGCGGCCGGCCCCCAGGCGGGTTGGCGCCGGCCCGGGCCACCCGCAGCGGGAAGATTCTCCTAAACCCCAGCATGTGAAGATGACCCTGCGAGATATCCAGGCAGCCAGAGAGCGGATTAAAGGGGTGGTCCTCCGCACCCCGCTGATTTATTCCCAAACCCTGAGCCGGCGGGGCGGCCGGGAGGTTTTCCTGAAGCTGGAGAATCTCCAGACCACCGGCTCCTTCAAACTGCAGGGGCGCGGTGAACCGCCTCACCCTCCTCAAGGCCCGGGGCGAGGGCGACCGGGTGGTGGCCGCCTCCGCCGGCAACCATGGCCAGGGCGTGGCCTTGGCCGCCGCCCAGGTGGGTCTCAAGGCCACCATCGTCATGCCCGTGGGGGCCTCCATCACCAAGCAGCTGGCCTGCCGGGGTTACGGCGCCGATTTGCTGCTCTGCGGCCGGAACCTCACCGAGGCCCTGGAAAAGGCCCGGGAGCTGGCCGACCAGGGCTATATCTTCATTCACCCCTTCAACGACCCGGAGGTGGTGGCCGGCCAGGGCACCCTGGGGCTGGAAATCCTGGCGGACCTCCCGGCGGCGGACACGGTGATCCTGCCGGTGGGGGGCGGGGGGCTGGCCGCGGGCACGGCCCTGGCCCTAAAGGCGCACGCCCCCCGGGTGCGGGTGATCGGGGTGCAAACCGCCCAGGTGCCGTCCCTGGCGGCGGCCCGGGAGCACGGCGGGCCGGTCGAGGTGCCCATCCGCCCCACCCTGGGGGACGGCATCCAGGTGGCCGAGATCGGCAGCCTCACCTACCCGCTGCTGGAAAAATACCTGGATGACCTGGTCCTGGTGGGGGAACACGACATCGCCCAGGCCATTCTGACTGCTTCTGGAGAGCAAAAAGGTCCTGGCCGAGGGCGCCGGCGCGGTGGCCGCCGCGGCCTTCCTGGGCCCCCTGGCCGGCGTCGACCTGGGGCCGCGGGTGGTCCTGGTGGTGAGCGGCGGCAATATCGACATACCCCTTTTGGAGCGGGTGCTGGTGCGGGCCTTGCGGGAGCGGGGCCGGGTCCTGACCCTCAGGGTGGAACTGCCCGACCGGCCGGGTTCCCTGGGCAACCTGGCCCTGCTTCTGGGGGAGCAGGAAGCCAACATCCTGCACCTGTTTCATGACCGCCTGGCCCGGGACCTGCCCCTGGACACCACCCGGGTGGAGGTCAATCCTCGAGACCCGGAACCAGGACCACGGGGACCGGGTGCTCCGGGCCCTGGAGGGGGCGGGCTACCGGGTGGCGGACAAGCCGTGAACGGTTTACGGGCATTGATCCCCCAAACCATACGGGCAATTTTCCTGCGCCGCAGCACCTAATTCCGCGACGGAGGCTGAAAACATACTGCATGAGCGTTTCCCGAAAATTAAGGCGGCCATGGAACGGAGCTCCTGGATCCGGCGGATGTTCGAAGAGGGGGGGGAGATGAAGGCCCGGCTGGGGGCGGACAAGGTCTTCGATTTCACCCTGGGGAACCCCGACCTGGAGCCGCCGCCCCGCTTCAAGGAGGCCCTGGTGGAGGCGGCCCGGGACCCGAGCCCCGGCCTCCACAGCTACATGACCAACGCCGGTCTCCTGCCGACACGCCAGGCCCTGGCCGGGCATCTGGAACCGGTCATCGACCAGGACTTCGACGCCGGGGACCTGGTGCTCACCTGCGGCGCCGCCGGGGCCCTGAACGTCATCTTGAAGGCCCTCCTGGACCCGGGGGACGAAGTCATCGTCATGGCGCCGTATTTCCCGGAATATCTCTTTTACGCCGACAACCACGGCGGCGTGGCCCGCGTCGTCGAGACCGACGCGTACTTTCCAGCTGGACCTGAAGCCCTGAAAGAGGCCCTGGGCCCCCGGACCAAGGCGGTGATCATCAATTCCCCCAACAACCCCACGGGCCAGGTTTATCCGGCCGCCGGCGCTCCTGGAACTGGGCCGGCTCCTGGCAGAGCACAGCGGCCGGCCGCGGCCGGCCGGTTTACCTGGTGGCGGATGAGCCTTACAGCCGCATCCTCTATGACGGCACTGGAGCTCCCCAGTATCTTCGCGGCCTACCCCGACACCCTGCTGGCCACGTCGTTTTCCAAGGACCTCTCCATCCCCGGGGAGCGCCTGGGGCTAGTGGCGGTGAGCCCCCGGGCCACCGGCCGCCAGGAGCTGGCTGGCCGGCCTGGTCCTGGCCAACCGCATCCTGGGGTTCGTCAACGCCCCGGCCCTGATGCAGCGGGTGGTGGCGAAGGTGGCGGAGCTGTGCGTGGACATCGCCCCCTATGCCCGGCGCCGGGACCTTTTTGCGCAGATCCTGAGCGAGGCGGGTTATGAGTTTGTGCTGCCCCAAGGGGGCCTTCTATTTCTTCCCCAAGGCCCCGGGCGGCGACGACCTGGCCTTCGTGGCCCGCCTGAAAGAGGAAAACGTCCTGGCGGTGCCGGGCCGGGGCTTCGGCCGGGAGGGCCATTTCCGCCTGGCCTTTTGCGTCCCGGAAACGGTCATCGCCAAGGCCGCGGCGGGCTTCGCCCGGGCCCGAGAGCGGGCAAAGCACTAAATGGATTTGCGAAAGGGCCTGGAATGTTTATTGTATTTTGTAAGTAGTATCCGGCAAGGTTCTTTCTATGGAGATTTGCTCCTTTAACTCATATAAAAAGGAACCGCAACATGAAAGCGATAGCCATAAAAATTCATAATTATAAATCTATTGAAGATGCTGATATAGAATTAAATCCCTATTCATTGCTTGTGGGGCCAAATAATTCTGGGAAAAGCAACCTTATTGCCGCCATCCGTACATTCTATGAAAAAGGGTTAAAATACGACCAATTTAGAGACTTTCCAAAATTTAAAAGTACAAAAGACACTGAATCCTGGATGGAAATTCAGTATAAACCAGACGAAGAGGAATTAGCGCAATTAAAAAATGAATATAAATTACCTGACGGTACTTTTCGGGTTAGGAAGTATTTCAAAAGTGAAGAATTAGACGCAGAAGGGAAGAAAAAAAGAAGGAATTTATGCGTATGTTAGTGGGGAGCTATCGCTTACAAGGTTCTACGGAGCAAAAAATGTACAGCAAGGTAAGCTTGGAGATATTATTTATATACCAGCAGTTAGTAAGCTTGATGAGCACACTAAATTTACGGGGCCATCGGCATTAAGGGATCTTGTGAATGTAGTCCTAAAAGCGGTCCTTAGTGCAAGTACCTCATACCAAGGGCTCGCCACTGCTTTTGATGATTTTGGGCAAAAATTAAAAAAAGAGGCAACTCAGGAGGGACACTCACTTGAGGGTCTTGAAAGACGGATAACATCTGAGTTAGAAGATTGGGGTGTTGGGTTCGAATTGTCAGTAAATCCGGTACAACCGGAAGATATTGTAAAAACACTTATAAGTCCTCAGATAATTGATAAAACTTTAGAAAAAGCTCAAGATACATCCGCATTTGGAGATGGTTTCCAGCGGCAGCTTATTTTTACTTTGATAACACTTGCAGCAGAATACGAGCCCAAAAAAGCAATGCCAACAAAGAAAGAATTTTCACCTTCACTTAATTGGATTTTATTTGAAGAACCCGAAGCTTTTCTCCATCCTCCTCAAGCGGAGATCCTTGACAGAAGCTTGGCGGCTTTTGCCGAAGAAAATGGGCAGCAAGTACTTATATCCTCTCACAGCCCTCAATTTGCAAGTCTGAACATGGAGGATTTACCAAAGATTATCCGACTTAACAATGAAGAGGGGCGATCAAAAATAGGCCAAGTCCGGACTGAGGGAGCTTAACCAGCTTCTTGCTGCCAATCAATCGTGCATAGATGAGCTGACTGCGGCTGGTATAAATACTACTAACGAAGATGCTACCGTCGAGATGGAAAGTATCAAATATGCATTATGGTTAAACCCTCTCCGATCGACAGTTTTTTTTGCTCGGCGCGTTCTACTCGTTGAAGGAGCGTCAGAAAGGGCGCTTATCGCTTATTTGCTTGCCCAAGGGAAATTAAAAACGCCAAAGGGTGGCATTGCCGTGGTGGACACGATGGGTAAATGGAATATGCACAGGTTTATGAATCTATTAGGTAAAATGAGAATTATTCATGGTGTTCTTTATGACAGAGATGGTGCAGATGTAAAAAGTGTTGCACTGGAAAAAGCAATTAAATCTTCTGTAAATCAATTCACGAGTAAGATAGATTTTTTTGATCATGACCTTGAAAAATTTCTGGGAGTACAAAAACCGGCGCGCTTGGATCAGAAGCCCCAACATCTTATGTGGCATTTTAGGAAAGGGGATATAGATCAAACTAAGTTGCTAGACTTTGCAAAAAATTACAAGGCTTGATTGATTCTTAAAAAAGGGACAGCAATCCCTTCTCCCATCAATAACTGGCATATGGCAAAACGCCCTCCATTGTCCCGGCCGCTGGCCGTCCAGAAGGTGCTCCAGGACTTGCTCTCGCCCGGGGACCGGGATGGCCTGGAGTTGCGCCAGCGCATCCGCCAGGTCTGGGAGAGGGCGGCGCCCGCACCCCTCAGGGAACACGCCCGCCTGGCGGACCTCCGGCGCCGGGAACTCTGGGTGGAAGTGCCGGACGGCGTCTGGGGCCAGGAACTGCAATTTCTGAAACCCAGAATCCTCGAGGAACTGGCCAGGGTCCTGGGACCCGGCCGGGTCCGGGACCTGCGTATCCGGGTGGGAGATTTTAAAGACGGGGATTAGGGATTAAGGGCCATGGCCCGCCGGCTGGCCCGGCGCGCCAGGCCCTGGCGCCGCCCGGCGATGATTAGCCGCGATCCTGGTTTCATTGGCGCCCTGGAAGCAAAAGAGCACCGCTCCTTGGTCCTGGTAACAGGCGCTTTCCAGCCAGGCCGGCCCCAGCAGTTTGGCGGCGAATTCCCGCATGTCCTGGACGTTGATAATGTGGGAGGCGATGAGCCAGAGCCGCTTCGGCGGCCTGCCCCGGGACTCCGGTTGCAGCCCGGTCTCGATGCAGGACTTGCCGATGCAGAGGCGCGCCCCGCGGCCGCGGTAATAATAGGCAAACGGCCATTGGGCAAAGTAGTAGACGTAGACCTCATCCCGGGGGCGAAGTTTCTGCTGCAGGCGGGCTACCAGGGGACTGATCTCCTCCCGGTTCATCATCGGGTGGAGATTTTCCCGGAAGTTTTTCCAGGGGTTGAGTGAGAGGATCAGGGCCGCGGTCAACCCCGCGGCCAGCCAGCGGCGCCGCCCTTGCCCCAGGTGGGAGAGCGCCAGGCAGGCCCCGGCGGCCAGCACCAGATAGAGCAGGGGCGCGGTGAACAGCATCAGCCGGTTGCCGCCGTATTCAGCCATAAAGGGGTAGCGGTGCAGCGCCGCGGCCCCCAGACACAGCAGGATGGGCAGGCCCCAGTAGGCCAGCGCCCGGCCGCCGCCGGCGCGCCACAGGGCGTAGGCCCCGGCCGCCAGCAGGGGCGGGCCCCAGAACACCCCCCACTCTCCCAGGAAATAGCAGAAGTAGCGGTGCAGGGCGGCCCCCAGCCAGAGGAAAAACTGGCCTGGGCCAGAGAAATCGGGATAGTCCTTGGCCCAATAGGACACCAACTCCGGGTCCAGGTCGTGGCGGAAGAATAGAAAATAGTAGGCCCCGAAGGCCAGGAGCCAGAGGCCGCCCAGGAGGGCCAGGCGGGTCCGGGCCGCGGGCAGCTCGCGCCAAAGGATGAGCCCCGCCACCGGCAGGCTGAAGACCAGGGGATGGGAAAAGCCCATTCCCAGCACCCCGGTCAGGGCCAGGGCGGCCCAGCCGCGACGGCCCTGGCTGGCGCGGAGGCGTTCCGCCAGATAAAACACCAGCACCGCAAAGAAGGCGTCGCCGCTATACTGCTTCAACTCCTTGGAGTAGTAAACCATTACCGGGGAGACGGCCACCATGGCCAGGGCCAGCAAGGAGGCGGGCCGGGAGGTAAGTCTACGGGCCAACAGCCAGATGATCAGGAGGGTGCCGACCCCGAAGGCGAAGGACAGAAACCGCAGGCCCCATTCCTGGCCTCCCAGGAGCCTGGCCGCGGCCCAGACGCCCAGGAGGTACCAGGGCGGGGTGGAATGGCCCGCGGCCAGGGCCGCGGCTGCGGAGGATTTCAAGGCCGCCAGGGCAACCCAGGCCTCGTCGGTCCACAAGTCCCGGGCCGCCAGGTCGCTGAGGCGAAAGACCAACGCCAGGACCCAAATCAGGGCCAGGACCAATGGCGCCGCGACCGCCGGGGACCGCGAGGCGCCGCCCCAGGTTAGCTAAAAAACTGGCAATACTCATATTATTCTGATTATTATAATAAAAAAAATCGGTAACGGCATTAAACTTTTCATGTTTTTGGAGTGAGCCGAAGGCTCATGAGCGACTGTTGGGAAAATGTGGTGAGGAAAGCGCATGCGCGCCCGATTTCCAGGATAGGATAGGGGAAGGGGCGCGGCCCCCGGCCCCCGGCCAGCTTTAATTGGCCGCCGCCGCTCTCGCCCGGGGAGGCCATCGCCCTGGCGGCCCCGGCCAGTTGCGTGGCCCGGGAGCCCTGGGAGGCCGGGGTGCGGGTGCTGCGGGATTGGGGCTTTCGGGTGAAGTGCGGCCCGGAGGTCTTCTCCAGCCGGGCTCCGGGAAGGGAGACCGACCGGCTGTTGGCCCGGCGCTTCCAGGAGCTTTGGTGCGACCCGGAAATCAAGGCGGTCATGGGGGTGCGGGGCGGCTACGGCTCCCTGAAGCTCCTGCCCTACCTGGACCCGGCTTCCCTGGGGGCGGTCCCCAAGCGCCTGGTGGGCTTCAGCGACCTTACCAATCTCCTCTGGCACCTGCACCACTGCCTGGGCCTGGTGACCTTCCACGGCCCCACCGTGGCCCAACTGGGGGAGATGACGGAGGGCGCCCGGCAAAGCCTGTTCGACTGGCTGACGGCCCCGGGGCCCCGGGCGGCCACCTTTGCGGATCTGACCGTCCTTTGCCCCGGAGTGGCCGAAGGCCCGCTGGCGGGCGGCAACCTCACCACCCTGTGCCATCTGCTGGGAACCCCGTTTGCCCCGCAACTGCGGGGCTACCTCCTCTTCCTGGAAGATCACCGCGAGGCCCTTTACCGCCTGGACCGCATGATCCACCACCTGCTGCTGGCCGGGGCCCTGGACGGGGTCAAGGGCGTGGTCCTGGGGGGCTTCAGCGACTGCGGCAGCCATGAGGGCCTGCTGGAGGTCTTCGCGACAGCCCTGGAGCCCCTGAAGGTGCCGGTATTGGCCGGCCTTCCCCTGGGCCACCAGCCGGACAACCACACCCTGCCCCTGGGAGCCCGGGCCCGCCTCGATTCCCGGACGGCCAGCCTCTCACTTGCGGCCTGAGCGCCGGCGCCCCTAATTCCCGGCCAATCCGATAAGCCCGCCACCCTGACGCCTCCGGGGCAATTTATTTGGGCCGGCGCATTGACATCGCCTTTTTGAACCTTACTTTTTGCCATAAGACTAGATCGTCGGGAGGCAAACATGGCAAAAAAAGTCTATACCTGTCAGACCTGCGGCGCCCTGGCCGAGGAGCCGGGACACCTGTGCAACCCCAACATGGACCCCATGACCTGCGCCTTTTGCGGACAGAAGGCCCCTCACACCAAGCATTATTGCAAGGGCAAGCTGGATGAGATCAAGTATGTCTGCAGCAAATGCGGCCGGCTGGCTACTTCCGAGGATTTGCTCTGCGAACCCACCAGTGTGCCGTCAAAGTGACCCCGCTTTTCCTCGGTAAGTAGATGCTCTGGGGGGCGAATCGCGGCCGGATCGCCCGAAGCATCGCTACAGCCTTTGGACTCCCTGTCGCCGGATGGGTTTGACTCAGGACGATTAAGGGGCGCGGTTGGCCGTGCCCCTTTTTTAATCCTGAGAAGGAACCTCAGGTCAGGTCATGTAGGCGTGCATGCTTTGCAGGTAGTTGACGCCGAAGTAGGTGAAGATCACCGCCAGGAAGCCCAGGACCGCCAGCCAGGCGATGCGGCGGCCCTGCCAGCCCTTCAGCAGGCGGGCGTGCAGCAGGGCGGCGTAAATGAGCCAGGTGACCAAAGAGGCGTCCTCCTTGGGGTCCCAACTCCAGTACTTGCCCCAGGCGGTTTCGGCCCACACCGCTCCCGTCAGGATGCCGAAGGTGAGCAGGAAAAACCCCAAGATCGCCGCCCGGTAGATGAGCCGGTCCAACAACGGCAGGGCCGGCAGGGCCTGCACGGGCGACTATAATCCTGGACCAGGTAGAGAAGGGCGGCGCCGAAGGCCACCGTCAAGGCGGCATAACCCAAAAAGCAAATGACCACGTGGATGAGGAGCCAGTTGCTCTTCAGGGCCGGCATCAGGGGCTGAATGTTGGCATCCACCCCGCCGAAAGAGGCCTTGGCCAGGAGCAGGCAGGCCAGCATCGCGACGATGGCGCCCAGCCAACCCTGCAAATAGCGGCGGAAGGCCAGCAGACCCATGGCCGGCAGGCACCAGGAGAAAAATACCAGGGAATCGTAATAATTTGACAACGGCGCCTGGAAGATAACCAGGCGGAGCTTTTCCAGGAAGACCGGCGGCGGGGTAGGCCCGGCGGCCATCTGGTAAGAGGCGTACCAGCGGCCGATGAGGGCCCCGCTTTGCAGCGCCAGGCCGGCCCACAGCAACCCCCGCCCCGCCCGCTGCATCCAGGGGGAGGACCACAACTCGGCCATGACCAGGATGATGGCCACCCCCAAATAGATCAACATCGCCACGCCCAGTAACTGACTCATGATGGCGTTCCCCTCTTGAGTTCCTCCAGAAGGCGGGCTCTGGCGGAGGTCAAAGTCCTCCCGGGCCCGGGGGCTCGACCCCAGGAGGCGTCCCTGCCAGTCCCCCTGGGGAGATTTTTCCAGGACCAGCGCCCAACACTGGTGGGGCCGGAAGAAGGCCAGGTAAAATCCCGGCAACAACAGGAGAAAGCCCAGGTAAACCCAGGGGACCCCTGGATCCCGATTCACCTCGAGTCCCGAGTAGAATCCAAAATTTGCCGATTCCAGGGCAAACCGGTAAGGTCCGATTGGCTCCGCCATTTCCGGATGATCTTTCAGGACCCAGAAGATTAGGGGATGCTCCGGGCCGTTTTTATAGGCGAGCTGCACCGCCGGCCCATAACCCTGGAGGTTGGCTTCCCCCTGGATGACCATGATTTGCGCCTGGCCGCCGGGCAGGGTCAGCCACTGGTGCAGGGGCGCCTGGAGGCTCTCCCGCCGCGGCCCCTGGATGACCTGCAAGCGCACCTGGCCCTCAAGTTGGGTGCCGTAGTCGGCCTGGTAAAAGGTGAAACCGCCGAAGCTCACCGGTTCGTTCACCCGGCAGGTGGCCTTAAGCTCCCGGCCGCCCTGGGTAAAAGTGAGGTCGGAGCGAAATTCCTTGGGTATGCCGCCTTCCTTATAGAACTGGACCTGAAAGCGGTCCAGGCGCACCTGAAAACCCAAAGGCTTCTCGGTTTGCCCCACCACGAAGCTCTGGGCCGCCTCCCCCTGCATCAGGCGCAGATTGCCTTCGATCCCCCAGAATTTGCCGATCAGGCCCCCGGCCAGGATAAACAGCAGGGCGGCATGCACCAGGTACGGCCCCAGGGGCCGGAAACGGCCGGTTTCATGATAGAAGACCTCTTTTCCCGGCAGGGTCTGGCGGCGGGTGCGGCCCAATTCCCGGCGCCAAATACGGGCCACCGCCTCCCGCGGGTCCGTGGTCCCGAGGCCATTTGAGCCCGGCCCGGGGCGGCAGCTTGAGGGCTGCCTCGGCGCTGAGAGGCGTGAATGACCGGCGCCAGGCCCGGGGCAGGCCATTGATCAGGCAGGACAGGATATTCAGGGCCAGGAGGTTAACGGGGGCCAGGAACCAGATGCTGAAGTAGATGTTGACCAGGCCGCTGCCGCCAGATAAGCTGCGCCCCAGGTCTCCCCGAAGCGGTCAAGATAAAACTCCGCCGGCTGCCCCTGGGGCAGCACGGCGCCGAGGATGGCCACGGCCGCCAGGATCAGCAGCAGGTAAGACGGTGAGGCGAATGGAGGTCAGCCAGCCCCATAGCCGGGATTTCGGCTTGGCTTGCATTTTGGTGGTGGACATGGGTTTAGGTGCAGACCTCGGAATTTCCGGCCAAGGCGGCTGGGGGATCGGGCTTCAGGGAAGATCCAGGGGAATGGAGGAAGAAACCGGTGAGGCGGTTATTACTTCAGTCTTCTTCCAGGTCCTCTTCTTCTTCGCTCAAGTAGTCTTTGTATTCCTCTTCGGTGAGGAGTTCGTCAAACTCCTGGCTGGAAGTCAACTCCACCTTGACCAGCCAGCCTTCCGACAAGGGGTCCTCATTGATGATCTCCGGCTCTTCCACCACTTCGTAATTGACTTCGAGGACCTCACCGGAGACCGGCGCCTTTACGTCACGACGGCCGTTTTTGGCCTCGACCTTGGTAAAGGACTCATCTTTGAGGAACTCCTCACCTTCTTCGGGGAGCCGGATGCCGTAAATCTCTCCCAGCTTCTCCTGGAGATAATCCGTCAGGCCGATGGTGGCCTGGGTTTCATCATCCATCCGCACCCATACATGATCCCGACCGAAGCGCAGTTCGCCGATGGCGCTCACCTCAATCCCTGATGATCTCAGCCCTCCCCCGCTTTTTTGGCTTTTTTTGCTAGGGAGACGCTGGGAAATATAATAACCTAAAATCCATTTGGCAAGGATTTTTTGTCTGGTTGGTCACTTTGGCAGAGGCCGGGATTGTTCCTCCTCCCGGATAGCCCTGGTTTCCGTCACCGCTCCCCGCCAATATCTGCCGCGGCCGGTTTTTGACTTGACAATATCAGGGCCAGCAATTAGTTTACCCTATATTTCACAATCACAAAGGAAGATAGCCGAAGGGAGCATAACTAATGAAGACAATAGCAAAAATCCTTTTCCCCATCGATTTTGCCGAGAACTACGATACCATATTGCCCTGGGTCTCCACCTTCGTGGGCAAGTTCGACGCCACCCTCTATGTCCTGTTCGTCACCCAGGACCTGTCGAGCTTTTCCAGCTTTTACGTGCCCCACGAAAACATCCAGAGTTTCCAGGAGGAGGCGGGGGCGGCCGCCAACAAGAAGATGGCCGCGGCGGTCAAGGATCATTTTCGGAAATTCTCCAAACTGAAGTCCATGGTTCTGATGGGTAAACCGGCCGTCAAGATCCTGGAGCTGGCCCAAAAAGAGAAAATTGATCTGATTATCATGGGCGCCCACGGCCGCAAAGGCCTGGAACGGGTCGTCTTCGGCAGCGTGGCCGACGAGGTGGTAACCGGCGCCCCTTGTCCGGTGCTCACCATTCATCCTTAGGCTCGCCAGGGCCGCAGAACCTGGTGAGGTCTGCTTCGCTGGAGTGCTTTTTAGAATAATCTAGAGACACCCCAATAGTCTGCGATGGGAAGAATCCTTACCAGACCTTCCCCGGATGGAGAGCTCTCTCCAAACAAAACCCCTGCGGCCCGGCTGGAGGGGTTTTGTTGCCCTGGCAACCCCAGATAAATCTATGGCCGAGGGCCGGCGGCGTCCCCCCACGGCGCCTGCAGGAGGAGCGGGGAGATGGGCGAATTTTCCAGGAATGGCTAGGCGCCCGCCTGGTGGCCGACAGTCGGGATGCCATCATCTTTGCTGATCCGGAAGGGGTCATCCGCCTCTGGAACACCGGGGCCGCGGAGTTGTTCGGCTATCAACCCTGCGAGGCCCTGGGCCGCCGCCTGGACCTGAGCATCCCTGAGAACCTGAGGGAACGGCACAACCAGGGCTATCGGCAGGTTATGGCCAGCGGCGCCAGCAAATATGCCAAGGAACTCCTGGCGGTCCCGGGCCTGGCCAAGGACGGCCGCCGCCTCTCCCTGGAATTTACCATTGACCTTGATACACAACGAGGAGGGCCGGATCTTGGGCGCACGTGGCCATCATTCGGGACGTCGACCGTCCGCTGGCAGCGGGAACAGGAGCCTGAAAAGACGGCTGGCAGCCCTGGAGGCCGGGCCAGGTCTTGATATCGGGCCCCGGCTGGAACTCACTCGGGGAGGGGGCTGGGGGCCACGGCCCTCACCCTCCCTGCCAGCACCCATCCTGCCGGCCTAATCGCGAAAATATTTCCAGCCGTTGGCATCCGCATCTTCCCTGCCCTCTTGCCTCAGGTGAGGACCGTGCCTATCTTCATGTAAAGATGGCGCGGTTTAGACGGCTCACCTGGGGTCAGGTTTCAGATTTTCCTTTAATAAACCGGTCCATAATCTCCGATGCCCTCACGGAGCCCCCTGAGCGGCGCTGCCAAGGACCTCCAATGGGTGCGGCCCCGGCTGCGCTGCCGGGTGAGTTTTCAGGAGATGACCAGCCGGGGCCATTTCCGGGCCCCGGCCTTCGAGAGGCTGTTGCGTTGAAGAAGCTCTTTGATCAGCGGGAAATCGCCAAACTCCTGGGTATCTCCGAAAGCCGCGTCCGCCGCTGGGAGCGCCAGGGCCTGGTGCCGCGCCTGAAAAAGACCGGGGGCACCTTATGGTTCGATTTTCAGGCCCTGGTGGCCTTCCGCACCGTGCGGCAACTGCGGGGTCAAGGGCTCTCCCTGGGTAAGATCGGCAAATGCGTGGCCAAAATGCGGCGCCTGATGCCCGAACTGAAACAGCCCCTGTCGGAGGTGCGCATCTCCCTGCACCGGCACCAGATCGTTCTGGGAAAAGACCGGATGAAGTTTACCCCCGAGGGGCAACGCCTCATCGATTTCGGCGGCTCGGAGAACCCCACCATTCCCCTGGCGCGGCGGGACTATGATGATTTGTTCGCCCTGGCCCTGGAGGATGAAGAGGCGGGCCGGCTGGACGAGGCCCGGGAGAAATATGAGACCCTCCTGGCCGCCAGGCCGGATCACGCCGACGCCATGGTGAACCTGGGCAACCTCCTGTACCTGGCGGGCGCCGAAACCGCGGCGGCGGCCCGCTACCTTCAGGCCCTGGGCCTTAATCCCGATCACGTGGAGGGCAACTACAACCTGGCCAACCTCCTGGAGGGCCGGGGGGAACTGGCCAGAGCCGCCATCTTTTACCGCAAGGCCCTGCACGGCGACCCCGAGTTCGCCGACGGCCATTTCAACCTGGCCATGGTGCTGGAGGGGATCGGGGATCTCTCCGGGGCCAGGAGCCACTGGCAGCGCTTTCTTTCATTGAACCCCGACCAGCCAATGGGCCGGCTTCGTCAGAAGTCGGCTGAAAGAAGGGTGAAGGCCGGCTCCGCCGCGGCGGCGCCCCCGGCCCCTGGCGGCTATTTCCGTGGGGGCGCACCCCCACCCGGGGCCAGCGAGGTGAATCATGATCAAGTCGAAAAGGGCCTATCTGCACCGCCACGGCGGATGACGGCTTCCGGGTTCTGGTGGAGCGTCTCTGGCCCCGGGGTCTGAGCAAAGCGGAGGTGGCGGTGGACCTCTGGCTCAAGGAGGTGGCGCCCAGCCCGGAGTTGCGCAAATGGTTCGGCCACGATCCCAGGAAATGGGAGAAGTTTTGCCAGCGTTATTGGGCCGAATTGGCTGACAAAGGCCGGGAAATCGGGCTGCTCCGGGAAAAGGGCCGGGAAGGCAACCTCACCCTGGTGTACGGCTCCCGGGATGAGATCCACAACGCCGCGGCAGCCCTGAAACTCTATTTGGAAGGGAAGACCTCTGCCTGAGGCCGGGGTAGTTCAAAGTTCAAAGTTCAAAGTTCAAGGTTCAAGGTCAAGGTTCAAAGTTGAGGCAAAAGTAAAAAGGCAAAAAGGCAAATATGCAGGAATTGCCGTCCGCCAACGCGAGGTGCTTATGAAAAGCCGGTGTCTCTCGGGTCTTCTGGTGGCCCTGTTTTTGGCCATCAATTTCCATTCCAGCTCAGGAGGTCAAGCCATGCAGCTCACATCCAGCGCCTTTGCAGATGGCGGGAAGATTCCCCTGCCCTATGTCATGAGGGCAGCCGGCGGTAAAAATTTATCCCTGCCCCTCGCCTGGTCCGGGGCCCCGGCGGGCGCCAAGTCCTTCGCACTGTCCATCGTCGATCCGCATCCGGTGGCCCGGAATTGGGTGCACTGGCTGGTGAAGGATATCCCAGGGGCCGCGGTCTCCTTGGAGGAGGGCGCCTCGGGCCGGAAGATGCCTCCCGGGGCGGTGGAGTTGAAGAACTCCTGGGGCGAGCCGGGCTATGGCGGCCCCCAACCTCCCCCGGGCACCGGCGATCACCCTTACGTGATCACCCTCTACGCCCTGAGCGTGCCGAAGCTGGAGGTGAAGCCTTCCGCCGGGCTGGGGGAATTCAAGCAGGCCCTGGAGGGCAAGGTCCTGGCCAGCGCCACCCTCACCGGCTATTATGGCAGATAAGGGGCCAGGCGCCGGGCGCCTTATGGTAAGGGCGGTTCTCGAACCGCCCTCAGAGTGGAAACGAACAGAGATGGGGTCAGTGGCGGCGGCGCGGTGGCGGCCTTTCAGGAGGGTGCGTTGGCTATCCTGGGCAGCGCCTTTACTGCGGTGGTGACGATTTCCGGAAGAGCCTGATCCTGCGCCCGGGAGGCGCGCAATCTACCTGGACCCGCAGGGCCTTCAATCCCTGGGCCCCTTGTAAATCCTCCAACTCCACCTCCTCCGTTTCCGCCTGCAGGTATCCGGCAGACTGGAGGTAATCGATATATTCCAGGTATTCCGTGCGTTCCTGTCTTTGGGAGTACACGATGGCAATTTTGCCCGGTTGCGTCAGGCGCTCGGCAGACCCTTTGATTAGGGCCTTATCAATCCGTTTTTTAATGATCTCGTGGCGGATATCGTAAGCACCCTCCACTTCGAAGTGCCGCTCATCCGGACTGAAGAAGATGGAGAGCGGTGAATCCTGGGCCAGAATCAGGTGGGTAGTTTCCAGGGGCACCGGCAGACTGTCTTTGATTTCCTCAGTGCGGCGCACCACTTCACAGGTAACCATGAGCTGCCACAGGCGCAGATTTTTCAGATACATGGGACTGAAATTCCCGTTCTCCACCATGCTCGCCCCGATATATATGGTGTGTTCCACCCCGTCGGTCTTAAGTTTTTCAAAATAGTGGGGGAAATATTCCTGGGCCTTGGCTTCCTCCTGATCCAGATACGCCGCAATAGTTTCATTAATGAGCTTGAGACTTTCTTCAAAGTCTCGCCGGCTTCGGTAAATAGTCTTCATCTGAGGATCCAGGGCGGCCCGGTAAGCCGCGATCTTCTCGGCCACCGGGGCGCCGAAGTTGGCCAATTGGTCAAAAATGGGTTCGATCACCTGCTGGATGAAAAATGGTTTGGTAGCCTCGTCCCCGGCATTCAGGCCAACTTTCAGCCCTTTGATATGCTTGTCGATGCGATGGCTGAATGCCGCCAGGATCGGCAAGGGCCGGTGTTGATAGGCGAGCTGCAGGATTTCCCGGGCCAGGCGGAAATGTTCGATGAGATCGGCCTGGATCGCGGCGTTGCGATGATCGCTGGACATCCTGATGTCCGAAACGCCGAAAAGGGGATAAACTTGATGGAACACAATGGGTTCCAGGTCTGCAACTCCTTCGTCCTTATGCTGGATATAGTGCAGGGCTGACTGCTGAAAGCGCCATTCCACCGAGGGGTGGATCGCGGTGAACTCCTCTTTGATGACGGCTTGAATTTTTTGGTTCAGTTGCTCCAGGCTGCGATTCAAAGCCACGGCGAACAGCGGCAGGACTGGGTGCAGGGTGGCCGTGTTCAGGGCGTTCAGCGCGCCGGCGCGGGTTGACTTGAGCGTCAAAGTTCCCAGGAGCCGATCCTGGTAGAGGAGGGGAGCAACATAAACGCTCCGGTAACCGTGCTCCAGCATGCGCCCTTCCAAGATCGTGCTCTTAGGATAATCTTGCAGATCTTCAACGACCAGCGGCTCGCCCTGATCCATGGCCCGGGAAAAAATTGATCCCTTGAATTCACTTCTTTGGTAATGGGTGGCATTCTCCAGAATGCAGCTCGTTTCCGGCTGTTTATGGGCATGCGGCAAGATGAGAATCTGTTCCCCCCGGATGGCGGCCAGGCCCAGGGAAATGTCCCGCTCTTGCAGGTAGATCTGCAATTTTTCCTGCAGGCCGGCAAAACCATCCCGCTGAAAAATCGCTTCCTTCTCGAACAGATCTGCCTGCAGGGCCGATAACATCTCATGAGCCGTCACATCCGCGGCCTGGAAAACCCCAAAACCCTGAAATTCAAAGTTCTCCGGGGGTATCAGTTCCATCCACACTTTCAGGTCAGTAACGTTAGCCAGGAGCCGATTCCGGTCCGCTTCCGTCAAAACCCTGGGGTCCCCCAGCACCTTGATTTCCAGGAATTTGGGGTCCAGGGTGATATTAAAAAACCGATCCAGTCCGGTTTTGGGGCAGCGGGCATGGGCAATCAGGGGATAATCCCAGGCGAGGTCCATGCCGTAAACTTTATTCAGGATATAAATATACGCCTTGAGGACCCGCCCCCATTGCCACTGTTGGGGGTCGATGTTCAATTGCGGCGTAAAACCTTGTCCTTCCATCCTGAACAGGGTCTTGAAAGCCGGGGTGGCATAGAAGCCGGTAAACTGGAAAGGCACGAAGGCCGCGGCGCAATCGCTCTCCCAAAACGCCGGCGGGAAAACCACGCTCATCAACAGATCAATGAATTCCTGGTGATTTTCCAGGATGGTGAGGTCCTCGATGGGTTCCCGCAGCTCCGGGGTGTTCTCCAACTTCTGGCGGATAAGCGGCCCCAGGGAATTCATCCCGCCTTTGCCTTCGGCCATTAGACGTTCCCAGAAATCCAGCAATGGCCTCAGGCTCAGTCTGGTCTTAAAAGGAAATTTAACCTTTCGGGGTTTCATTGCGTCCTCTTAATATTTAAGTGATTCCGATACCAATTTAATCATTATATAACTCCGATCAAGGGGCCAAAACTTGGCAAGGTTAGTGAAGAGTTTTTGTTTTACAAGCTTTGCTTTTGCTCTACTTTATGGATAGAATGAACCGACGTGGGGCAGGGCCCGGCCGGAGGGCCGCGGCCCGGGTGGGGGAGCGGATGCAAGGAAGACGACGGCTGGTTATCGGGATTCTGGCCGTGCTGGCGGTGGCCGGCGCCCTGGTCTATTCGCTGCGCTGGTGGCAGGCCCGGCAACCTGATAACCTCTTGCGCTTGCAAGGGCACATGGAGGCCACCGAAACCGATCTCTCCTTCAAGGTGCCCGGCCTCATCGCCCAGATCTATTTCCAGGAAGGGGACTGGGTCAGCAGCGGTCAGAAGGCGGCTGTCCTGGAGGCCAAGGACCTGAAGGACCAAGTCGCCAAGGCCCGGGCTGACCTGGCCGCGGCCAAGGCCAATCTCGCCAAGATGGAAACCGGCTACCGGCCCCAGGAGGTCAAAGAGGCCCAGGCCCAGGCGGGCAAGACCGAGGCGGATCTGGCCAATAAGCGGCTGGATTATGAGCGCTACGAGAACCTCTATCGGCGCCAGGTGGTGGCGGCCCAAACCCGGGATAAGGCCCAATCCGACTACTTGATGGCCAAGGAGGAGCATCAGAGCGCCCTGGCGGAACTCAACCTGCGCCGGGAAGGCTACCGGGCGGAGGACATCGACCAGGCCCGGGGACAGGCAAAGTCCGCCCAGGCGGCCCTGGATTTGGCCCTCACCCAGTTGGGCTACGCCACCATCTATTCCCCGGTGAACGGGGTGGTTCTGGTGCGGCCCATGGAGCCGGGGATGACCGCGGCGGTGGGGGCCCCGGTGCTCACCCTGGGAGACCTGGACAACATCTATTTGGAAGGGTATATCCCCGAGTCCGATGTAGCCCGGGTCAAGTTCGGCATGAAGGCCTACATCACCACCGACGCCTACCCCGGCAAGCAATATCCCGCCTGGATCTCTTTCATCAACTCCAAGGCCGAATTCACCCCCAAGACGGTGGAGACCTTCAAAGAGCGGATAACCCTGGTGTACCGCACCAAGATCCGGGCCCAGAACCTCAATTACGACCTGAAGCCGGGCATGCCGGCGGAAGCGGTAATCCTCCTTGGCCAACACGACAGCCAGGCGCCAGAGCAGCCCCAAGCCCGGTGAGCGAGCCATCCGGGCCCAGGGCCTGAGCAAGCGGTTCGGCGACCTGACGGCGATAGACCACCTGGACCTGGAGGTGCCCTACGGGGAGGCCTTCGCCCTGGTGGGGCCGGACGCCGCGGGCAAGACCACCACCATGCGGATGCTGGTGGGCATCATGGACCCGGACCAGGGCCGGGCCGAGGTCCTGGGGTTCGACACGGTCAAGGAGTCGGAGCGCCTCAAGGAGCAGATCGGCTACATGCCCCAGCGCTTCGGCCTCTATGACGACCTGACCGTGGCGGAGAATATCGCCTTCTACGCCGATATCTACCAGGTGGCGCGCCGGGAGCGGGACCGCCGCCTTCCGGAGCTGCTGGGCTTTTCCAACCTCACCCCCTTCACCGGCCGCTTGGCCGGGAACCTCTCCGGGGGCATGCGCCAAAAACTGGGGCTGGTCTGCGCCTTGATCCATACGCCCCGCCTCCTGTTCCTGGATGAACCCACCTTCGGGGTGGATCCGATCTCCCGCCGCGAATTCTGGGAGATCCTCTACCGCCTCCTGGGGGGCGGCATCACCATCTTTCTCTCCACCTCCTACATGGATGAGGCCGAGCGGGCCCATCGGGTGGGTCTGATCCACCAGGGCCGGCTCCTGATGGTGGATACCCCCAAGGCCCTCAAGGCCTCCTTCCAGGGCGAGTTGCTGGAGGCCAGGGCCTCGGATATGCGGGCGGTCCGGAAGATCTTGAGCGGCCACCCCCTGGTGCTCCAGTCCCTGGTTATGGGGGATTGGCTGATGCTCACGGTGGCCTCCGCGGCGCAGGCCTCCGGACCCTTGACCGCGGCCCTGGAGCAAGCCGGGCTCCGCGAGGTGAGCGTCGCCCCGGCGGAACCCAATCTGGAAGATCTTTTCGTCCAAAGCGTAACGCGGCGGGAGGAGCAGGAGCGGCCCGCCGGGTCTTAAGCGGCGGGCGAGCCGATTCCCAGGCGGGAAGCCGATGCCACTGCCGCCCCGACTCACCGGGGCTGGAAAATCCGGGCCCGGGAAACCGAGGCTTCAGGGATGGTCTTAAGAGATGCCAGGCGAACCGGCCATCATCGTTAACAACCTCTCCCGCCATTTCGGGGACTTCAAGGCGGTGGACCGGATCAGCTTCGAGGTGAACCGGGGGGAGATCTTCGGTTTCCTGGGGCCCAATGGCGCCGGGAAATCCACCACCATCCGCATGCTCAACGGCCTGCTGCTGCCCACCAGCGGCGAGGCCGGGTGGGCGGCTTCGACATCATCCGGGAAAACGACCGGATCAAACAAACCATCGGCTACATGTCCCAGCGCTTTTCCCTTTATGAAGACCTGACCGCCGAGGAAAACCTGAACTTCTTCGGGGGAGTCTACGGTCTGCCGGTGGCTCGCCTCCGGGAGCGCCTCACCGAGGTCCTGCGCCTGGTGGGCCTGGAGGACCGCCGCCGGCAACTGGCCCGCACCCTGTCCCTGGGCCTGAAGCAGCGGCTGGCCCTGGCCTCGGCCATCATCCACGAGCCCGCCATCCTCTTTCTGGACGAAGCCACCAGCGGGGTGGACCCCATTTCCCGGCGCAATTTCTGGGATCTGATCTATGCCATGGCGCAGAGTGGGGTGACCATCCTGGTGACCACCCATTACATGGAGGAGGCCGAGTTTTGCGACCGCTTGGTGCTCATCTACCAGGGTCAGATCGTGGCCCGGGGCACCCCGCGGGAGCTGAAGGGGGAAGTGAAGGAGACCATCCTGGCGGTGCATCCCGAGCACCTGGACGCCGCCCTCAGCCTCATCAAGCAATTGCCCGGGGTGGCCGAGGCCGCGGTCTTTGGGGACGGCCTGCACGTGGCGGTGGCCGAGCCCCAGGAAGGGGAGCGGCGCATCGCCGAAGTCCTGGCGGCCCATCATATCGCCCTGCGGCGCCACATTGACCGGGTGCGGCCCAGCCTGGAGGACGCCTTCATCGCCGTGGTCCAGCGGGCCGGAGAAACGTAAAGAAGCTGTCAGCGATCCGCGATCAGCTGGTCAGCTAAAGCAAAGGCCCAAAGCGAAAGCTAATGGAAAATGTTGGCCCTCGTTCCCAGGCTCCTGCTTGGAAATGAGGATGCTATCAATGTTAACCTCGTTATCAAGAAGCTGAAAGCTGACCGCGTAGGGGCGATCCGCTGGATCGCCCGGGCGACCCAATCACAGGCTGGAAGCCTGTGCCACTGTCGCCCCTACAGCTGACCGCTGAAAGCTGAGAGCTATAAGCCATGAACCTGCGCCGCACCTGGGCCATCTTCCGCAAAGAGGTGATCCACGTCCGCCGGGACCCCATCAGCCTCCTGGAAATCATTCTGCTGCCCCTGGTCCTCATGCTCCTCTATGGCTACGCCCTCACCTTCGACATCCAGAAAGTCACCCTGGCGGTTTATGATGAAGATCTCAGCCAGTTGAGCCAGGACCTGGTCAGGCGCTTCCAGAGCACCGAGTATTTTAAACTGGCGCGCTTCCCCCAGAGTTATGGGGAATTGAAGGACCTGCTCAGCAGGGGAGAGGTGCAGGTGGGCTTGATTATCCCCTATGACTTCTCCTGGTCGTATCAGACCGGGAAGACCGCCAAGGTCCAGGCCCTGGTGGACGGTACCGATTCCAACACCGCCAACATCATCCTGGGCTACATCCAGGGGGTGACCGCCCCTTATGCCCAGGACCTCCTGGTGCAGCGCCTGCAGGGCGGGGGGCCGGCCAGACAGGGAAGCCCGGTGGAGGCCCAGGTGCGCTTCTGGTTCAACGAAGACCTGGAGTCCCGCAATTACATCGTCCCTGGCCTCATCGCGGTGATCATGACCGTGGTGGGGGCGCTCCTCACCTCCCTGACCGTGGTGCGGGAGCTGGAGCGGGGCAGCATGGAGGGCCTGCTGTCCACCCCCCTGAAGAAGACGGAGCTGCTCCTGGGCAAACTGGGCCCCTATTTTTTCATCGGCATGCTGGACATGGGCATTGTCATGGCCATGGGCAAGTTTCTCTTCCAGGTGCCGCTCAGGGGCAGCCCTTTGCTGCTCATCGGCCTCTCGGCCCTGTTTCTCATCGCCACCCTGGGGCAGGGGCTGCTCATCTCGGTGAGCTCCCAAAGCCAGATGCAGGCCTTCCAGTTGGCCCTGCTCAGCACTTTCTTGCCGTCCTTTCTGCTCTCCGGGTTCGTCTTCGCCATCTACCTGATGCCCCTGCCTTTGCGGATCATCTCCTACATCGTGCCGGCCCGCTATGTGGTGACCATCTCCAAGGGCATATATCTTAAGGGCCTCGGCCTCGGGGTGCTGTGGCCCAGCGCCCTGATGCTGGGCGCCGCCGCCTCATTATTTGTGCTCTTGGCCATCCGCAAATTTGAGAAGAAGATTCATTAGAAGCTGTCAGCTTAGCTCGAAGCGGTAGAAGATTAACGCAAATGTTAACCTCGTTCATCAAAAAGCTGAAAGCTGACCGCTGAAAGCTGATAGCTATAAAAGCCATGTTCCGACGCATCCGGCACATCATCATCAAGGAATTCATCCAGGTCTGGCGGGATAAGAAACTCCGCTTTTTTCTCATCGTGCCGCCCCTGATCCAGCTCATGGTTTATGGCTACGTGGTCAATTTCGACATCAAGCACGTGGCCACCGCCATTTTCGACGAAAGCCGCACCATGGAGAGCCGGGAGCTCATCCAGCGGTTCACCTCCAACGACTGGTTCCAGGTGAATTACTATCTCAACAGCCGGCGGGAACTCCTGGATCTGATCGACCGGGGCGAGATCACCATGGCCCTGTGGATCCAGTGGGATTTCGCCAGGCAACTGCGCCAGGGGAAAACCGGCCAGGTCCAGGTCATCGTGGACGCCACCGACTCCAACGCCGCCCTCATCGTCAGCGGCTATGCCAGTACGGTCATCCAGGATTATTCCCAGGAGCAGTTGCTAGCGCGCTTCCAACGCCAGGGGGTGGGGCAGACCGGGAAACCGGGCCTTCCTTTGCGCGTTGAGCCTCGGGCCTGGTTCAACCCCAACCTGATTTCCCGCTACTCCATGGTGCCCGGGGTCGTCGCCATGGTGGTGCTGCTCATCTCCTTGATGCTCACGGCCCTGTCGGTGGTGCGGGAAAAGGAGATCGGCACCCTGGAGCAGATCCTGGTGACCCCCATCCGGAGCGTCGAGCTGATGCTGGGAAAGACCATTCCCTTTATCCTCATCTCCCTGATGGACATCATCCTGGTGACCCTGGTGGGTGTCCTGTGGTTCGACGTGCCTTTTCGGGGCCAGATATTGGTGCTGTTGCTGGGGACCGTCGCCTTTCTCTTCAATTCCGTGGGGTTGGGGCTGTTGATCTCCACCATTGCCGGCACCCAGCAGCAGGCGATGATGGCGGGCAACCTCGTTCTGACCCCGGCCATCATGCTCTCGGGCCTCATCTTCCCCATTGCCAATATGCCGCCCTTCTTTCAGTACCTCACCCTGCTCAACCCCCTGAGGTATTTCATCATTGTGGTCCGGGGCATCTTTCTCCAGGGCGCCGGCTTGGACATCTTGTGGCACCAGATGGCCGCCATGGCGGTCCTGGGCCTGATCATGCTGACCCTGGCGGTGCTGCGCTTCCGGAAGCATGTGGCCTAAGGCCGGTAGGGCTGGTTGGACTGGTGGGTATCGTCAAGAAGAATGCCATCATGAGGATCGATTTCGCCCTGGAAGCCCAGCGCGGCCAAGGCAAAAGGGGAGGGCGCCAGCCAACTAAGATCAGGTTATTCCTTGCGCCGGCCCATCAGGAAGACCGTGATCCCCAGGCCGACAAAGATCAGCAAGATGAGGGTGGAAAAGTTCTGGCGGAATTTCAACTCCTGGAAACCCTTGCCAACCTGTTGATTAAGAGCGGCCAGCTTCTTGGCGAACTCCGCGGTTTTGGCCTTCACCAGATTCACATCCACGCTATGAAACAGGGTCCTATACTCCGCCTGGGTCCGGAACAGGGTCTCTTCCTCATCCTGGGTGTCTATCAATCCGGCCTTCAAGGTCTGTAGATTGCCATTGATCTCATTGATCTTCGCCTCGGTCAGCAACAGGGCCGCCTTCATCTCCCGGGCGCGGTCATAAGTGTGGCAGATTCCACATAATTTGGGGTTGATAATCTCCAGGCTGGCCTTCTGGATATCATGGGAATGGTGGCAGAGGACACAATTGGGCCCCTGCCGGTAGTCATGAAGGCCTTGCCGTGGCCGCTTTCCAGGTAGTTTTCCTTGATGCCCAAATGGCATTTCCCGCAGAATTCCGGAATCTCTTTGGGTTTCGGCACCCCCACGAAGCCGCTCTGCGGCGTCATGGACCTGGCGGCGTCCTTGGGGTCGCCGCCGTGGCAGTCCTGGCAGGAAACCCCGTTCCGGTAATGCCAGCTCTTGCGCCACTCCGCCGGAATCGCCTTATATTCGGGTTTCATCAAGTCAGAGTCGTGGCAGTCGATACAGACGTTTTGCTCCACCCTGGGTCTCTGGGCCCACGGAGTCTTGGGGAACTCTTTCTGCAACAACTCGGTCCAGGCCCCTTCGGAGACCGAAACCAGGCAAAGGAGGCAGATCACCGTGAGCAGGGAGCGCATCAGTGAGACCCCCAGATGGTGAGTACTATCCAGACCATGATGGTTACCAGGAAGGTGGCCAGCATTAGACCGGCCTCTTCAGGATGTTGGCCTTCTCGCGATTTATCCATAAAAGGCCAGAAGATAAAAACCACCACCAGGACCACCTGCAAGGCGATCCCCAGAAATCTATTGGGGATGAGTTTGAGCATTTCATAGGGAGCCAGAAAATACCATTCCGGCCTGATATGTTCGGGGGTATTGAGGGGATCGGCGGGAATGCGGGCGTCGTGGGGAATGAATAAGGCCGGCACCAGGGAGATTAGGGCAAACATCACCATCAGATAAATTATCACCATGAAGGCTTCTTTGGAAACAAAGTCGGGGTAAAAGGGCGGCCCGTCGGGATGGCTTTCATGGTGGAATGCCTTCCACTCCTCCGGCTCCTGGGAGGCAGAGGGAGGCGCGGAGATGCCGATCCTCCTCACCAGGAAGACGTGCAGGGCGAAGAGGGTCGAGAACAGGAAAGGGAAAAAGGCGACGTGCAGGGCAAAGAAGCGGTTCAGGGTGACCCCCGAAACGTTTTCACTTCCCCTGAGAATTTTGCTAATCACCCCTCCCACCAGCGGAAAGGCGGTGGGGATATCGGTCACCACCGTGGTGGCCCAGAAGCTCAACTGGCTCCAGGGCAGGAGATAGCCGCTCAAGGTAAAGCCCAGGACGGTGAGCAACAACAAGGCCCCCACCACCCAGGTGAGTTCCCGGGGTTTCTTATAGGAGCCCAGGAAAAAGACGGAGCCCATATGGAGGAGGACCACCGTCACCATGAGGTTGGCGCCCATCACGTGCATCAGGCGGAAGAGCCAGCCGTAAGGCACGTGATTCATGATAAACTGAATGCTTTGAAAGGCGTCCTTGCTCATCGGGAATGTAGTAGAACATCAGCAAGATGCCGGTGAAGGCCTGGAAGATAAAGGCCGCCAGGGCCACGATGCCCAGGGTGTAAAAGATATTGATATTCTTGGGAACCCGGTAATCGGTGAGCTGCGAGCGGACCAGTTCGTCGAGGCCGATCCTGATCTCCAGCCATTCCCTCAGCCTTGACATCATCTTGTCACCCGATTACGAGGTTATCGCCTTCCACCTTCACGGCAAACTTCCGCAAAGGCTTGGGCGGGGGGCCGGACACCACGTTCCCCTCCAGGTCGAAGGTGCCCGCATGGCAAGGGCAGATGAACTCCTGCCGCTCTTTATCAAATTTCACCAGACAGCCCAGGTGGGTGCAGACCTTGGAAAAGGCCAGGTATCCCTTGTCAGGAATGTCGAGGATGATTATCGGGGTGGCGCCGAACATCAGATCTTTAGTGGTATTTACCGGGACCTCGCCTTTGGGGATGCTGAGGTTTTTGGCCACCAGCGCTGCCTCAACGGGCAGCAGAAAGCGGAACAGGGGATAGGCAAAAGCGCCCAGGGCGCTTAATCCCAGGATGGAGGCCAACAGCTTTAAAAATCCACGTCTCTGCATAGCAAACCAGCGATGGGCATTTATCTGATGGTCAATATAGGTCTCCAGCCTGTCCTGTCAAGCTGGAGGCCCACAGGCGGCGCCAGCGCAGAGCCCCCTATTTTTTGAAGGATTTAGTTATATATTCAGTAACCGCCTTGATCTCTGCGGGATTCAGTGGCGGTTTCACCGGAACCATCTGGCCCTTACCCTTGGTAACGGCGTCGGCAATCTTTTTATCGACGTCTCCCTGCCAGAACTTGGGGTCGGTAAAATTGCCGGGAGGCGGGTTGAAGTTTTTGCACAGGGCGCCCTTGCCGTCCCCGTTCTCGCCGTGGCAGGCCTCGCACTTCGCTGCATAAATCTGTTTGCCGTCTTGAGCCCAGGCGCCATGGGGGGCCCCCAATAACGCTGCTCCCAGGAACACTCCGGCCATTGCCCAGAGAACCGGCTTTCGCATAGACTCCCTCCTCCTTTTCTGCTCATCAGGTCCGACTGTCGGATGGTATTCGAGGGTTGCCATTTCCGGGAGTGGGATCTACCCGCCGCCCGCAATGGGGTTCCTTCGGTTCCCCATGGAAAAAGGCTGGCCGCTGCCCCCCCATTAACCTGTACAAAATATAGGAGCGATATATTGATTTTGCAAGAAATTTTCTAGGTACAAGGCGGGAAATGGGAGAGGCGCCACCAGGCGAATGACTTTAGCCTTTCGCCCGGTCCTTTTTCCTCAACAAATCCTGGGCAGCAGGTCCCCGGAAGGGGGGTCCAGGAGGCGGGCGGTGCCGATGATGGTGCGGACGGTCACCCGGCCGGGCGGTTGGGCCCCCACCTCGCCGATGATCCGGGCCCCGGCGCCGTAGCGGCTCCCCCGAATGATCTCCAGGGCCCGGCCGGCGTCCTCCGGGGCCACTACCATCAGCATCTTCCCTTCGTTGGCCACCTGGAAGACGTCCAGCCCCAGGGCCTCGCAGGCCGCGGCCACCGCCGGCTTGACCGGGATGAGGGCCTCTTCGATCTCCATGGACACCTGGGATTGGCGGGCGATCTCGTTTAAAGAGCCGGCAATGCCGCCCCGGGTGGGGTCCCGCATGGCGTGGATCGCGCAGCCCGCCTCGATGAGGTTCAGCACCAGGTCGGTGAGGGGCGCGGCGTCGCTGGCGATGGCCTCCCCGTTCAGGAGCTTTTCCCGGGCCAGCATCACCGCGGTGCCGTGATCGCCCACGGAACCGGTGAGGATGATCTTGTCCCCGGGGAGCGCGGCGGCTCCGGAAACCCCGGGGCGCAAGACCAGGCCCACCCCGGCGGTGGTGATGAAGACCTTGTCCGCCGAGCCCTTGGGCACCACCTTGGTATCGCCGGTGACGATGGTGACCCCGCATTCATCCGCGGTCCGTTGCATGGAGGCGGCGATGGCGGCCAGGGATGTCGATCTCCAGGCCCTCTTCCAGGATGAAGGAGGCGGACAGGGCCAGGGGCCGGGCCGCGGCGGTGAGCAGGTCGTTCACCGTGCCCGCCACCGCCAGGCGGCCGATGTCGCCTCCGGGAAAGAACAGGGGGTCCACCACGAAGGAATCGGTGGTGAAGGCCAGCCGGTGGGAGCCCAGGAGCAGGGTGGCGCTGTCGTCGCCCGAAAAATCTTCGGAGCCGTAGCGGGAAAGAAAGACCTGCTCGATGAGCATGGTCATCTCCCGGCCCCCGGCGCCGTGGCTGAGAAGGATCTGTTTCATAGGTTTGCGGTTTTCTGTTCCGGTCTGTGAGGACATGGATTTCCCAGCCTCTATGCCGTTTCCCGCTCTCCGTATAGGCTAAAGGGGCCTTGATTAAGCCTTTGACTTTCACGAACCGAAAATCTTAAGGGATTGGCCTTTGGTGAGCTTGTGAATTAGCCGTCGGCCCATAGCCGATACCTCAAACCAAGCTCACTCACCTATCATACCGATACGCCGCGGCGCAGGCCCCTTCGCTGGAGACCATGCAGGGTCCCAGGGGTTGGGAGGGGGTGCAGGCCTGCTGGAACAGGGGGCACTCCCGGGGACGCAGCACCCCCCGCAGCACCTCGCCGCAGCGGCAGGCGAGGGCTGCCGGCGGGGTCAGCCGCGTCCCAGACCTCGGGGAAACCTGGCGCGGGCGTCGAAGCGGGCGTAGGGCTGGCGAATCTTGACGCCGCTGCCGGGAATGATTCCCAGGCCGCGCCAGTCGGCGTCGCCGGGGTCAAAGACCTCCGCCAGCAGGGCCTGGGCCCGGGGGTTGGGCTGGGTCTGGACCGCCCGGGTATAGACGTTGTCCACCCGGGGCCGGCCTGTCTGCGATCTGGCGCAGAATCGCCTCCATGCCGAGCAGCATGTCCAGGGGTTCGAAACCGGTCACCGCACAGGGGATGCCGAATTCCCGGGGGATGAAATCGTAGGCGCTCGGCGCCGATGATGGTGGTGACGTGCCCGGGGCAGAGGAGGCCCGAAACCCGCACCTCGCCGCTGGCCAGCAGGGCCCGCAGGGCCGCGGGCATGGTCTTGTGGACGCAGAGGACCGAGAAATTCTCCAGCCGCTGCTCGCGCGGCCAGGCGGATGGCCAGGGCCACCGCGGGCATGGTGGTTTCGAAGCCCACCCCGAAAAAGACCACCTGCTTTGCCGGGTTCCTGCCGGGCCAGGTCCACGGCGTCCAGGGGGGAATAGACCACCCGCACCTCGGCGCCCTGGGCCCGGCGGCTGTTCCAGGGAGGTCTGGCTGCCCGGGACCCGGAGCATGTCGCCGAAGGAGGCGAGGACCACGTGGGCTTCGTCGCCCAGGGCCAGGAAGGCGTCCAGGTCCGCCTGGGCCGTGACGCACACCGGGCAGCCGGGGCCGGAGATGAGCCGCACCCCCTCCGGCAGCAGGGATTTCAGGCCGAAGCGGGCCGCGGCCATGGTGTGGGTGCCGCAGACCTCCATGATGGTGGCCGGGGCCTGAGGCCAGGCTGCCCGCAGGCGCCGGACGATTTCCTGCACCAGGTCCTTGTCCCGGAATTCGTCAATAAACTTCATCGGCCAGGCTCCGCAGCAGGGAGAGGGTTTCCTCGGCATGCTCCGGGTCCACCCGGGCGATGGCCAGCCCGGCGTGAATCAGGACGTAGTCCCCCAGGGCCGACCTCCGGGAGCAGATCCAGGCGGACCTGCCGGGAGACGCCGTCCACTTCGGCGACCCCGGCAGGCGCCGTCGATCTCAATGAGGCGCATGGGGATGGCAAGGCACATAAGCTTACCCCTTTGATCCAGGCAATGTAGGGTGGGCACTGCCCACCATTTCATGTAGGGTGCGTACTGCGCACCACTTCAAAAAATCTCAGCAGGTTTAGGAAAGATTCGCTTTCCAAGGCTCAGCATATTTTCCGCGGTTCTGCTTCTCCATCCGCGCCGCGGCCACGGCCACCTGGCCCAGGGAGATGCAGCCGTCGTTGGGCGGCCCAGGCGGTGGGTCAGCACCTGAAAACCGAGCTGCTCCAGGGAGTTGCTCAATTGCTGCAACATCAGGGCGTTCTGGAAGACGCCGCCGGACAGGGCCACCAGATCCAGGCCGGTTTGCTCCCGGACCAGCACGCAGGCCTCGGTGAGCAGCCGCACCAGGGAGTTGTGGAAGCGGGCGGCGATGGCGGCGGCGTCGATGCCGGCGCAGGTGCTCATCCAGCCACGCCGGCGGAAGATGGCCAGGGTGTCCAGGACCAGGGTGTCCCGCTCCATCCGGATGGGGCGCCGGATAAAAGCCGTCCTCCTCGGGGTCGGCGGCCATTTCCAGTTCCATGGCCGGCTGGCCTTCGTAGGTGCGGTGGCGGCAGATGTTCAGGGCCGCGGCCACCGCGTCGAAGAGGCGCCCGGCGCTGGTGGTGAGCGGCGAATTGATGCCCGTGGCCAGCTGGCGGCAGAGGATGCGCCATTCCAGGGGAGGATACGCCAGGCCCAGCTGCCGGGCCAGGTCGGCGAAATCCTCCCCATAGGACCTGATAGAGATAGGCGGCGGCCATGCGCCCCGGGTCCCGGACCGCCGCCTTCCCCCCGGGAGGCGGACCGGCGCCAGGTGCCCGGCCCGGGTAAAGCCCGCCAGGTCGGCCACCAGGATTTCCCCGCCCCAGACGGTGCCGTCGGGGCCGTAGCCGGTGCCGTCCAGGGCGATGCCGATGCACCTTTCCCGGCGCCGGTTTTCCGCCAGGCAGGCGGCGATGTGGGCGTGATGGTGCTGCACCCCGATCAGGCGCACCCCCTTAAGCCCCCGGGCATAGCGGGTGCTGAGATAGAGGGGGTGCAGGTCGTGGGCCACGATGGCCGGGTCTTGGCGGCACAAGGCCTTAAAATGGGTGATGGCCTGGCTGATAATATTCGAAGGTCTCCACGGTGTCCAGGTCGCCGATGTGCTGGCTGAGGAGGGCGATGTTGCGCCCAGGCCAGGCAGAAGGTGTTCTTCTGCTCGGCGCCCACCCCCAGGATGGGGGCGAGACTCCAGGGGCAGGTAGATGGGGCCGGCACAAAGCCCCGGGCCCGGCGCAGGGGGATGACGGTCGGGGCACGACGGGGCGCACCACGGAGTCGTCGCAGGGCACCTGGATGTCCCGGTCGTGCATGAGGAAGGCGTCGGCCAGACCGGCCAATTTGGCCCGGGCCGCCTCGTTGGTGAACACCAGGGGCTCTTCGCTGAGGTTGCCGCTGGTCATCACCAGGGCGGCGGGGCCGGGTCCATGAGCAGCAGGTGCAGGGGGGTGTAGGGCAGCATCAGGCCCAGGTAGTGGTTGCCCGGGGCCACCTGGGCCGAGACGCCGGCAGTCCGGCCGCCGCCGGGCCAGGACGATGGGCCGCTCCCGGGACAGCAGCAGGACTGTCTCCTGCTCCCCCAGGTGGCACAGTCTCTCGGCCTCCGCCAGGTCCCGGACCATGACGGCAAAGGGTTTGGCCACCCGGCCTTTGCGCTGCCGCAGGGTCTCCACCGCCCCGTCCTGGCGGGCGTCGGCGGCCAGGTGAAAGCCCCCCAGGCCCTTGACCGCCACGATCTTGCCGCTCTGCAGCAGGCTGGCGGCGGCGGCCAGGGCGTCCTGGTCCAGGCGCCGGTCCCGGTTCCTCCAGCCAGACCTGGGGGCCGCAGACCGGACAGGCGGTGGGTTCGGCGTGAAAGCGCCGGTCCTCGGGGTCCTCATATTCGGCCCGGCAGGCGGGGCACATGGCAAAGACCGCCATGGTGGTGTGGGCGCGGTCATAGGGCACCTGCCGGATGATGGTGAAGCGGGGGCCGCAGTTGGTGCAGTTGGTAAAGGGATATTGGTAGCGGCGGTTGCCGGGGTCCAGCGATCTCGGCAAAGCAAGAGGCGCAGGTGGCGACGTCGGCGGGAATCAGGGCCTCGGTGGCCGCCTGGGTGCCGGCTCTCCAGGATGGCAAAGCCGGAGCGCCCCCGGGGTTCGGCGTCCCGGGCCACCACCGCCTCCACCCGGGCCAGGGCCGGGGCCTCGGTGGTAAGCTGGCGGATAAATTGCTCCAGGGAGGCGGGGGGCCCTTCCACCTCGATTTCCACGCAGGGGAGGTGTTGCGCACCCAACCCGCCAGGTGATGGGCCCTGGCCAGCCGGTAGACAAAGGGCCGGAAGCCCACGCCTTGCACCACGCCGGTGACCTTGAGCTTTTTTCGGGAACGGGTTTCGGAGACAGCCATGCCAATCCTATTTATACTTCTAGACGCCAAATTATAACGTATTTTTAGCGCCGGACCCTTAAATTTATTTTTCCAGGCGTTTCCGGGCCGCCTTAAATCTTATCAAGAAAATATCCGGCGGTCACGAGTTATAGGGAATTTCCGTGCATTTAGCGGCCCTGCCTGCTAAATAAATTGACACTGCGGTATAAATAACCGACGAGGATTTCGCTGGAGGGCCGGGGTGGTGGCCGCGGCCAGCAACCGCGGCGCCTTGATCCCGTCCGGCAAAGGAGTGTCTGGTTGGCGTCCCTGGCAAAGGATTTCGAGGCAGTGGTCATTGAAGACAACCCCTGCGATGCGGAACTGACCCTCCGGGCCTTGGAGAGAAGGGGCCTGGCCGGCAAGGTGAAGGTCTTTCCCGACGGGGTGGAGGCCCTCGATTTTCTGTTTATTGCTCCGGATGCGCCCTATGAGTTTCCCAAGGTGATCCTTCTGGACCTGAAGCTCCCCAAGATGAGCGGCCTGGAGATTCTCCGGAGGCTCAAGGGGCATGAACGCACCCGCTTGATTCCGGTGGTAATGTTGACCTCCTCCCAGGAAGAGTCGGACATCCTGGAGAGCTATCAATTGGGGGCGAACAGCTACCTGGTCAAACCGGTGGACTACGATGAGTATTTTCAGGTAGTGGAAGACCTGGCCCTTTACTGGGTGCGGCGCAATAAGGTGTCCCTTTGAGCTAATTCCGGTCAGCCAATCTGAGGGCTGACCGGCCCGAGGGGGATAGCTTCTTGGTTCCGAGCTTGCGCATCCTGATAGTGGAGGATCTGGCCAGCGACGCCGAGTTGATGGCCTTTGAGCTCCGGCAGGCCAATCTGACCTTCACCACCCGGCGGGTGGATAATGACCTGGATTTTATCAGGGAACTGGAACAATCCCCTCCCGATCTGATCCTTTCCGACTATCACCTTCCCCATTTCAACGGGCCGGCGGCCCTGGCCCTGGCCCAGGAAAGATGTCCCGAGGTGCCCTTTATCTTTGTCTCCGGGGCCATCGGCGAAGAAGTGGCCATCGACAACTTAAAGCGAGGGGCCACGGACTACGTTCTCAAGGATCGGATCTCCCGCCTGGCGCCCGCGGTGAAACGAGCCCTGCGGGAGGCGGTGGAGATCCGGGAGCGCCTCCAGGCGGAGGAGGCCCTGCGGCAGAGTGAACAAAACTACCGGCTTCTGGTGGGTAGTATCCCCGCCGTGGTTTACAAAGGCTATCTGGACTGGTCGGTGGATTTCTTCGACCACAAGATCGAGGAGTTGACGGGTTATAAAAAGGAGGAGTTCGATTCCCGCCGGCTCAAGTGGGTGGACCTGATGGTTCCGGAAGACCTCCCCGCGGCCAAAAAGGCCATTAGGCGCGCCCGCCAAGTTGGCGGCGCTTACTACCGGGAATTTCGCATCCGGACCAGGGACGACCGGATCCTCTGGATCCAGGACCGGGGCCAGATGATCTTCAATGCCAAGGGGGAGGTGGAGTTTTTCAGCGGAGTCTTCTTCGATGCCACGGAAGCCCAGCGGGCCAAGATGGCCTTGCAGGAATCGGAGCAGCGCCTGCGATACCTGAGTTCCGAACTCCTGACGGCCCAGGAGCAGGAACGGAAGCGTCTCTCCATGGAGCTGCACGATGAGGTGGGGCAAAGCCTGACGGTTATGAAGCTCCGCACCCGGGCCATCGAAAAGGGGCTGCGGCCGGACGAGCAGCCGGACCTGAAGCAGGAATGCCTGGAACTGCTTGAGTACCTGGACCAGGTCATCGACAACGTCCGGCGTTTGTCCCGGGACCTGAGCCCCTCCATCCTGGAGGACCTGGGACTGCTGGCCGCCTTGAAATACCTGACGGATGGCATAGGTAAATATTTCACCGTAGAGCAGTCCTTTGAGGTTCAAGATTTGAACGGCCTGTTTCCCCTGGAATCCCAGATCATCATCTACCGCATCTTGCAGGAATGCCTCCACAACATCACCAAGCACGCCGGGCCTTGCAGGGTTTCGGTGGCGCTGCGCCAGGAAGGCGGCGCCGTCACCTTCAACATAGAGGACGACGGCGTGGGATTCGATGTGACCCAGATCTCGAGACGGGATGCCAGCCGCCGCGGCCTGGGGCTGGCGGCCCTGTATGAACGGAGCCGGATGCTGGGGGGCAGTTGCCAGGTCTGGAGTCGGCAGCGGGCGGGCACCAAGATCGTTTGCCGTATCCCGGTTCCTCCAAAAAAAGATGTGCAAACCGTGGCCCCCGGGGTTGCCGGTTAATCTTCCGGGGCAGGTTCCCAGGGCAGGCGTCTTGCCTGCCAAAGATGGGCGGTTAGCCGCCTGAAGATTTTCAGGGTTCTCCCTGGGCCCTCTGTGTCCCCTCGCGAGCGCTCTCCCCTTGCCGGTGGGGGCGGCGTCAGGTGGCACCGCTTTAAAACCTGTGCCTAGGGGCCGCCCGGTAATTTAATGGGCGAGGGAGGGCAGGTTTCTCCGGGCAATTTTTGTTGTTGCCGGAAACTACTGGCATTTTAAAGAAAAATTCGGTATAAAGGTCTGCGTCATTTATGCCGAAACTGTCTCTCCACAGGATGAGGGAGAAACCTCATGGCAGCCCCTTTCAGTATTTTGCTGGCTGATGATCACGTGATGTTCCGGCGGGGGATACGAAGAATCATCCAGGCCATCGACGATGTGGAAGTGGTGGGGGAAGCCAACGACGGTTTCGAGTTGATTGGGCTCTTGAAAACGACCTCCCCGCAACTGGTTATCCTGGACATCTCCATGCCCAATTTGCGCGGCCTGGAGGCGACCCGGGAGATCAAGATCATCAATCCGGAAGTCAAGGTCTTGATCCTGACCATGCACAAAGACCAGGAATATCTGTATCACGCCTTTGCGGCCGGGGCGGAGGGCTATCTGCTCAAGGAGGATGCCGACAGTGAGCTGATCTCCGCCATCGACACCCTTAAGAAAGGGGGCACCTATATCTCGCCGCTGCTGGCCCCCCAGTTGGCGGATCTGTTCATGGAAAAATCCCGGCCCGCCGGAGAGCAGGCGGCCGGTTCGGGGCAGCATCTCACCACCCGGGAGCGGGAGATCATCAAGCTCATCGCCGAAGGCAAATCCAGCAAGGAAGTGGGCGAATTGCTGTTCATCAGCAGCCGCACGGTGCAACACCACCGCGCCAATATCATGAGGAAGTTGAATGTCAAGAAGACCGCAGACCTGGTGAAATACGCCATTCAGAAAGGTTACACCACCACCGCCGCCTGACCCCGACCAAGAACTCCCCGGCGGCGCCTGCTTGCCGTCCGCCGCACCCTTCCCCCTCTCCCCGGAAAGAAACGATAAGTGCCGCAGCAAATCATGGGAGCGCCTGGTGAGCCCACGAGTCACGGCCGCGCCAGATTAGGCACTTTTACCCATCCCCATATAGGTATTTCTGCCAATTTATTTCATCCCAGCCCTTGGGTATTTTAGAGACCAACACAGCTCGGACCGACGATCCTGATGTAGGCAGTTTTGCCCATATGAAAATAGGCACATGTGCCGATTGACCGCTTCTCCGAAAAAAGGTTTGATGAGAGCGTATCCAAACTCGGTCCTATTAACCATCTGAAGCTAAACCGGCGAAGTACAAGGAGATCAGAGGATGGCTAACTACGAAATTCTCTTAATGGGCGACGGCTCACACCTGTTTCGGACAATCGCCTGGGTCTTGGAATACAAAGGATACGCAGTCAGGGGGGCGGCCAGCCCCGAGGCGGCCCTGGAAGCCCTGGTAAAAAAGAATTATGACCTGGTGATCGCCAAGCTCAACCTGGGAGAGCTGGACGGCGTCGAGGTCTTAAAGCGGGCCAAACGGTTGAACCCGGAAGTGAAGGTCATGGTGATCAGCGGCAACCATGAGGTGACCTTCCCCCGGGAAGCCTATCAGATTGAGGTGGACGATTATCTCCTGATGCCGGTGAGTCCCACCGAGCTGTGGCGGCGGGTCAGCCACTGTCTGGAAAGCCTGGACATCGTCGATTTGATTCCGGCCGCGAGCTTCGCGGCGCCAACCGCGACCGCAGTCAACGCGCCGGCCCTGGATCGCTTGATGATGATCTTTCACGACCTGCGGGGCTCCATGGTGTCCACCGCCGCCTCTATGAAACTCCTGGTCCGGGGCACCTTCGGGGAGGTGGGCGGAGGCGCCCTGGAAAAGCTGCAGGAAGTCTCCGGCAACATGGATAGATTGATTGGCCTCACCGAAGAGTTCATGGCTAAGGCCTTCTCCTCCCCCGCCGACCAGGAGATGGAAAAGGAGATGCTGGACCTGCGGCATGACGTGGTGGCTCCGGTCCTGGAGGAGCTGGGGGTGGAACTCCGTAACCATCGGATAACCCTGGACAATCGCCTGGAACGGCGTCCCGCCGCGGTCATCCCGGTGAAGGGCAGCAAGTTGTGGCTCAAGAGCGTCTTCCGGAATCTGATCAATAACGCCATCCAACACGGAGGCGCCGGTTGCACCATCGTCATTGATTGGCAAAACCAGGGGGCCGATTGCCGTCTCAGTGTTCGCAACACCGGCAAGCCGGTGCCCGAGGAGTACCGTTCCATGCTGTTTTCCAATTTCGCCAAAAAGATGCGGCGGGCCACAGGCTCCGGCGAAGGCATGGGACTGGGCCTATATCTCAGCCGGGACATCGTCTCCCGGCACGGCGGCGACCTGCATTACGAACCGAGGCAGGACGGTTCCAACTTCGTGGTGACCTTGCCCCAGGGCTGAGGTGAGCGCTTCCCCCGAGAAGGGAAGGAGGGAGTGCCGGATTTTCTGAGTGCCATGGGAAATGGCATTGCGGGTTATTAAGAGTTAGTGGCAAGCAGGAGCGGAACGGACGGGGCCCCCGCCGTTCCGTCTTTTTTGCGGGAAGGGGCGCACCACTGCCCCCCCGGAATCATCCCTGTTGCCCTTGATGGCTGTTGGTCCGCCGCAGGGCCTCGGCCCCTGGAAACCCGGAACTGGGGCCAGGCCCATCCAGAAAGGGATTGACCCCGGGGAGGTTTAGTGGTTATTTTATAAGTACTTCGAATAGCCTGAGGCGGGCGGCGCATGTCCATGATTGCCAGTTATTTCAACAAAGCAGACCGTAAAAAGCTCTTCTTCGATTACCTTAAGCTCATCGGTATCCTGGAAATCGTCATTTTTATCGTGGTGGTGCTCTGGGCTTCGGATGATAAATACCACCGGGTGCAAACCGCTTTTCCCTGGCGGGAGTATGTCTTCGTGGCCTTCGCCTTCCCCATTGTAGTCACCTTTCTCATGGGGGTCATCGTTACCGGCTTCAACCACTTTTTGGGGGAGCCGGAAGCGCAGATCGGGGAAGGCGGGGCTTCCGGCTCCCAGATGGAAGCGGTAATCGTCCAGCTCAAGCGCCTGCCCTATCTGGCCATCCTCTTCCTGCTGCTGGTGACCGTGCTGGCCCTGTACAACATGAACCACATCATGGCCTGGCTGAGTTCCCTGGGCTATAACGCCTTCCTCTTCCTCAGTTACGTGCTGGCGGGGCTGGGCCTCATCGTGGTCATCTACATGATGTTCTTCCTGTTTTTCAAATACCGCCTCAACCAGCGGCACTTGAAATACCAGTATTACACCAATATTTCCGAGCGCCACGGTTTGATCATCCTGGATGATCGCACCGTGCTGCATAAGAACGGCAGCCTCCTGGTGCAGGGGCGCCGCTGGCGGCGGCCCAAGCAGGTGGCCACCGTGGTCTCCCAGGCTGAGTTGGCGCCGGGCCGGCAGACCACCTGCCGGTGGCCAAGTCCTGATGCCGGATGGCTCGCCGGGCCGGGTCGCCACCGGGCCTTGCCGGATGCTGTTATTGGCCGCGCTTCCTTGGGAAGTGCGGCCTTTTTTGCGCCGCAGCCGGTCCCGGCCCCGCCGGGCCGGGGTGGCGGGGCCGGCCTGGGAATTGGCGGTGGGACCGGGGTGGGGGCTGCTGGCCCTCACGGGTCTGGGCGCCCGGGCGGCCGGCCAGGCAGCCTCCCGCCTGGTTAGCCGTCTCCGGCCCCGCCTGCTGCTCTCCCTGGGGTTCGGCGGCGCCGTCAGCCCGGAGCTGAGCCCCGGAGACCTGGTCCTGGGAGAATATTTCGCCAGTTACGATCCGCTGACCCGGCTGCTGCAGCCGGTGGCGGCGCCGCCGCCGCCCCGGCCCCTGCCGGAGCTGCTCCGGGCCCTGGCCGCGGCGGGGCCGGCAACCTTTGCCGGCAGTATCATCACCACGCCCTGGATTTTACGTAAGAGCGGCCTGGGAAAAGCCCTGGCGCGGCTGAGCCGGCCGGTGCTGGACCTGGAGACCGCCGCGGTGGCCGAAGTGGCCCGGGCCCAGGGCCTGCCTTTCCTGGGCCTCCGGGCGATTACCGATGTCGCGGCTGAGGAGATTCCCGAGTTTCTGGCGCGGCCCCTGCCGCACCCCGGGACCCCGGGGTGGAGGGACGCCCGGCGCTGGCTGGCGGAGGACCCCCGCCGCTTGGCGGACCTGCTCCACCTCTGGCGCCGCAGCCGGCTGGCCGCGGCGCGGCTGGACCAGGCCCTCCAGGTCCTGCTACCGCAGTTGGCCGGAGCCGGGCAGGTGCTTGAGGACCAGCCAGGTTAGAAACGGCAGGTAGATAAAGACTCCCACCCAACCCAGGCAGGTCTCGCCGATGAGAAAGGTCATCCCCAGGTTAAATCCCAGGATTCCCAAATAGAGGGCAGGCCCCAGCAGGGCCTGGCCGGGAAAGCTCCGGCGTCCCCAATCCCAGATAGGGGCCGGGGCCGGGGCGCTGGCCAGGTACTGCAGCGCCCGGATGAGGACCAGGGCCACCAGGAACCAGCCGGCAAAGTTGCTCAAGGGGACGCCAAAATAGACGCCGCCTTCCGGGTAGCCGTAGATCTGACCCAGGAACCAGCGGTAGCCCCGCAGGGCCGCCGGATCGATGACCAGGTCCAGGCTGGCCATGAGCGCCGCCCCCAGGATCACGGGGCGCCGGGAGAGCCGGCAGGCGGCCTCATTCTCAAGGTGGAAGCCCCATCCCTGCCAGCGCCCCCGGCCCAGGGCCAGCAGGGCCAAACAGTAGCTGGCATAGGCGATGAACACGTAAGACAGGGAGTCCATGAGAGGGACCCCGGCTACCCAAAGTTCCCGATCCAGGGTGGCCGGGAATGTATAGATATTCCCCGAAGGGGAGGCCGAAATGGATGGAGCAGAGCTCTGCGGCCCAGGAGAGGAGATAGCCCAGGATCAGGAAGGCTGCGGCCCGGCCGGCCCCCCACTGCAAGGTGGCCAGCAGCAGGTACACGCCTAGGAAGATAAAGACGTAGGGCCGCAGGGCGATGGTGCCGCCCAGCAGCAGCAGGAAGTTTCCCACGGGAATTGCCCCGCCGCCTCAAATCAAATTCTCCGGCCTCTTGCCGGACCTCTCCCGGGCCAGCCAGCCGGATAGGGGTGCCTAACCTCGATTTTTCATTATATTAACCGAAAACCGCAAACCGAAAACCATTTTTATCTGGCAGGCGCCGCGGGGCAGAGGAGGTTGTCTGGGGGGCGTCGCCCGCCATCGAGGCGGCGGGCGCGGAGGCCCGCCCCGCCGGGATGAGCCGCCGTTGTTCCCGACTTTCGGGGTTATGGTTGCTGAGGGCGAGAGGGGAGGGGGATACGGCCACCGGGGGAAAAAATGGCGGCAGCAAAATTTTAATCCATCCAGTTTTAGGTTTCCAGGTTATAATATGAAGGTTTAGCGAGACTGGGCAATAAATCGAGGACCGAATGAAACGAATCTTCGCGGGACTGTTCCTGCTGTGCAAGTGGCTCATCGCCGGCGTCATCCTGGTGGAGGTCGCCAGCTTCCTGGCCATCTCCTTGAGCAACTACTGGATTTACGGGCAACTCCGGGATGGGGATAAGGTCAGCTACGACCCCTACGCCCTGTTTCTGGAGGGGGTGCGGCCCACCCTGAACAATCCCGCGGCGCCGGGGCCGGGGGCCTGGACCTTTTGGCTGTTCGGCGGCTCTACCATGCGGGGACCCAACCCCATCGACGCCCACACCATTCCCAGCTTCCTGGCCCGGGACTGGAACCGGGAGGAGCCGGATCGGCCGGCCACCGTGGTCAACTTTGGGCAAGACGGTTTCAATTCGCTGATGGAGACCAAGTACCTGCAGAAGCTCCTCATCGAAAACCATCCTCCCGTCCCTGATCGTCTTTTACGACGGCGGCAACGACAGCGCTTATTTCGCCCAGGACCGCACCCCTTACGGCCACCAGGGCTACGAACGGGTGCGGGGCATGATCGAGGATTACCACCGCAGCTTTTTCGGGTTGCTGAAGCCCCTGAATGCGGCCATGTGGTCCTCCTTCACCCATGAAATTTATGAAAAAATGAGGCAGGGCGTCTTTCACATCGACCCCGGGGACCCGAAGCTGCGGCAATTTGCGGACAGTTGCGCCCAGCGGTACGATTACCTCAATAAGCTGGCCGCGGGCTTCGGGGCAAAATTCCTGCTGGTCTATCAGCCTTGCTGGTGGGCGGAAACGAAGCCGGTGTCCGCCAGGGTCCGGGCGCAGGAAGACGTGGTCCTGGCGAAAAAAATGGCCTTGCGCGATAATTTTATGGTGTGCTATCAGGCCCTGGTGGGCCGGCTGCAGGAGGAGCCCTATTTCATTAATTTTCGCAACATCCTGTGCGACCGGAAGGAGCCCCTTTATGAGCCGGACGGCATCCACCTCGTGGACGCGGGCTCGAAGATCGTGGCCAGCCACCTGGAAGAGGTCTTGAAGGAGCGGCTCCTGGCCGGGGAGGCCCCGGGCAAGCCCCTGGCGGGGGCAAAACAAATTCTGCCATCCTCATCTGATCGAGGCCGGCACTCCTAAGAAAACCGCGGTTTGCCGGCGGGCCATTAGCTTTAACCCCAATTATGGCAGCGCCTATTCCTATAATAACTGGGGCATCGTCTTCGCCGAGATGGGTAGAATTGATGAGGCGGTCTTCATTTTCCAGAAAGCCATCCCCCTTAAAGGTCTAGCGAGCTGACCGATAAATCGGGGGGCCGGAAATGAAACGAATCTTCTCGGGACTGTTCCTACTGTGCAAATGGCTCATCGCCGGCATCATCCTGGTGGAGATCGCCAGCTTCCTGGCCATCTGTTTGAGCAACTACTGGATTTACGGGCAACTCCGGGAAGGGGATGTGGTCAACTACGATCCCTACGCCCTGTTTCTGGAGGAGGTGCGGCCCACCCTGAACAATCCCCCGGCGCCGGGGCCAGGGGCCTGGACCTTTTGGCTGTTAGGCGGCTCTACCATGCGGGGCGCCACCGACTACGACGGCCGCACCATCCCCAGCTTCCTGGCCCGGGACTGGAACCGGGAGGAGCCGGATCACCCGGCCACCATGTGCAACTATGGGCAGGACGGTTTTAATTCGCTGATGGAGACCAAGTACCTGCAGAAGCTCCTCATCGAAAACCATCCTCCGTCCCTGATCCTCTTTTACGACGGCGGCAACGACTGCGTATATTTCGCCCAACACCGCAACCCTTATGGCCACCAGGGCTACGATCGGGTGCGGGGCATGATCGAGGATTACCACCGCAGCCTTTTCGGGTTGCTGAAGCCCCTGAATGCGGCCATGTGGTCTTCCTTCACCCGGGAAATTTATGCCAAAATGAGGGAGGTCGTCTTTCACATCGACCCCGGGGACCCGGAGCTGCGGCAATTTGCGGACAGTTGCGCCCAGCGGTACGATTACCTCAATAAGCTGGCCGCGGGCTTCGGGGCAAAATTTCTGCTGGTCTATCAGCCTTGCTGGTGGGCGGAGACGGAGCCGGTGGCCGCCAGGGTCCGGTCCCAGGAAGACGTGGTCCTGGGGAAAAAAATGGCCTTGCGCGATAATTTTAGGGTGTGCTATGAGGCCGTGGAGAGCCGGCTGCAGGATAAGCCCTATTTCATCAATTTTCGCAACATCTTTGGCGACCGGAAGGAGCCCCTTTATCAGCCGGACGGCCTCCACCTTCTGGACGCGGGCCGGGAACTCGTGGCCAGCCACCTGGATGAGGTCTTGAAGGAGCGGCTCCTGGCCGGGGAGGCCCCGGGCAAGCCGCTGGCGGCGATGTCCCGAAGCGAGGCTCAGAAAAAATTCTGATATCTATTTATTGACCGGGATGACCCGGGCCGCCGCATCATCTCCGATAACCTGCCTGCCTTCTCAGTCGATTCCCTTCGCCTGGGGAGCTTGCCCTGGTTGCAACTACCGGTGCATCTCCCTCGCTGAAGAATTAGGTTAGAGGCTGCATGCCACATCGCCGCTGGAAAATAATCGCCTGCCTCTTCCTGGTGGTGGCCACGTTGGCCGTCTATGGCGATCTGAGAACCCACCAGTTTATCAATTACGATGACAATGTTTACGTCACTGATAATCCTACGGTCCAGGGCGGCCTCACCCTGTCTGGGCTTATCGGGGCTTTTACCTCTACCTGCGCCGGCTTATGGCATCCGCTGACCATGCTCTCCCAAATGCTGGACTGCCAGCTCTTCGGGTTGCATCCCGGCGGGCTATCACCTCACCAGTTTACTCTTCCACATTGCCAACACCCTGCTGTTATTTCTGTGGCTCCAGCGGACCACCGGGGCCTTGGGACCCAGTTTCCTGGTGGCCGCCCTCTTTGCCCTGCACCCCCTGCACGTGGAGTCAGTGGCCTGGGTGGCCGAACGGAAGGATGTCCTGAGCACCTTTTTCTGGCTGCTCACCATGTGGGCCTACGTCTGGTACGTGGAGTCTCCGGGGTTTAGGCGATACTGGTTAATCCTGGTCTGTTTCATTCTGGGGCTGCTGGCCAAGCCCATGCTGGTGACCCTGCCTTTGGTCCTGCTGCTCTTGGACTATTGGCCTCTGCATCGCTGGACGCTAAACCCCGCCGCCACGGTTAGCCAGCCAAGAAGGGCCCAGCCAGGAAGCGCCCATCCAGGGCCTCTCGGGACAGAAAAACCCAGCCAGGGGTTTCCATCAAGCGCCTGGTTTGGGAAAAAGCCCCCCTGTTTGCTCTGGCGGCGCTTTTCAGCCTGGTGACTTTCTTTGCCGAAAAAGAAGCTGGAGCGGTAAAGTCGCTGCAGGATCTTCCCTTAACGAGCCGCCTCGCCAACGCTATGGTGGCCTACGTGAGCTATCTGGGGCAGATGTTCTGGCCCGCGCACCTGGCCGTGCTTTACCCTCTGTCCGCGGCATAATCTGCCCATATGGCAGGCGCCGGCGGCCGGTTTGGCCCTGGCGGCGCTAACCTTTTTGGCTCTCCGCCAGGCCCGGCGGCATCCCTATCTACCGGTGGGATGGCTCTGGTACCTGGGCACCCTGTTCCCGGTCATCGGCCTGGTGCAGGTGGGGGGGCAGGCCATGGCGGACCGCTACACCTATGTGCCCTTCATCGGGCTGTTTATTATGGTAGTCTGGGGGATGGCTGACCTGGCGGCCCGCTGGCGCGCCCCCAGGTTCCTGTTGCCGGTGGGCGCCGGAGTGGTCTTGTCGGCCTTAATGATCTGTACCTGGGTGCAGGTCGGCTATTGGCGCGATTCCATTTCGCTGTATGAGCATACCCTGAAGGTGACCAGGGAGAACCCCCTAATCCAGAGCAATCTGGGGTTCGCCCTGGCGGCGCAGGGCAAGACGGATCAGGCTCTAGCCCATTATGCCGAGGCCCTGCGTCTTGATCCCGATCTTGCCGATACGCATAATAACCTGGGGATGGCCTTAGCGGCGCAGGGCAAGTTGGATCAGGCCATGGCCCAGTATGCCGAGGCCCTGCGTCTGAAGCCCGGTCTGGCCCGGGCCCATAACAACCTGGGGCTGGCCCTGGCGGCGCAGGGCAAGATGGACCAGGCTATGGCCCAGTATGCCGAAGCCCTGCGTCTGAAGCCCGACCTGCCGGGGCCCATAACAACCTGGGGCTGGCCCTGGCGGCGCAGGGCAAGATGGATCAGGCTGTGGCCCAATATGCCGAAGCCCTGCGTCTGAATCCCGATCTTGCCAAGGCCCATAACAACCTGGGGCTGGCCCTGGCGGCCCAGGGCCAGTGGATCAGGCCGTGGCCCAGTATGCCGAGGCCCTGCGCCTGAAGCCCGATTATGCCGAGGCCCATAACAACCTGGGGCTGGCCCTGGCGGCGCAGGGCCAGTTGGATCAGGCCGTGGCCCATTATACCGAGGCCCTGCGCCTTAATCCCGATCTGGCCGAGACCCAGAATAACCTGGGGGTGGCCCTGGCGAAACAGGGAAAAATAGAGGAAGCCATTGTTAGGTTCCAAAAAGCCATCCAAATAAACCCTGATTTTCCAGGAGCTTACGCCAATTTAGGCTTAGCTTTGGCGATCCAAGGAAATATTGATAAAGCCATGATTATTTATCAAAATGCCCTCAAAGTTAACCCTAATGACACCCGCGCTCAAAAAATGTTAAGTATTTTAAAGGCCCAAAGGTCTCATAATTGATAGAACTGGGGAGCTTGCCCTGGTGGAAACTGCCGCGCATCTCCCTCGCCAAAGTTCAAGGTTAGAAGCCGCATGCCGCAGCGTCGCTGGAAAATAATAGCCTGCCTCTTCCTGGTCGTGGCCACGTTGGCCGTCTATGGCGATCTGAGAACCCATCAGTTTATCAATTTAGATGATCCGGTATACGTCACTAATAATCCCCCGGTCCAAAATGGCCTTACTCTTAAAGGGCTCTCCTGGCCTTTCACCACCCTGCATGCCGGTTTTTGGATTCCCCTGACCTGGCTCTCCTTAATGGTGGACAGCCAAGTTTACGGGCTGCACCCCGGGGGCTTTCTGCTAACCAACCTGCTCATCCACATCGCCAACGCCCTGCTCCTGTTTTTGTGGCTGCTTTACCTCACCCGAACCTTGGGGTGCAGTTTCGTGGTGGCTGCCCTCTTTGCCCTCCACCCCCTGCACGTGGAGTCCGTGGCCTGGGCGGCCGAACGGAAGGATGTTCTGAGCACCTTTTTCTGGCTGCTTACCATGTGGGCCTACGTCTGGTATGCGGAGCGTCCAAGATTAGGAAGATACGTGCTAATCCTGGTCTGCTTCAGCCTGGGTCTGATGGCCAAGCCCATGTTGGTGACCCTGCCCTTCGTGCTCCTGCTTTTGGACTACTGGCCCTTGGGCCGCCTGTCCCTTAAAGGCCCCGCGGCGGCCGCAGCATCTCCAAAGTCCTATCCAGGAGTTACCTTCAAGCGCCTGGTCTGGGAAAAGTTACCCTTGTTGGTCGTTTCGGCCCTCTCTTAGCGTTGTCACTGTTTATGCCCAAAAGAAAATGGGAGCTGTATTGACTTTGCATGCTCTTCCTATTCCCAATCGGCTAGCCAACGCTCTGGTGGCCTGCGTGAGCTATCTGGGGAAGATGTTCTGGCCCGTGCACCTGGCAGTCTTTTACCCCCTTCCGGTTCATAATCCGCCCATATGGCAGGCGCCGGCAGCCGGCTTGGCGCTGGCGGTGCTAACCTTTTTGGCTCTCCGGCAGGCCCGGCGGCATCCCTATCTACTGGTAGGCTGGCTCTGGTACCTGGGCACCCTGTTAGCAGTCAGTGGCTTGGTGCAGGCGGGGGTGCAGGCTATGGCAGACCGCTTTACCTATGTGCCCTCCATCGGGCTGTTTCTTGCGGTAGTCTGGGGGGTGGCTGGCCTGGCGGCCCGCTGGCGCGCCCCGCCCAGGTTCCTGTTTGCCGGCTGGGCGCCGGGGTGGTCTTGTCGGCCTTAATGGCCTGTACCTGGGTGCAGGTCAGCTATTGGACGATAGATTCCTATTTGCGAACGCTGTATGACGCCTAGGCCCTGAAGGTGACCCGGGGAATGCCGCATAGCCCATTACAATTTGGGGATTGCCTTAGCTGCGCAAGGCAAGATGATCAGGCCATGACCCATTTTGCCGAGGCCCTGGGCCTTAAGCCCGATTATGCCGAGGCCCATTATAACCTGGGGATTGCCCTGGCGCAGCAGGGAAGAAGATCAGCCATGGCCAAGCCATCTGCCCTTAGCTTCCAACGAGGCCATCCGGGTGGCAGCCTGAATTCGAGACCAGGAGCTTCCAGTCCATATTTAGGGGCTTAGCTACTTCGCAATGCAAGGAAATATTGATAAAGCCATGATTATTTATCAAAATGCTCTCAAAGATAACCCTAATGACACCCGCGCTCAAAAAATGTTAAGTATTTTAAAGGCCCAAAGGTCTAATAATTGATAAAATTAATTATTCCTTAATCAATCACCGGTTCGCACATTTTCAGAGCTTGAGGATAATATTTATCAGGAAACTCCTGAAACAGGCCCCATCCATACTAAACCAGGAACGGCCAGCCGGGAGGCGGGAGGAGGTTCGTTAGATGAGAGTGGTGCTGGCCCGCACCGCCGGCTTTTGCATCGGCGTCAAGCGGGCCCTGGAGATGGTCCTGGAGGCCATCAACGAAACTCCGACCCAGATCTATACCTATGGGCCGCTGATCCACAATCCCCAGGTGCTGGAGCTGTTGCGGGAGCGGGGGATCACGGTGCTCAAGCCCGGTGACGCGGTGCCGCAGGGACTGGTGGTGATCCGGGCCCACGGCATCCCCCCCCGGGAGCGGCGGCAGTTGGAGGGCGGCGCCTCCCGCATCATCGACGCCACCTGCCCCCGGGTGGCCAAGGTCCAGGCCATCATCCGGCGCTGGGCCGCCAAGGGCCACGCCACCATCATCGTCGGCGACGCCGACCACCCGGAGGTGGAGGGCCTCCTGGGCTACACCGGGGGCCGGGGCCACGTGGTGGCCAAGGCCCGGGAGGTGGCCGCCTTGCCGGAGTTGGGCGCCCCCATCGTGGTAGCCCAGACCACCCAGAGCGAAGCCCTGTTCGAGGAGCGGGTGGGGGAAATCAAGGCCCGCTTCCCCGGGGCCCACATCTTCAACACCATCTGCGACGCCACCGCCTTCCGCCAGGCGGAGGTGCAGGAACTGGCCCGCCACGCCGAGGCCCTGGTGGTGGTGGGGGGGCGCAACAGCGGCAATACCCAGCGCCTGGTGGAGATCTCCCGGGCCACCGGCATCCCCACTTACCACGTGGAGACCGAGCAGGAACTGGACCTGGAGGAGATGAGCCGCTACCACACGGTGGGGGTGACCGCCGGGGCCTCCACCCCCCACTGGCTCATCGGCAACGTGGTCAGCACCTTGAAGCACGCCTGGGCCTTCCGCCCCGGCTCCTGGACCAACTACCTCTACCGGGCCTGGCGCTTCTTCCTCAAGTCCAACCTCTTCGTGGCCACCGGCGCCGGCTCCCTCAGCTACGTGTCCTCGCTGCTGCAGCAGGTGGAACCCCAGTTCAAATATTTCTTCGTGGCCTTTTTCTATGTCTACGCCATGCACCTGCTGCACCACTTCACCGACAAGGCCTCCAAGCTCAACGACCCGGTGCAGACCATGTTTTACGGGCGCCACCGGATGTTTCTCGCTGAGCACCGGGGCCATCTCCGCCGGCCTGGCCCTGGCCCTGGGCGCTTATCTGGGCTGGCTGCCCTTTGTCTTCATCGTTGCCATGAGCGGCATCGGCCTCGTTTACAATTTCAAGATCATCCCGGACTGCTTGGCCCGGGTCACCCTGATCACCACCCTCAAGGAGATTCCCGGCTCCAAGGCGGTGTTCACCGCGGTGGCCTGGGGGGTCCTGGCGGCCCTGATTCCGGTGGTCTGCTCCGCCACCAAACCCGCGGCCTCCGGGGCCACCGCCATCGCCTTCTTTTTCGTGGCGGGCATGATCTTCATCCGCTCCGGCCTCTTTGAGATCATGGCCATGGAAGGCGACCGGGTGGTGGGCAAAGAGACCCTGGCCATCGCCCTGGGCCGGGAGCGCACCCTGAACCTGTTGTCCGGCTGCTGCCTGGCCTTTGCGGCCATGCTGCTGCTGGCCGCCGGGGCCGGGGTCATCCCCTCCCTGGGCTACCTCCTGAGCCTCTCGGGCCTCTACGCCCTGGGCTACCTCACCCTCTACCGCCGGGGCCTCATGGAAGCCGGCCTGATGCTGGAGTCCCTGGTGGAGGGCAACATGATCCTGGCCGGGATTTTGGCCTTTATCTGGGATCCCTATAATACGGTGGCCAGTTTTTGGTTTTGGATTTTTTAGAAGACTGTTTTCGGTTTGCGGTTCTCGGTTTCCGTCTGCCAGGGCGGTGTCCTCAGTAGTGCCGGCAACATTGTCGGAGAAGAATACCCTATAGGTGGACCGGGCCCACCATAAGTGTAGGGTGCGACCCTACACTCAAGGCTTCCGGTAAAAGGGCCTTTAGCGGCACAGGCTTCCAGCCTGTGTCTGAAATTATAGGGCGGGCTGTGCCCGCCGATTTGGCGGCCGCAGGCCGCCTATTTTTCTGCGCCGCACCGGCGAGACGCCCGGGCCACCAGAAAAAGCTGCCTCTGCCCGCAAACCGGTACCAGAACCCCTGCCGAAAACCGGAAAACGAAAACCGCCTTTAAAAGGTGGGGCGCTCATTTTTTTTGCAAATTTTTATTGACAAAAATTGTATGCCATTCTAATATGGCGCTGGATAAAACCGAGAACTAGAAAGGAGGTGGGATAAAGGCAGGTAAAAGAGCAAGTTAGGCATTTACGGAAAGGAGAAACTGGTAACCTACTTTCCTAATCACAAGGGGGGAATGATGAAAAGAATCTTGATTTTCGCGGTAGTTTTGTCCCTACTGGTGCCCGCGGCCGCCTTTGCCGCCACCGAATTTAGCCTGGGCGGCTATATCAAGTTGGATACCTACTGGGATTCCACCGAGAACAACAAAAACATGGTCGTCCGTCTTACGCAACAACGATCGGCCGGCAATCTTTCACCATGGCACACCTGAGATTCACGGCCGATGGTTCCCGGTTCAACTTCACCATCAAGGGACCCGATGTCCTGGGAGCCAAGCTCACCGGCTTCATCGAAATGGACTTCGAGGCACCGCCAACCAGCCCACCACCGCGTCCAACGCTTATATCCCGCGCTTGCGGCACGCCATGTTCCGCTTGAACTGGCCCGGGGATACTGAACTGCTCTTCGGCCAGTACTGGTCCATGTTCTGCGATTACTTCGCTGAAACGACGGAAGACGGGACCTTCCAGGTCACCGGCACGCCCACCGCCCGGCTCCCGCAGATCCGGTTTACCCAGGGGTTCCTGGGCGACTGGCATGTGGCCGCTCTGGTCGGGCAGGCCAACAATGACGTCGGCATTTTTACCGGCTACCATTACGCTACCGTATCTGCTTATCAAGCCAGCAACAACGGCGGGCAGGCGGAAACGCCCCAGATCCAGGGGCAGGTCAAGTACTCCCACGACTGGTGGGGCAAGGCCGCCTTTTACGGCCATCCCATGCCCTTCACCGCGTCGGTTACCGCGGGCTGGCAGCGCAATGTCGCCCGGCCAATTATGCTACTGCTTTGGCTTTAATGCTGGCACGGGTAGTCCGCACTATTTCCGGTACTGGCTTTTACGACCATACCTATGTCAGCTCCCTGGATGGTGCAGGGCTCCCTGTTCATCCCGGTCATCCCGACCCACAGCGACAATCTGGCCGGGACCGCCCATCTCATCGTCCAGCCATGGATCGGCCAGGGCGTCAATGCCTTTGGGATGGCGGGCGACACCACCAACGTCTTCAAGTTTGACAGTAACCGGTTGTTTGGTCATAGCCCAGATTGACGCGGAATTGCTGAAGCGTTATGGCTTAATGGCTGAAGCGCAGTACTACTTCACCAACCAGTGGTACATGAACGCCGCCTACGGCGTCACCGCGGCCATGGGTATCGATCAAGAATTAATCCAGGCGGGTAACGTAGCTGGCGTACCGCTGTATTCTTACAACGCGCCGGTGCAACAGATCCGGTCCATGCAGCAGGTGGACGCGACCCTGTGGTGGCGGCCCATCGCGGCCCTCAAGTTCGGCGTGCAGTACTCTTATGCCCACGCCCAATTCTTGCAGGATGCCTACCCCGATGGGACCCTGCCTGTCCGTGGCGACTCCGCCGAGCGCAGCTAACGGCGGCTCTCTCACTAACAAAGGTGACGAACACCGGGTAGAGTTCGTCGGATTCTTCTACTTCTAACCCAAAAGCGGTTGACTTCCAAAAGCCCACAGGGTAGTATCCCTGTGGGCTTTTTTGTCAGAGAGGGCCGGTTTTCGGTTAAAATCTGAGATCGTTTCAAGATTTAGCAGTTGGAAATTATCCATAGACCTTGCTGGAAGGTTATAATGACCAGCAAATTTCCGCGTCAGAGAATTTCGGATTGACCAATCAGATGAGAAGAGCCGCCGTATCTATCCCTTAACATCGCCGAAGGCCAGGGTAGGAATTCCACCAAAGAATTCAAGCAATTTCTGGCTATCAGTTGGGCTCAGCGATTGAGTTGGAAACACAAGCCTGCGTGGTCCCCGTCTTTAAAGGATGATCAGTTATCGAGAAGGAATTCTTTTCTCTTTTAACGAAACAGAAAACTTAAAAAAGCAATAGGTAAAGCGATATATGATGTTAAAGAATTCTTGGATTTTACCGAAAACCGAAAACCGAAAACCGAAAACCCGCTGTTCGGAAGTTCGGTCTGCTGGCGGTGGTCATGTTCCTGGCCTTCGCGGCCCCCGTCTTTATGGGCTGCAGCACCTCCTGGGACAAGGTGAAGACTTGGGCGGGATATCCCAGTGGCAATGAAGGCGAGGATGTGGAGACCGTCCCCCCCGAGTCCAAGCAAGAGACGGTGATGATCGACGGCAAGCCTTATGTCCGCAGCAAGAACCCCTACTGGCTTACCTACCCGAACCAGCCGGAATATATCTACGTGGAGAAGGGCAGGGAGATGCACACCATGCAGGAATATCTGGTGAAATCCCTGGCCAAGGCCATCGGCAAGGAACAGGCGCAGGCCGCGGGCAAGACCATTCCCCCGGATAAGCTGCAGGAACTGGTGAAGGCCGAGGTGGACCGCATCCTCCGGGAACAGGGGCTGGGCGGCTTTGTCTCCCAGGGAGGGAGCCAAGGCCCCGTATATGGGGCGCTCCGTGGCGGTGATCCCCGACCTGGATACGCCCACCAGTTATGAAGGCTTCAACCGCACCCTGGCCATTTCGCTGGGGGACGCCCTGGGACGGACCAAGGACATCCAGGTGGCGGACCAGGGCAGGATCAGGGAGGCCCTGGCCAAGGCCGGGATCATGGGGAAGCTCACCCTGGCGTCCAACATCCAGGCCCTGGGTGATCACCTGGGGGTGCAGGCCATAGTGCTCACCGGCGTCATGCCGCCGGAGCAGGGCGCGCCGGCGGCCATGGCCCTGCAGATTTACGACACCTTCACCGGGAGCAAGGAGCAATCCGTCGCCGGCACGGCCACCGGCGCCATGAACCCCGAGGCGGTGTCCAAGTTCGCCAACGACAACGCCCTGCGGGTGGGCGGCGACCTGATGAACATCCGCTGGTTTGGCCGGGTCGATTTTGTCAAAGAGGGCAAGGTTTATCTCAACCTGGGCCAGAACGCCGGCCTCAAGGTGGGTGACATTCTGAAGGTGGTGACCCCGGGCAAAGAGGTGGTCAACCCCACCACCCACGCCACCCTGGGATACACCGCCGACGTGACCCAGGGGGAATTGAAGGTGACGGAGCTGCTGGGAAATACCGGGGCGGAGGCCACCCCGTTGAGCGGCGGCCCCTTCAAAGCCAACGACCGGGTGCGGGCCAAGTGAGCAGTGAGCAGTAAGCGAGCAGTGAGCAGTAAAGAGTTCGGCGTTAAGCGGTAAGCAGAGACCTCTGCGGAAATCCCCGTTTTTTGTCATTCTGAGGGAGCGAAGCGACCGAAGAATCTCATAAATACTAAGGAAATACGAGATCCTTCGCTTCGCTCAGGATGACAAAGTTGGGGTTCGCAGAGGTTTCAAGTAGGGAGTAGGGAACAGGATAAAACGCAGGGGCGACAGGGGCACAGGCTTCCGCCAGTGACCAGGTCGCCCCTTGTATATTTAAGGCTGGGTCCTTCTCTCAGGTTCTGGTTTTTCAGGAAAAGCCCGCTTTAATTCCCTCCCCCTGAGAGGGGGGAGGGTAGGGTGGGGGTGGTATTGCAGCCTTGGCCACAACAAATGAGCCACCCTCCCCTTCAGGGAGGGGGAGTTTGCCAAGGCCTCCTGACTGCTTACTGCTCACTGCTCACTGCTCACTGCTCACTGCTTCACTGCTTATCGATCTTCTCCATTCCTCCCATATAAGACCGCAGCTTTTCAGGAATAATGACGCTGCCGTCCGGTTGCTGATAGTTTTCCAGGATGGCCACCATGGTGCGGCCCACGGCCAGGCCGGAGCCATTCAGGGTGTGGACCAGCTCGGTGCCTTTGGCCCCGGCGCGGCGCAGGCGGATGTCGGCGCGCCGGGCCTGGTAGTCCTCAAAGTTGCTGCAGGAGGAGATCTCCCGGTAGAGCCCCTGGCCCGGCAGCCAGACCTCGAGGTCGTAGGTCTTGGCCGCGGCGAAGCCCAGGTCCCCGGTGCACAGTTCCACCACCCGGTAAGGGAGCCCCAGTTCCTGGAGGACCGCCTCCGCATCCCTACGCAGGCTCTCCAGCTCCTCGTAGGAAGTTTCGGGAGTGGTGAATTTCACCAACTCCACCTTGTCAAACTGGTGCTGGCGGATCAGGCCCCGGACGTCCTTGCCATGGGAGCCCGCCTCGGAGCGGAAGCAGGGGGTATAGGCGGTGTAACGGAGGGGCAGGTTCTCGGCCGGGAGGATTTCGTCCCGGTGGATGTTGGTCACCGGCACCTCGGCGGTGGGTACCAGGAAATAGTCCCAGCCCTCCAGTTTGAAGAGGTCGTCCCGGAACTTGGGGAGTTGTCCGGTGCCCACCATGGAGGCCCGGTTGGTCATAAAGGGGGGCAGCACCTCCAGATAGCCGTGCCGGCGGGTGTGCAGGTCCAGCATAAAGTTGATCAGGGCCCGCTCCAGGGCCGCGCCCGCGCCCTTGAGCAGGGCGAAGCGGGCGCCGGTGATCTTGGCGGCCCGCTCGAAATCGAGAATTCCCAGGGCTTCCCCGATCTCCCAATGGGGCCGGGGATTAAAGTCGAAGGCGGGGGGCTCGCCCCAGGTCTTGACCACCGGATTATCGTCGCTGCCGGCGCCCAGGGGCACAGAGGCGTGGGGCAGGTTGGGCAAGGTCAGGAGAAAATCCCGCAGCCAGGCGTCGTGTTCCTCCGCCCTGGCCTCCAGGTCATGGATATCCTCATTGATCACCGCCACCCTGGTTCTGAGGACCTTGGCCTCCTCCTGTCCCCCCTTTTTTAGCAGGCCCCCGACTTCCTGGGACAGGCTATTCCGCTGGCGCCGCAGTTCCTCTACCTGAGTCACCAGACGGCGGCGCTCGCCCTCGTGGAGGAGAAAGTCAGCCAGGGAGACCTCCAGCCCCCGGTTTTTCATGGCCTGTTCCACTTGCGGCAGATGGTCCCGGACAAATTTCAGGTCAAGCATGGTTCCCCCATGAAGAGTAAAAAGTAAAAAGTAAAAAGTAAAATCTAGAGAATCTGAGTTATTTGCCTTTGTTTTGCCTTTTTACTTTTTACTTTTGCCTTTAATTACTGTCCGGTTCAGCAAATCTTTCCCTGACGCTCTCGATGAGCTTGACCAGGCCGTCGGCGTTTTGGCGCTGGATAAAATAGAGGATATCGGCCACCGCATCTTCCAGGGCCCGCAGGGCCGCCCGGTTGGCGGGGTTCTGCAGTTGGATGCAGGCATACAGCTTGGCGTCCTGGCTGAAGAGGCGCCCGGCCAGGTGGTGCAGGGTGGAAAAGGTGGGCGTGGCGAAATCCTCCAGGTCCTGGGGGGCCACCCCCAGTTCCCGGATAGCCATCTCCAGGGCGATGAGGGTGAAGTGGGACAGGCCCTGGACCACGGACATGAGGCGGTCGTGCTCCTTGGCGGTGGTGATCTTCACCCGGGCCCCGGCGTTGGTAAGCAGGTCCCTGAGCCAGTCGAACCAGCGCTCCCCCCGGCCGGGGCAGAGGACCACGGTTTGGCCGGCGATGCCTTTGGCGCCGGGGCCGAAGAGGGGGTGGGTTCCCACCACCTCCCCCGGGAAGTGGGCCAGCATGGCGCTCATGGGGCCCTGCTTCACCGAAGTCAGGTCCATCAAGGCGGCCTGGGGATGGAGATGGGGGGCCAGGGCCTGGACGGTCTTGGCTACTTCGGGAATCGGCACGGAAAGCAGCACCACGTCGGACAACTGGGCCACTTCCTGGGAAGTCTGCTCCGTATCCAGGTCCGCCACCAGCACTTCCAGGCCCTGGGAGGCGAAGAAGCGCTGGAACCAGCGGCCCATCTGGCCGTGGCCGCCGATCAGGCCGATCTTTACGGCCATGAGATGGCCCTCTGGCGCAGCAGGAAATCCGCCAGGGTAAGGCGCACCATGGCCAGGATCACCGGGACGATGCGGGGAATGGCGCTGATGTCGTGGCGGCCGCCCACCGAGATGGTGCGGGGGCGGCCCTCCAGGTCAACGGTCTGCTGCTCCCGGGCGATGGAGGAAATGGGTTTGACCGCGGCGGTGACCACCAGGTCGTCACCGGTGCTGATGCCTGCCAGGATGCCGCCGGCGTGGTTGGAGGCGAAGCCTCCGGGGATCAGGGGATCGTTGTGCTCCGAGCCCAACATGCGGGCCGCCCCAAAGCCGGCGCCGATCTCCACCCCTTTCACCGCGCCCACGGACATCACTGCCTGGGCCAGGATGGCGTCCAGCTTGTCAAAGACCGGCTCGCCCAGGCCAGGGGGGCAGCCCCGCACCCGCACCTGCACCAGGCCGCCCAGGGAGTCTCCCCGGGCCTTGACTTCCTGCACCCGGGCGGCCATGGCCGGCACCACCTCCGGGTCCGGGCAAAAGAAGGGATTGTCCCAGATGCCGGCCTCGTCCAGCTTTTCGGCCCGGACGCCGCCCAGTTCCAGGGTATAGGCCAGCACCCGGATGCCGTCCCGATCCAGAACCTTCTGGGCCACCGCCGCCGCGGCCACCCGGGCCACGGTTTCCCGGGCTGAGGCCCGGCCGCCGCCCCGGTGGTCCCGAATGCCGTATTTGGCCTGAAAGGTGAAGTCGCCGTGCCCGGGGCGGAAGACCTCCCGCAGGGCGTCGTAGTCCTGGCTCTTAACGTCCCGGTTGTAAACGATGAGGCTGATGGGGGTGCCGGTGGTGCGGCCCTCAAAGACGCCGGAGAGAATTTCCACGGCATCGGGCTCTTGCCGCGGGGTGGCGTGCTCCTGAACCCCCGGACGGCGCCGCGCCAACTCCAGTTGCACGTCTCCGGGGCTCAAAGGCAGCCCGGGCGGACAGCCGTCAATGACCGCGCCCAGGGCCGGGCCGTGGGACTCGCCCCAGGTGGTGACCCGAAATACCTGGCCAAAGGTGTTACCCGCCATGGCGTTGAACTCCGAGAGGCCGGGTGGCCGCGAGGATCAGATCGGCAACCTGGGAGATGTCGAGGCCGCCGGTGTCGATTTCCAGGTCCGCGGCCTTCCGGTAGAGAGATTGCCGTTCCGCGAGCACTCGTTCCACCTCCGCCAGATAGTTATCCGTGGTGAGGCTGGGACGATTCGCCACCTGGGCCTGGTCCCGCGCCAGGCGCTCCCGGATGGTTTCAGAATCGGCCTTGAGCCAGACCAGGACCCCATTTTCTTTTAATTTCACCACGTTTTCCGGGTCCAGAATCGCGCCGCCGCCGGTGGCCAGCACCTGGCCCCGGCGCCGGTGGTAGCGGGCCACCAGCTCCTTCTCCCGGCGCCGGAACTCGTCCCATCCGCCCTGGGCCACGATTTCGGCCACGGATCGGCGGGCTTCGGCCACCAGCACCCGGTCCAGGTCCACGAAGGGACGCTTCAGGATCCGGGCCAGGGTGGCGCCCACCGAGGTCTTCCCGGTGGCCCGGTAACCGATGAGGACCAGGTTGGGGTCCAGGAGCTGATTGCTGGCATTATCCATTAAACACCCGGGCCCGATCCTGGAAAATCAGGAGGACCAGCGCAAAAATCCCAATATTGGCAATCGGTTGGCCTAAGTTTACCAAAAACCTCCCGAAAAGAAAAGAGAGGAAGAATTACCGGGGCCAGGGAAAAGAAGCCGCGGTGCTGCCGGCAGCGCCGTGGCAGAATCACCATTTGCCCCAGAGGATCAGCCCCGATAATGATGAAGCTAACCCGGCAAATTTTTTCAAAATACCCAGGGAGAGCAGATGGGACATGGTGCTGCCAACAGTTACCACCAGGAGGGTGCCCAAGAAGAGGGCGACACAGGCTCCCGCCAGCACCGACAGGGCAGCCGGTGTCGGCAGCCAGGATCAAGGCCGCAAATTGCGTCTTATCCCCATTTCCGCCAGGAGAACGTTCCGAAAGTTGCCCAAAAGATCTTCCATAATCTTCACCTTAATTTTGGGCGGTAATTCCTAATCGGGCCGAAGTTCCGATTTTCCGGCAAGGCGCCAACCGCCTTCAAGTCAGGCGGAAACTGGCCCCTTCCCGGGCGGCGTCGATATAGTGAAGGTTGGTACCGTTAGCCGCCAGTTTCCGGGCCTGGGCGATGATCTTTTCCACCTCGGCGTCGCTGCGGCCGGGATCGTGGTGGGTCAGGATCAGGGTGCGGGCTCCCGCCATTTGGGCCAGGGTCACCGCCTCGGCGTAGGTGGAGTGGCCCCAGCCCAGGTGCTCCGCCAGATCGGAGGGCAGGAATTGGGCGTCATGGATCAACAGGTCGCAGTCCCGGGCGAATTCCGCGAATTCCGGCAGCCTCCGGCCCTGGTCGGCCCCCAGCTCGTTGTCGGTGATGAAGACCATGGAGTGGTCTCCCTCCCGGAAGCGGAAGCCGAAGCCCCCCTGGGGATGGTTGGTGGGAATGGCGTCAATGCGGACCCCGTCCACTTCCAGGGGCCCATGGGCCAGGCGGTTGAGAAAGTCGATGCGGGCCTTAAGATTTTCGAAGGCCACCGGGAAAAAGCCGTCCCCCAAGTGGCTGTCAAAGACCCGGGTCATGGCCTGAAAGGCCGGCGGCCAACCGTCCACCAGGATCTCGGTGGTTTCCTGGTAGATGGGAAGAAAGAAGGGGATGCCCAGCAGGTGGTCCCAATGGCCATGGCTGAGGAGCAAGTGGATTTTGACGGGAGCCGCCGTCCTCCAGCAAATGTTTCCCCAGGGGGCGCAGGCCGGTGCCGCCGTCGATGATGAGGCGTCTTCCGCAGTTCAGCAAGACTTCCACACAGGAGGTGTTGCCCCCGAACTCCAGGGTATCAGGCCCGGGGGCAGGAATTGAGCCCCGGGTCCCCCAAAACTTGATCTCCATCGCCTCAGCTCCTCTCAGGACTGATGCCGCACCTTATGATTAATCCGGCCGTTAGGGACGTTAGCCTTCCAGACATTAAAGACCATGGCCGGGTTGGGGTCAACTTAATATTCGCCACACCCGGTTATTCCCCCAGGGAAACGGGAAGCCGCTCCATTTCCAGGAAGGCGGCCACCAGGCCGAAGCAGCCGGTGAGCATCATATCTCCCAGGGGAGCCGCGAAGACCCCGGGCCAGCCCCGGGCCAGGCGCCGCCGGGGGCCGGTGATGATGGTAAAGGTAAAGGGAGCCGCCGGCGGATAACCGGGGGCATAGGCGCAGCCGTGTCCCTGGTCGGCGAAGACCTCGTCGTTGGTTAGCTCCCCGGACTGAAAGCGGCCCAACTGGGCAAATAGTTTGCCCTGATCCAAAAGACCGGTGTGGTGCTCATAGATGCCCCAGAGGCGGTCTTCCCGGACCAGGGCGGCAAAGGTGTGGGCGTTGCCCAGGTTGACCACCATCAGGCCGGAGTCCAGGTGTTGCTGGGCCTGGGGGTCCAGCAGCGCTCCCCGTAGTCCGGCAGTGCAGGTGTCCATGAGCAGCACCCCCGGCAGGGTTTCGGCCACGGCCTGCATCCGGGTGAAGAAGCCGGGAGGCTGGCGGCTGGCCAGGTCCCGCAAGACTCCGCCCCGGGAGAGCATCTCTTCCCAATAGCGGAAGCGGAAACGGCGATTGCTCCCCTGGGGATAAAACCCGTGGTCCTGCACCGCCACCGCAAAGTGGCGGGGGAAGGGAACCTCAAAGGCCGCCAGCAGCCGGCCCCAACCTTCCGGGTCCACATCGCCCAAAGTGAGGGGAGTGGCCTCCGGGGGCGGGGTTTCGGTGAGAACCACCCCCCAGGCCGCCACTTGCTCCAGGCGGTCGCTCAGGGTGAGGGCGGCCTGGGGAGTGGCGGAGACCGGCAGCCCCCGGGCCAGATGGCGCCGCACCGCCTGGCTGACCGCGCCGCCGCCCATCAGCCGGCCTTGCAAAAAGATCGGCCGTCCCTCATCGCTCAGGCGGCCGATGCGGCGGGCCAGGATTTGGGTGGGGGCCGGCAGCACCAGTTTCACCGCGTTCTCCACCGCCTGGCCCGGCTCCCAGATAAACAGGTCCTGGGTGCCGCCCCCGATATCCAGGGCCATGATGGGACCGCGTCGCGGATGATTAGTAGTCATGCGAGTAGCGGGAGGTCAGCCGGTTTCCGGCGGCGTTCCGGACGTTTTGAATTTCCACAGGAAATAGGCAGCCAGCCCCAGTATTCCGGCCAGCACCAGATAATCCAGGATGTGGGTATAATGCTGGATGAGGCCCCAGTTTTCCTTGAGGCGCACCCCCAGGTAGATCAGCAGGCCGTTGTACAAAGTGGCCCCCGCCGCCGTATACAGGATAAAGGGCGCCAAGGACATACGGGCCAGCCCCGCCGGGATGGAGATCAAGTGGCGCACCACCGGGAGGAAGCGGGACAGGAAAATCGTCTTGCCGCCGTGGCGCCGGAAAAACCTGTTGGTCCGACTCCAGGTGGTGCGGATTGAGGAACAGGTAGCGGCCGTAGCGGAGCACCACCGGCTCCCCCAGCGTTCCCATGCCATAGGATAGCAGCGAGCCGCAAATGGACCCCAGGCTGCTGGCCGCCATCACCGCCAGGAAATCCAATTGGCCGCTGAAGATTAAGAAGCCGGCAAAGGGCATGACCAGCTCGTTGGGAACCGGGGCGATCATGCTCCCCAGGGCCATCAGCACGAAGATGCCCGGGTAGCTGCACTGGCTGATGAACAGAGTGTTAACGTAACAGAGAGATTCGGTAAGTCCCATACGGCGTCAACTTTCTCCTGATTCGCCATGTTGCAGTTGCCACTCCACCCGGGACTGCAGTTCCTGGAGACCGGGGCTCAGAGCCACCGGATAAAGGGGTGGGTCCCGCAGGGCTTTATAGGGCTCGGGCAGTAAGGCAAACTGGCTCAGAAAATATTCCCGGCTGTCGTCCAGGGACGGCAAGGGCCTGATGATCCGGCCCCGGCTCATCACCGGGCGCAGCAGGGGGACCGCCCCGGCCACTTCTTCCTGCCGCAGGGCAATGACATCCCGGCACATCCGGCCCTGGCCGTTATAATGGCGGTAGGCCTGCTTTTTATCCACCAAAGTAACCTTGCCGGTGGAGAGCTTCATTACCGGCCGGCCGCCATATTTAACCAGTTTATAGGCGATGTCGAAGTAGGGGGCGTCGGCGGATACCCCCATCTTGGTGCCCACTGCGAAGCTGTCGATCTGGGCGCCCGCGGCCAGCACCTGGGCGATCTTGTATTCGTCGAAGCCGCCGCTGGCCAGGATGCGGACCTCGGGGGCGCCGCCGTCGTCCAGGAGGCGGCGCACTTCCCGGCTGATGGCGGCCATGTCGCCGCTGTCCAGGCGGACGAATTGCAGGCGTTCGCCCCGGGCCTCCATCTCTCTGGCCACCTGGAGGGCATTCCTGGCGCCGGCCAGGTTGTCGTAGGTGTCGATGAGCAGGGTGGTGGCCCGGGGAAAGAGCCGGGAGAAGACCCGGAAGGCCTCGATTTCCCGGGGAAAGGTGGTGATGTAAGAGTGGGCCATGGTGCCGAAGATGGGAAGGCCGTAAATTTTTCCCGCCAGGACGTTGCTGCTCCCCAAAAACCCGGCCAGATAAGAGGCCCGGGCCACCTTCAGGCCGGCGTCCGCCCCCTGGGTGCGCCGCAGGGAAAAATCGATGAGGGGCCGTCCCTGGGCGGCATGGAGGGAGCGGCTGGCCTTGGTGGCGATCAGGGTCTGCAGGCTGACGGCGTTGATGATAAAGGTCTCCGCCAACTGGGCCTCCAGGATGGGGGCGCTCACCTCCAGGATGGGCTCGTCTTTGAAAAAGAGGCTTCCCTCGGGAAGGGCGTGAACCTCGCCGGTGAATCGAACCTGCCCCAGGTAATCGAGAAAGGAGGTCTTAAAGAGGCCGGTGCTCTCCAGAAAAGCCAGGTCTTCCCCAGTGAACCTCAGGGTTTCCAGGTAGTGGAGGGCCTCGGCCAGGCCGGCGGCGACAAAGTAGCCGCGGTCGCTGGGATACTTGCGGATGAACAGGCTGAAAGTGGCCTCTTCCGCCATTCCCTGGTCGAAATAGCAGGCCGCCATGGTTAACTGGTAGAGATCAGTCAACAGGGCCGGTGGCTCTTCCAGGGACTGCTCCATGCCGATCCTCCGGGCGAAAACCGATCCGCCCCTCCTCCTCCCTCGAAATCAACAATGTATTATAACTAAAGGAAGATATCTCTAAAAGAGCTTACCTTGCGGTTTTCCCTTGAAATGCGCCTGGTTAATGAAGATAAATATAATTATCTTCTTCATGAGGTTTGACTATGAGCCAGTGCGAACTCTACGATCTGATTATCGTGGGCGGCGGCCCCGGCGGTCTCAGCGCCGGGATCTATGCCATGCGGGCGGCGCTGAAGACGGTTCTCATCGAAAAGGGGCTTCCCGGCGGCCAGGTGAACCTTACCGAATCGGTGGAGAATTACCCCGGTTTTGACCAGATCAGCGGCTTCGACCTGTCCCAGAAGTTCTTGCAGCATGCCCAGGGCTACGGCCTGGAGGTGAGGCAGCAGGAGGTGGCGGCGGTGGAACCGGGGCTGGAGTTCCATTCGGTGCGGCTGGCCAACGGCGACCTGCTCAACGGCCACGCGGTGATCCTGGCCACCGGCGGCAAGGCCCGCAAGCTGAAGATCCCCGGGGAATCGGAATACTACGGACATGGGGTTTCCTATTGCGCCACCTGCGACGGCTTTTTCTTCCGGGGCAAGAATGTGGTAGTGGTGGGCGGCGGGGATACCGCCCTGGAGGAAGCCCTTTACCTGGCCAAGATAACCCGGCAGGTGCACCTGATCCATCGCCGGGACGCCTTGCGCGGCGGCCGCATCTTGCAGCAGCGGGTCATGGCGGAGCCCCATATTGAAATCCTCTGGAACACCATCGTCACGGAAATCCTGGCCAATGACCAGGGGGTGCGGGGCGTCACCTTACAAAACAAGCTGAATGGGGTTTTAAGTGAGCTGCCGGTGGACGGCGTCTTCATCTTCATCGGCTTCCTTCCCAATAACCAGCTGGTGCCCGAGGGCATCCGCATGGATCACGACGGCTACGTGGTGACCGATGAGAAGTGCGAAACCAACATCGCGGGAATCTTCGTCATTGGGGACCTCAGGCAAAAATACGCCAGGCAGATCGTCGCGGCCGCGGCGGACGGCTGCACCGCGGCCCTGGCCGCGGCCCTGGGCGTGGAAATGAAAAAGAGCGCCCAGGCCTGTCTTCAGCAAAAATAGCGGTCAGCGGCAGCTAAAGCAAAACGCAAAGACAACAGTCAGTTCCTACTCGGGCGACCCAACGGGTCGCCCCAGCCTATCCTGACAGCTAATAAAATCGCCCCTACCCTGCCTAACCCCGGGAGAAGACGTCCGCCTCCAGGTCGAGGCGGGCCCCGGCCGCCAGCAGATGGTAACCCAGGGCCGCCACCATGGCGGCATTGTCGCCGCACAAGTGGAGGGGCGGCAGGAACAGCCCGGCGCCGCTGGCGGCGGCCCGCTCCTGAAGAACCTGGCGCAGGCGGCCATTGGCCGCCACGCCGCCACAGACCAGCAGGCGGCCGCCGCCGGTCTGGGAATCTTTGGGTTAGCGCCAGCCAGGCCCGGCTCACCAGGGCCTCCACCACCGCTTCCTGGAAGCCGGCGGCCAGGTCGGCCCGGGCCTGGGGGTCGGCAAGAATCTCCGGGTGTTTTTTGAGGGTAAGGGCCACCGCGGTCTTCAGGCCGCTGAAGCTGAAGGTCAGCGGCTCCTCCAGGATGCGGGGCCGGGGCAGGGGGAAGGTGGCGGCGCGGCCCACGGCCGCCAATTTTTCGATCCTGGGGCCGCCGGGATAGCCCAGGCGCAGGAGCCTGGCCACCTTGTCAAAGGCCTCCCCGGCGGCGTCATCCCGGCTTCTGCCCAGGAGTTGCATTTCCAGAAAGCCGTTTACCCGGTAGAGGTTGGTGTGGCCGCCGGAAACCACCAGGGCCACCAGGGGGAAGGACGGCGGCTTCCCGGTGAGAAAGGCCGCCAGGATATGGGCCTGGAGGTGGTGGACCCCGGCCAGCGGCAAGCGGTGCCGGAAGGCCAGGGTCTTGGCCACGGCCATCCCGATGACCAGGGCGCCGATGAGCCCGGGCCCCTGGGTCACGGCCAGGCCGTCCAGCTCTTTAAGGGTCACTCCGGCCTGGTCCAGGGCCGCCTGGATCACCGGCAGGATGTTCTCCAGGTGCCGCCGGGCCGCCAGCTCCGGCACCACCCCCCCGTAGGCGGCGTGCAACTCGAACTGGGTGGCCACCACCGAGGAGAGGATGCGCCGGCCGTCCGCCACCACCGCGGCCGCGGTCTCATCGCAGGAAGTCTCGATTCCCAGGATCAGCATTTTTTTCAGGGGCGCGCCGCGGCACTATCCGGGCTTTCTGAGATGACCAGGTGAGGCCTGAGGTTCTCCAGTTTTTTCGGGCCGATGCCGGAAACTTGCAGCAGGTCGTCGATTTTCTTAAAGGGGCCGTAGGTGGCGCGATAGCTGACGATGGCTTGGGCCAGGGCCGGGCCGATCCCGGGGAGGGCCTGAAGATCGGCGGCCGCGGCGGTGTTCAGCTCCAGGGGCAGGCCCAGGGTGAGGAGCTGCGCGCCGGCCATGCGCCCCAACTGGTAATGCCCATCCGGGCTGATGGTAATCAGGCTGCCCGAGGTGATTGGGCCGATTTGGCTCGGTCTGGTCAGGAGCAGGGGCGGGCGGGGCCATCCCCGGGCCGCCGCCCTGACGCCAGACCTCCGTGAGGTTCGGAGAGTGGCCGAAGGAATAGACCCCGGGCGCGGCCACCGCGCCGCGCACTTCCACAAACACCGGGTTGAGGTCTGGTCCCGGGGGCGGGGGAGGGGAGGGACCCAAACCGAAATTGGCCCGCCAGGCCCATAATAGAAAAAGGCCCGCCCCCAGCAGCAAAATGACCCCCAGTTGCGAGCGGCTGAAGTAGGGGAGGTTTTTCATAAGATCAGGACCAAGGCGGTTAGCGGGCCTGCGCTTCGTCCTTGAAGAGCTTGTAGTTGATGCCATCCACCAGGGCGGTCCAGGAGGCCTCGATGATGTCATGGGAAACCCCAACGGTGCCCCAGCGGTCGTGGGCGTCCCGGGACTCGATGAGGACCCGCACCTTGGCGTCGGTGCTGCCGGTGCCCGGCAGGACCCGGACCTTGTAGTCATCCAGGCGCATCTCGGCCAGCCGCGGGTAGAAGCGGAGCAAGGCCTTGAGCAGGGCCTTGAACAGGGCGTTCACCGGGCCGTTGCCCATGGCCGCGGTGTGTACCTCGTAGAGGCCGACCCGCACCCGGATGGTGGCCTCCGGCACCGGCACATCCTCTTCCCCCACCTTCTGGTCCACCACCCGATAGCTCAAAAGCCGAAAGTACTCCTGATGTTTCCCCAGGGCGGCCCGGAGCAGCATCTCCAGGGAGGCCTCGGCGCTTTCGAACTGGTAGCCTTCGGCTTCCAGGTCCTTGACCCGCTCCAGGATGGTTTGCAGGGCTTCGGTGCTCTTGGGCGGCATCTTCAGGTCCATCTCCCGGATCTTCTCCAGGGCGAATTGCACGTCCCGGTCATGGGCCGCCGGCTCCAATCCCATCTCCTTGGCCTTGAGGAAGATGCTGCTCTTGCCGGAGAGGTCGGAGACCGGAATTTGCCGGACGTTGCCCACCAGCTCGGGCGAGAGGTGCTCGTAGGCCCGGGGGTTGCGCTTCACCGCGGCGGCATGCACCCCGCCCTTGTGGGCAAAGGCGCTGATGCCCACGTAAGGCTGGTAACGATTGGGATGGACATTGGCCAGCTCGTAGACGAAGCGGGAGACCTCCGTCAATCGCTGGAGGTTCGCAGCGCTGAGGCAATCAATCCCCATCTTCAGCTGCAAGGCCGGGATGATGGAGCAGAGATTGGCGTTGCCGCAGCGCTCCCCGAAGCCGTTGATGGTTCCCTGCACCTGGACGCAGCCCAGCTCCACCGCGGCCAGGCTGTTGGCCACCGCCAGCTCCGAGTCGTTGTGGGCGTGGATGCCTAAGGGAACCCGGCGGAACCTTCTTCTGTACCGCCTTGATGATGCCGGCCAATTCGGAGGTCAGGGTGCCGCCGTTGGTGTCGCACAGCACCAGGCACTGGGCCCCGCCGGCCACCGCGGCCTCCAGGGTCTTGAGGGCGTATTCCGGGTCGTCCTTGAAGCCGTCGAAAAAGTGCTCGGCGTCATAAAACAGCTCCGCCACCCGGGGCCTGACATAGCTCAGGGAATGGCGGATGAGTTCCAGGTTGCGCTCCGGGGTGGTCTGCAGGATCTCCTTCACCTGGAAGAGGGAGGATTTCCCGAAGATGGTGACCACCTGGGCCCGGCTGAGCAACAGTTCCTGGAAGACCGGGTCCGACTCCGGAGGCCGGTCCTTATGATGGGTGCTGCCAAAGGCGGCGATGCGGCTGCCGTTGAGCTCGCCGTATTGGCGAATTTCCTCAAAAAAATCGCGATCCTTGGGATTGGAGCCCGGCCAGCCGCCCTCGATATAATGGACCCCGAACTGCGCCAGCTTCCTGGCGATGCGGATCTTGTCGGCCAGGGACAGGGAGAAATATTCCGCCTGGGTGCCGTCCCTCAGGGTGGTGTCGTAGATCTTTACCTGGCGCATAGCAGGCCCTCTTGAAATAGAGTTCAAAGTTCAAGGTTCAAAGTTCAAGGTTAAGTAAAGGTCCAAGTCGATAAATCTTTGAACTTGGAACTTATTTCTTTTTCGGCGGCGGCTGGCCCAGGTCGAAGGCGTCGTGGAGGACCCGCACCGCCAGTTCGCCGTACTTGTCCTCGATGACGCAGGAAATCTTGATCTCCGAGGTGCTGATCATCAGGATGTTGATGTTTTCCCCGGACAGGGCCTCAAACATCCGGGCCGCCACCCCGGCGTTGTTCTTCATGCCCACGCCCACGATGGAGATCTTGGCGATATTCTTATCGCCCACCACCTGCTGGGCGCCGACCTCGGCGGCCACCGGCCGGATCAGCTCCATGGTCTTCTTCAAGTCACCCTCGGGCACGGTGAAGGTCAGATCGGTGTGGCCGTCGATGCTGGTGTTCTGGATGATCATATCCACCACGATGTTGGCGTCGGCCACCGGCCGGAAGAGGCGCACCGCAATGCCGGGGCGGTCGGGGACCCGGGTGATGGTGACCCGGGCGTCGTTTCTACTCAAAGCCACGCCGGATACCGGCACAATTTCCATTTCTTCATCCTCCACGGTTACCAGGGTGCCCGGCGCCTCGGTAAAGCTGCTGCGCACCACCAGGGGAACCTCGTACCGCCTGGCAAAACCCACGGAGCGGATCTCCAGGACCTTGGCGCCCAGGGAAGCCATCTCCAGCATCTCGTCATAGGTGATCCGCTCCAGCTTCCGGGCCTTGGGGCAGATGCGGGGATCGGCGGTGTAAACCCCATCCACATCAGTGTAAATTTCGCAGAGGTCGGCTTTCAGGGCCGCGGCCATGGCCACCGCGGTGGTGTCGGAGCCTCCCCTTCCCAGGGTGGTGATGTTGCCCACTTCATCCACCCCCTGGAAGCCGGCCACGGTGACTACCCGGTTCTTCTTCAACTCTTCTTTGATGCGGGCCGTGTCGATCCCCAGGATGCGAGCCCGGCCATAGGCCCGGTCGGTGTAGATGCGGGCCTGGTGGCTCAACAGCGAGGTGGCCGGCACTCCCTGGGAGCGCAGGAAGATGCTGAATAGGGAGACGGTAACCTGCTCGCCGGTGGCCAACAGGACGTCCAGTTCCCGGGGATCGGGGTCTTCCGCCAGCTCTTTGCCCAATCCGATGAGGCGGTCGGTTTCGCCGGCCATGGCGCTCAGGACCACCACCATTTTGTGGCCGTCCCGCCAGGCCTTGATCACCCGGTTGGCCACGTTGGCGATGCGATCCGCGTTGGCCACCGAAGTGCCGCCATATTTTTGGACGATCAGGGACACTGCCGAAGCTCCTGAATTATTAAGATAATTATTATATCCCAATCTGGGAAAAAGGAAAGCGCCAGTCTGGCGGGCCAGCCCCAGGTTTCTTTGGTCCCCTAGCCACCGGCAGATCAAGATACCGGTGAATTTTTCCGTTGACGCTGGGGAAATATTGATGGTATTAATGAAAAAAATCACAAGAAGGAGGCCAGGTAAATGGCTGCTAAATTGATCAAAGGGGCGGAGGTGGCCGCCCAGATCCGCGAGGAATTAAAGAAGGAAGTGGACGAACTGAAGGCCAAACACCACGTCACCCCCGGCCTGGTCACCATCCTGGTGGGGGAAAATCCGGCCTCCGTCAGCTATGTCACCGCCAAGCAGAAGACCTCCCATGAATTGGGCTTCCATTCCATTCAGGACAATCAGTCCGCCGACATCACCGAGGCGGCCCTCCTGGCCCTGATCGAGAAATACAACAAGGACCCCAAGATCCACGGCATCCTGATCCAGTTGCCCCTGCCCAAACACATCGATTCCAACAAGGTGCTCTACGCCATCGATCCCAACAAGGACGTGGACGCCTTCCATCCGGTGAACGTGGGCCGGATTCTCATCGGCAACTATGCCTTTCTTCCCTGCACCCCGGCGGGCTGCCAGGAGCTCATCAACCGCGCCTACGGCGACCCCAAGGGCAAGGAAGTGGTGGTGCTGGGCCGCTCCAATATCGTGGGCAAACCCATGGTGGCCATCATGATCCAGAAGCGCGCCGGGGCCAACGCCACCGTGACCTGCGTCCACACCGGCACCCCCAAGGATAAGATCATTGAGCACTGCCGCCGGGCCGATATCCTCATCGTGGCCGCCGGGGTGCCCAGGTATGTCCAGGGAGACTGGGTAAAAGAAGGGGCCTGCGTCATCGACGTGGGCGTCAACCGCATCGGCGTCAGCGAAAAGACCGGCAAGGCCATCCTGGCCGGCGACGTGGACTTCGATTCGGTCTCCCAGAAGGCCTCCTACATCACCCCGGTACCGGGCGGCGTCGGCCCCATGACCATCACCATGCTCATGAAGAACACCGTCATGGCCGCTAAAATGGCCGCGGGCCTGGTGAAGATTTAAGGAAGAGATGGTGATTTGAGGGAGGGGGCCAGGGGCTTTTTGTAAGTGGCCCTGCCCCCCTCCCTCAAGCTCCCTCCCCCAACCCCCATATGGGAAAAAGAAAAGTAGGGGCGACCCGCTGGGTCGCCCCTATATTTCTGGTGGCACAGGCGTCTCGCCTGTGCGAAATGTGCAGAAGAATTTTCAACTTATACGGGTTGGGAGGGCGGTGTGGGGGGAGGGCAGGGATTTTTTGTAAGCTTCCCTGGCCCTCTCCCCACAATCATCTTTCCTAATGCGAAAAGGCGATCTCCGGGTAGACCTCCTCCGGGTTAAAGACCTTGGGGTCGGCGATTTCCCAACCTTGCTGGCCCAGGCGGCGATAGAAGCAGGACTGGTAGCCCAGCTCGCAGGCGCCGCCGGCGGGATGCACCCGGATGAGCAGTTGGTCGCCCCGGCAGTTGAGGCGAATCTCCAACACCTCCTGGAAGTGCCCTGAGGCCTCCCCCTTGGCCACCACCTTGCGCTTTTGAGGGTGGTAATAATGGAGACGGCCGGTGGCGGCCACCAGCTCCAGGGCCTCCCGGTTCAATTCCACCACCATCAGCACCGCGCCCGAATCGGCCTCCTGGATGACTGCGGGCAGGCCGCGGCCGGCGGGCAAGGGGAGCCGCTCCGGCAAGTGCCGCCATTTCTGGATATTTTGGTTCAAGGGGTCCTCCTATCCTGACCTGAGCGGTCCAGCTTTTTCTAACATAACTGCTCTGGTATCGGTCCTTTTTTTTTGCCGGAGGTCCGTTTTGGTCCAGAAAAAGCCTTGACATATTTGGCAGATGGATGGTATCTATGGCATAAGGAAAGTGAAAAAGAGCACAAATAAATAAGCCGAACAGGGGAGGAGCCAACAAATGGCAAGACTCGGTTACATTGAATTTTACTACAGCACGAAACATAAACCGGTCGATAAATATAAATGCGATAACGCCAATGTGCTCAACCTGCTGAAGAGCATGGGGTCCAAGGGGGTGGAAACCGCGGCCATTGACCTGGGCGACAATCCCGATCCCTTCCGGCAATACCATAAGGCATCCAGTGGCCCCGCCTCCGAGTATCGCCCCATCTTTGGCGAGGTGCGGGGTTCGGATTATAAGGAATACTTCGGCAAAACCATCCCGGCCCTCTGCTGCTATGCCAAGAAAGGCGACCGGGCCCCGTTGGAGGTATTTCCCCGCATGGACCATAAGCTGGGGCGGGTCTATCTCATTGAGGAATTTCTGGAGAATTATATCGTGCGAGCTGGAAGGCGAGCCGGAATGCGAGACAGCCCGTTAGGCCGCTAAATATTGCTTCAGGCCCCATCCGTCCCCGGGTGGGGCCTTTTTTGTTTTTTTTGTCTTTTGGTTGCCGGGGCAGCCGCGATGGGCTTAACGCCCCCCGGAATCTGCAGGACTCTGCAGCAATTCCCTCAGGGTCTTGGCGTAAACTTCGTAGGCGGGGTGGCCAAACAGGACGAAGCGGACCAGCTTGATCTCCGCAGGTTCGGCCAGATACGCCAGCACCGCTTGCAAGGCGATGCGGGCGGCCGCGGCCAGGGGATAGCCGTAGGCGCCGGTGGAAATGGAAGGGAAGGCCACGGAGGTGATGCCTTGGGCGGAGGCCAACTTCAGGCTCTCCCGGTAACAGGAAGCCAGTAATTCGGCCTCCCGCGCCCCTCCGCCCTTATAGACCGGACCCACGGTATGGATGACGTAGCGGGCCTTGAGGTTGCCGCCGCGGGTGAGGCGGGCCTCACCCGTGGGGCAGCCCCCCAGGCGGCGGCACTCTTCCAGGATAGTGGGACCGCCGGCCCGGTGAATGGCGCCGTCCACCCCGCCGCCGCCCAACAGGGAGGAATTGGCGGCGTTGACGATGGCCTCGGTATCTTGCCGGGTGATATCCCCCTCCAGCAATTCCAGGCGTGACCCGCCGATCTTCACTTCCATGGGAGCCTCTGTCTTCCGGCCAAGGCTGTGAGTCACCGGGTGCGATAGCATTCAGGCGCGGGGCCTCACCCCGCCCGTGGCGGACGAGACCTGCCCGCCCCGGCAACCAGTATGGGTGAGCGGGCGGGGACGCCGCGGCCTGCCAACTAAATGGCCCCGCGCCAAGCGCCCGGCTATTTGCTGATCAGGCGGTAATGGTCCGCCTGTTTGGTCCATCTGCTGGTGGGAAATTTAGCGGTCAGCTCGTCGTAGGCTTCCCGCAAAATTTTGGGGTCGTGGCTCATCTTATATTTGGCCACCCCCAGGAAAAACAAGGCCTCCGCGGCCGTCTCCAGATCGGGGTGACAGGAGATGACCTCCTCGAAGAGGCCGCGGGCCTCGGCAAACTGGTCCGTATCCAGGGCCCACCTGCCTTTGGCCGTCATCAAGGTGGGGATCAGGTCTTCCGGGGCGAAAAACCCCACGCCCCGGTAGTGCTCCCGGCCCTCCGCGTCCAGCACCAGCAGGGTGGGAGTCCAACTCACCGAAAACTTCTGCACCATGGCGGTGTTGGAGGTTTCGATCCTTACCGGGACAAAGTTCAAGGAAACAAACTTGGCCACCTTCTCGTTGGGGTACGTAACCGCACCCATCTGTTGGCAGCCCAGTCACTGTGGGTTTAAAAAAATCCAGGAAAATGGGCTTATTGATCTTGCGTGCGGTTTCCTGGCCCTTGGCCAAATCGTCCAGCCAGCAGATCTCCAACGCCATCTGTGCCTCCTTTTACGCGAGGCCGTGCCGCCACCTGGCGGCGCCGGCCCTCCGCGGGGAGCATCCGGGTCAGCGCCATGGCCGGAAAATGGTCTGGGCCCGATCCGGCCCAAAGGTGAGATTATTTGAAGGAAACATAACTCATCACCATGCAAAAATCAAGGAACCGCTGGCGGCATTAGTTAAGCTCACTCCAGATGGTCACGGCGCAGCCCTTGGCATTATCCACCACCTTCCGGGTGACGCTGCCCAGGAGCAGGGATTTGGCCATCCCCAGCCCGCGGCGGCCCATGACCACGGTGTCGTAAGCACCCTCCCGGGCTTCGTCGATGATATCCTCAGCCACGTCGAAGTACTTGGGTTTGAACTTGTGGTGCACCGCCTTGGGGGCCAGGCCCGCGGCGCCGAGATGCTGGTTGGCCTTGTGGACCAGGTCCTGCCACTGCTTCTCCTGGTCCTGCTGCCAGGCGGCCACCAGGCGCTGCCGGCTATCCCGTTCCTTCTCCTGCAGGATGTGGCCGTCATCCCAGAAGGCCGGGGGCAGGCCCGACAGGATGTGAAGCAAGGTGACCTGCACCCCCGGGGTCTTCCCGAAGGTCTGGGCCACATATTCCACGGCGCGCCAGGCCCCTTTGGAACTATCCAGCGCGATCAGCAACTTGGCCATCACTGCCTCCTTTTTCAGCGGAAATAATTGAACGCTAGGTTAATCATCCCCGGCGCCGGAGTCAACGACTCCGGGGGCGAGGCCGACAAACTCCTTGCAATGGCGGCCGGTTAACCATAGAATCTTTTCGGAGCCAGGGTCGTTGGAAAAGAAAGAAGAGCCGTCCTATCAGCCGTCCGGAACCGGGCCGGTGGAACGTCTGCTGGCCGACATCGAGTTCTCCAAGGTCCTGGTGAGCGCCGGGGACATGGAAACCCTGCTCACCGCGGTCCTGGAGCGCATCCAGGCCCTGAACCCGGCCGCCAACTGGTCGTTGTTATTATTGGACCCCCAAACCCGGGAGCTCTACTTTGCGGTGACGGTGGGATTGGCCCCGGAGAACGTCAAAGGCCTTCGCCTGGCGCCGGGAGAGGGGATCGCCGGCACCGTGGCCCAAACGGGGCAGCCCATCTTCATTCCCGACGTGGACCAGGACCCCCGGTTTTCCGCCCGGGTGGACGCCCTCACGGGCTTCGAAACCCGCTCCATCATTGCCCTGCCCCTGGTGGTGCGGGGTGAGGTTATCGGGGTCTTTGAAGTGATCAACGTGGAGGATGAGAATTTCTTCCGGGAGCAGTCTCTCCCCCACTTGAATATCCTGGCGGACTACATGGCCATTGCGGTGGACAACATACGTAATTTCCAGAAACTCCAGGCCCGCACCTTCATCGATGAGGTCACCGGCTTTTATAACACTCGCTATCTCTTCTCCAGCATGGACCGCCTCATTCCCCAGATAAATGAGCAGGGCGGGGAACTTTCCCTGGTCTTCCTGGATTTGGACAATTTCAAGGCGGTGGTGGACGCCCACGGGCATCTCCGGGGCAGTAAGGTCCTGGGAGAGGTGGCCCGGACGCTCCACTCGCTGCTGGGGCCGGATGACGGCCTGGTGCGCTACGGCGGCGACGAATTCGTCCTCCTGCTGCCGCATCGTCCCCAATCCCAGGCCCTGGAGCTGACCCGGCGCCTCCGGGAGAAACTCAACCACACCAGCTTCCTGAATGATGAAGGACTGGATGTCCGGATCACCGCCAGCTACGGGATCGCCACTATGCCCGAAGATGCCCGGGACCGGGAGGAATTGCTCGCTATTGCGGACCGGGCCCTGTTTTCCAGCAAGGGCCGGGGCAAAGACCGCATCATGCTGGGACGGACCCTGACGCCGGTGGAAGGCAGATAGCGGCGCCGGGCGCACCATTTTTAAGGCAGCGGCGGGACGCCTTTGCCTCCACGGAAACGGAAAACGGAAAACTACTCAATGTCCGCCAAGATCCTGGACCTGGCCCGGGAAGTTCTGACCATCGAAGCCGAGGGCCTTACCACCCTGATCCAAAAGCTGGACGATAGCTTTGTCAAGGCGGTGGATTTGATCTACCGGGCCAAGGGCCGGGTCATTGTCACCGGGGTGGGCAAGTCCGGGATCGTGGCCCGGAAGATCGTGGCCACCTTCAACTCCACCGGGACCCCGGCCCTCTTCCTGCACCCGGTGGAGGCCATGCACGGCGACCTGGGCATGGTGTCCGCCGCCGACGTGGTTCTGGCTCTGTCCAACAGCGGCGAAACCCGGGAGCTCACCATCCTCATTCCCAGCCTGGAGCGCCTGGGCGCGCCGCTCATCGCCATGACCGGGCGGCCTAACTCCACCCTGGGCCGGCTGGGCCGGGTGGCCATCGACACCGGGGTGCCCCGGGAGGCCTGTCCCCTGGGACTGGCCCCCACCGCCAGCACCACCGCCATGCTGGCCATGGGCGACGCCCTGGCAGTGGTCCTCCTCACCCGCCGAGGCTTTCAGGCCGCCGACTTCCGCCGCTTCCATCCCGGAGGCCGCCTGGGAGAGCACCTCTCCCTGGCCATCTCCGAGGTGATGCTCGCCGGGACGCCGGTGCCCCGCACGTTGCTGTCCCATACCCTGAGCCGGGCCATCGCAGAGATGGACGCCAAAGGATTGGGGGTCACCCTGGTGGTGGACCGCCGCGACGCCTTACAGGGGATCATCACCGACGGCGATCTGCGCCGGGCCTTGAAAAAGTGGGGGAATCTCCAGGGCCGGGGGGTGCAAGAGGTGATGACCTCGCAGCCCCGGACCATCGGCGCCGAGGCCCTGGCCTCCCAGGCCCTGGAACTGATGGAGGACCACGCCATCACGGCGCTGCCGGTAGTGGACCAGGACCGCCGGGTCCTGGGAATCGTCCACCTCCACGACCTCCTGGGGCGGGGAGAGTTTAAGTTCCGCTAAGTTCACGGCGCCGGTTCTCTGGCTCACCCGGAACCGCCTGCCCAGAAAGCGCCAACTGGCTGCGGTGGGGGGAGCGTGGTTAAGTGAAATATTTAATTTAAATTAAAATGCATATAACATTATGAATTAATTGGTTAATATTGTTAATATCAACATATTCTAAAAATCAGTTTTCCCAGCCTGAAAAATTATCCACTCAAGGCCTAAAAATAGGCTAAATCATAGAAATTCCCTCCATTTTCGAATAAAATCAGCCGAAACCAGATCAGTAATTTCTAAAGATCAGGAAGAGAAAATTTTAATGCAGCTAATTAGTAAGTTATTACAATATGTTATATAATAATGCGATTATTTTCTTGACAGCCCTTTAAATTTTGTGATATGTGGAACAAACAAATCACAGCGGTCCTTTTGGTTGTTCGCCAAGTGAACTTCACCAATGGATTGATGGGGATGGGAACCTGAGACCGGGTGGCCGTTAATATTCGGGATGATCCCGAAGCGACCCAAGGCCGAAGGCGACATAGTCACTTGCAAAGAAATCCTGGGGCCTAGGCCCCAAAAGTTTTCCTGTCGGTTCCTTATCTAAATTATTCCCCAGCCATTCGAATCAATCCTGAACTGTCTTTAAAGGGAGGGAAGATGAGAAAGATGGCGATCGTCGGTCTCCTGGGGGTCGGCATAGTATGCGCCCCTCGACCTACCATGTGCGTCACCATGTCCATTGTCTCGGTTACCGCCTATTGTTATCCGTCGGCCTTATGCCCCGGCACCTCCAAGGGGATCACCGCCTCGGGCGAGCGGGTGCGGGACGGCTTCCTGGCGGTTAGCCGGGATGTGGAAGAGAACATGAACCTGGGGTTCGGCGACCGGGTCTTGTTGAATGGGCTGGGGGTCTATGAGTTTAAAGACCGCATGTCCGCTCGGCTGCACAAGAGAGTGGACATCTACATGAGTTGCAGGGAAAGGGCCTTCCGTTTCGGAGTGCGGCGCTATGTGGTCCTGGTAAAACTGACTTGAGCCCCGTCCTCACTTAACCCTCTCAATATAGCCGCCCGTGCGGCTATCCACCTTGACCCGGTCCCCGGCATTGATGAACAAGGGCACCTGGATGTTGGCGCCGGACTCCAGGACCGCAGGCTTGGTCCCGCCGGCGGCGGTGTCGCCTTTGAATCCGGGTTCGGTCTGAGCCACCGCCAGCTCCACAAAGTTGGGCAACTCCACGCCCACCGGCTCCTTATTGAAGAAGAGGACCTTGAGGTCCAGGTTTTCGATGAGATAGAGGCGGGCCTCACCCACCTGCGCCTCGGTGAGCATGATCTGCTCGTAGCTCTCGTTGTCCATCATGCAGTAGCGGTCCCCCTCCCGGTAGAGATACTGCATCTCCCGTTCCATGAGGTCCGGCTTCTTAACCCGCTCCCCGGATCGGAAGGTCTGATCCAACACCCGCCCGCTGAGGAGGTTTTTTAGCTTGGTGCGCACAAAGGCGCCACCTTTGCCGGGCTTGACGTGTTGAAAATCCACCATAACGTAGGGAGTGCCGTCCAACTCGATCTTCAGGCCTTTTTTAAACTCGGCGGTGGAGTACATAGGCCACCTTATTCCTTCCGTGTCATGAAATACCAAGCTCTACGAGATTGGGGGTCATCCTGGGACTATCCGGCTTACCGGGGTAAACCGCAGCCGTGGCGAATTAAGCGGCCAACCCGCCTGGCTTCAGCGGGTATTCGGGGGGCTGGGTTTGGGAGCCCCTTGCAGGCCATCCCAAGGCCAGGAGTGCTTGCCGACTTCCGGCGGGGCTCCGGCCTCGGCTGGGGACTCAGCAAGGGGGCCGGCGGGCGGCGAGGACGTTGCGGAGGACTGGCCTTGGCCAGGGGGCAACTGAAAGATTATCTCGTTTTTCTTAACGAAATTCAACTCCTGGTGAATGAGGTCCTGGATCATTACCGGATCGTTCTGCAAGCGGTCGATGGTGCGGGCCAGGCGGGCGTTTTCCTCGGCCAGGCGGGCGTTCTCCTGATCCAGATGCAACTGTTCCTGATGAGCGCGGTAGATCTGGTAGAGGCCCCGGTGGCTGAAGAACACCATGACCAGGATCATCCCCCCCAGGATGACGACCAATCCGGTCAGCAGTCTAGGGCTGCCCTTTGAGCCGGCGACCTCCGATGGAGCAGTCGGCGAAGTCATGTTTCCCCCCCCACCAGACTTCCGAACTGATTTTGCCTCAAAAATTTCTCGAATGCAAGCAAAAATGAGGGTTTTGGGGCGTTGGCATCAGGATAACTCGATATTTTTTAACTAAATCGCGGCCCCGGCAAAGGGTTCTTTATAATTTAGGGTATTTTTGGGAAGGATGAGACCGGGGCGAGTCAAGGGTTTCGTCTCCAGTGGGGAGGGAGCAGATCTCCATCCCCGAGCCTGGACCTGCGATCCCGGGGATGAGGTCCGGTCAGGGCCTCTATTGACAAATCCCGGTAAAAATCATAGATTTTTGATAGTTAGGGGATTCGTGAAAAAGGTTTCCAACCCATCAGTGAGAGGAATGGAGTGACGAAGGTCCGATCTGCCCTTGACTCCCATGGCCGCCACCGGCGTCGGTTCGGTGCCTTTTACCGATCCCGAGGAGGCGGTGTCCCTGATCCTGGAGGCTATGCCCCGGATGCCCTATTGGCCTCAAATGGTGCGCCTGGGGTTTAGGGAGGAGATGACTGCCCAGGCCGCCGGGGGCCTGGCGGCCTTGAAGATCGACGAGGCGGCCCGCACCGTGCAGGTGGACCCGGATCTTCCCCGGGACCAGGCCCTGGCGGAATTTTATGAAGCGGTCCTGGCCGGTGAGCTAACCCCATTTGCCCTGGAGGAGGAGGAGGCCCGCGGGTTCTTTGCCCTGCTCCGGGCCGCGGCCGCCGCAGAGCTTCCTTGCCGGACCCTGAAAGGGCAACTGGCGGGACCGGTGACCTTTGCCGGGATGGTCAAGGACCAGGAGGGCAAGGCCATCCTGTTCGACCGGGAACTGACCCAGGCGGTCTGCCTGGGCCTGGCCCGCAAGGCCGCCTGGCAGGCCCGCAAGTTCCGGGATTTGGGGAAGGACCCGGTCATTTTTTTGGATGAGCCTTTTCTCAGCGGTTTCGGGTCCGCATATTTACCCATCTCCCGGGAGGAAGTCCTGGAGATCCTGGGCCAGACCATTGGAGAACTGCGCCAGGCCGCGGAGGCTCCCCTGGTCGTGGGCCTCCACTGCTGCGGCAACACTGACTGGGGTCTGCTGCTGGAGGCCCCCATCGATATTCTCAGCTTCGATTCCTATGGTTACTTTGAAAGCCTGCAACTGTATGGGCCGGCGCTGGTGAAATATTTTCAGCGGGGCGGCTGGCTGGCCTGGGGACTGGTGCCCACCGGCGAGGATTTCCGCCAGGAAACCGCCGACGGCTTGTGGCTGCGGTTCACCAGGCAAGTGGCCCAACTGGCGCAGGAACTTAAGGCCACCGCCAGGGAGATTCTGTCCCAGGCCATTCTCACCCCGGCGTGCGGCATGGGTTATCTCAGCCCGGACGAAGCCCGGCGGGCCTTGAAGATTCTGGCGGACCTGAGCGCCCGGGGCCAGGAGTGGCTGGCATCAATGTTATAGTTAGGGGTGAGGGGCCGGGCGCGCCCCCCTCATGAGTCACCTATCACGATAATCCCTCTCAGGAGACGGTGAATGAAGGTAAAGGAAGTGATGGTCAAGGAAGTGGCCACCCTGGATGTCAACGACGAACTGAGTCTGGCCAACGACATCATGCGCTTGGGGAGGATCCGGCATCTGCCGGTGGTGGATGGCGCCAGGCTGGTGGGGATCGTTTCGGAGCGGGACCTGTTTCGCAGTTCCCTGGCCCAGGCCCTGGGTTACGGCGGCGAGACCTCCCGCGAGCTGATGAAGACCTTGCACATTAAGGACATCATGGTGCGGGAGATTGTCACCATCTCCCCGGAGCTGGATCTGTGCAAGGCCGTCAAGATGATGGTGGACAAGAAGATCGGCTGCCTGCCGGTGGTGGAGCATGACCGCCTGGTGGGCCTGATTACCGAAACCGATATTATGCTGCAATATCTTAAGAACTGCGCCAGCGAATAATCCGGTTTTCGTTTTCGGTAAAAAAGAAAAAAGGGCTGGGGAGAGCTTGACTCTCCCCGGCCCTTTTCCTTGTTATAGTTAATTTTTGACCGAAAACCGAAAACCGAAAACTGAAAACCGCCTTAAATATAGGTGAGCCAGTCCCGATAGCGCGGGTCCTGGCCCCGGACCACGTCAAAGAAGGCGGTCTGCAGTTTCAGGGTGATGGGGCCGGGTTTCCCGGGGCCAATGACCCGGCCGTCCACCTCCCGGACGGGGGTGACTTCGGCGGCGGTGCCGGTGAGGAAGGCCTCATCGGCCAGGTAGAGTTCATCCCGGGAGAAAATCTCCTCCTTCACCGGGATGCCCAGGTCCTGGGCCATGGTGAGGATACTGGCCCGGGTGATCCCCGACAGCACCGAGGTAATCGGCGGCGTGCGCAGCACTCCATCCGAGACGATGAAGATGTTCTCCCCGGAGGCCTCGGCCACATAGCCGTCGATATCCAGCAGCAGGGCCTCGTCGTAACCCAGGGCGGTGGCTTCCCGCTTGGCCAGGATGGAGTTGACGTAGTTGGCCGTGGTCTTGGCCTTGGTCATCATGACGTTGACGTGGTGCCGGGAGAACGAGGAGATTTTGGCCCGGATCCCCTTCTTCAGGCCCTCCTCTCCCAGATAAGCGCCCCAAACCCAACTGATGAGGGCCACCCGGATGGGGTTGTCCTGGGGATGCAGGCCCATGACTCCTTCGCCCACAAACACCAGAGGGCGCAGGTAGGCCGGAGGCCTGGCCGTTGCGCCGCAGCAGGTCGCAGCAGACCTCCTCGATTACGGGACGGCTGAAGGGGATGTCGATCTGCATAACGTGGGCGGAGTCGAACAGCCGGCGGATATGCTCCTTCAGGCGAAAAATGGCGGTGCGGCCGTCCTGGCAGTGGTAAGCCCGGATACCCTCGAAGACTCCCAGCCCGTAATGCAAGGAATGGGTCATGATGTGCACCTGGGCCTCGGTCCCAGGGGATGAATTTGCCGTCCAGCCAGATATACTTAGCCTTGTCCACCATCCATCCGCCCTCCTCAGGAGCATCTGGAAATTTTTATCGTTTCCCGGGGCGCTTGTCAAACGGTTTTCCCCCGGATTTCATTGCCTCCGGGCCTCCTTTTCCGGTATGATGAGCCTGGCTGGCTGGCAATATTTATTACCAGCCATTTCCAAACCGTGGCTTTTAGCGGGCGCCCGGGCTGTCCCCCGCCTTCAAGGCGGAGACCCGGGTCCGTTCGTGCCGGCAAACCGGGATATTCTCTGGAGGAATCTGTTCAACATGGCTGCACCCTTAAAAGTCGGGGTTATCGGCGTCGGCTATCTGGGCCGCTTCCACGCCGAGAAATACGCCGCTCTGCAGAGACGGAACTGGTGGGGGTGGCCGACCTCAACCAGGCTCTGGCCCAGGAGGTGGCCCAGGCCCTGGGAGCCGAGCCTTCGGCGATTACCGGGCGCTGCTGCCAGAGGTCAGCGCGGTGAGCGTGGCGGTGCCCACCTCCAGCCATTTTGCGGTGGTGCGGGATGCCCTGGAGGCCGGCTGCCAGGTGCTGGTGGAAAAGCCTCTCACCGTCACGGTGGCCGAGGCCGACTCCCTGGTGCGCCTGGCCCGGGAGCGCCGCCGCCTCCTCATGGTGGGGCACCTGGAGCGCTTCAATTCCGCCATGGAGGAACTCAAGAGCCGGGCCAGCGGACCCCGCTTCATCGAAAGCCACCGGCTGGCGTTTTTCAAGGAGCGGGGCACCGATGTGGACGTGGTCCTGGACCTGATGATCCATGACCTGGACCATGTTCTCTCCCTGGTCCAGGCGCCGGTGCAGGAGATCAGGGCGGCGGGCATCTCGGTGCTCACCGACCGCATCGATCTGGCCAACGTCCGCCTGGAGTTCGCCGACGGCTGCATCGCCAACCTCACCGCGTCTCGCATGTCCTTCAAGAGCATGCGCAAGTTCCGCCTCTTCCAGACCGACGCCTACCTGGCCGTGGATTTTGAGAACCGGGAACTCACCGTGGCCTTTAAAAAGGAGGGCGCCCTGGGCCCCATTCCCGGGGTGGCCCTGGAAAGCCGGCGATTTCCCCCAGGAAGACGTCCTGCTCAAAGAGATCAGCGCCTTTGCGCAGGCGGTTATCCATGAGCAGGAGCCGCCCATCAGCGGCGAGGCCGGCCGGGCTGCCCTGGACCTGGCCCTGAAGATCAATGCCGCCATGAAGGTGGCAAAAGGCTGATGGCTAAGATCAGCAACCAACCTGGGGGGATCCTCATCGTCGCCGGGGAGGCCTCCGGGGACGAACATGCGGCCCGGTTGGTGGCGGCCATTAAGGAGCGCTCGCCCCAGGCGGAGTTCTTCGGCATCGGGGGGGAGGCCCTGGCCGCCCAGGGGGTGCGCCTCCTCTGCCCCGCCTCGGAGCTGGCGGTGGTGGGCCTCTGGGAGGTGGCGGGCCGCCTGGGGGCGGTAATGCGGGCCTTGTGGGACGTGGGCCGGGCCCTGAAGAGCCGGAAGCCCGCCCTGGCCATCCTGGTGGATTTTCCGGATTTCAACTTCTGGGTGGCCCGCCTGGCCAAGTATTACCGGGTCCCGGTGATGTATTACATCAGCCCCCAGGTGTGGGCCTGGCGCAGCTACCGGGTGCGCACCCTGGCCCGCCTGGTGGACCGCCTGGCGGTGATCTTCCCCTTTGAGGCCGATTTTTACCGGGAGCTGGGGGTGCCGGTGACCTATGTGGGCCACCCGCTGCTGGAGACCCTGCCGCCGCCGGAGGCGCGGCGCTCCTGGCTGGCCCGCGTGGGCCTGGAACCGGGACGCCTTACCGTTGCCCTGCTCCCGGGCAGCCGGGCTGGCGAAATTGAGCGGCACCTCCCCACCATGCTGGAGGCCGCGGCTCTGATCCAGCAAGCCATCCCCCAATGCCAGTTCCTCCTGCCCCTGGCCTCCACCGCCCCGGCAGACCTGGTGGAGAAAATGGTGATGGAGACGGGGGAGCAGGACGAGGGGCGGGTTTCAAACCCGCCCCTACAGCCCCAAGAGTCAGGGCAGCCCTGTCTCAAAATCATTCAAGGCCAGTCCTATGAGGCCCTGGCCGCGGCCCACCTGGCGCTGGTGGCCTCGGGCACCGCCACCCTGGAGGCGGCCCTGGCGGGGACGCCCATGGTGATCGTCTATCGGGTGTCGCCCCTGACTTTCCGGGTGGCCCGATGGCTGGTGCGGGTGGAGCATGTGGGCATGGCCAACCTCCTGGCCGGGGAACGGCTCTTCCCGGAGCTGATCCAGGAAGATTTTACCCCGGAGCGCCTGGCCAGGGAGGCGCTGGAGTTGGATGGGGCATCGGGAGCGCCTCGCGGCCCTGGGGCCGGCCCTGGCCCGGATCGTGGGGAGCCTGGAGGGCCCCCAGGCCTCGCCCCGGGCGGCCCGGATGGCCCTGGAGTTGATGGCCGGGGGGAAAAAATAGAAAAAATGTTTGCCATTGCCTACGTTTAGATGGATCTTATCTTATTATATAAGGTATATAAGGAAGCTCTTTTGACTCATGGCGGACATCTTGCCGGTTTACCCGGAAAAATCAGAGAAACTGAAATCCGAAAACTGAATAGCGAAAACAGAAAACCGAAAACAGAAAACTGCCTTTCAGGAGGTGAGGATGGCCATGATTAAAAAAATCCAATCTTTGCTGGGCCCCGAGGCCGATGATCTTTTGACCCATACCTGCAAGGGGTTCCCCAAAGAGAGCCTGCACCTGCCGGGGCCGGACTTCATCGACCGGGTCTTGGTGGGGAGCGACCGCTCGGCCAGGGTGCTGCGCTCCCTGGCGGCCCTCTTCGGACATGGCCGCCTGGCCGGCACGCGGCTATCTCTCCATTCTGCCGGTGGACCAGGGGGTGGAGCATTCCGCCGCGGCCTCCTTTGCCCCCAACCCCATCTATTTCGATCCGGAAAACATCGTCAAGCTGGCCCTGGAGGGGGGCTGCAACGCGGTGGCCTCCACCCTGGGGGTCTTGGGCGCGGTGGCCCGGAAGTACGCCCACAAGATTCCTTTCATCGTCAAGCTCAATCACAACGAGATGCTCAGCTACCCCAATTTCTATGACCAGACCCTGTTCGCCAGCGTGGAGCAGGCCTTCGATTTGGGGGCGGTGGCGGTGGGGGCCACCATCTATTACGGCTCCGTGGAGTCCCGGCGCCAGATCCAGGAGATCAGCGAGGCCTTCAAACTGGCGCACGAACTGGGGATGGCCTGCATCCTCTGGTGCTATCTGCGCAATCCCGCCTTCAAGACGGAGCAGGGAGATATGCACGCCTCCGCCGACCTCACCGGCCAGGCCAATTACCTGGGGGTGACCATCGAGGCGGACATCGTCAAGCAGAAACTGCCGGAGTGCAACGGCGGCTACAAGGCCCTGCCGAAATTCGGCAAGACCAACGAGCTGGTCTACACCAAGCTGGCGGGCACCCACCCCATCGACATGTGCCGCTACCAGGTGGCCAACTGCTTCATGGGCCGGGCCGGGCTCATCAATTCCGGCGGCGGCTCCGGGAAGAACGACCTGGCCGAGGCGGTGCGCACCGCGGTGATCAACAAGCGGGCCGGGGGCACGGGGCTGATCTCCGGGCGCAAGACCTTCCAGCGGCCCATGAAGGAAGGGGTGGAGCTCTTCAACGCCATCCAGGACGTCTACCTCAGCCACGAGGTGACGGTGGCTTAAGCGCGGGCGGGGCCTCCTGGGGCAAGGTTTCCCCGGTGGCCGATAAACTGTACAATCAGAAGCAGGGTTAGCTCGTTCCCAAGTTGATCTCTTTTCAAGTTGAACTTGGGAACGAGATCGATAGGCGATTGAAAGCTTGGGAACGAGTATTGATATCAGAAGCAAATCGCCGCTTCAGGATAGGCTTCATGTTTACCGGATTAGTGGAAGGCGTGGGGGAGATCGTCGGGCTCACGCCCCATGGCGGAGGGCCTCAAGCTCGCGGTCAAGACCCCGTTTCCCGGCGGCGGAGCTGACCCTGGGGGAGTCGGTGGCGGTGGCCGGGGCCTGCCTGACGGTGGTGGCCGTCGCCCCGCCGGCGGCCAGCTTCGAGGTGTCGCCGGAGACCCTGGCCCGCACCACTTTCCCCTTGAAAAAGGTGGGGGACCGGGTAAACTTAGAAAGATCCCTGCGACTTGGCGACCGCCTGGGCGGGCACCTGGTCACCGGCCACGTGGACGGCACCGGCGTGGTGCGGGCAGCGCCGGCCCGGCCCGGCCCATATCCAGTTGCAGATTCGAGCTGCCCGCGGCCCTGAGCCGCCTGGTCATCGAGAAGGGCTCCATCGCGGTGGACGGGGTCTCCCTGACGGTGAACTCTGTTCAAGGGCAACACCTTCACGCGTGAACATCATTCCCTTCACCGCCAAGGAGACCACCCTGGCCGCCTTGAAGGTGGGGGACCGGGTCAACCTGGAGACGGACATCATCGGCAAATACGTGGCCCGGCTTCTGGGCCAGGAGGCCCCGGGAGCGGCAGGGGTCACCCTGGAGCTGCTGGCCCGGCACGGGTTTTTGTAAGTGAGCAGTGAGTAGTGAGCAGTGAGCAGGCGGGCAGAAAGAATCACCGGCTCAGATGCCGGCGCCAGCAAAATACGCATGCACACAGAACACCGAAAACAGAAAACAGGAACCTAAAGACATGTCGTTGGCACCCATTGAAGAAGCCATCGAAGATATCCGCCAGGGCAAGATGATCATCCTGGTGGACGACGAAGACCGGGAAAACGAAGGCGACCTCACCATGGCCGCGGAGCTGGTGACCCCCGAGGCCATCAATTTCATGGCCCGCTACGGCCGGGGCCTCATCTGCCTGGCCCTGGACGCCGGACCTGGTGGAGCGCCTGCAGTTGCCCCAGATGGTGCGGGACAACCAGTCGGGCTTCAAGACCGCCTTCACCGTGTCCGTCGAGGCCCGGCGCGGGGTCACCACCGGCATTTCGGCCGCGGACCGGGCCACCACCATCCTCACCGCGGTGGCGGACCACGCCCAGCCCGATGACCTGGTGAGCCCCGGGCATGTCTTCCCCATCCGGGCCCGGAAGGGCGGGGTGCTGGTGCGCACCGGCCAGACCGAGGGCTCCACGGACCTGGCCCGCCTGGCGGGGCTGAAGGGCGCCGCGGTGATCTGCGAGGTCATGAAGGACGACGGCACCATGGCCCGGATGCCGGACCTGGAGAAGTTCGCCGCAGAGCATCGATCTGAAGATCGCCACCATCGCCGACCTGGTGGAATACCGGCTGCGGCACGAGTCCTTTGTCCACCGCCGGGCCACCGTCAAGCTGCCCACCTATTTCGGCGAATTCACCGCCATCGCCTATGACAACGACGTGGACGACAACCAGCACGTGGCCCTGGTGAAGGGCGAGATCAGCCCCGGAGGAGCCGGTCCTGGTGCGGGTCCATTCCGAATGCGTCACCGGCGACGTCTTCCATTCCCTGCGCTGCGACTGCGGCGACCAGCTGGAAGCCGCCATGCAACTGGTGGAGTGCGAAGGCAGGGCATCATCCTCTACATGCACCAGGAGGGCCGGGGCATCGGCCTGGTCAACAAGCTCCGGGCCTATGAGCTCCAGGACCAGGGCGCCGACACGGTGGAGGCCAACGAGGCCCTGGGTTTCAAGGCGGACCTGCGGGACTACGGCATCGGGGCCCAGATCCTGCGGGACCTGGGGGTCCGCAAGATGCGCCTGATGACCAACAATCCCAAGAAGATCATCGGCCTGGAAGGCTACGGCCTCAAGATGGTGGAGCGGGTGCCCCTGGAGATTCCCCCCAACCGGGTGAATCGCAACTATCTCAAGACCAAGTGCCAGAAGATGGGGCACCTGTTGAAGCTGGTGGAAAATTAGTAGCAGGAAGCAGTTACGATGCCTCTTCCTGACCAAGGGCTGCGGACCTGAGCAACACCAAAAACTCAAACGGAGAAACTGAGAAGGAGGAAGGATGCGTACGGTAGAAGGCAAGCTCATCGGCGACGGCCTGAAATTCGCCCTGGTGGTCAGCCGCTTCAATTCCTTTATTACCGAGCGCCTGCTGGAAGGGGCCCTGGATTGCCTGCGGCGCCAGGGGGTGGCGGAAGACGACCTCATGGTGGTGCGGGTGCCCGGGGCCTGGGAAATCCCGCTGGTGGCCAAACGCCTGGCCCATCCAAGGCCCACGACGCCGTGGTCTGCCTGGGCGCGGTGATCCGGGGCTCCACCCCCCACTTCGATTACGTGGCCGCGGAAGTGAGCAAGGGCATCGCCCAGGTGTCCCTGGAGAGCGGGGTGCCCATCTCCTTCGGCATTCTCACCACCGACACCCTGGAGCAGGCCATCGAGCGGGCCGGCAGCAAGGCGGGCAACAAAGGCTTTGCCGCGGCGGAAGCCGCCATCGAGATGGTCAACCTCCTGAAAGACCTGGGAGCCTGATTTCTTGGCGGCTTATTCCCGCAGCCGCTGCCGGGAATGGGCCCTGCAATTTCTCTATCAGGCCGAATTCGCCGGGAGCGGCGGCCCGGAGGATTTGGAGCGCTTCTGGCGCCATTTTCAGCCGGAAGGCCCCGGCGTCCCGGCCTATCTCCGGGAATTGGTGGCGGGGGTGGCCTCCCATCAGGAGGAGTTGGACGCCCTCATCCGCCGCTTTTCCGAGCACTGGCGCCTGGAGCGCATGGCCGTGGTGGACCGCAACCTCCTGCGCCTGGCCATCTATGAACTCCTCTACCAGCACCAAATTCCCCCCAAAGTGGTGATCAACGAGGCCGTGGAGCTGGCCAAGCGCTACGGCAGCGAGGACTCCGGGGCCTTTGTCAACGGCATCCTGGACCAGATCCTGGCGGACCGGGAGAAGTTGGCCGGCAGTGAGCAGTGAGCAAAGTGGTTGCGGTTAATGATAGCAGGCGCAGTCAAAGAACTGGTAATATCCGGGGCCTACGGGGCCCAGGCTTTTAGCCTGATTGGCTCCGCCCCTGCTGATCCCCGCCTTTGCTCTAGACTGGCAAACTTGCACACCGGAAAAAAAGATTTATTATATATCTAGTAATTGCCGTTCTGTACCGAAAGAAATCTGAACCGGCTCCCACCGGCACTGCAAAAGGAGGGAGTTGAGATGATCCGGAAAATCCTGGCATTGGCAATGAGTGGTCATTTTTGCCCTGGCTCTGGCAGGTTGCGTGACCGAGAGCGGCTATTATCGACCGGGCCGGTCCGCCGGGGCCGGCGCCTTGGGAGGCGCGGCCACCGGCGCGGCCCTCGGCGCCATCATCGGCGCGGCCACCGGCTCGCCCGCCACCGGCGCCTGGGTGGGCGCCGCCGCCGGCGGCGCTCCTGGGAGGCGTGGGCGGCTATCTCTATGCCGAGCACCGCAACAGCGAGATCAGCTCCAGTCAGGCCGCGGCCCAGGCCAATAATTACAACCCGTCCCAGGGCAACGTGGTGAACGTCGACACGGGTATCCGCCACCCCTCGGTGGTCCGGCCCGGGCCAGCAGGTTAACCTGGGGATGAATTACACCATCCTGACCCCTGACAATATTCCGGTCTCGGTCACCCTGGTGCGGGAAGTCCGCTACGGCGGCCAGTTGCTGGGGCAGCCTTACCAGACCACGGTGACCAATACCAACGGCACCTTCAGCGATTCCGTGGACTATTCCCTGCCCAACAACGCCAGCCTCCGGGAGTTATACCGTCACCAGCCGGGTGATCAGCAGTTACGGCAGCGCCCAGCGGGAGGCGTATTTCAGCGTCCAGTAAGATCCTGGCCAAGTCGGAGGGGCGGCAGGTGAGAAGCGTCACTGGCCGCCTCCTTCCCGCACGGTTCCCGGGGCACGTTCCCGGAGGTCCATTATTGAAGTACTTTTAGGTTCCCTCCCGGTTGACAAGACTCTATCCTTTTGATAAATATTTATTTTTACTCTCCTTGCCCTGGGCCGGAAGGCGCCAGGGCCATAAGGCCATAAGGAGGAAGAATGCGCCGCTATGAGTCGGTCTGGGTGGTGAACGGCGACCTCCCGGACGAAGAAGTCAAGGCCACCATCGACAAGTTCAGCCGGATCATCTCCGCCCAGGGAGGCACCCTGGTGGGGCTGGAGGAATGGGGCCGCAGGAAGCTGGCCTACCAGATCCAAGGGGTCACCCGGGGCTACTACGTCTTGGTGGATTATGCCGGCACGCCGGCCACCGTCAAGGAGCTGGAGCGGAACTACCGCATCGACGACCGCATCATCCGCTCTCTCACCACCAAGAAATCCGACAAAGTGAACCTGGAGGCCCTGCAGGCGGAAATCGCCGCCAAGGCCAAGGCGGCTGCGGCGCGCCCCGGCCCCGGAAGTGGAAGCCGGAAGCGCGGGCCGCCGGAGGCCGCGGCGGCAGTTGAGCCGCGAGGCGGTTGAAGCCGCAGCGCCCGCTGCGAGGGGAAGCCGCCGCCTCAGGGACAGGAGGACTAAGCCATGCCGGTAATGCCTCGCCGCAAACGGAAACAGTTCTACGTCCGGCGCAAGGTTTGCCGCTTTTGCGTGGACGCCAACCTGCCCATCGACTATAAAGACTGTCAACACCCTGAGGCAGTTTGTCACGGAGCGGGGCAAGATCATTCCCCGGCGAATTTCGGGAAATTGCGCCCGCCACCAGCGGCGGGTCACCAGGGCCATCAAGCAAGCCCGGCTGCTGGCCCTGATTCCGTACACCCCCACGGCGCCGCCACATGATGGCGGGAGCAGAGCCTTGTTACCCGGAGGCCGCCTCTCATCTGGTTCGCCTGTTTAAGCGTCCTGCTGCTGCTCTTCATCGGGGCGCACCTGCACCCCCTGGGTTTTCTGCTGGCGGGCATCCTGGCGCCCTTGCCGGTGCTGCTGGCAGGCTGGCGCCTGGGAGACCGGGAAGCCCTGCTGCTGGCCCTGGCCGGCGTCGTGGCTATCCTGGCCTTGAAGCCCGGGCTGGAAACCCTCTGGAGCATCTCAGCTTCCTGAGTCTGCTGCTCATGGGCTTCTTGCTGAGCGCCCTGCAACACCGGGGTCTGTCCGCCCCCGGGGCCATCATGCTCACGGTGCTGATCCTGAGCGGCCTGGCCCTGCTGGTCTTGCTGGGACAGGCCGCTTATCAGGGGGTGAGCCCCCAGGTCCTCCTGGCCCAGAGGGGCGCGGAAATCATGGAGTCGGTGCACCAGGTGCTGGGGGAAGGTGGCGGCGCCTCCGGGGCCCCGCTGACCCCGGGGATTTCCCCGGCCGAGACTGGAAGCCCTGCTGCAGCGGCTGCTGCCGGCCCTGGTGGTCACCAATACCGGCCTGGTGGCCTGGCTCAACGTGGTCCTGGCCCGGCAATTAGCCTGGCTGCTGAGCGGCCAGAAGCCCGAGCCGCCCCTTTATCATTGGGCCCTGCCCGAATGGCTCATCTTCGTGGCGCTGGGCGCCGGCTTTCTGCTGTTGGTTCCGGTGGCCGCGTTGCGTTCCCTCAGCCTCAACCTGTTGCTGATCCTGGCGGTCCTCTATTTCTGCCAGGGTTTGGCGGTGGTGGCCGCCTGGTTCCACCGTCTGAGGCTGCCCCGGGTTCTGCGGGTCATCGGCTACCCGTTGGTGTTTTTGAATCCGCTGTTTTTCTTGATTATCATCCTGGGGGTGCTGGACCTGTGGCTCGATTTTCGCCGCTTGCACCGGCAACCCGGGGACGCCGGAGGAGGAATCGAGAGTTGAAGGTCATTCTGACGAAAGACATTACCGCCCTGGGCGCCCTGGGCTCCGTGGTGGAGGTGGCCCGGGGCTATGCCAGAAATTATCTGATTCCCCAGGGCCTGGCCATGGAAGCCACCAGGGGCAACCTGGCCCAGGTGGAACAGGTTAAAGCCAAATATGCCGAGATCCGGGCCAAGGAGCAGGAAACCGCCCTGGCCAATGTCGCCCAACTGGAAGGGGTGAGCGTCACCATTGCCCAGCGGGTGGGAGAGGGAGAGCGCCTCTACGGGTCGGTGACCGCGGCCATGATCGCCGAGGCCCTGGAGGCCAAGGGCTTCAATATCGACCGCAAGCAATTGGACCTGCCGGAGCCCATCAAAAAGCTGGGCACCTACGAGGTCACCGTCCGCCTGGCCCCGGAAGTCAAGACCGACATCACCGTGGCAGTGGTGGCCGAGGCAGATTAACCTTCCCGTATGGGTTTGTCCTCGTTGTCCTGGTTCCCAAGTTAAACTTGGGAACCAGATAAGAACAGCTTCTGGTGGCGCCAGGCGTCTCGCCGCTGCGCCCTGATGCAAAAATTGGCTGCTTTTTCTCGGAATGGAGGCAGGATTTAGAGCCATTAGGTGAAAAATCCAGCTAACCCCCTGGGGAAGATCGCTTAATCTTCTGTAAAAACCTTAACTTGGTTCTAAATCTTTAACTTTCATTCCTTCCCCGCCTCCATGGAGCGCCCAGCCCCCATTTGCAATCCCGCCGGGTTTTCGGTATGATGGATCAAATGACCCCGTGTAATTAAATCATCTTTTAAATTCAAATAGTTACTAACAGAGAACCGTTCTGCCACCCGGGGAGAGTCACCATGCCTGGAAGCATTCGGCGCAACGCCCAGCGGATGGCCACGGCCCCGGCGGAAGCCGCCCACCCCGGCGGCTTTACCCCGCCGGCCATCGCCCGAGGCGGAGCAATCGGTCCTGGGGGCCATCCTGGTGCGCCCCGAGGTGCTGGACCGGGTGGCCGATGTCATCGAGCCCGGCGACTTTTATCGGGAGGCCCACGGCCGCATCTTTCAGGCCATGCTGGACCTCTACGGCCGGGGCGATCCGGTGGACCTGGTGACCGTCACCGCCCTGTTGGATGAGCGGGGCCAGTTGGAAGGAGTGGGGGGGCCGGTCTTCCTGGCGGGTCTGAGCGAGCAGGTGGGATTCGCCACCAACGCCGAATATTATGCCGGCCTGGTGCACGACAAGGCGATCCTGCGCCGCCTGCTGGACACCACCCAGGAGATCGCCGGCTCCTGTTTTGCCCCGGTGGAGGATGTTGCCGAGTTTCTGGACGCCGCCGAGCAGAAGGTCTTCGAGGTGGCCGAGTCCAAGGTGCGCCTGGGCTTCCAGCCCTTGTCGGCCCTGGTGGAAACGGAGATCGCCAACCTGGAGGCCATCTGGCACCGGGAAAAGGGCCGGATTACCGGGGTGACCAGCGGCTTTAATGACCTGGACAACCTCACCGCGGGCTTCCAGAACAGCGACCTGATTATCATCGCCGCCCGCCCCAGCATGGGCAAGACCGCCCTGGCCCTGAACATCGCCTTCAACGCCGCCTACAAGCCCCAGGTGCCGGTGGCCTTCTTCTCCCTGGAGATGTCCAGGGAGCAGTTGGTGCGGCGGCTCCTCTCCAGCGTCGGCGAGGTGGACGCCTCCAACCTGCGCCGGGCCTTCCTGAGCACCGCGGAATGGGCCAACCTGCAGACCGCCGCGGGTTATCTCCTGGATTGCCCCATCTACATCGACGACACCCCGGCGGCCACCGTTCTGGACATCCGGGCCAAGGCCCGGCGCCTCAAGGCGGACGGCAAACTGGGGATGCTGGTCATCGACTACCTGCAGCTCATGCGCGGCCGGGCTGACGTGCACAGCCGGGAACAGGAGATCTCGGAGATTTCCCGGTCCCTCAAGGCCCTGGCCAAGGAGCTGAAGGTGCCGGTCATCGTGCTCTCCCAATTAAACCGCCGCCTGGAGGACCGCCCCCACCCGCACAAACGGCCGCAACTGGCGGACTTGCGTGAATCCGGGGCCATCGAGCAGGATGCCGACGTGGTCATCTTCATCTACCGGGACGAAGTCTACCGGGAAGATTCCCCGGACCAGGGCACCGCGGAGATCATCGTCGGCAAGCAGCGGAACGGCCCCACCGGCAAGATCAAGCTCAACTTCCGGGACAAATACACCACCTTCGCCTCATATGAGCGGGAAGAGGCCCCGGCGGGGTATTGAGCCCTCGCCGCGGCTCCCTGGAAAAAAACATTCAAGGCATGCCCAAAACGGCGGCCAACCCTGCCAACCCGCTTCCCCGGCGGGGTTTGCTCCTCTTCACCGTCTGCCTGGGGGCCTTCATGGCCACCCTGGACACCAGCATCGTCAACATCGCCTTGCCCCAGATAGCCCGGGGATTCGGCAGCTCCCTTGCGCAAATCTCCTGGGTCATGGTCGCCTATCTGCTGGTCCAGGTCTCCCTGCTCCTGATCAGCGGCCGTTTAGGGGATCTGTGGGCTCCCGGGCGCCTCTATCTCCTGGGGCTGCTGGTTTTCACCGGCTCTTCGGCTCTCTGCGGCCTGGCCCCCGACCTTCCCCGGCTGGTGGCGGCCCGCTCCTGCCAGGCGCTGGGGTCCGCCCTGATGCTGGGCCTGGCGCCCAAGCTCATCGCGGTGACCTTTGGCGAAGGAGAGCGGGGTCTGCCCCTGGGCCTCTTTTCCACCGCCTTTGCCGCGGGCATCAGCGTGGGCGCCCCGGCGGGCGGGCTCATCACCTACTACCTGGGCTGGCCCTATATCTTTTTCATCAATATCCCCATCTGCGCCCTGGCCCTGCTGGTGGGCGGGACTTCCCTGGGAAGGCTCCGGTCCCAGATGGCCTGGAAGCGGGGGGCCCTGGACCTCTGGGGCTCTCTGGTCTTACCCCTCGCCCTGGGATCGCTGGTCCTGGCCCTGACCCGGCTGCGGGAATCGGGTTGGGGTGACGGTCTGACGGAGGGTTTCCTGGCCCTGGGGCTCGGGCTCTTCCTGGTCCTGATCTTCCTGGAGCGCCGCCAGCCCTTCCCCTTGATCCACGGCGAGTTGTGGGGAAGTTGGCCCTTCGTGGCCGGGTCGCTGGCGGTGGTTCTGACCTTCGCCGCGGTAATGGGGACCTTTTTCCTGCTGCCCTTCTTCCTGGAGCAGGTTTACCGCTACTCCCCGCGGCAGGCGGGCCTGCTGCTGGGCGTCCTGGCCCTGACCAACGCCGCGGTGGCCGGGGTGGGGGGGTACCTGGCGGACCGCTGGGGGAATCTGCTGGTGCTTAGGAGCGGCTGCCTGCTGATGCTGGGCGGCCTGGCCTCCCTGGTGTTCACCGGGCCCGGCGACACCGCCCTGGGCCTGGCGGCCAGGTTCGTCCTCCTGGGGCTGGGCTTGGGTCTGTTCCAGGCCCCGAATCTCAACGAGATCCTCCGCGGGGTGAAGCCGTCCCTGGTGGGTCTGGCGGCCAGCACCAATGCGGTCTTAAAGAATCTGGGGTCCTTGACCGGCATCACCCTGATGGTGACGGTCTTTGCCTGGCTGGAGCTGCACGGGACCTCGCCTGGGGCAGGAAGTCCACCCGGGACTGGGGCCCTACCAGATGGGCCTTTGCCGCGGCCCTCCTGGTCGCGGCTATCAACCTGCTCATCAATCTTCTGCCCCGGAAGAGGCCCACGGCTAACCGCGGCCGATAACCCAAGGCCCGATGATGTTGAGGATAAAAAGTTTACCCCAAACACCGTTTCTTTTCACAAGCCCCGGCTTATTTGGGTGGCATAGTTGGGGGCGCCCCTGGCCGTGGCGCCCGTTGAGGTTTTTTATTACTCTGTAACTTTGTTATTCCGCTGAGACTTTTCCATGAGCAGCAATTCATCGGCGGGGCTTAGCTTGGGCCGGTCAATGGTCAACGTGATCTTGTTGATCTTGCCGGTGAACTTGAATGGCGGTTGATAATCCGCGTCATTTACCCCGGTCAGCGTGTCCGAGCCGACGTCGAGCGACTCGTCAAACTGCAGGATGAACGGAATCGTCTGCTCCATTTTCTGCGTGGCGACTTCGGTACCGTCTACCTTCAAGACGCCGGTGCCGCCCCGGCCTATCCCGCTGTAGTTGTTGAACGCCAGCGTTCCGGCACCGAGCCCCTCGTACTTGAAGTCGAACTCAAGCACGTGATTGCCGGGCGCGAGCCGGGGCCTTCCCAGCGGACCCGCTTCAGGTCCACCAGGTTCCAGAGGAAGACCGGCTTGCCCTTGAGCAGATAGAAGCCATAGCCGCCGAAGCGGCCGCCCTGCGTGATCAACATGCCTTCGGCGCCACCCGGCGGGATCTCCACCTCGGCCTTGAAGTTGTAAGACGCGTTGAGGATGCTCGGCGCGTCGCCGTTCGGTGTGCCGGTGAGCGGCCGGGTCCAGGTGAAGACATTCCTGCCGGCGGTGATGCTCGGCCGCGGCGTGATAGCGCGGGCCACCAACGAGTTGTCCAGCGGCAGCACCTGGTACTTCTTTGCTTCCTTCCAGAACAAGGCCTGCATTTCCTTAAGTTTGTCCGGATACTTGGCGGCAACGTCCTCCGACTGGGTCCAGTCATTTCTGAGGTCGTACAGCTCCCAAGGATACTCGGTCGGGCTCATCTTCGGCGCAAAGTTTTCCCAAGGCGCCCGCATGACTTTCGTGCTGGCGATCCAGCCGTCGTGGTAGATGGCGCGGTCGGCCATCATCTCGAAATACTGCGTCTTGCGCCTCGAGGGTGCGTTGGCGTTCTTCTTGTCGAAGGTGTACATCAGGCTCACGCCTTCGATCGGGCTCTGCTTGATGCCATCCACTACCTCGGGCCGGCGGATGCCGGCCGCCTCCAGAATGGTTGGCATAATGTCGATCATGTGATGGAACTGGTTGCGGATGCCGCCCTGGTCCTTGATCACCTTGGGCCAGGAAATGCACATGCCCTGCCGCACGCCGCCGAAGTGAGAGGCAATCTGCTTGGTCCACGAGAACGGGGTGTCGAACGCCCAGGCCCAGGGCACCGCCATGTGGTTGTAGGTTTTGTCAGTGCCCCAGACGTCGTAGAAGTACTTGAGCTGCTCCTCGACGCTCGGATTGAAGCCATTGAACATCGCGATTTCGTTGGGCGTGCCGATTCATCGTCCCCTCGGCGCTGGTCCCGTTGTCGCCCTCGATATAGATGATGAGCGTGTTGTCAAGCTTGCCCATATCCTCGACCGCCTGGATCACGCGGCCAATTTCATGATCGGTGTAGGCGGCGTAGGCCGCGAAGACTTCCACCTGGCGGATGAAAAGCTTCTTCTCGTCGGCCGCAAGCTGGTCCCACTCCTTGAGGAGGTCCTTCGGCCACGGCGTGAGCTTGGCATTGGCGGGAATCACGCCGAGCTTCTTCTGGTTCTCGAAGATCTGCTCGCGCAGCTTGTTCCAGCCCTGGTCGAACAGGTGCATGGCGCTGATCTTGTCGACCCATTCCTTGGTCGGATGGTGCGGCGCGTGCGTGCCGCCCGGCACGTAGTAGACGAAGAATGGCTTGTCGGGCGTCAGCGCGTTCATGCGACCCATGTAGTCAATCGCTTCGTCCGCCATAGCCGTGGTCAGGTTCCAGCCGGGCTGGCCGTCGAACGGGTAAATCTGCGTCGTGTTGCGGAACAGGTTCGGCTGCCATTGGTTGGTGTCGCCGCCAATGAAGCCGTAGAAGTACTCGAAGCCCATGCCGATGGGCCACTGGTCGAACGGGCCTGCCTGGCTGGCCTGGAACTCAGGCGTGTTGTGGTCCTTGCCGAACCACGAGGTGGCATAGCCGTTGCTCCTTGAGGATGCGCCCGATGGTGGCCTTGTCCTTGGTGATGATGCTGTCGTAGCCGGGGAAACCGGTGGCCTGCTCCGCCACTACGCCGAAACCGGCCGAATGATGATTGCGTCCGGTGATCAGCGCGGCACGCGTGGGCGAGCACAGCGCGGTGGAATGGAAGTTGGTGTAGCGCAGGCCATATTTTGCCACCCGGTCGAGGGCCGGGGTCGGAATTACCCCGCCGAAGGTGCTGGCGAGGCCGAAGCCCGCATCATCGGTCATGATCAGCAGCACGTTGGGCGCGCCCTGGGCGGCACGACCCGCGGCGGCCAGTAGGGCTTGGATTGTGCGGCCGTATCCTTGATCTCGCCGCCGAACTTCGGCGGCGGCGGCGGCAGCTGCTTGCCGTCGATGGTGGTGGTGGCGCTGGGCGAACCCGGCACGCCGGTGATCTGCTGGGCGAGGGCCTGTGGCTCGGGCGCGGCGGGGGCCGGCGGCTCCGGCGCGGCAAGGGCTGGCGGCTCCGGCGCGACGAGGGCCCCCACCGTGCCGGTCCCCACGGCCAGCCCGGTAAGTCCCACGGTCTTCACGAAATCCCGGCGGGTAAATCCTGTTCCTTTCTTCTTCGAGCTCATGGCAGCCACCTCATAGACTTATGGTTAATGATTATTAAAATTTAGCCCAATCTTAATCCGGTTCTTAGTATATGGGGGGCAGGACCGGCGGCTTAACCGCCAGGCCAGAGCCGGCAAGGCTGCCAGCAAGATGGTATCAGTGAGCCAGGCCATGAGTGGTTTAACCCAGGTATTCCCGTATAGTCATGTTATGTGTCCTCCTTTTCATGGAGGTTACGTTAAGGCTCCTAGGTGCAAAGTCAAGGGCAGATGTGCGCCGGATGCTTATGTCGCTCATTTGCCACAATAAACACGTATCAGTGGAGTGGGGAAATTTGCGGATATGGTTTGGATATGGGAAATTTTAATATTTTGATAAGTTCCCGGTCATAACAGCAACCTGCAACCAGGTTAACCGGGAGAACTTGAATTCACTCTCGCCCGCTTTTGCGCCGTTCGCCATAAGATCCACCCATAAAGGCCCAGATTAACGCCCAGCACCAGGAGGCCCAGGAAGATCTGCAGGCTGCGGGTGAGGATATCAGGGTACAGGAGGGGAAGGATATAATGCTCGATAAAGCCGGTACGGTAAACCAGCCCCCCGCCTTTCTCCCGCAGCCAGTTCTCCAGAGGGGTGAGGGGACACACCCAACCGGCGAGTTCAACGAGCGCCCCCCACAGGAAGGCCGGCACCTGGATCCACGCCAGGCTCCTCCACTTGAGCGCCAGGAACCCTCCTAAAGCTGCGAAAATAACAAAGGCCAGGTGGCCTACTATGACGAGATTTGCCAGGGCGTGATAAATCATTTTTGCTCAACTCACCATTCCAGCCTCTCTAAAATGATTTTCTCTTTTATTCGTGAGAGGCGGGCCCAAGCACAGGCATTAGACAATGCCATTCTGAGCGCAGCTGAAGGCCCCCGTAGGGGTCGGGTTTAAAATCCGCCCTTACTCATGGATAACTGTCGCAACTGGGACTGCAACAGCTTCTAGGCCTTCCCCCAAAAAAAGGGGGAGGCGCAGCTCCCGGAGCCGCGTCTCCCGCCGCGGGGCGCCCGAGTTTTGCCAGCTCAGGCGGTCTTCACTTCGATCTTCCGGGGTTTGGCCCGCGCCACCTTGGCCAGCACCAGGCGCAGCACCCCGTCCTTCATGAGGGCCTCGATCTTGCCCTGATCGATCAGACTGCCCAGGTGGAATTCCCGGATGAAGTCCCCGGTGTAGTATTCCTGCTCCACCATGGTTTCGCCCTGGCTCAGCGGCGGGGCCACTTCGCCGGAGATGATCAGGTGATTGTCCCGCAAGTCCACGGTCACTTTATCCGCCGCCACCCCGGGCATGTCGGCTACCATTACCAGGGCCTCGGGGGTCTCGAAGATATCCACCGCCGGCAGGAAGACCCGTCCGGGGCGAACCCGCTCTCCCTTGGCCGGAGCCTCCTTCTTGGCCTTTACCTGCAGTTCCTTTTCAGTCATGAGTCCTCCCTCAGGCAACCTTTACCTTGATCTTCCGGGGTTTGACTTCTTCCGGCTTGGCCAACTTGATGGTCAGGACGCCGTCCTTACAGGTGGCTTCCACCTTGTCCGGCTGAACCCGGGAAGGCAGGGCCAGCACCCGCCGGAAAAAGCCCGATTCCCGTTCCCGGCGCTGGTAATTGACCTGCTTTTCCTCGGAGGCGATCTTGCGTTCGCCCCGGAGGATCAGGCTGAGGTCCTGGATGGTGATTTCCAGGTCTTCCGCCTTGACCCCGGGCAGCTCGGCCCGCACATAGATATGATCCCGGTCTTCGGAGAGATTCACCAGGGGGTAGACTCCCACCTGCCAGGGTGAGCGCTCCGGGCCGTAGCCGCCTTGAAAGAGCCAGTCCATGCGGCGCTGCAGTTGCTCCAGCTCTCGGAGGGGATCCTGGGTTGGCCCCGGTTCCCGAAAAATTATAGGCATGATCATGCTCCTCCGCCTTTCGAAAAGTTTAAACTCAATATATTTTATTTAAGCATCCATCTCCCGGAGTCAAGGGACGCCGCGCTTGAAAAATCGCCGAAATCCTCTATAAATATAAGGAAAAATGAGAGAGATTGGGAAGGATAGCCCATGGTATTTCCCTGGCAGCCAATTACCTGGGTGCTCCTGGACATGGACGGCACCCTGCTGGATAAACACTTTGACGACTACTTCTGGGAAACCCTGGTGCCCCAGGAATACGCCCGGCGCCAGGCGCTCCCCTTGCCGGAGGCCCGGCAACTGGTCTTTGCCCGCTACCGGCGGGAGGAGGGCACCCTCAACTGGACCGACATCGACTTCTGGTCCCGGGAGCTGGAACTGGATATCCCGGCGCTGAAGGAGGGCATCCGCCACCTCATCGAGGTCCACCCGGACACCGAAGATTTCTTGAAATTCCTGGGGGAGGCGGGGAAGCGGGTGGCCCTGGTGACCAATGCCCACACCAAGACCCTGGCCTTAAAGATGGACCAGACCGGCCTGTTGGCCTATTTCGATGCAGTGGTCTCCTCCTTCGACCTGGGAATCCCCAAGGAAGAAGTGGGCTTCTGGAAGATTCTGCAAGAGAGATTGGCATTTAACCCCGGGTCCACCCTGTTGGTGGACGACAATGCCGAGGCCCTGGCCGCGGCCCGGGTCTCCGGCATCCGCTACCCCTTCTTCAAGGCCAAATCCAGCTCCCGGCAGGAGGCCGAATCCCACCCGGACTTCCCCTCCATCGAGTCCTTTTACGAGCTGATGGAATGATGATTTTTGGGGGGCAAGCTATGAGAACTACGGTTTCACCAAGGGGCAAATTATTTGCCAACCACGCGAGATTTTGGGTTCTGGTAGCCACCTTGACCGCCGCTGCCTTGCTGGCGGCCCTGACCCCGGCGCCGGAAGCCTACGGGCAAAGGGGGCCGGAAGTTCCGTCCATCAAGAAAAAATTGGTGGTGGGAACTAAAGAAGCGCCTCCCTTTTCCATGAAAGATTCAGATGGGCAATGGACCGGGATCAGTATCGATCTCTGGCGCCAAATCGCCACGGAATTAAATTTAAGCTATGAGTTTCGGGAACTGGACCAATATGACCTGCTGGAAGGGCTGACGAATGGATCTTTGGACGTCGTGGTCACCGAGTTAACCATAACTCCTGAGCGCCTGGATAAGTTTGATTTTACCTATCCTTTCTATACCACCGGTTTGGGCCTCGCGGTGGTTGCCAAAGAAAGAAATCCCTTGGTTTCTGTAATAATACAATTATTCTCCATAACTGTTTTAAAGATATCGATCCTAATATTATTAGCATTACTGCTAGTGGGCATAGTGGTGTGGTTGTTTGAAAGGAAACGCAACTTTGATCACTTTGGGGGCAATACTATTCAGGGGATAGGATCAGGGTTTTGGTTTTCAGCAGTTACCATGACTACGGTTGGATATGGAGACAAGCATCCAAAAACTGTGGGGGGGCGGACAGTCTCTTTAATCTGTATGTTTATTGGCATTATTCTCGTTTCATTTTTTACTGCAACGATAACTTCCATGCTTACTGTGAAACAACTTAAGACATCGGTGCGGGGCCTGGAGGATTTGAAAAAGGCCCTCGTGGGCACGATGCCTTATACTACCAGTGAATCTTTCCTTAAAAACAATTTAATTTCATTTAAGACCTATAAATCAATTGACGAGGGGTTGGAAGCCTTGATTAATGGAGAAATCAAGGCCTTCGTCTATGATGCACCGGAACTACGTTACCGGATCAAACAACGATACCAAGGAAAATTAGAAGTACTTCCCAATACGTATTCCCAAGAGAATTATGGCATCGCCCTGGTGAACAATAGCCCACTGCGGAAAAGCATAAATCGAGTTTTATTGCAAACAATCCGTAATCAAGAGTGGCAGAAAACTCTCTATCGTTACTTGGGGAGCTAAGCGCTTTTCAGGAACCAGGCAGTGGCTATGAGCTTAGGGCTGACTAATCAGGAGGATACTCCAATGATAGATATCTATAGAGGGGAGTTTAGTGAAACAACCAGGGAAGAGGTCCAAAGAAAAGTTAAGTCGTTACTTAGAATTGGCATTTTTTTCTCTATATTTTGGCTGGCTGGGATAGGGTCGATCATCTCCATTGTGTTAGGGTTAAAAGCCAAAAACATCATTAAACGGGCCAATATGAATATCAATGGGATGGGTGGGGTCTATTGGTGCTTAATAGTTGGGGGGTTGGGGTTGATTATCTTATTATTGATATTCATTGCCGTAACCTTGCCTATCTTCCTAAAAAAATCTTGATAAATGAAATCCTCTAAAGCACCGTTTAAAATATGGAGGCCAGATAAGTGGCATTTCGATCAGGTCTAAGGTGAACCACGAGTGACCGCCAACGCCCGCGTTAGCTCGACCGGGTTATTAGCCCCTCAGTCATAAGATTCCTACCAATTGCAATAACCCAAATCCGATCAGGCACGGGCTCAGAACCTTCATCAGCTTGCCAAACTTCCGATGCCACAACTCCATCTTTTCCGGGTCCTTGGGTTGGCGCGGCAAAACACGATAGGCCAACAGCAGACCGTAAATGCCGCCAAGTATCGGGATTAAACCGCCGAGATTGAGGTGCATGGGTATTACCTCTCAGGTTTGTTGGCGTACCAGCCCACGACCACCACGATGATCAAACCGATCACCAAGGTCGCGGCCGAAGCAACGAGGGTGACGCCCGACACGCTGCCTTTGGCTCGATACTCCCGGATAATGAACAGAGAAGGACCAGAGAGAATGGCGAGAAAGAGGAGGAAGAACTTTCCTCTGGTGAATAACTTCGGCTGTGGCCGCTTTGCTTGGGGTGATTCGGTCATGGTCTGGGCCAACTCCAGGATAGCCCCAGGTTTTGCCTTTCACCGAAAACCGAAAACCGCCCTCAGGCAGCCACCCTTTTGATCCGCGCCCCAGGGCCGCCAGTTTCTCCACCAGGCTGGCGTAGCCCCGGTCCAGATGATAGACCCGGAGGATTTCGGTGGTCCCGGTGGCGGCCAGGCCGGCCACCACCAGGGAGGCGCTGGCCCTGAGGTCGGTGGCCATCACCTGGGCGCCCTGGCCGCGGCCCGGCTCTCCGGCATCCGCTATCCCTTCTTCAAGGCCAGACCCAGCTCCCGGCAGGAGGCCAATCTCACCCGGACTTCACTTCCATTGAATCCTTTCATGAGTTAATGGCATAAATGGCTGTTGCCATATTTCAGAAACATATTTAGCCGCAGATGTCTATCCCTGGCAAGCCCTTGCTCCATCCGCTCAGGGAAAGGCAAAGAGTTGCCCGTCAAACCCTGCGGCTAAGATATTGGCGGCGTTCCATTCCTTCCCTGTCAAATACCCTCCCCTCAGGCTCCGGTCCTGTTTCAAAGCCTCTAGGTTGCGGGCTGCCTGATCTTTGAAGTAGGCTAAGGCATCATCCGGCTTCCCGATTAACTCTTTCGCTCTTTCGAGCGAAACCTGAAAGTGTTCGCACCAAAGCTTTGCTACCCAATCCCTTATCAGTTCAGGGTCCATGAAAGCGATATTCATTTCCGAGTGAAACCACATGCTCGTGAAGGCGATGTTCGCCGATCCGCCTGTCATGAATGCCCAATCCTGACCGATCACGGCCATATTCTTCGAGTGAATATATGTTTCGCTGTATATGAATTTCCCCGGTGCTCGGGGGTCGGGCCTGCTGTTGCCCAGAGTGAGCAGGCGCCACGTTTTCTGTGGCCAGCGACTAACGGGAAGATCCTCCTGATAACAGGCGATCGTTCTCTAGCACGCTTTCCGCTTTCCCTGTAGCAACCCCTCGTCCGGTTTCGACGTCAAAATTGCAATAATCTTGGCGCCTCGTTCAGCCGCCTCATGAATCTCGGAAATGATCCCGTGGTCGAAAAAATATTGGTTTTCGATATAAACCAAATTCCCCCTCCGGCGGCGCCCAGCATGTTCAAGTAGAGCTCCCTGATTCCCCTCTCTCCATCCTGTATCGCTGGGTAAGTCGTCCGGGGCTATCGTCCTCACTACCTGAACCTCTATGCCGTTGGGCACCGGTGGAATTCGTTCTGCGGTGACCGGAGGTGCCGCATCCGAGCGTCACATCCTTATGGGGGATACTGGCGCCATTGTAGCGTTCGACGAAATTGCGAGCACGTCGCCCACTGCGGGTCCCTCTGATCCTGTAGAAGATATCGTGGAGCGGGGGCGTCTTCTCCAGTCCTTTTAGCGGGTCGGATTCCCTCGCTTCACACGTCGGACATCCAATGAGTCGTGTGCCGGAGTATCCCAGTAGGACTGAACCGGATTGATGCCGCCGACGAAGGCCACGACACCGTCGTTCGCCATCGTCCATGATGTATGTCTTTTGATGATGGCATCCCAATTCCGCAGGGAAATCTAAGTAAAAAGGCTCGAAATGACCATGAGGGGAACGATACCAGTCGCTATAACCTTTCGCCTTGTCCCAGCGGGCCTGAATGCTTCCGGGTCCCTCATTGACTCCTGCAATTTTCTGATCGGGGATGGTATCATCGGTGTTCGGTCGCGGGCTGCCACACCACCATGCGGACGTCCACGCCGTCCTCGAGCGCGACCTCAAAATGTTGAACAACGTTTCATTGCTCTCCGGAACCAGGAGGAAATCTTGCGCGCCATAGGAAATCGTCATGTAGATGAACCGTTTTGCTTTCTTAAAGGCATTATAAATTTCTTGGTAGGCCGCTTGACCGTCGATAAGAATCTGAATCTCATTGTGCGGACGCCGTGGATAGGAACCTGTTTGAGCCCAGGGCAGAGAAGTCTGGTCAGCCATTGATCACCTCATTTTTTAAGCCGCCACCCTTTTGATCCGCGCCCCCAGGGCCGCCAGTTTCTCCACCAGGCTGGCGTAGCCCCGGTCCAGGTGGTAGACCCGGTGGACTTCGGTGGTGCCCTGTGGCGGCCAGGCCGGCCACCACCAGGGAGGCGCTGGCCCTGAGGTCGGTGGCCATCACCGGGGCGCCCGGAGCGTGACGGCGGCCCCGGACGATGGCGTGGCTTCCCGAGACGCTGATGTCCGCGCCCAGGCGGCGCAGTTCGCTGACGTGCATGAAGCGGTTTTCGAAGATGGTTTCGGTGATCACCGAGGCGCCCCTAGCCACGCTCATCAAGGCCATGAACTGCGCCTGCATGTCGGTGGGGAAGCCGGGGTAGGGGAGGGTGCGGATATCCACCCCGGTGAGGGCGCCGCCGGGATGCACGCTGATGCGGCCCGGTTCGGCGCTGAGGCGCACTCCCGCCTCGTGTGAACTTGCCCAGCACCGCGGTGAGGTGGGGCACCGGGGCGTTGGTCAGGGTGACCTCTCCCCGGGTGATGGCCGCGGCGGCCAGGTAGGTGCCGGCTTCGATGCGGTCGCTCATGATGGTATAGCTGGCGGGCTTCAGCTCCGGCACCCCGTGGATAGTGAGGATTTCGCTGTCGATCCCCTCGATCTGAGCCCCCATGGCCACCAGGAAGCGGGCCAGGTCCCCCACTTCCGGCTCCATGGCGGCGTTTTTAATCACCGTGGTGCCTTTGGCCAGAGTGGCGGCCATCATCAGGTTCTCGGTGCCGGTGACCGTGATGCTTCCAGGCAAATCTCGGCCCCCCGCAGCCGCCGGGCATCGGCCTCCACGTAGCCCTGGGACAGGTTGATTTTTACCCCCATGGCCTCCAGGCCCTTGAGATGGAGGTTGATGGGCCGGGCCCCGATGGCGCAGCCGCCGGGCAGGGAAACCCGGGCCTGGCGGGCCCGGGCCACCAGGGGGCCCAAGACCAGGACCGCGGCCCGCATGGTCTTCACCAGCTCGTAGGGGGCCTCGTAGCCCGTGAGCTCTGAGTGTCGGCTATGAGGATTTTTTTTTAGCGACCTGGCGCCCGCCCTCGGGCGCGGCCACTTCCCGAAACTGCACCCCCAGGCTGCCCAGGAGTTTTTTGCAGGTGCGGATGTCGGCCAGGGGCGGGACGTTGGAGAGCCGGTGCTGCCCCGGGGCCAGCAGGGTGGCGGCCAGGATGGGCAGGGCGGCGTTCTTGGCCCCGCTGATCTGCACTTCCCCCTGCAGGGGAACGCCGCCTTCAATGACGATTTTATCCATTATTAAAGCTTATAGAAAAACTCGCTGATGTCAAAGAAGACGGTTTTCCCGCCGCCCTCCGCTCAATTTTTCGCAGTCATTCCTGAAAACCAAGGTCAGGTTGAGATTACCAGGTCTAAAACCCCCTGATTTTTATGCTCTAAAAGAAATTGATTGATTCTTTTATTAGCTAACCTGGAATAATTTTCATCGGTCTCATATCCAACGTAATGGCGATTGGTCTGAATAGCGGCTATGGCCGCCTGGCCGCTTCCCATAAAGGGGTCCAGCACTACTTCACCGTCAAAAGTGTATAGTTGTATCAGCCGATAAGGCAATTCCACCGGAAAGGGCGCTGGATGCCCAACTTTCTTTGCTGAAATGGCAGGGAAGGTCCACACGCTCTTGGTCAATTCTAGAAATTCCTCTTTGGAAATAGTGGGTTTTCGCTTATAAGGGTTTTTTCGTGAGAAGGTTCCTTTTGAAAAAATCAAAATGTATTCATGTATATCTCGAAGAGTTGGGTTTGCGGGAGTGCACCAGCTTCCCCAGGCAGTGGAAGGGGAGGCGCTGGACGCTTTATTCCAGATGATTTCCCCCCGCATGAGAAAACCGATTTCAACCATCTCTTGAATAATCAAAGTGGAAGGGAATGTAGGGCTTGCGCCCCAGGTTGGCGACGTTGATGCAGGCCCGGCCGCCGGGCACCAACACACGGTAAACCTCCCGCCAGACCCGGCCCAGAAACTCCAGATACTCATCCAGGGTGGAGTCCCAGTCATATTCCTTGCCAACGTTGTAAGGGGGCGGAGGTCACCATCAGGTGGACGCTGTTATCCGGCAGTTCCGCCATCTCTTCTGAAGACTTGCATTGGATTGTATTCAGACATCCGAAGGTATTTCTTCTCCTGATATTCTGTTATCTGTTCTTGGGAAGCATTCAGCATATAACCTGCTATTGTAAAAGGAAGATGAATCGTGGGCAAACCTCCCTGGGGCGCCGAAAGCGCTGGTCTTTGCGGATTTTCTCTTTTTAATATCCATAATACTTAATCCTTTTCCCATAGATCAATCCATCGCTTGTATGCATCAAATTTAATTGTAGATTTTTTCCAATTGATTTCAATTTTCTTGGTCTCATTATCATTAATTAAAGCAATAACAGCATCTTTGCTTAACTCTACTCCACGAGGATTTGTTCCTTGTTTTGGAAGTTTAATATAAGCCTGCCTTCCTAACGCATTAAAACAGCGTATTTGGGAATCTAAAGGTACATAATAGAAATTACCCAGTATCAGATTCCAGTTTATCTGTATTAAAAGCATAGCACATTCTGGTTTGTAATTTTTCATTAATTCAAGAGCGCTGATCGGTTCGACAGTCCAAATCATTTTAATGCCAGTTAGCAATTTTCCTGTTATTGTTTTAATTGAAATTGGTTGTCCATGTAGTTTAACATCTATCTCTTTTACTAGTAATTGGGATATTAGTGTCAATACTTTTAAGGCCAAATTTGTAAATAAGTAGTGCAATGATTATATTTTCCCTAAGTGAACCTACTTGCATGCCAATCTTGCCGGCTCATAACTTTCTTCTTCGGCTCATTGAAATAATGAAGGGAGAGCGATCTTGTATCTTGTGAATAAGATTCGTTATCTTCGAATATTTCAATAAGTTTATCTTGTTGTATCATCTGTCTCATCCAAATTTGGAATCGGGCGGTGACTCTCGGGCCACCAGCAAATACATCGCTAAACTGTTCCTCAACCGGCCATCCCCTTGATTTTACCTTGGTTTACGGCCTCCGCTATGGTAGCATGATTATACTTGCGCTTTGAGGGGAAGAAAAGGAAAATCATGAATCCCTGGGTGCTGGCCGGAGTGGCTGCCACTTCCTTTATCGTGGCCCTGTCCGGGGCCATGATGCCGGGGCCGCTGCTCACGGTGACCGTGGGCGAGTCGGCCCGCCGCGGCTTCTGGGCCGGACCCCTGATCATCGTGGGCCACGCCCTGCTGGAGGCGGCCCTGGTCTTGCTATTATTGCTGGGTCTGGGAACCTGGCTGAATCAGCCCCCGATCCTGGGGATGGTGGGCGTGCTGGGGGCAGTCCTGTTGGGCTGGATGGGTCTCCTGACCCTGAAGGCCTCCCGCCGGGGGCGCCTGGAGTTGGTGGCCGGCAAGGGCTCCGGCCTGCACTCCGGTGCTGGCCGGGGTGCTGATGAGCGCCGCCAACCCTTTCTGGCTCATCTGGTGGCTCACCATCGGCCTGGGCTACGTGATGTTCTCCAGAAAATACGGATTTGCCGGGGTGTCCCTCTTCTACCTGGGGCACATCCTGGCGGACTTCACCTGGTACACCCTGGTGTCCGGGGCGGTGGCCCAGGGGCGGCGCTTCCTCTCCGACGGCCTCTACCGCGGCTTCCTGGCGTGCTGCGGCGTCTTTCTGGTGGGCTTCGGGGGCTATTTCGGGCTCCAGGGAGTGAAGTTTTTTCTGAACCTCCAGGGGCTGAACTGCTATTATTGACGTGATAATGGAGGCTCCATGATTCAAAAAGGCCTGACGGTGGGATTGCTGGAGGTCAACTGCTATATCCTGGGGGATGAGGAGACCAAAGAGGCGGTGGTCATCGACCCGGGGGGCGACGAGGAGGAAATCCTGGAGGCCTTGCAGAAGGCAAAGCTCGATCTTAAATATATTATCGACACCCACGGCCATTTCGACCACGTGGACGCCAATTGGCCCCTGAAGGAGGCCACCGGGGCGAAAATCGCCATCCACGAGGCGGACGCCCAGATGCTGAACCAACCTTCGGAGGAGGCCATGTTATTCACCGGCAACCGCGTGCGCCCGTCCCAGGCGGACCTGCTGCTGAAAGAGGACGACCTCCTCGGTTTCGGACCCTACCGGTTGAAGGTCCTGCACACCCCGGGGCATACCCCGGGAGGCATCAGCCTGGTCCTGGAAGGGCACCCTGCCGTGTACGTGGGGGATCTGCTGTTTGCCGGCTCCATCGGGCGCACCGACTTCCCCGGCGGTTCCTTCGATAACCTGATCCAGGCGGTGCGCACCAAGATCTTTCCCCTGGGAGACCAATACTCGGTGTACCCGGGCCACGGCCCCGTCACCACCGTGGGCCAGGAACGGAAGTATAACCCGTTCTTTTGAGGAGGTGTTTGGGAAGCAGTGAGCAGTGAGCAGTAGAGCAGTGAGCAGAAAAAGAAACTGATAACGGCTACTGGTAACTGCTTGCAATCTCTGCCGTCCTGCAAAAGGCCAAATTTATGCCCTACACCGGCAAGCGCATCTTACTGGGGGTTTCCGGCGGCATTGCCGCCTACAAGGCGGCGGAGCTGGCCCGGCGCTTGATCTGCGCCGGGGCCCGGGTCCAGGTGGTGATGACCGCGGCGGCCCGGGAATTCGTGGCGCCCCTGACCTTCCAGGCGCTGACCGGCGAGCCGGTGGCCGCGGCCATGTTCGGGCCGGGGGCGGTGGCGCCTTTGGAGCACGTCTCCCTGGGGCAGGAGGTGGACGCCATCATCCTGGCCCCGGCCACTGCCAATCTCATCGGGAAGCTGGCGGCGGGGATCGGCGACGATCTGCTGACCACCGTCATGCTGGCGGCCACCAGGCCGGTGCTGCTGTGCCCGGCCATGAATGTCGCCATGTGGGGCTCGCCGGTGGTCCAGGAGAATCTGGGCCGCCTCCGGGCCCGGGGTTTGCAGGTGATGGAGCCCGCCAGCGGCGAGTTGGCCTGCGGCGCCTTGGGCTTGGGCCGGCTGCCGGAGCCGGAGGAGATTGTGGAGGCCGGCGCCCGCTTGTTAAGCCCTCAGGATTTCAGCGGCCGGCGCCTGCTGGTGACTGCCGGGCCGACTCACGAAGACCTGGACCCGGTGCGCTTCCTCAGCAACCGCTCCAGCGGCAAGATGGGTTATGCCCTGGCGAGAGTGGCCTGGCGCCGAGGGGCCGAGGTATGCCTGATCAGCGGTCCCAGCGCCCTGCCGGCGCCCTACGGAGTGGAACGGGTCTGGGTCAGGTCCGCCTGGGAGATGCTGGACGCGGTGCAGGAAAGGTTTGTCGCGGCGGAGGCGTTGCTGATGGCCGCGGCAGTGGGCGACTATCGGCCCCGGGCCCTGGAGGGGCGCAAGCTCAAACGGGGGAAGTGCGCCGAGCAGATGGAATTGGTGCAAAATCCGGACATCCTGCGGGAGCTGAGCCGGCTCAAAACCCGGCAGGTGATGGTGGGGTTCGCGGCGGAGAGCCACGATCTGGAGGCCGAAGCCCTGAGAAAGCTCAAGGAGAAAGACCTGGACCTCATCGCGGTCAACGACGTTACCCGGACCGACTCCGGCTTCGCGGTGGACACCAACCAGGTTACCATCTTGCGCCGGGAAGGTGAGCCGCTGCGGCTGCCCTTGCTGAGCAAGGAAGAGGTGGCGGACCGCCTCCTGGACCAGGTGGCGAAGCTGCTTTCCACCAGCGGCGGAGAGGGGGTAAGTGGGCTGGATGGCTGAGGACCCGGCGGCGGAATTGCTGGCCCTGACGGAGCACCTGACGGAGTGGCTCCGCTACCAGCGGCGTCTGGGCTGGCGGGGCCTGCCCCAGGAGCCGGCCGCGGCGCCGCCTGCCGCGGGCGAGGCCGCGGCCGAGAGGGGTGTAACCCTGGAGGAAATCCGGCAAGAGATGGGGCGCTGCCGGCGCTGCAAGCTCTACGCCGGGGCCAAGAACCTGGTCTTCGGGGAGGGTTCGCCCAGCGCCCGCCTGATGTTCATCGGCGAGGCCCCCGGGGCGGAGGAAGACCTGGAGGGGCGGCCTTTTGTGGGCGCGGCCGGGCAACTCCTCAACAACATGCTGCAACAAGCTGGGATTGGACCGGGAAGAGGTGTACATCACCAACGTGGTCAAGAGCCGCCCCCCGGGGAACCGGGACCCGCAGCCCGACGAAATCGAGGCCTGCCTGCCCTATCTGCTCAAGCAGATTAAGGCCATCCGGCCTCGGGTGATCGTCACCTTGGGAAAGGTGGCCACCCACGCCCTGCTGGGCACCAAAGAACCCATTACCCGCCTGCGGGGGCGCTGGCAGCGCTACGACCACATCCGGGTGATGCCTACCTTCCACCCCTCCTATCTCCTCAGGTTTCCCCGGGAGCGCCAAAAGACCTGGGAGGACATGCAACGGGTGATGGAGTATCTGGCGGAACATGAAGAAGATTAGCAAGAAGCAGTAGGGGCGACCCGCTGGGTCGCCCAAAAAACCTGAAAGTTCATGTAGGGTGCGCACTGCGCACCATTAGATTATAGTAAGCAAGCAATATTCCGGGGCGCAGGGCGCACCCTGCAGGGCTTTATCCGCCAAGCTAAGCTTGGCAAGCATTTTCGTTCCCAAGTACAACTTGGGAACGAGTTACAAAGTTTTAATTATTCGCAAAACCATTAATAGCACCATTAACCGGGTTTAGTTTTTAGCTGAAAGCTGAAAGCTAACCGCTGAAGGCTATTAAGATGAAACGCGGCTCAGGGATTTTTGCCCTCATCATACTCACCCTGCTGTTTGCGGCCGCGGTTTGCCGGGCCGCGCCCCGGCCCGTTTACTACCTGAACGCAGTGGGTTCCGTGAACCCCGGCCTGGCGGAATTCATCCTGGCAGGCATCGAAGAGGCGGAGAAGCAGCAGGCCGAAGCCCTGGTGGTGCAGTTGGACACCCCGGGGGGGCTGGATAGCTCCATGCGGCAAATCGTCCAGGCCATCTCCAACGCCCGGGTGCCGGTGATCGTCTTTGTCTCTCCCAGCGGGGCCCGGGCCGCCTCCGCCGGGGTCTTCATCACCCAGGCGGCGCACGTGGCCGCCATGGCCCCGGGCACCAATATCGGCGCGGCCCACCCCGTGTCCATCGGCTATGGGCGGCAAGATGGACCCGACCATGGAAACGAAGGTGCTCAACGATTTTGTGGCCTACGGGCGGGCCCTGGCCGAGGAACACGGCCGCAACCCGGACTGGATGGAGAAGGCCATCCGCCAGAGCGTCTCCATCTCGGCCTCCGAAGCCCTGAAACTCAAGGTCGTGGACCTGCATGGCCGACAACCTGGACGATCTGCTGGCCAAGGTCAACGGCCGGCGGGTGCTGGTGCAGGGCAAACCGCAGGTTCTGCAAACCGCAGGGGCGCCGCTTAGGGAAATCCCCGAGAGCCTGCGCTACCGCATCCTGGAGCACATCGCCGACCCCAACGTTGCCTTCATCCTGATGATGATCGGCCTGGCCGGCATCTACTTTGAGCTGGCCCATCCGGGGGTGGTGCTGCCCGGGGTGATCGGCGCCACCTGCCTGCTGCTGGCCTTGTTCGCCTTTCAGACCCTGCCCGTCAATTACATCGGCGTCCTCCTGATCCTGCTGGCCTTCGTCTTCTTCATTCTGGAGTTCAAGGTCAGCAGTTACGGGATGCTCTCCCTGGCGGGGGTGGCGGCGCTGTTATTGGGGGCCATCATGCTGTTCCGGGAGAAAGGAGGCGGCGGTATGGGAGTTTCCTGGGGAGTGCTGCTTCCCACGGTCTTCACCATTTCCCTCTTTTTCATCGTAGTAGCGGGCATCGTTTTCCGCAGCCACCGGCGGCGCGTCGTTAGCGGGGCCGAGGGCCTGGTGGGGGAACAGGGGGTGGCCGTGACCCCCCTGGCTCCCGAAGGACGAGTCTTCATCCACGGCGAAAACTGGCAGGCGGTGAGCGACGAGCCCATCGCCCCCCAGGAACCCGTTGAGGTGCTGGCGGTCCGGGGCTTGAAACTCCGGGTGCGCCGGGTAACGCAAAAATCTTAAGGAGGCGGCTATGGGGAGCTTTTGGCTTAGTGATCATCGCACTTGCGTTCCTGTTTCTCATGAGTGCCATCAAGATCCTGAACGAATACGAACGAGGGGTGATCTTCCGCCTGGGCCGGTCCCTCCACACGCCAAGGGGCCGGGCCTCATCATCATCATTCCCATGGTGGACCGGCTGGTCAAGGTCAACCTGCAATTGGCGACCTATGAGGTCCCGTCCCAGGACGTCATCACCCGGGACAACGTCTCGGTGAAGGTGAACGCGGTGGTCTATTTCCGGGTCATCGACGCCATGAAGGCCATCATCGAGGTGCGGGATTATTGGTCGGCCACCCAGTTGCTGGCCCAGACCACCTTGAGGAGCGTCTGCGGCCAGATGGAGCTGGACGACTTGCTGGCCGAACGGGAGAAGGTCAACACCCAGTTGGCCGAGATTCTGGATAAGCAAACCGAGCCCTGGGGCATCAAGGTGACCCTGGTGGAGGTGCGCTCCATCGATCTGCCGGTGGAAATGCAGCGGGCCATCGCCAAGCAGGCGGAGGCGGAGCGGGAGCGGCGGGCCAAGGTGATCAACGCCGAGGGCGAATTCCAGGCGTCCGGCAAGATGGCCGATGCCGCCCGGATCCTGGCCACCGAGCCCATGTCCCTGCAGTTGCGCTATCTCCAGACCCTGCGGGAGATCGCCGCCGAGAAAAACTCCACCACCCTGTTCCCCATCCCCATCGACCTGATAAAGCCCTTCATCAAGCTGGCGGAAAAGATGGAGGAAGAGAGAGGTAGTTGTGAACATAGGTGGACCGTCTGCCGGTTGGCGGCAAGACCCATCGGCTGTTCGAGCATGAGTTCCCGGCGCCGTGCGGGCTACATTAATTACGGGCAAGATATCAGCAGATTGATCGGTTAAGTTAAATGTAATAGCCGCGCCGGGTCGCCAGCGGAGGCTCATAAGTATACCCGGGGGAAGCGGGATGATCCCGTGCTAGAAGTAACGGCGATAACCTTGAACCTTGAACTATATACCGGGAGAGGAAACATGGCCACAAAGGAACGCAAAGAGAAGAAAGAAAAGCCCCTGGATAAGATGACCGCCACGGAGTTGCGCAAATACGCCCTGGAACTGGGGGAGATCAGCGGCGTCCACGGCATGAACAAAGAAGAGCTGCTCGGCGCCATCAAAAAGGTGCAGGGCATCAAGGAAGCAGGGAAAGCCGTGGAAAAGGTGATCGTGAGCGTGCGGGATTTGAAGGAGAAGGCGCGGCAGCTCCGGGCCAAGAAGCTGGAGGCCATTGCCGCGGGCGCCCCCCGCAAACAGATCGACATCCTGCGCAAGAAGGCCAACCGCCTGAAGAAGCGGACCCACCAGGCGGCTTGATCCAGCGATCTTTTCGTCCAAAAAAAGCAGGGCCCGCCGGGGCCCTGTTTTTTTTGGCGTGGGGCAGATGGGGCCGGTTACAGGCCGGGAAAGATCTTCACCGCATTCACCGCCAGGTCGTAGAGGGAGCCGGGGAAGATGCCGATGAGCAGCACGCCGGCGGCGGTGGCGGCCAGCACCGCGGTGGGGCCGGGTGAGAAAGCCACCGGACCCAGGTCGGCTTCGGCGGGTTTCATGTACATGAGCACCGTGATCCTCAGGTAGTAAAAGACCGATACCAGGGAGTTCATCACGCCGATGATGGCCAGCCAGATGTAGCCCGATTGCACCGCGGCGGAGAAGATGTAGAATTTGCCCACAAACCCGGCAGTGGGAGGCATGCCCGCCAGGGCGAACATGAACAGCGCCATGCACGCGGCCAGGGCGGGGTGCTGGAAGCCCAGACCGGAGTAGTCGTAGATATTGAGATAGCTGTCCTTTTTGCGTCCCACCAGGATCACCACCCCGAAGGCCCCCAGGTTCATCAAGGTATAGGCCAGCAGGTAGTAAAGGAGGCTCACCGCGCCCAACTGGTTGGCGGCCACCAGGGCCACCAGCAGGTAGCCGGCGTGGGCGATGGAGGAATAAGCCAGCATGCGCTTGATGTTGGTCTGGGCGATGGCAGTGACGTTGCCCACCGTCATGGTGGCCACCGCCAGGACCCAGAGGAGCATGTTCCAGTCCAGCTTCATCGCCAGGAAGGCCAGGAAGAAGACCCGGGCGAAGGCGGCGAAGGCCGCGGCCTTCACCCCCACCGCCATGAAGGCGGTAACCGAGGTGGGGGCCCCCTCATAGACGTCCGGGGTCCACATGTGGAAGGGCGCCGAGGCCACCTTGAAGCCGAAGCCCACCAGCAGCAGGGCCATGGCCAGCAGGGTGAGGGGCCGCATGAAGGTGTGGCCCATCAGGGCCGTAGCGCAGTTGGTCCAGATACAGGGTGCCCCCGGCGGCGCCGTAAAGGAAGGCCATACCGAAGAGCAGGAAGGCGCTGGAGAAGGAGCCCAGGATCAGGTATTTCAGGGAGGCTTCGTTGGAGCGGGGATCCTCCCGGAACAGGCCCGCCAGGACGTACACCGCGATGGACATCACCTCCAGGCCCAAAAAGAGCATGATGAGATGGGCGCTGGCGGCCATGAGCATCATCCCCACGGTGGCAAAGAGCAGCAGGGCGTAGTATTCGCCCAGATTTTTGCCGTAGTCCTCCAGGTATTGCCGGCTGATCATTACGGTCAGGGCGGTCCCCAGGATGAAGATCAGATAGAAGAAGAAGGTAAAGTTGTCCACGTAGATCATGCGGGCGAAGTCGGTGCCCCGGAGGCCCCACATGAGGACGGTCATCACTGCCGCGGCGGCCAGGCCCAGGAGGCTGAGCTGGGGAAAATAGGCCTTGCGGCCCCGGGGGGAGAGGGCGTCCACCAGCAGGATGACGATGGCGGTGAGGGTCAAAATGAGCTCCGGCCCGATGCTGTACAGATGGAAACCGGGGATGGTGAGGGTCATAGCGCCTCCCCCTTACAGACTTGGGTTTGGGTGACCTGGCAGGCCTGGGCCTTTTCCATCATGGCCAAAAAATTGTCGGTAGTGGCCTTGGTCTTATTCAGGAAGGTGTTGGGATAGACCCCGATCCAGATGATGAACAGCAGCAGCGGCAGAAAGATGGCGATCTCCCTGAAGGAGAGATCGGTGAGTTCCCGGTTTTTCACGTTGGTCACTTCCCCCCAGACCACCCGCTGGAACATCCAGAGCATGTAACAGGCGGAAAGGATGACGCCGGTGGCGGCGATGGTGCCATAGACGATATTGCTCTTAAAGGTGCCCAAAAGGATGAGAAATTCGCCGACGAAGCCGTTGGTGCCGGGCACGGCAATGGAAGACAGGGTGACGATCATGAAGATGGTGGCGAAAATGGGCATGGGGGTGGCCAGACCCCCGAACTCGGCAATCATCCGGGTGTGGCGCCGCTCGTAGATCATGCCCACGATCAAAAACAGGGCGCCGGTGGAGATGCCGTGGTTAATCATCTGGATGAGGCCGCCCTGCACCCCCGAGATGGTGAAGGTGAACAGCCCCAGCATGACAAAGCCCAGGTGGCTCACGGAGGAGAAGGCGATGAGGCGCTTCAGGTCCTTTTGCATCATGGACACCAGGGCGCCGTAAATGATGCCGATGAGGGCCAGGATGGAAAACAGGGGCACAAAGTAATGGGCCGCCTGGGGGAACAACGGCATATTGAAGCGCAGGAAACCGTAAGTCCCCATCTTCAAGAGCACCGCGGCCAGGATGACGGACCCCACCGTGGGCGCTTCGGTGTGGGCGTCGGGCAACCAGGTGTGGAAGGGGAACATGGGCACCTTGATGGCGAAGGCCAGGCCAAAGGCCAGGAACATCCAATACTGCATATGAAAGGGGATGGGCAGGCCGTACATCCTGCAGCAGATCAAAGGAGTAAACGCCGGTGGCCTTGCCGCAGTGGAAGTAAAGCACCAAAATGGCCACCAGCATCAGCAGCGAGCCGAACATGGTGAACAGGAAGAACTTGATGGCCGCATAGACCCGCCGGGCCGGGTTGCCCCAGACGCCGATGAGCAGGTACATGGGGATCAGCATCACTTCCCAGAAGATGTAGAAGAGGAAGAGGTCCAGGGAGGCGAACACCCCGATCATGCCGCTCATCAGGACCAGCAGGCAGATCATGAACTCCTTGACGTGGGTCTGGATGTCGGTCCAGGTGGCCAGCACGCAGAGCGGGGTTAGAAAGGTGGTGAGCAGGATGAGCAGCAGAGAGAAGCCATCCACCCCGAGGTAATAGCTGACGCCGTAACTGGGAAGCCAATTGTGGCGCTCCACGAACTGCATGGCGGCGGTGCCGTTGTCGAAGCGGAACCACAGGGGCAGGGAGAAGCCCAGCTCCAACAGGGAGATCCCCAAGGTGGCGCCTTTGAGGACCTGGTGGTTGTTCCGGTCCAGCAACAGCAGCAGCCCCACCCCCAGGAGGGGGAGGAAGATCAGGATGGAGAGGATTGGTAGATGCATTGAGCCACCCTCAGGTTAACGTCCGATGAGATAGCCCCCGATGAGCACCATCCCCAGAAGGATGGCCAGGGCATAGGTTTGTACGAAGCCGGTTTCCAGCTTGCGGAGATGGGCGCTGATCCAGGCGACGGTGCCGGCGCTGCCGTTCACCACGCCGTCCACCACCCCTTCATCCACCCCATGCCACAGGAAGTCGGAGCCTTCCTTGACCGGCTCCACCACCGCGGCGTCATAAAACTCATCCACAAAATATTTGTTATAGATGTATTCGTAGACCACCGGGAATTTCGCCACCACCCGGGCCGGCAGGTCCGGCTTTTTGAGGTAGCACTTGTAGGCGATGAAGATGCCCACGCCGGCGACGCTCATGCTAAAGGCCATCATGAAGATTTCGAAGGACACGGCATGGTGCCCCTCAGGGTGCAGGGTGGCGATGGACGGGGCCAGGAACTCTTTGAACTTATGGGCCCCTTCGATGATGGGGAACCCCACCAAACCGCCCACCGCGGACAGGACCGCCAGGATGATCAGCGGCGCCGCCATGGTCCAGGGCGCTTCATGGGGGTGGACCTCGTGGTGGTCAAACCTTTCCTTGCCATGGAAGGTCATGAACACCGCCCGGAACATGTAGAAGGCGGTGATTAAGGCGGCCACGGTGGCGATGCCCCAGTAGAGGACGTGGCCGTCCACCAGGGAGTAAAAGAGGATTTCATCCTTGCTGAAGAAGCCGGCGAAGGGGAAGATGCCGGAAATGGCCAGGGTGGCCACCATAAAGGTCCAATAGGTGATGGGCATGTACTTCCTGAGGCCGCCCATGTGGCGCATATCCTGTTGGCCGTGCATGCCGTGGATTACCGAGCCGGATCCCAGGAAGAGGAGGGCCTTGAAAAAGGCGTGGGTCATGAGATGGAAGATACCGGAGACAAAGGCCCCCACGCCGCAGGCCATGACCATATATCCCAATTGGCTCACGGTGGAATAAGCCAGGACGCGTTTGATGTCGAATTGCGCCATGCCCATGGTGGCGGCGAAAAAGGCGGTGAGCAGGCCCACCACCGCCACCACCGTCATGGAGACCGGGGCCAGCACGAACAGGGCGCTGCAACGGGCCAACATATAGACCCCCGCGGTGACCATGGTGGCCGCGTGGATCAGGGCGGATACCGGGGTGGGGCCTTCCATGGCGTCGGGCAGCCAGACGTAGAGAGGAATCTGGGCCGACTTGCCGGTGGCCCCCAAAAACAGGCAGAGGGTGGCGGCGGTGATCACCGCGGAGCCCACCGGATAATGGGAGGCGGCCGCGAAGACCTCCTGGAAATTGAGGCTGCCGAAGGTCCAGAAGATGATGAAGATGCCCAGCAGGAAGCCGAAATCGCCGATGCGGTTGACCACGAAGGCCTTTTTGCCCGCGTCGCTGGCCGAGCGGCGCTCATACCAAAAGCCGATCAAGAGGTAGGAGCAGAGCCCGACTCCTTCCCAACCCACGAACATCAACAGGAAGTTATTGGCGCTCACCAGGATGAGCATATTAAAGACGAAGAGGTTGAGATAGGAGAAGTAGCGGTAAAACCCCGGGTCATCGTGCATGTAACCCACGGAGTAGATGTGGATCAGGGTGCTCACCCCGGAGACCACCAGGAGCATCACCAGGGACAGGGGGTCGATGAGAAAGGCCGCCTGGGCCTGGAAACTGCCGGAGGAGATCCAGGTGAACACCGTCTTTTCCACCACCCGGGACCCGTGCGGCAGCTGCAAGAATTCCAGGAAGATGCCCACGGTGAGCAGGAAGCTCAGGCCCACGGCCAGCGAGCCGATAGTTCCCACCACATTCTTGGACAATCTCTTGCCCAGCAGGCCGTTGATCAAAAAGCCGATGAGGGGGAACAGGGGTATCAGCCAGACATAATCCATCATGAGGATCGCCTCACCACCTGAGGATATTCAGGTCGTCAACATAAATGGAGCCCCGGTTGCGGAAGATGGCGACAATCAGGGCCAGGCCCACCGCCACTTCCGCGGCGGCCACGGTCAAGACGAAAAATACGAACATCTGTCCGTCCACCGCCTTAAAATAGTCGGCAAACCCGATAAAGGCCAGGTTGACGGCATTGAGCATCATCTCGATGCTCATGAAGATGACGATGGCGTTGCGCCGAATGATCACCCCGATCACTCCCAGGGCGAACAGGGCCACGCTCAGGGCCAGGTAATAAGACAAGGGCACTGCCATGGGCATTCTCCCCTAATTCTCACTTCAACTTACTTTTAGCCAGGACCACCGCGCCGACGATGGCCACCAGGAGCAGGACCGAGGTGACCTCAAAGGGCAGCAGGTAATCGGTAAACAGGCTGCGGGCAATGGATTCGGTGTTGCCCAGGCCCGGTAGGACTTCCCGGCCCGCCGGCAGGCTGGCCCGGTGGTAGGCGTAAATCATGATCAGGGCGGTGAAGCCGGCCAGGACCGCGCCCAGAAACTTCTGCCCGATATAGGGAATTGCCGGGGACTCCTCGGGCTGCCGCAGATTCAGGAGCATGATGACGAACAGGAACAGCACCATGATGGCCCCGGCGTAAACGATCACCTGGATGGCGGCGATGAACTCGGCATGGGCCAGCAAGTAGATGCCGGCTACCGCAAAGAAGTTGACGATGAGCCAGAGGGCGCTTCTCAAGGGGTGGCGCTGAAAGACCACCAGGCCGCCGGAGATCAGGGCCACTGCGGCCAGGATGAAAAACAGAATCTGCATCCCCCAGGCCTCCTTTATAGCCAATCCTGCAGCCGCAAGTTGGATTCTGGCTGAGTTGCCGTGTCAATGTTGAGAATCAGGGCTTTCTTATCATATTGGGCCAGTTCATAGGCGTTGTTCAGCTTGATGGCCCCCTTGGGACAGGCCTCCTGGCAGAGGCCGCAAAAGATGCAGCGCTGCAGGTCAATGGTGAACTGCACCGGGTACTTCTCGTGCTCCGGGCCTTCGGCGGCGACAATGCCCCGGATGGCATTGGAGGGGCAGACCACCATGCACAGGGTGCAGGCTACGCAGCGGCGCCGGCCGTCGGGATCGACGGTCAGTTGCGGATGCCCCCGCCAGCGGGGGAACATCGGCCGCTTCTCTTCGGGATACTGTTGGGTGATGGGCTTGGTAAACACCATCCGCAGGGTGGTGGCCAATCCCTTGAGCAATGGCATAATCATGGGTTAACCCTTGAGAAATAAGATTAGCGCCCCGGTGAAGACGATGTTCGCCAAACCCAGGGGCACGAGCACCTTCCAGCCTAAGCGCATGAGCTGGTCGAAACGGAAGCGGGGGAAGGTGCCCCGCACCCAGATGAAGAAGAAGATTATCACAAAGGTCTTCAACATAAACCAGAGCACCGGAGGCAACACCGGCCCGTGCCAACCGCCCAGGAACAGGGTCACAATTAGGGCTGAGGCTACGATAATGTGGGTGTATTCCCCCATCATAAAGAGGGCCCACTTCATGGAGCTGTATTCCGTCTGGAACCCGGCCACCAGCTCGTTTTCGCACTCAATCAGGTCAAAGGGGGTGCGGGCGCATTCGGCAAAGGCGGCAGTCAGGAAGAGGAGAAATCCCAAGGGCTGGTAAACGATGAAGGGCATGCACTTCTGGGCTTCGACGATCTTCACCATGCTCAGGCTGCCGGCCAGCATCAGCACCCCGATGACCGAGAGTCCCAGGGCTATTTCGTAGCTGACCATCTGGGCGCTGAGGCGCAGGGCGCCCAGTAAGGAGTATTTATTGTTGGAGGACCAGCCGCCCAACACCGCGCCGTACACCGCCAGGGACGAGACGGCAAAGATGTAGAGCAGCCCCACGTTGACGTCGGCGATCACCCCCTGGTTCAGGGCCGCCGCGGTGAGGTTCACCTTGTGCCCGAACAGCGAGATCTCCGGGGGCAAGATGGTATTGGCGAAGGGGATGGCGGCAAAGGGCAGGAAGGCGGTGCCTGCGCTGAGGATGGGGGCCATGATGAACAGAATCCGGTTGGCCCCGGGAGGAGTGAAATCCTCCTTGAACAGCAGCTTGAGCAGGTCCGCCACCGGCTGCAGCAGTCCCCAGGGGCCCACCCGGTTGGGGCCGTAGCGCAGTTGGATGAAGCCCAGGACCTTGCGCTCCAGCAGGACCGTATAGGCCACCGCGGTGAGCAGGATCACCATCACCACGCCGATTTTGACGATGCTCAGTAATATCAACAGGGGCAGATTCATCTTCTCAACCCTTTTGGATGGTCACACGCACCAGGTTGGAGTTAAGGGTCAAATCATGGGCCGCGGGGACGGCAAAATGTTCCGGCAGCACAACCAGGCCCGGGGGCAGGTCCCGGGCCAGGGTGACGGGCGCCCTCACCTCACCCTGGGAGGAGGTGACCCTGGCGGCCTCGCCCTCCGCCAGACCCAGGCCGGCGGCGTCTTCCGGGTTGATCTTTAGACGGGCCCCGGGAGTAACCACCAGGGTGCCGCAGGGGTGATGCGTGGTATAGGAGCCGGAGTGCTGCAGGGATTTCCCGATCACCAGGGTGAAGGGCCGGCGCCCCGGCAGGCTGAGGTCCGTCTCGAAGGGCACGAACTGGCCCTTCAGGTCCATCTTAAAATCGGGGCTGGGGCTGCTGAGCCTGGGGGCCAAGCCGGCCCACAGGGGCATCTTCTGGGCCAGTTCCCGGAAGACCTCCTTGGGGCTGCCATATTTCATGGCAAAGCCCATCTTAACCCCAAGCTGGCTGATGATTTGCCAGTCGGGCCGCACCCCGTTGGCGGGCAGGGCCTGGGACAGCAGCCCCAGTTGCCCGGTGCTGCTGATGAAAGTGCCTTCCTGTTCGGCGTGGATGGCCACGGGCAACACCACCTGGGCCAGTTGGGCGGTATCGGTGAGGAAGGCATCCTGCACCACGATAAAGGGAATCTTTTTTAAGAGTTTGGCGACTCGACTCCGATGCGGCAGGGTCCGCAGCAGATCGCCTCCCAGAAGATAGAGGGCCTGGGGCGCCACTCCCCCCTCTCCCTTCTCCAGGAGGTCAAGGAGTTCTTCCAGGGTGGGGCCGGGTTCGCGGTGGGGCGGATTCTTGCCCCAGAAAATTTCGGCGGTCTCGGCATCCAGGGGTACAAAGCCGGGCAGGCGGTCCGGCAGGACCCCGACCTCGCACACTCCCCGGGTGTTATTTTTCTCTGCCACCGGATAGAGGGCGCTGCCGGGAACGCCGGGTTTGCCCACCAAGAGAAATAGATCGGCCAGGGCCACGGCGTTTTGCCGGCCCTTATCCTGTCCGCTGAGTTCGGCGCCGAAGATGATGGCCGGGGCCTGGGCCCGGGCCAGCCGGGCCGCGGCTTCTTTAAGGAGACTCTCATCCACGCCCGTCTTGGCGGCCACGTCTTTTAGGGTGAGCTTCTTGAGGCTCTCTTTGAGCTCGTCCAGGCCGGTGGCCGCCACCGCCGGGGTCAAGTCGGGGTTGGCGGCGAGGATGGCCTTGATCAGCCCGGCGATGAGAAGCCGTTCGCTCCCCGGCTTATAGCGCAGCGACAGGGTGGCGTAACGATCGAACTTGGTCCGGCGGTTGTTGGCCACCAGCAGTTGGAAGCCGTCCTTCTCCTTGGCTTCGTGGAGCTTCCAGCCCAGGGGCGGCAGCTCCGGGGTGAGGTCGGCGCCCAGCACCAGGACCAGGTCGGCCTTGGGCAGCTCCGCCAATTTGCCCAGCACCGCAGGAAAGCCGCTCACCTGGGCCTCGGGGGTGAGGCTGAAGGGCGACCGATAGGGCCCCGGGTGGCCCGGGGCGATCTCCACCCCGGCAACCTTGGGCAGGCCAAAGACCGCGGCGATGCCCTTCAGGGCCCGCACGTAAGTGAGCCGGGCCGGATTATCCAGGCTGGTTGGTGCCCAGGCCGGCCCGAAAGAATTTCTGGAAGAGGTAGTTGGCCTCATTGGTGGCCCGGGGCGACCCCACCCCGTAGATGGCCTCAGGGCCGGCGGCCTCCACCGCCTCCTTGAATTTGGCGGCCACCAGGCTAAGCGCCTCCTCCCAGGAGGCGGGCCTAAAGCTGCCGTTTTCCCTGATCAACGGGGTCTTCAGCCGGTCCGGCGATTCCACCACCGGCCAGCCGAAGCGCCCCCGGCCGCAAAGGAGCACGCTGTCTTCGTTGCGCACCCTCAGGATACGCTGGTCTTTGGTGTGCACCTGATAATAGCAGCCGCCGCCGCAGAAGGGGCAGGCCACCTCGGTCTTGTCCACCTCCCAGGCCCGGGCCCGGTATTTCCACTGCTTGTTGATCAAGGCCCCCACCGGACAGATGTCGATGCAGGAGCCGCAGAATTCGCAATCCAGGGGCAGTTCCCCGCTGGAGAGCTGGGTAAAGTAGCCCCGCTGCACGAAGTTCCAGGACCAGGCCCCCACCCGCTCCTTGCAGATGCGCACGCAGCGGCCGCAGGTGACGCAGCGGTCCTGGTGGCGCTCCACGAAATTGGACTCGTAGTCGAAGCGGGGAGGGAGTTTCACCGCCTCCAGGTCCACCTTCTGGATAGCCAGGGCGTGAGTCAGATTCTGGAGCTCGCACTCGCCGCCCTTGTCGCAGATGGGGCACTCCACCGCGTGGTTGATCAGGACCAGTTGCATCAGCTCATTCCTGATGGCCTCCAGCTTGGGGGAGGTGGTGGTGACTTCCATGCCTTCGTTGACATAGGTGGCGCAGGCCGGCAGGGGCCGGGGCGGTCCGGGTTTAACTTCCACCACGCAGATGCGGCAGGAGCCGATGGGGTGCAGGGCCTGATGGTAACAAAGGGTGGGGATGAAGATCCCGTGCTCCCGGGCCGCTTCCAGAATGGTGGAGCCTTTTTTGGCCTGCAGCGCCCGGCCGTCGATGGTCAGATTCACCATAAGTCGATCCTGTGTAAGCCAGCGTGTGAGCCGCGGGCTGCCAGCCGGCAGCCTTCAGCCTGAGCGGGTCTGGCGGGCGAGGCCGCCAATTCTTTAATTATCGGGCCATCTTGCCAATGATTTGACCCGGTACTCCGTCAGTTCCTGATCCTCTGGCGTCGGAGGCCATCACCAACATTACTTTTCTTTGCCCCTCAATTCTCCAGCCGCTCCACGGTGAGCACCCGGTAGGTGGGGGATTCGGACACCCCGGTATATCGAGCCTCGCAAGTCAACTTTACCTTCCAGCCCAGCCCCTTGCTCATCCTGGGAGTTAGCACCACAGTGTTCCCCGTCGCCTCGATCACCCCGGACCTGACCGCTTCTTCAGGGGTCAGGCGAAAGATAGACCCGGGGTATTCCGCCAGTCGCAAGGTGTAAAAAATATCCCTCTTGTCGACGTCCAGCTCGGTCCCCCGGGCGATCTCCGAGATTTTGCCGGTAAAGGTCTTGGTGGCCTGGCCGAAAACCGGTCCGACCCCTGCCAGCAAGAGAGCCAGCAGGAGAGCCAGCGTCATACTCAGGATGATCTTACCGTTGCGCAAGGCCATATTTTCCTGGGGCAGCCGAATCCCGCCTCCACCTATGGGCGGGCTCAGGCCCACCCTGGGCGACGACGTGGGGCCCGCCTTAGCGGTCCACGTCGGCCAGGACGATGTCCATGGTGCCGATCAAAGCGATCAGGTCCGCCAGCAGACGTCCCCGCGCCAGCTTGTCGCAGGCCGACAGGTTGATGAAGCTGGGACCCCGGACCTTGACCCGAAAGGGCTGGGGGCCGCCGTCGCTGACGATGTAAAAGCCCATCTCCCCCTTGGGGGCCTCGATGCACTGGTAAACCTCCCCCACCGGCGGCCGGATGCCGTCCTGGATGATGAGGAAGTGGTGGATCAGGGCCTCGATCTCGTTATAGACCCGCTCTTTGGGCGGCAGGCTCACCCTGGGGTCGGCGCACTTGATGTCCCCGGGCTCGGTCTGCTGGATCTTGGCCACCGCCTGCCGGACGATGCGGGCGCTCTGGAGCATCTCCCGCATCCGCACCAGATAGCGGTCGTAGGTGTCGCCGTTTTTCCCCAGGGGCACTTCGAATTCGAATTCCTCGTAACTGGAGTAAGGGTTATCCCGGCGCAGGTCCCAATCGACCCCGGAGCCCCGGGCCATGGGGCCGGACCAGCCCCAATCCAGGACCTCGTCTCTGGACATGACCCCCACCCCGATGGTGCGTTCTTTCCAGATCTCGTTTTGGGTGAGGAGGTTGTCGTAATCCTGCCAGCGTTTCGGGAAGGCCTGGGCGAAGTTGGCGGCCAGGGGGAGGAAGCCCTCGGGCAGATCCGCGGCCAGGCCGCCGATGCGGCAATACAGCGGGAACATCCGGGCCCCGGAGACCATCTCGCACAGGTCCATGATCTGTTCCCGCTCCCGGAAGGCGTAGAACAGGGGGGTCATGGCCCCCAGGTCGTGGCCGTGGGTCCCCAGCCAAAAGAGGTGGGAGGCGATGCGGGTCAACTCCACCAGCATCACCCTGATATACTGGGCCCGCTTGGGGACTTCCACCCCCAGGAGCTTTTCCACCGCCAGGCAAAAACCGAAGTTGTTGACCTCCCCGGCCAGATAGTCCAGTCGATTCATCAGGGGCATGCACTTGTGATAGGTGCGGTACTCGCACATCTTCTCTATGCCCCGATGCAGGTAGCCGATATCCGGGTCGGCCTTGATGATGAGCTCGCCGTCCAGCTCCACCAGGACCCGCAGCACCCCATGGGTGCTGGGGTGCGAGGGCCCCACGTTGAGCTGCATGGTTTCGGTGCGCGGCATGGTTTGCGTCTGATTCATATGGAGTTCCCGCTTTAAGTCCCCCTTTAACAAGGGGATTTGGGGGATTTTAACCCCTGCCCTTTTCAAAGGGGGTCGGAGCCTTTTCTGGTGAAAAATCATCATCTATCATAGGGCCACAGCTTGCCGGCCCAGGACGCCGCCGGGGGCGGCGGCGCTACATTCCTTTTAAGGGATAATCCTTGCGTTGCGGATGTCCCACCCAGTCGGAGGGCATGAGGATGCGCCGCAGATCCGGATGGCCCTGGAAGCGAATCCCCATCATGTCGTAGATTTCCCGCTCGTGCCAGTTGGCCGTGGACCACACCGGAGTCACCGAGTCGGCCAGCGGGGCGGCGTCATCGGCCAGCAGGGTCTTTAAAGTGATGCGGTTGTGATTCTGGTGGGAATAAAGGTTATAGACCAGCCCGAAGCGGGGGCTTTGGGGCAGGTAGTCCATGCCGGCGATCATGGAGAGATACCGGAAGGAGGTCTCCGGGTCATCCCGCAGGGCCCGGCAGATGTCCACCAGGCGTCCCGGCTTGACCACGATGGTGGTCTGGCCCCGGAACTCCACCACCTCCAGCACCTCATCGGGGAACTTCGCCTGGACCAGATTTACCGCGGCGCTCATGCGGCCTCCTCCCGCCGGGCTTGCAGGCGTTCCTGGTACTGGGCGGTCAGGAATGGATCTTTGATGATCTTTTCATGGAGTTTCAGAATGCCGTACAGGAGACCTTCGGGCCGGGGCGGGCAGCCGGGGACATAAACGTCCACCGGCAGGTATTGGTCGATGCCCTGGACCACCGCGTAGGAGTCGAAGATGCCGCCGGAGGTGGCGCAGGCCCCCATGGCGATCACCCACTTGGGCTCGCTCATCTGGTCATAGACCCGCTGGATGGCCGGCATCATCTTCTTGCACACCGTGCCGGCGATGATGATCAGGTCGGCCTGGCGGGGACTGGCCCTGAAGGCCTCCATGCCGAAGCGGGCGATGTCGTAGCGGTTGGCCGCGGTGCAGATCATCTCGATGGCGCAGCAGGCCAGCCCGAAGGTGGCGGGCCACAGGCTGCTCTTGCGGCCCCAGTCCACTAGCTTCTCCAGGGTGGTGGTCAGGACGTTATAACCGAGGTGCTCTTCGATACCCATTCCAGGCTCCAAAAAACCGCTTGGCGTTTTTGGTTTTGACGCAGGCCGGTTGCCTTCTTCATTTACCGAAAACTGAAAACTGAAAACCGAAAACCGTCTTTTATCATTCCCATTCCAGGGCGCCCTTGCCCCAGACGTAAACCAGGCCCACCACCAGGACGCCGATGAAGACCAGCATCTCCCAGAAGCCGAACCACCCCAGGGCCTTGAAGATCACCGCCCAGGGGTAGAGAAAGATGGCCTCGATGTCGAAGACGATGAAGAACATGGCGATGACGTAGAAGCGCACCGTGTAGCGGTTGCGGGCGTCGCCGATGGGGTCCATGCCGCATTCATAGGGCATGTCTTTGGAGGGGAAGTGCTTCTTTTTGCCCAGCAGTTCGGACAAGAGCACGATCACCCCGATCAGCCCGATACAGATGAGCATGTAAATCAATACCGGCAGATAGTTGAGCAACATACGTCTCGCCTTTGCTTAGGGGCGGGTTTAAAACCAGCACCTAAGGTGTAATGCTCTTTCGCCTTGCAGACCCCCAGGGGGCATTTGCCGTCCAGGTGGGCCTGGTACTCGTCGGCGAAGCGCTCGATGGTGGTCTTGATGAAGAAGTACGGGCTCATGCCCAGGGCGCAGTTGGAGGAATCCACCATGATCTGGCTAATGTTGATCATCCGGTCCAGGTCGGCCCGGCTGCCTCGGCCCACGGCCACCTTGGAGATCAATTCGTACAGCACCCGGGTGCCGCGGCGGCAAGGCAGGCAGAAGCCGCAAGACTCGTGCTGGAAGAAGTAGAGGATCGACCGCACCACGTCCACGACGCAGGTGGTGTCGTCCATGACCAACATGGTGCCGGAGCCCAGGGCCCCTTCGGCCATGGGCCATGGCCTTGTATTCCATGGGGGTGTCCAGTTGCTCGTCCAGGAAGAAGCCGAAAGAGGAGCCGCCGGTCTGGCAAGCCTTGTATTTGTGACCCTCACGCACCCCGCCGCCGTACTTGTCGATCAGCTGCCGCACCGTCATCCCCAGGTTGGCCTCCACGATGCCGGGTTTATTGACGTGGCCCACCACCTGAAAGATCTTGGTGCCTCTGGCGTCCTCGGTGCCTTTGGACTTATACCATTCGGAGCCGTGCATCACGATGGCCGGCACGGTGGCCAGGGACTCGACGTTATTGACGATGGTGGGCTTGTTCCACACGCCGACGACGCCCGGAAAGGGCGGTTTGACCCGGGGGTTGCCCCTCTTGCCTTCAATGGATTCGATGAGCGCGGTTTCTTCGCCGCACACGTAAGAGCCGCCGCCGGTCTGCACCTGGATGTGAAAGGAGAAGCCGCTGCCCTGAATGTTATCACCCAGGAGATTCCTGGCCGTGGCGTCTGCGATGGCTTTATTGAGGCGGTACATGCTGAGGTAATATTCGCCGCGCACGTAGATATAACCACCGCTGGCCCCCACCGCATAGCCGGCGATGGCCATGCCCTCCAGGACCCGGTGGGGGTCGCCTTCCATGAGATAGCGGTCCTTGATGGTCCCCGGCTCCCCTTCATCGGCGTTGCAGACGATGTACTTGGGAGAATTGGGATTGGGCAGGGTAAAGGACCACTTGAGGCCGGTGGGAAAGCCGGCGCCCCCCCGGCCCCGCAGCCCCGAGTCCTTGACGGTGTTGACCACCTCCTCCTGGCTCATGGCCAGGGCCTTTTTCAGAGCTGCGTAGCCGCCCTGTGCCAGGTAGGCGTCCAGGCTGAGGGGGTCAATCCGGTCCACGTTGGCCAGGAGCACCAGCTCATCGCCGCTTACCGGATAGTCGCTCAGGGGGTTGGTGGTGCGGGGCAAGGTCTTGTAATCCACCGTCTTGCCGGCCCGGTAGTCGGCAATGATGTTTTTCAGGCGCTCCGGGGTGAGGCGGCCGAAGACCACCTCATTGATCTGCATGGCCGGCGAGACCTCGCAGACCCCCAGACAGGCGGTGGGTTCCAGGGTGAAGAGACCGTCCCCGGTCGTTTCCCCCACCTTAATCCCCAATTCGGCCTGGAGCCCTTCCAGGAGGTCGTCCGCCCCCCAGATATGGCAGGGTGGGGATTCGCACATGCGAACCAGGTATTTACCCCTGGGGGTAGGCGAGAACATGGTGTAGAAGCTCATGACCCCGTAGAGGTAAGGATAGGGAATATCCATGCCCTGGGAGACAAGTTGCAGGGCCTCCAGGGGCAGCCAGTTGCCGCACAACCCTTGCACCGCGTGCAGCGCCGGCAGCAATCCGCCTTTGACGGCCTTGTGCCGGGCTATGGCCTCCTGGATGGCGGATACCTGCTCGGGGCTTAAAGGGGAGCTGACAGGACGTTTGATCTCCAGCATGATCGATTCCGTGGGGTTTTAACTTGTGAAGGTTTTCTCTTGCTCCCGACTTTTTTAATCCCAATCAGTATCTCTGTCAAGCATTTTTTAGCGCCGGTTTCGGACTTGGGGGTTTCCAGGTGGGGTGCGGGAGATTTGCCAGGGTGAACGCGGTTCGAGCCCAACGGGCAGAGCGGCAAGAGGCTCTATCTGCAGTAACCGCTGCCTTGAGGCAGGTCATGCGAGCCTTCCACGAGATAAGGTTACTCCAAGTCGGGCAGGGTTTTGAGGGTATTTAAAGTTTCCAGGCTCACATTAATCACCTGGCCGACGAGACGCACAATGTATTGAGGATCGTCAAGCCGGTTGGGGTCGTTGGTTATGCCGCTGCGCTACTCGGTATGGACCTGGTATTGATCGATGATCCATTCCAGGGCGGAGCGGTTGCCCAACTTGTATTCGTAGACTTCCGGGGGGATGCCGTTCAGGGTGAGAAAGTCATTATATTTCAGGAACCGCTTATCTTTTGCGAGCTTCATTTTCTCAACCCGCCAATCCAGAGGCAGACCGGGCGTTTCCAGGCGGGTTAAAGGGTATTCGGATTGGGCCTCATAATTTACGTGGAGCTTGGCCAGGCGATCACCGGCCCCAGCAAAGCCCCTAAAGTCATGCGCGCAAAGGGGATATGGGGCAGTTCCCTTTTTAAGTTGGCCGTGTACTTCTCCCGGTAGTCAGGATGGTGCAACAAAGCGTAGATATAATGAAAGATATCCCACTTGGAGATAGAGTCATCCCCGTAATGGGCTTGGAATCCTGCAAAGCCCAATCGGTGAGGTTTTCCCGACGATTGGTGGCATCGGCATCAAAAGAATAGAATGGGAAACATTGTATTGTGTCAATGGAATTTAAGTGTATATCAACAATGGAATTTGAATAATAACAGAAAAATGGACTGCCGCCAAGCTCGGTACGCAGATTATTTGATTCTCTATATCACTTTGTGGAAAGAAGTATGGCATCTGGTAACGACGTTCAATAATATATCTATCAAAATATATATATTTATTCGTAAATGGTCGGTATAATGCATGTCGTAATTTATTCTCATTAAATTCTAATATTATATTTCATTATTTAAACAGTTTTTTAACCCTTCAACCAACTTATTTTACTACCATCATTCATTACAAAATCATCAATATGTGTCTTTTAAAGATAGGTTATTCCATTTAGCAACCTGTTCATTGTAGGTTTCGATCAGTTTCTGAATATTTATTAAAAGAGCATAGCGATTAAAATTATAGGCCCACGAATCACGATTTGTTTTTAGACCATTGCTAACTTTATGAAAAATGGCTTACCTTATTTTTTTTTGCCCCACTTAATTAATAGGTAATAATTTTTCAAAATCTCCCTGTAACCCCTCGGTCAGCCATGTTTGATTTTTATCCGGCTCAATCGTCTGCCAAGCGATTTGGCGATAATCCTGCCGTTTTTCCAAGAATTTCATATTTTTGTTCCTTCCGCCAATTTATGGCGTACCGGGGCATAATAAATCCTGGCCTGTCTGGGCAGCTCCGATTGGGCTTCACGGATCAGAAAATTTATGCTCACCCCCACCTGGATACCGAAGACATTGTGCGTGGAGCCCGAAAGTTTGGGGTTTTTCCGGACATTGCCCCCCAGGTCCAGCACATAGATTTCATCGAAATCCTGCGCCAGATATTTCCTCATTCCGTCAAAGGCAATCTGGTCGGCAAAGCTGGTATTGGTCACAAAGCCGCCATGCCTTCCCGGTTCTTGATGATGCGGTCTCGTGGCCCAGCGGATGGCCTTGACTTAGTTTTCGGATAGGGCGTTCTTATTAGTGGCCTTGGAGCTCTTGGCGTAGGTATCGGAGACTCTTCCCTCCATCACAGGATATTTGCGGTTCTTATTGTTGTCGTTCTCGTTGATTTGCCAAGCGTTATAGGGCGGATTGCCGATGATAACGAAGATCCGCGTCTGACGCTGGCGTTCCACGCGCTCCAGCTTTTTTTCAGTGAAGAGGGAAGGCTGTTTGGCTTCGGCCAGTTCGAAGGTGTCCACCAGGCAGATGCCTTCAAACGAGCGGTAGTTCCCGGTAAGTTCGTAATAAGCGTGCTCGATATTCATGGAGGCGATGTAATAAGGGAGGAGCATGACTTCGTTGCAATGAAGTTCCTCGGCGTACTTGGGGGCAAGTTTGGTCTTGGGAATCTCCCGCATGACCCGCATGATAAAGTTTCCGGTCCCCACAAAGGGGTCGAGGATATGGACGCCTTCGTCGGCCAGAGAACGACCGAATTCCCTGTGCAATAACTCATCCACGGAGCGCACCATGAACTCGACAATGGGCTGGGGGGTATAGACGATGCCGTGGGTGTCAGCTACCTTGACGGAGTAGCCCTGGAAGAAGCGTTCATAATGGTGTTCAGAAAGCTCTGCTTCTCGGAGTAATCTTCGATGGTGGCCGCGTGGCTTCGATGGCGTGATAGAAGCGGTCCAGCTTTTGCTAAGAAGCCTTCCCGGCTGAAGGACTGGGAGGTCAGGGCCTAGATGACTTTGTCTATTTCGTGGGCGATGATGTTGCGCTCGACGAAGTCCGGTTTGTCGAAAATCTTGCGAAAAATGCGCTCGGTAAGGATATGCTGGATGATCATCTCCTCCACGGCCGCGTCCGACAGGTTAGGGTTGAGGGCCTGGCGGCAATCTGCGAAGTCGTCAAATGCCTGGATAAAGCGCTGGTTCGTGCGCTGCTCCTGGCGGATTAAGCCAGAGCGCGGCTGCGTGCTCCGGCAGCTTATCTTTGAACTCATTGACCGCAGCTTTGCCATTCCTCAAAATGGGGCGGCTGATAGGCGAAGAAGGTCTTGAGGGCTTCAACGAGTTGCTTCTGGTTGCGTGATATCCTGGTTGAAATATTCCCGGCCATCCTGGTAAATAATGGCCCGGTGGGGGGCCTGAAAGAGGATGTTGTTTTTGGGATAGCCGGCCTGGAACTTTTTCTGAATCTCCTTTTCCAGATCGTCTGCGGTGTCCTTGGCCTCCCTATAGCCGTGGGGCAGCCGGATTATCAAGCAGAGCGCCGTCCAGACCCACGGCCAGAGGGCTGTACCACTGAGACGACGCCGCTAGCGGCCGGGACCTATTACGGAAAACGGAAAACGGAAAACGGAAAACTCTAATCCAGCCGCTGGCTAGCGGTTTCTGCGCCCCAGGCCGGGAACCAAACCGCCCATGACCTTCAGCCAGGCGCCGCCCTCCCGGAGGACCATCCTGGCCAGAGGGAGATAGCGGCGCTGCCGCCAGTAATGGTGCAGCAGCCCCGGGGCGGGATGCGGCTGGATGGCGATGCCCTGCCGCTGATAACAGCGGCGGAAGAGATAGTGGGCCCGCTTAAGGTGGAGGCGGTCGCTCACCAGGCCCACCACCGCCACCTCCAGGCCCTGGGCCAGGGGCAAGGTGTTGGCCGCCGAAGCCGCGGTATTGCGGCTGGCCTCTTCCAGGATCAGGCAGGGAGCCAACTCTTCCCGGAGCCCGGGCCCCCAGTTTTCCGCCACCCATTCCAGGGACCACCTGGCCATGGAGTGGGCTTCCGAGATGGCGCTGCCGGGTCTGGGGCCGCCGGTAATCAGGAGATGACAACCGGGGTGCAGTTGCCGCCAGAGCTTCAGGGCATGGAGCAGGCGCAGCCGGGCCACCCGCCCGGGCTGGCCCTGGGGATTGAGGCGGGCCCCCAAGACGATGAGGACGGCTTTTCTGGCGGTTTTTGCTGAAATCGCTTTTAAAACCTCAGCTTGTGGAGCAGCAGGACAGTGGCAGAGGCCAACAGACAGTAAATCCCGAAATAATGCCAACGGCCCTGTTCCAGCCAGCGGGACAGCCACTTGAGGGCCAGCAGCCCGGCGAGACAACTGAGCGCCATGCCCAGGATACTGGGAAGAAAGAGGGCCAGGACGCCGGTGTGCGTCAAGGGAGCGGTCTGGGCCTTCAACAATCTCCAGACCTCCCGGGCAATGACCGGCGGGGTCAGAACCACGGCCAGGGCGAAGCTGAACTCCTCGGCCCTTTCCTTGGCAATCCCCAGCAGCAGGCCCAGGGAAATGGTGGCGCCGGAACGGGAAAAGCCCCGAAAGGGCAGGCAGACGCCCTGAATGACGCCGATCAGGGAGGATCCTTGCAGGCCCGGTTGTTGGGGGCGGTCCCGGCGCTCGGCCCTAATCCCGGCATAGATGATCAACAGACCCACCGCGGCCAGGGAGAGGCCAATCAGGTAGAGGTTCCCAAAAATGAGTTCGATCTCGGCATGGGGAGTGCCCTTGAGGGCGAATTTCTCGATGAGAAACTTCAGGGACAGGCCGACGACGCCGGTCAAAACGGTGGCCACGGCCACCCGCCCGGCAAAATTCCGCAATACCCGGCCTGAAGAGAAATAGTTCTCCTTCCAGGCCCCCCAGAAATAGAGAATCACCGCCACCATCGTGCCGGTGTGCAACATTACCAGGAGCAGGGTCATTTCCGGGCTGGTGGGATCGAGCCGCATCAGTTTCTCGGCCACGATGACGTGGGCTGAACTGGAAACCGGCAGCAGTTCGGCGGCTCCCTGGACCAGGGCCAGCACCATAATTTTTAATAGTGACAAGAAGCAGCTCCCTTCTCCGGGGCCCCAGTCGTCGCCAGGACCGCTCTGGTCTATTTTAACCGAAAACCGCAAACGGAAAACCGAAAACTTCTTTCTTGCAAGCAGGTTACTGTTGAAGTTAACTTTTACTCATAACGGGATAAAAAATTAGGGGGCGGCAGTCTACCCGCACCCTGCAAATAGACTTTGCAAATTTCCCTCCCCCTGCGAGGGGGGAGGGTAGGGTGGGGGTGGGATCGGCTTTGGAGTCTTAGCGGCGACAAGTGAGCCACCCTCCCCTCAGCCCCCTCCCCTCTCAGGGAGGGGGGGGTGCCAATAATCGGTCCAGAACTATTTATAGATTAACGAAGATATCAATGGCGTTGAGCATAAATCCGGCTTGATGGTCTACCAACGAAGTGGCGGCGGTGCTTACGGTTGGCGGCGCCGATTTTTCCGCAGGGCGCGGGCGCCCGCCTTCCAGGTGGGCTCCCCTTTTTTGCCTTTTTTCCTTTTCTTGTCCGGGCCCTGGGCCGGTTTGTCCAGGGCCGGGGGAAATTCCACCCGAAAGCTTCCCGGGGTGAGGGGTAAAGGTGGCGCGGCTGAGGGGAGCGGCGGCCTTTTCTCCGGCGCCGGGGGCGTGGGGAGTTGCAGAAATTCCCGGGGCAGGCCTGGGGCCAGGAAGAGTTCCTCCCCGTAGCCGGTAAAGGATAGCCCGGCCTGGGCCGCGGCCTGGGCCTGGATGGTGACCAGAACCGGCGTGGGGGCGCGGCGCTTCCCCAGCTTCAGGGCGGCATCCGGGGTGCGGGCCAGCAGGAGTTCCCGGCCGGCGGCCGCCTTGAGGCCCTCCTGCCAGACGCGCTCGTGCACCTTGGGAGCGATGGCCAGGTAAAGCAGAGGTGGGGGCGGCTGCCCCGGGCGGCGCCGGGGCCGCGGCCCGGGCTGCAGGGCGCGGATGCGCTCCCCCTCCACCGCAAAGGCGGGGGGCTGCATCAGGGAGACCACCTGCTCCAGGTGGTGGCGCCGGAGGAACCCCCAGCCCGGTTCGCGGCTCAGGGCCTGGTGGAGTTCCTTGAGGGGGATGGAGCCGTCTTCCGCGAGCACCAGGCCGAACTCGTCGGGGTGGTGGCCCAGCATATAGGCCAGCATCCGCGCCAGGGACTCCAGTTGCCGGGGGAGCTTCATAAAGGCCGTTTTCGGTTTCCGGTTTTAAGCGAGAGCGTCAGAGATCTAAAGAATATGGCCAGTCTATGGACCGGACTTGTCCCACCAGGGACCATGAAGGCATAACCAGAAATGCAGAATACCTCAAACATAAAACATACAGGAAAAAGAAGGCCGCCTGGCAGTTGACAATGATAGTTTAATACACTATATTAATATGTTAGGGAAGTTAGGCGCATGGGCCAGGGCCATTTTCATCCGCAGCATAAAGAGCTCCTGAAAGAGGCGGCGGTAATCGCCGAAGAGGTGACCTCCGACTTTTTCAAGCTGAGCCCGGCCCACTGGCGCCGGGCCCGCTACGATATTCTCACCCTGGAGGGTTTGAGCCGGGAGGAGATCTCCCCCCATGCCCACGCCATGGTGGCCAAATACCAGGGCTGCCCCCAAAACTCCTCGCTGCAGTCGGCAGGGTTCGATTTCTACCGGGTCTGTCTCCAGGACCACAATATCCTCAAGACCCTGAAAGCCAGCCCGCACCTCTCCCTGTTCCCCCTGCTGCTCTATATCATTACTCATGAACTGGTGCACGTCATCCGTTTCAGCCAGTTTCTGGCGCTCTTCGAGGCTTGCGGAGAGGAACAGGCCCTGGAAGAGGCCCGGGTGCACCACCTGACCCAAAAAATCCTGGCGCCCTTGAATTTCCTCGAATTAACTCCGGTAATGGGTTATTATATCTAGATTAGGTAAGGAGGTTGGCTCGTATGCCGATTTACGAGTATCAATGCGTCGCCTGCGGGCGGGTGCTGGAAAAATGGCAGAAATTTTCCGAGGAGCCCCTCAAGATCCTGCCCGGCCTGCGGCGGTGCGCTCAGTAAACTCATCAGTTCCTGCGCCTTCCATCTGAAGGGCAGCGGTTGGTACGTGACGGATTACCCCGGCAGCCGCAGCAACACCGCGGCGCCCGGCGATTCTTCCCCGGGAGCCAAAGAAGCGGCCGCTTCCGGCGAGACGGCCAAGCCCAAGGAAGCGTCCCAGGCAGCCGAATCGGCCCCGAAGCCCGAAACCGCGGCTTCCCCCAAAAAATTAAAGTGACGCACCTGCTAAGATTCCCCGGCGGGGAGAGAAAGCGAGCCAGCGGTGGCGGAAATTAAGAGCGCCTTGGAATTGGCCCTGGAAAAGGCCGAGCGCTACGGCAAGGCCTCCCGGGAGGAGCTGGCCGCGGCGCAATATCAGGAACAGGGCCGCCAACTGGCGGTGAAGTTTCTCAAGGGAGAAGGCGATCTGGAAGCGGAGCTCCAGGAGCTGCCCCCCAGGCCCAGGAAGCGGCCCGCGTCGCCATTAAGGAAGTCTTTTTGCGCAACATCGGCCTGCCCCGGAATGGGGAAGGGGACGAACGCCTGGACCGGGCCCTGGCCGGGCTGATGCTGGTGGCGGTGCAAAAACGGGAGATGGCCCGCCTGAAGGGGGAACTGGAGCAGCTATTGCAGCAGTTCCTGCAGATCCGCAATAACGCGGTGCAGCAGCTCAAGGCCAGGTTCTCCCAGGGCGTCAACCAGATGCAGCGGGCCATGGAGGCCAAGACTGGCCAGAAGATGCGCCTGGAGTCGGAGCATCTCCCTCAATTCCAGGAGGAATGGCGGCGGTTCTACGGCAGTCTCCAGGACCAGTTCGAGCCCATGCTGGACGGCTTGAAGGACCGGATGCTGCGGGCCTGAGACCACTTTATGGGGGCGGTTTAGTTATGAGAATCAACTGGAAGGAAGTCTTAAAGTTTCTCTCGGGTGCGTTTTTTGTCACCGCGGGGGCGAGCTGGTATCTTGCCTGGTGTAATATCAGTGTTCCTGTCTTCGGACATATGGTTACCCCGAAGTTTTTGGAATTTCGAGGCTTCGTACACTTCGTATTATTTCTGATTTGCTTCTACTGGGGATTCATAAAGAAGTAGAAAAAAATTAGCTTCCCGGGAATTCTTCCAATTGGGCCGCTATCTTCCAGGCAATCGCCCAAGAGAACGAAACGTACCGGCAACTTCTTTGCTTGCGAGCGCGACGGCAAAGAAGTTTTTTTATGGAGAGAATTGCCGCTTGATCGCCCTAACTAAGCGCGGTCGACTGAATAAATCGCAGGTGGCGATCGACGATCTTCAAGGAGTCCAGCCGCGATCTTCAACAGGTGAGGTGCAGGGCCGCAGCCAGGAGGCGTTTGCCGTCCAGTTCATTGAGGCGCTGGCAGGCCTCCCCGGTTGGCCCGGCCACCAGTTCGATCCCCTGCTCCCGCAAGTAAGACACCAACTCCGGGTCCAGCTCCATCCGGCCGTAAGCGCCGGTGCCCACCACCAGCACCTGGGGGGCGGCCGCCAGGGCCTCGGCCACGTCGGGCAATTGCAGCAGGTGGGCCTCCTGGCGCCACCAATCGGGCTTGATGCGGCCCGGCCAGATGAGCAGATCGGTCCGGTAGCTCTGGCCATCGATGATCACCGCGCCGAATTCGTAACTATCGATGTGCATTGGTTCTCTCCTGGCGATTCCCGCACACCTGCCGGGCAGCAGGCCGCGCCTGCGCCCCAGGCAGGGGAAATCGGCCATTATTGGGAAAAATATGAAGCCGCGCTTCCCAAAGTTTAGCGCTCGCCGCCCCTCCAGGGGTCAAAGTAAGGCGGGGTAAAAAAGTACTCCATACTGGGATCATACCACTCACGGGGGATGGGATGATTCCATTTTTCCCAGGTGGGGCCCTCCCACCAATGAATCTGCCTGGCCTGCAACAGCAAGTAGCCGTCCTTCCGGCCCGCCACCACCCCGGCTACCGTCACCTTGCTCCTGGCCTGGTAGGTGGAGGGGTTTAGCCACTCGGCGCTCTCCACCAGGAAGGTGCCTCCGGAGGCGGCGCCGCTGGGAAAGAGGTGGCTGTCCAGGTCCCGCTGATCCATGCTGAGCAGGCTGCCCTGGCCCAGGGACTGGACCGCCACTACTTCACCGCCCACAATCTCCACCCGGCCCTGGTACTGGTCGGGATGGGCCGCAAGCTCGGCAAAGCCTACCTGGGGCCCCGCCTCCCGCTGAATAGCGGGGGAAATGGCCGGACCGCACCCGGCCTGAACCAACAAGACCCCTAAAATGAACCAGTAATTCCTGAACATGGCCGCCTCCGGATCGCCGCCAGCTACTGTGACCTGCTTTACTATCAATTATAACCCTGCCAAATCCCCTGGCAATACAGCAATGTCCGGCAAGGTTTTTGCTGTAAGGCAGGCAGTAGATAATTGCTTAAACTTAGACACCTTTTGCATTCTCTCAGCTACGGGCGACCCAGCGGGTCGCCCCTACATTTCATGAAATTTACGGTCTTTCTCCCCTCTTTCCGGCTACGGGCGACCCGACCACAGGCTGGAAGCCTGTGCCACTGTCGCCCCTACATTTCAAGGAATTTACCAGCCTTTTCCCTCCCCCCTGGGGAGAGGGCAGGGTGAGGGGGTATGGAACTAATGGCCGGATATGTTAAATTAGGGCCATGAAGCGACCGAAACAACCGGATCCGGAAGCGCGGGTGCGGCTCCCGGGGGTGGCGGTGGTGCTCTTCCGGCCGCAGCTGCCGGAAAACATCGGCGCCGTGGCCCGGGCCGCCTGCAACATGGGCCTGAAGCGCCTCATCGCGGTGCAGCCCCAGGACCTGGACTTCCCGCGCATGGCGATGATGGCCACCGGCCCGGCGGTGGAGCTGCTGACCCGCCTGGAGGTTTACGACGACCTGGCCGGGGCCCTGGCCCCTTTTCAATATGTGGTGGGCGCCACGGCCCGCCTGGGCGGGGTGCGCCGCGCCTTTTTCAGCCCCCGGGAGATGGCCCACAGGCTCATAGCCTTGTCGGCCCACAACGACATCGCCCTGCTCTTCGGGCCGGAGAATTTCGGGCTCACCAATGAGGAACTCCCCCTGTGCCACGCCCTGGTGACTATCCCCACCGGGGACTGCTCCTCCCTGAACCTGGCCCAGGCGGTGATGGTCCTGGCCTACGAACTGTTCACCGCGGCGAGGAGCCCGCAGCCCCACGGCGCGCCTCGCCTGGCCAACACCCGGGAACTGGAGTCCATGTACTCCATGCTCCAGGAGACCCTGCTGAAGATCAATTTCATTTCCCACCAGAATCCGGAGCACTGGATGTTCAACGTGCGCCGGCTCTTCCAGCGCCACGGCCTGCGGGCCCGGGAGGCCCAGGTGATCAAGGGCATTTGCCGCCAGATCGACTGGTATGTGCGGAGCAGGGTGGCGGAGAAAAAAGGATAGTCAGGACTTATAATACATCAATTGCCTGGCAAAGGGGGCCGTCGCCTCCTCCAGGCGGCGCATCTCTGCCGGGGTCATGGGGACGAAGTCCCGGGCCGCGGCGGCCAGCCCGCGCACCTGCTCCGGGGAATCGGCGCCGATGACCACCAGGCTGACGGGCTGGCTCAAGGCATAGGCCAGCAGTTCCCGGGTCAGGGCCTCCGGGTCCTCCGCCATCCGGGGCAGTTGCCCCCGGCACAGGACCTTCATGCCGATGACCCCGAGGCCCCGGGCGCGGGCCGCGGCGGCCAGGGGCAGGAAGCTCAGGTGCTGCGGCTCCGCCGGGTTGACCGGCAGCAGCACCGTGTCAAACTGGTAAAGGTCCAGGGCCCGCTCCAGCACCTCCGGGTCGTGATGGCCGGTAACCCCGATGAACCTGGCCCAACCCCGCTCTTTGGCCTGGCGGAAGGCTTCCAGGGCCCCGCCGGGCCTTCCCAGGGCCTCCACTTCTTCCAGGGTGCGCACGTCGTGCACCTGCCACAGGTCCAGATAATCGGTGTCCAGGTTCTTCAGGGTGACGGACAGGTGGGCCAGGGCCTCCCTGGCGGTGCGGCCGTGGGACTTGCTGGTGAGGAAAACTTGCTGCCGCTGGCCCTTCAGGCCCCGGCCCAGATAGGCTTCGCTCCCCGAGTAGGCCCGGGCGGATTCGAAGTACCGGATCCCGGCCTCCAGGGCCGCGGCGATGACCGCCTGGGCCTCCTTCTCAAAGTCGGAGGTGCGCAGCACCCCTTCTCCGCCCAATCCGAGGATGGTGGCCTGGTGGCCGGTGTGGCCCAGGGGCCGCAATGGCAGGGTCATCAGGTTCTCTCTTTGGCGCCTCATGGTTCAGGGTTTTCCGTGGCTTGACAGGCGGGAGCCGCCTGTTATTCTAAGGATAAGATGCCCGCCTCCAAAGTAAAGTCCAGCGCTCCCTATCCGGCCCTGGCCGCGGCCCTGGGGAATATCCCCAGGGACAGCGGCGTTTACCTCTTCAGAGACCGCGGCGGCAAGGTGCTCTACGTGGGCAAGGCGGTGAACTTGCGGAACCGCCTGGGCTCGTACCTTAAAACGCCGGACCGCCACGACCCCAAGACCGCCCTGATGTTAAAGAAGATGGACCGGGTGGACTATATCATCACTGCCGGCGGCCGGGAGGCGCTGATCCTGGAGCGCAATCTCATCAAGGAGCATCATCCCCGCTACAACGTGATGTTGCGGGATGACAAGAATTATCTCTGTCTGCGCCTGGACCTGCAGGAAGAATTCCCGGCCTTGCGTTTTGTCCGGCGTTTCAGCCCTGATGGGGCTCTCTATTTCGGGCCTTATACCGTCGCCGGCATGGCCCGGGAGACCCTCAAGGTGATGCAGGAGGTCTTCCGGGTGCGCACCTGCAAGGAGCGCCGCCTGGCGCCCCGCTCCCGGCCGTGTCTCGAGTTTCAGTTGCAACACTGCCTGGGTCCTTGCGCCGGGATGGTGAACTCCGAGGACTACGGCAAGGCGGTGCAGGAGGCGGTCCTGTTTCTCAAGGGCCACAGCCGCATGCTCATAAAAAAGCTCAAAGAAGAGATGGAGCAGGCCGCGGCGCACCACGATTTCGAACGGGCCGCAGGGCTGCGGGACCGCATCCGGGCCATCACCAACACCCTGGAACGCCAGGACATGGCCCGGCCCAGCTTTAAGGATCAAGACGTGGTGGGACTGGCCCAGGGAAACGGCCAGGCCCTGATCCTGGTGCTGCAGGTGCGGGGCGGCCTGGTCACCGGCAGCCGGGAATATCTCTTCCCGGAGTTGCCCCCGGATGGCGACCTGCTGGGGGCCTTTGTCAAACAGTATTATGCAGAGCGGCGACCCCTGCCTGACGAGATGTTGCTCCCCCTGGAGATTCCCGACCAGCGTTTACTGGAGGCGCTGCTCCGGGAAGAGAAGGGTGCGCCGCTGCGCCTGGTGGTGCCGCAGGCTGGCGAGCGGGCCCGGCTCCTGGACCTGGCGGCGGAAAATGCCCGGGCCGCCCTGAAACGGCGCCGCACCCCGCCCTCGCCCGAGGCGGCCCTGGCGGACCTGGAGGCGCGGCTGCATCTGGCCCGGAGGCCCGGCCGCCTGGAATGCCTGGACATCTCCACCCTCCAGGGAGAGCAGGCGGTGGGGGCTCTGGTGGCCTTCACGGATGGCCTCCCGGATAAGTCCGGTTATCGGCGCTTGCGCATCCGGGGAGTGGCCGGCCAGGACGATTACGCCATGCTGCGGGAGGTGGTGCAGCGCCATTACGGCAAGGAGGGCCAGGCGCTGCCGGACCTGCTGGTGGTGGACGGCGGCCGGGGGCAGCTCAACGTGGTCCGGAAGGCCCTGCAGGAGCTGGGTCTGGGAAACCTGATGGTGGTGGGCCTGGCCAAGGCCGGGCTGAAGCCGGGGAGGGGAGAGGTTAGGGACCGCCTCTTCCTGGCAGGCAGGAAGAACCCGGTTTTCCCGCCGGCCAACTCTCCGGGCTGGCTGCTGCTCCTCAGGCTGCGGGACGAGGCCCACCGCTTCGCCATTACCTATCATCGGCGGCGGGCCCGCCAGGAGATGGTGGAGTCGGTCTTGCAGCAGATCCCCGGCATCGGCCCGGTGCGGCGCCGGCGGTTGTTGCAGCATTTTCCCAATCTGGAGGCGCTAAAGGCGGCGGCGGTGGAGGAACTGGCGGGGGTGCCGGGGTTGAATCGCCAGGTGGCGGAAAAGGTGCAGGATTGGATGCGGGAGCACGGTTAATCTGGGAAGGGCGGACGGCCCCTACGGCTGGAAGCCCTCTGCTTACTTAGTGGTGGAGGGTGGGCACTGCCCACATTCCTTGGAAATCTATTTCCCAAATCTGAACAAATGTGGGATCGAATCAAATTTGAGATCGATTTTCTCGTTCCCAAGCTCCTGCTTGGGAACGGAGATTTTGGCCCAAGCTCTGCTTGGGTAACATCTGGCAATACGCTGATAATTTCCTGCCTCGTAATCCCTGCCAGGCGGAGCCTGGCCAAAAAATGGGTTCCCAAGCTGGAGCTTGGGAACCAGGAAAAGGCGCGGCCCGATCACCGGCTGGAAGCCTGTGCCACTTTAAGGAAATGGTGGGCAGTGCCCACCCTACACTAACTGCAATTTTAATGCAAAAAGGGCGACCCAGCGGGTCGCCCCTACATTCTTATGGGGTTGGGGGATGGGGTTTGGGGGAGGGGAAAAACATAAATAATAAAGGCAGGAGCCCTCGGCCCCTGGCCCCCTTCCCAAGATAGTGCTCAATGCCTGGGGTCGGAGGCGTCCTGGTCCTGGATCTGTTCCGGGGTGAGGCCGAAGCGGCGGTCCCGCTGGCAGTAGGCATCCAGGGCGGCCAGGAAGTCTTCTTCCCGGAAATCGGGCCACAGGGTGTCGGTGACGTAGAGTTCGGTATAGGCCGCCTGCCAGAGGAGAAAGTTGCTCAAGCGGTACTCGCCGCTGGTGCGGATCATCAGGTCCGGATCGGGCAGGTCGGCGGTGTAAAGGTAGCGGGCCAGGAGAGGGGCGTCGATCTCTGCGGGCGTCAGCCGGCCGGCCAGGAGGTCCCGGGCCAGGGCCTGCACCGCCTGGACGATCTCGCTGCGCCCGCCGTAGCTCAGGGCCAGGGTCAGGACCATCTTGGTCTCCGCTCCCTGGGCGGTGGCGGCGATGGTTTGGGCCAGATCGCGCTGCACTGCCGCGGGCAGTTGTGGCAAGTTGCCGATGGCCCTCAGGGCTATCTGATTTTCCTGCATCTCGGCCAGTTCCCGGGTCAGGAAACGGCGCAGCAGGGCCATCAGGGCCCGGATCTCCATGGCGGGGCGCTGCCAGTTCTCTTCGGAGAAGGCGAACAGGGTGAGGTAAGAGATGCCCAACTTGCGGGCCAGGCGAACTATGGTGCGCACCGACTCTACCCCGGCTACGTGGCCCTTGATGCGGACCAGACCCTGGCGCCGGGCCCAGCGGCCATTGCCGTCCATGATGATGGCCACGTGGCGGGGAAGCTTGTTGCAGTCCGAAGGATAAGAATTATTGGGCAAGACTTACCTCCGGCCGTTCAGAAGGCCATGATCTCCTTTTCTTTTTCGGCCGCCTGGGCCTCCAGCTTCCTAATCCAGTCATCGGTGATCTTCTGGACTTCATCCTGGCCCCGGTGGGCCTCGTCTTCGGCCAGCAGTTTATCCTTCTTCATTTCCTTCAGGTCTTCGTTGGCCTCCCGGCGGACGTTGCGCAAGGCCACCTTGGCCTCCTCCTCCATCTTCTTCACCATCTTCACCAGATCCTTGCGGCGTTCGGTGGTGAGGGCGGGGATGGGCAACCGGATGATCTTGCCGTCGTTCATGGGAGTCAACCCCAGGTCGGATTTAAGGATGGCCTTTTCCAGGTCCCCGAGCACGGAAGGGTCCCAGGGTTGCACCGTGAGCAGCCGGGGTTCCGGGGCGGCCAGGGAGGCCACCTGGGAGATGGGCATGGTGGCGCCGTAGCAGTCCACCTTGATGCCTTCCAGCAGGACCACGGAGGCCCGGCCGGTGCGCACCCGGGAGAGGTCCCGGGCCATGGCCTCCAGCACCTTGTCCATCTTGCGTTTGGTCTCGTTGAGGACGTCATCTTTCATCGGGGGGGTTCTCCACCAGGGTGCCAACCTCCAGGCCCAGCACCACTTTTTTCATGTTTCCCGGTTCCAGGAGTTTGAAGACGACGATGGGGATGTTCTGCTCCATGGACAGGGCGACCGCGGTGCTGTCCATGACCCGCAGGGACTTTTCCAGGATTTGGAGATAGGTGAGCCGAGGCAGCATCTGGGCATCGGGGTGGAGGATGGGGTCCCGGTCGTAGATGCCGGCCACCTTGGTGCCCTTGAGGATAAGCTGGGCGCCGATCTCGGTGGCCCGCAGGGCCGCGGCGGTATCCGTGGTGAAGAAGGGACTGCCGGTGCCGGCCCCGAAGATCAGCACCCGCCCCTTTTCCAGGTGGCGGAGGGCCCGGCGGCGGATGTAAGGCTCCGCCACTTCGTTCATGGTGATGGCGCTCATCACCCGGGTGGGCAGTCCCGCCTTTTCCAGGGCGTCTTGCAAGGCCAGGGCGTTGATGACCGTGGCCAGCATGCCGATGTAATCGGCCACGGCCCGTTCAATCCCCTGGGCGCTGGCCTCCAGTCCCCGGAAGATGTTGCCGCCGCCCACCACCACGCCCACCTGGACTTTTAGCGCCACCACCGCCTTGATCTCCAGGGCGATGGCCTTCAGGGTGGCGGGGTCCATGCCGAACTTTTTGTCGCCCGCCAGGGTCTCGCCACTCAACTTGAGGAGGACGCGCTGATATTTGGGGGTCTGCGGCGCCATGGCGTTAAGTCATACACCCACCTGGAATCGGCTGAAGCCTTTGACCTGGAGTTCCTTCCCTATCTTCTTTCCCACTTCTTGGAGAAACTGGCTGACGGTCTGCTCCGGATTTTTCACGAAGGGCTGCTCCAGGAGGCAGGCTTCCTTATAAAACTTTTCCAGGCGGCCGACTACCATTTTTTCAATGATCTGGGCCGGCTTGCCGCTCTCCTGGGCCTGGGCCGCATAGATGGCTTTTTCCTTGACGACGGTCTCGGCCGGCACCTGGTCCCGGCTGACCGCCAGGGGATTGGTGGCGGCCACCTGCATGGCCAGGTCCCTGGCGGCGGCCACCGCCTCAGGGCCGGCGCCGCCGCCGCTAAGCTGCAACATCACCCCGATCTTGCCGCCGTGGTGAATGTAGGCGGCCACCAGGTCGCCGCGATAGCGGCTGAAGCGGCGCACCTGGCACTTCTCCCCGGTCTTGGCGATGACTTCGTTGAGGTAGTCGGCCACCTGCAATCCGGGAGCATGGGGGCAGCGCTGAGCCAGCAACTCCTCCACCGTTTCCAGGGCGGCCGCGGCCAACTGCTCCGCCAGGCGGGAGCCCAACTCCTGAAAGGAGTCGGTTTTGGCGACAAAATCGGATTCGCAATTCACTTCCAGGAGCACCCCGGACTGATGATCCGGGCTGACATGGGCCCAGACGCAGCCTTCGGCGGTGGTGCGGCCGGCTCGCTTGCTGGCCACTGCCAGGCCCTTCTGGCGCAGGTAGGCCACCGCGGCCTCCAGGTCGCCGGCCGTTTCCTTCAGGGCCTTTTTACAATCCATCATCCCGGCGTCGGTGCGGTCACGCAGGGTTTTTACCATTTCGGCGGTTATTTCCAAGTAATCTCTCCTCGCCACCCGGCCATTGGTTGCCTTGGGGAACGACCAGGCGGGAAATGGGAACAGGAACTCACCGGAGAACCGAGACGGTTTGCCGGTGAGTCTGCTTCCCCTTTAGGCCTCGGTTTCGGCCGCTTCCTCCGCGGAGACTTCGGCCGCCGGGGCCGGCGGGACCTCCGCGGGTTCCGGAACGCGACCTCCGGGGCCGGGGCCGGCGGCAGGTTCCGGCGTCAGGGCCGCGGCAGCTTCTTTATCCAACTGTCCCTGGAGGCGCTCTTCCGCCAGTTTTTTGCCTTCCAGCACCGCGTCGGCGACCCGGGAGGTGAGGAGGCGGATGGCGCGGATGGCATCATCATTGCCCGGGATGGGATAATCGATCTCCGTGGGATCGCAGTTGCTGTCCACGATGGACAACAGGGGGACGTGGACCTTGCGGGCTTCCAGCACCGCGATGTCTTCCTTGCGGGGGTCCACCACATAGACGATATCGGGCAGCCGCCCCATATTCTTGATGCCGCCCAGGGAGCGCTCCAGCTTGGCCGCCTTCTTCTCCATCACCAGGACCTCTTTTTTGGGAAAGCGCCGGAGGGAGCCGTCTTCCTTCATGGTCTCAAACTCCTTCAGGCGGGCAATGGAACGGCTGATGGTGGAAAAGTTGGTGAGCATGCCTCCCAGCCAGCGGTGGTTGACGTAGAACATGCCGCAACGTTTGGCTTCTTCGGCAATGGCGTCCTGGGCCTGTTTCTTGGTGCCCACAAAGAGGACGAGGCCGCCGTCCGCCACCCGCTCCACCACGTAATTGTAGGCGGTCTTGAAGAACTGCACGGTCTTTTGCAGGTCGATGATGTGGATGCCGTTTCTGGCCCCGAAGATATAAGGCGCCATCTTGGGGTTCCAGCGGCGGGTCTGGTGGCCGAAATGCACCCCGGCCTCCAGCAGCTCCTTCATGGTGACGTATGACATGGGTTTTCCTCCGGTTGGTCCACCGCTCCGCCGCCGACGGGGCCACCGCCGCCTTGGACCACTGGCGCCGGCACCGGCCCGCCCTGGCGGGGCGTGAGTAATTTATTGCAAATCAAATCTTTATAACAAAAATCTCAGCAAGCCACAAGATATTTTGGCGCTGGGTAGTGTCCTAATTAGGGCACTGCCTGACGCTGGAATGTATTACTTTTGCAGCGAAATTTGTGCTAATATGCTGTTGGCGAGAGGAGCCGGCTTAAGGAATGGCGCCTTTGAGGACTTAATCAAGGAGGAGGAAAGAGATGAGATTCGCTAAATCAGGTATGGTGGCATTGCTGGCGGCATTGATGCTGGCGCTGCCGCTGGCGGTTTTGGCCGGGGAAACCCTGGACGCGGTAAAGGCTCGAGGATATCTGATCGTCGGGGTCAACGGAGGGCTCTACGGTTTCGGGATGCCGGATGATAAGGGCGTCTGGCGAGGGCTCGACGTGGACACGGGCCGGGCCATCGCCACCGCGATATTTGGAGATCCCGACAAGATAAAGTTTGTGACTCTGACGACCCAGACGCAGGTTTACCGCACTCCAGTCCAAAGAGGTCGACGTTCTGTGCCGCAACGCCACGAGGACACTCACCCGCGAGACTGAGTTGGGCCTTAGCTTTGTTGCCGTCAATTACTACGACGGCCAGGGATTTCTGGTCCCCAAAAAGCTGGGAGTAAAGAGCGCCAAAGAACTCAACGGCGCCAGCGTGGGCGTGCTGCCGGGCACTACTACCGAGCAGAATCTGGCCGACTATTTCCGCAGCAACAAGATTACCATGAAACCGGTGGTTATCGAACAGGGTACCGAGCTGAACCAGGCTTTTTTTGCAGGAAGATGCGACGTCCTGACCTCGGACGCCTCCCAGTTGGCAGGTATCAGGGCCATTGCGCCCAATCCGGATGACTATATAATTCTGCCGGAAATAATTTCCAAAGAGCCGCTGGCGCCCGCGGTTCGGCACGGAGATGACCAATGGCGCAATATCGTCGATTATTCCGTCCTGGCCATGATAGCGGCCGAAGACCTGGGCATTACCTCCAAGAACGTAGATGAGATGCTGAAAAGCCCCAACCCGGATATCAAGCGTTTCCTCGGGCGTCACGCCCGGAAACGGCAAAGCCTTGGGCCTCGATGAGAAATGGGCGTACAACCTAGTCAAGAAAGTGGCAATTATGGAGAGGTCTTCGAGCGCAACGTGGGCAGCAACACCAAACTGAAATTAAAGCGGGGCCTTAACGCGCAGTGGAAAGACGGTGGGCTGATGTATGCTCCGCCATTCAAATAAAGAATTTAGCATGTCTGCAACCAGGAGGTAAAACGGGAGCGCCGGATCGCGGCCAGGTCCCCCTCTGGCGTGATCCCGCCAAGCGGGCGATGGTTTTCCAGGCGTCGGTGGCCCAGCGGCGTACGTCG
>CAWEFJ010000009.1:0-9068 GCA_963808395.1 uncultured delta proteobacterium | reverse complement strand
GCCTTATATGAAAAATATGAAAATGTGCGCCGCCGCCCTCGGCAGGACGGCAACCGCCGAGGGCGGCGGTTCTACATTTTCATTTTTCGTGCCGCCGTCAGGTCATTGTGGTTCAACAAAATGACTTATATAAAATGAAGTTTTGAAATTGCTTGTATAATTATTTTTTCACCCTTTCCCGGCTGCCGGTGTTGATCATAAAGGGCGAGAAATTCCTTGATCCGGTCCGAAATGGGGAGCCCGTATGGACAGCGCTCGGCGCATTCGCCGCAGGCGATGCAGTTCTTGACCGATTCCATGATGTTACCGCGCCCGGCGGCCTTGGCCGGGCCCATGCGGTGGGCGACGACGCCGTAGAGCATGGCGGGGGTGATCATCACGCCCTGGGGGCAGGGCTGGCAATACTCGCAGCGCCGGCAGAAATCCTGGCCCAGTTCCGCCCGATAGCGCTCCATGGCGGCCAGGTCCTCGGAGGATACCACGTTTTCGGCTTCGTAGAAGTCTGCGACCTCATCGACCCGCGCCACCGAATCGCACCCGGGCAACGGCACGACGTTGGCGAACTGCCGCAGGAATTTGAAAGCCACCCCGGCGTTGTCTATGAGGCCCCCGCCGAAGGGCTTCATGGCCAGGATGCCCAGTATCCTTTTCCCGAGCCGGGGGGAAGAGTTCCCTTTGGTTGCCCAGTCCTCGATGAAATTGAAGGGGAACTGGATGGTGCCGAAGAGGCCGGTTTTAATGAGCTTCAGGGCCATCTCCTGATTGTGGGAGGTGACCCCGATATGCCTGATCAGGCCCGCTTCCCGGGCCCCCAGGACCCCTTCCAAAGCCCCCTGGGGCCCCGTCAAGGTCTGGAAATCCGCCTCCTGGGAGACCTGGTGCAACTGAAAGAGGTCCAGGTAATCGGTGCTGAGGAGCCGCAGACTCTGCTGGATATCCCCTTCGACCCGCCGGTCCGCTTCATGCTCTTGGTTGCCAGGACCAGCCGCGGCCTAAAGCCCTCGAAGGCCCCCCCCATCTTCTCTTCGCTGTCCAGGTACATGTTGGCGGTATCGTAAAAAGTGCTCCCCCGGTCATAAGCCCGCCGCAGCACCCGCACCGCTTCCGGCGTGGACAGGCGAATGAGGGGAATTCCCCCCAGGCCCACCTCTGAAACCAGGAGGCCGGTTTTCCCCAAGAGGCGATGGCGCATGGATTGGTTCCTCTCGTCCGCAGGATAAACTGCTTCAGGGCGTCCTCTCTGCGGATTTTGGCATTCTTCTTATCATACAGCTTGCGGCACCTTCTTTCAATGGGGCGCGGCTCAGCGTGGACAAGTGGGGGGAGGCGCCGCCCCCAGATTCTTCTCCTTTTGCGGGCATCTTTGGTATGATGCTGCCAACGCTCCCCTCAATCCCTCGACCTCTCCTCTGGGTTCTGTTTATGGCTCCGATCCCCCTAATGGTGGTCGCTCCCCTGGAGGACGAGATCCGCCCTCTGCGTGAGCGGCTGCAAAACCAAACCCGCCTAATCCGCGGGCGGCCGCCTGAGCCTGGGGGCCTGGGGCCGCCTGCCCCTGGCCCTGGTGCGCACCGGGGTGGGCGCCCCCGCCCTGGTCCGTACCCTGAGCCGCGCCCTAAAGCATGGTCCATCCCGTCTTTGCCTGCTGCTGGGCTATGGCGGCGGGATTCTCCGGGAATTGCGCGCCGGAGACCTGCTGATTGCCACGGACCTCATTGATTCCCAGCAGGGCCGAATCTTTAAGGTGGCGCCGGAGCTGGTGGCCAGGGCCGCCAGGATTCTCGGGCAGAAACTGGCCTCCCCGGCCGCCTGGGTTCCCTGGTCAGTGTGCCCCGGGCTGCCCTAACCCCCGGGGACAAGGCCGCCGCCGGGCGGCGGTCCGGGGCCCTGGCCCTGGACCTGGAGAGCGCCGCCTTCGCCGGGGTTTGCCAGGCCGCCGCCCTCCCCTTTCTGGTGGTGCGGGCCATCCTGGACCCGCTTAACCTGTCCCTCCCCCAGCCGGCAGGAGGCCTCCCGGACCCGGGATAAATTTTTCCTGGAAAACCCCGCCCCTGCGAGAATTTGCCGACCGGGCCCGGGCCAGCCTGACGGCCTTCGCCAGCGCCTGGCTGGACGATCTGGCCGGTAACTGGAACCAGGGCCTTTAGGTAGGGATTGGCGCGCACCAAACCCGCTCTAAGATGCTTGTCTGCGTCTCCTCTCTCTACCATCCTAACAGAATACTTTCCATATTCGCCGATTTGGGTAAATTTGAGCCTATGGGCTGCCTTTTAATCCCCCACTCTCTCAAGATCGAATCTGACCAAGGCGCCGTTTCATTAACAGACAAAACGAATGAGACGAGAAGGGGGCCCGGCGCGCTAGAAGAAGAGACCAAGACGTCGCAGCCGGGAAGAATTTTGGCGGCGGCCTGAGCATCTTTCGGGTAGGGCGAAGGCGCCCCTCCACCGCCCGGGACGCCGCCGCCGCGACAAGCGCCCCCCCCCCGCCCCACCGCCCAGGCAGGAAGGCCGATCAAGCTGCCGGGGAAAGATTCCCAGTCCCTGTGGGAGGAACTGGCCGCGGCCAACGAAGAGTTGCGGCTCCAGGCCGAGGAATCCCAGGTGCAGGCCGAAGAACCGGCAGCCCAGGCCGAGGAGCTGGAGATCCAGCGGGATGAGTTGCAGTTGGTGAACCGGGAGTTGGAGGGCGAACGGGCCTTGTTGCGCACGGTGCTGGAGCAGATGCCCGCAGGGCTGATCGTCGCCGCTCCTTCCGAAAAGCTGCTCCTGGGCAATCCGCAGATGGAAGCCATCCTGGGGCGGCCGCTATCCCAGGACGATGGCCTGGAACACTATAACCTTTTCCTGGGCCGCCATGAGGACGGGAGCCCTTTTGCCAGGCAAGATTATCCCCTGGCATGTTGCCTTAACCGGGGAGAGAGGGTTTCCGAAGAGGAGTTCGGATTCCTCCGCTGCGACGGTTCCACGGGGTTCGTCCAGGTGAGCGCCGCGCCGGTGCGCAACCGCGCAGGGGGAAATCGTCGCCGGGGTGGCCACCTACCGCGAACTCACCGATCGCAAGCAGCGGGAATGCGAGATCCAGCGCCTGGCCTCTTTTCCCCAATTGAATCCCAATCCCATCCTGGAGGTGGATACCTCCGGCCGCATCACCTATCCCGACCAGGTGGCCCGGGAAATCGTGGCCGGGTTGGGACCGCCGGCTAAATTGAGGGACCTCCTGCCCGCCGACCTTAAGCAAATCTTACTGGCCATCAAACAGACCGGAGAGACCCACTTCCAGCGGGAGGTACAGGTCAAAGACCGCGGTTTATCTCCAGAGCATCTCCTACGTCGAGCCATTGCAGACCATTCGCCTCTACGGCATCGACATCACGGTCCGCAAACGCGGGGAGATCCGCGGCGCTCCAGGCCAAGGAGGAGTGGGAGCGCACCTTTGAGGCGGTGCCGGACCTGATCGCCATCATTGGACAACAACCATCATCTGGTCCGGGTCAACCGGGCCATGGCCGCGGCCCTGGGAGCGGAGGCCCGGGAATTGGCGGGTAAGCCCTGCTATGAATTGATGCACCGCAGCGTCTGTCCCCCGGAGGTTTGCCCTCATAGCCGGCTGTTGCAAGACGGCCAGGAGCACAGCGCCGAGCTCCGTGAATTTGACCGGGATTTCCTGGTGACCACCTCGCCCCTGGTGAACGATAACGGGCAGCTCCTGGGCAGCGTCCACGTGGCCCGGGACATCACCGAGCGCAAGCGGGCCGCGGAAGGCCCGGAGTCGGCTGAATGAGGAACTGGAGCAGCGGGTCCAGGAGCGCACCGTGAGAATTGGAGGAAACGGTAGCCCAATTAAGAAGAAGAGATAGAAGACCGGCAGCGGGCCGAGGTGGAAATCCGGAAACAGGCTCCGACCTCATCGAGTCTGGCCCACGATCTCGCCATTTTCGTTCGGGACCTGGACAGCCGGGTAATCTTTTGGAGCCCGCGGGGCGGGAGGAGACCCTACGGCTTCTCCGCGAGCAGGCCCCGCGGCCAGGTGACCCATGAAAATCTGTTCAGTACCAAGTTTCCCTACCTTCGTTCTGGAGGAAATTGACGCGGAGCTCTTGCAAACACCTGGCCAGTGGTATGGAGAATTGGTGCACACCAGGGCCGCACGGCGCCACCATCACGGTGGCCACGCCGCCAGGCCGCTCCAGCGAGAATGAGGCGGGTGAGCCCGAGGCCATTCTGGAAATCAACCGGGATATCACGGAACGCAAGCGGGCCGAAGCAGGAGCTTGCCAGGCTCAATGAAGAGCTGGAAGAGCGGGTCAAGGGAGCGCACCGCCCAGTTGCTGGCGGCCAACCGGGAGATGGAGGCCTTCGCCTATTCCGTGTCCCACGACCTCAAGGCCCCCATCCGGGCCATCGACGGCTTCTCCCGCATGCTGATGCTGGAACACGCCGCCGGACTGGATGGCGAAGGCCTGCGGCTGCTGGAGGTGGTCCGCCGGAATACCGCCTTCATGGCCCACCTCATCGATGACCTGCTGGCCTTTTCCCGCCTGGGACGCCAGAGCCCTGGAAGGCCCGATCGACCTGAGCCTTAGGGCACCCGGCCTTCAAGGAACTCGGGCGGCGGATCCGGAGCGCTCCCTGGAATTGAAGATCAACGCGTTGCCGCCGGCCTTCGGGGACGATTTCCGGCTGGGGCATGGTCTTGAACAACCTACTGGCCAACGCGTTCAAGTTTACCCAGCTCGAGGATAGCGCCGTATCGAAATGGGGGGCGGGAGCTCGCCGGCGAAGCCATCTATTATGTCAAAGACAACGGCATCGGCTTTGATATGCGGTTCCTGGACAAATTTTTTGGAGTCTTTCAACGCTTGCACCCCATCGGCGAATTCGAAGGAACCGGCGTAGGCCTGGCCATCGTCCAACGCATTTTCCACCGCCACGAGGCAGGGTATGGGCCGAAGGAAAGTCAATGAAGGCGCCACCTTCTATTTCTCCCTGCCTGCCGGGGCGGATAACCCTTAGCCGGGCAGGGCGTGGCCGGCCTATTTGCGGCTCAGGCGCTCGCCAGGCGCCTGGGCGGCAAATAGACTCTGGGGGGCGGGTTGGCTGCCGCTCCTTTTTCATTAAGGGGTTTAGTGGCACAGGCTTCCAGCCTGTGTCCGAAAATCCTACGGCGGGCTGTGCCCGCCAAAATTGGCGGCCACAGGCCACCTTATGGGTTATAAGGCTGGCCGGCAAAACCCCTGGCCGAGGCGGGGAAGTTATGATAAACCAGCAGCATCTCATACGGGGTTTTGCCTATTTTGCCTATTTCGTCTATTTCGCCTATTTGTCCAATTCGCCGGGCACGCCGCAAGTGCGCACCCGTTTCTCTCCCAGCCCCACCGGCTCCTTGCACCTGGGCGGGGCCCATACGGCGCTGTTTAACTGGCTGATCGCCCGCCATTATCGGGGACTTTATCCTGCGGATCGAAGACACCGATCAGGAGCGTCCCAAGGAGGAGTTTGTCCGCGAAATCCTGGAGGCCCTAACCTGGCTGGGTCTGGATCTGGGATGAAGGCCCCTCGTCAGTCGGAACGCCTGTCTTCTATCGGGAATATATCGAACGCCTGCTGGACCGGGGGCGCCGCCTATTATTGCACCTGCCCCCCGGACGCCCGAAGGCGCGCCGAGAGGCGGCCCTGGCCCGGGGCGAGAAACCCAAATACGACGGCCGCTGCCGGGAGCCCTGCCTCAAGCCCGGGCCCCATACCGCGGTGCGCTTCAGGGGGCCCGACAGCGGCGTCACCCGCTGGGACGACCTGATTAAAGGCCCCATCGCCATCGACAACCGGGAATTCGACGACCTGGTGGTCCTCCGGGCCGACGGCCTCCCCACTTATAATTTCCCGGTGGTGGTGGACGACATCACCATGCGGTCACTCACGTCATCCGGGGGGAAGACCACATTCCCGACACCCCCCGGCAGATCCTCATCTATCAGGCCCTGGAATCGCCCCCCCCGCTTCGCGCACATGCCCCTGTTGCTGGCCCCGGACCGGGCCAAGCTCTCCAGCGCCGGGGCGCCATATCCGCCCTGGACTACCGGGAGCAAGGCTTTCTGCCTACGCCCTGAACAACTACTTGGCCCGCCTGGGCTGGTCCCACGGCGACCAGGAGATCTTCTCCCGGGATGAGCTCATCCGATTTTTCACCCTGGATCATGTGACCAGATCCCCGGGGGTATTCGACGAAGAAAAGCTCTTGTGGCTCAACAGCCACTACTTGAAGGCCGAGCCCTCCCCGGGTTGGCCCGGGAATTGACCCCGTTTTTGGCCGGGAAGGGCATTGAGCGCCCGGACCAGGATTACCTGGCCCGGGTGGTGCCCACCCTGAGCCCCGTGTAGACCCTGGTGGAGATGGCTGAGGCGGCCCGTTTCTTTTTTCAGGACCCCCGGCCTTACGAGGAGAAGGGGGCCAACAATTCCTTACCCCGGAGACCGCCCCTGGCCTTGCGAGAGGTGTTCCGGCGCCTGGAGAGGCTGCCGGACCCCTCCGAAGCCGCCTTGAATCAGTTCTTTGAGGACCTTGCCCAGACCGGGCTGAAGATGGTCAACCTGGCCCAGCCGGTGCGGGTGGCCTTGACGGGCAAGACCGCCAGCCCCGGGCTCTTTGAAATCATCAGTATCCTGGGCGGGAGGAGACCTTGCGGCGGATCGAGCAGGCCATCAGCTTTGCGGAAGGCCACGGCATTGAAATTTTCTGGAAATTGACGGCTAACCGGCGTATAGTTCCCCACTCTAAGGAGGTTTGGTCGTAGGCGGGAAGCAATCAAGGTTATCGGAAAAAACAGGCCTACCTGGTGCTGCTGGTCTTTGCCTGTATCGGGTCGCCATCTTCGGGGCAGCGCCCCGGTGGCCGTGGTCGCCATCCTGGCGGCCTGCGGCATCGGCTTCTACGCCGCCACCATGGAACCGAAAAAGAACCACGACGAACACCATCATTAATTATCCGTGGATGTCAGCCTGCCCTGACCAGTGTGCCCAAGTGAGATCTTGGGCCAGGCTTCCCGTCGCCCAGCAGGTCTTAACCAGTATGGTCGAACCGCCGCCCTCGGCTTTCCCGCCCGCGACGACTCCCGCCACCTTTCCCGCAGAGGAGGGCCTTATGCGCATTGCCTTGATCGGCCAGGCGGCCTTTGGTGCCGACGTCCTGAAAGGATTACTCAAGCAAGGCAACAGGTCGTGGGCGTCTTTTGCCCCCCGGACCGGGGCGCTAAGCCCGACCCCCTCAAGGACGCGGCCCAGGCCGCGGGTACTGCCGGTTTTTCAGCCGCCCCGGATGAAGGACCCCCAGGCTTATGAGCAGATGGCGGCCCTGAACCCCGACCTGGCGGTCCTGGCCTTTGTCACCGACATCGTCCCGCCCAGGGTCCTGGCCGTCCCCAAGCTGGGGTCCATCTGCTACCACCCCTCCATCCTCCCCAAATACCGGGGCGCCTCGGCCATCAACTGGGCGGTGATCAACGGCGAACCACAGTCGGGCTCACCATTTTCTGGGTGGATGAAGGCATCGACACCGGCGACATCCTCCTGCAAAAGACGGTGGAGATCGGCCCCAACGAGACCACCGGCGAGGTTTACTTCAACAAGCTCTATCCCCTGGGGGTGGAGGCCTCCTGGAGGCGGTGGCGCTCGTGGCCCAGGGCAAGGCCCCCCGGATTCCCCAGGACCACTCCCTGGGCACCTACGACCCGCCGTGCGACGAGAAGGTGGCCGCCCTCAACTGGAACCAGCCGGGCCGCCAGGTCTTCGATTTCATCCGGGGCTGCGACCCCCAGCCCGGCGCCACCACCACCTTCCGGGGCGAAATGGTCAAGCTTCTACAACGCCTCCTTTTTGAGGAGACCCCTCGTCCCGCCGGGGAGATCCTGGCAGTTACCGACAAGGGCATCAAGGTGGCCGTGTCCGGGGCCGCCCTCTTGATCACCCGTTTTCGCACCAAGGACCTGGGCAAGGTCAAGGCCCCGGAATTTATTGCCGCTAAACAGCCGCAGGCGGGAGATAAGTTCGGGACCTGATGATGGGGGACCTCCCTGAGATGAAGGAAGTAGGCGTCTTCTACCATCCCTCTTTCAGCCGCAAGAGCTATCCTGACCATCGGCAACCGGCTGCGGGATTTTCCCGAGGCCCTGGAACCCCTGCTTGCAAAAGGCCAACGTCAGGATGTTCGAGGCCCCCCGCGCCCTCGAGGAGCTGATCCTCAAGGTGCACGCCCCGGAAATCCTGCGCCTGGTGGCGCAGGACGGCTTCTGCGCCACCGCTTACGAGTCGGTGGGTGCGGTGGTGGCGGGGATGGAGGCCCTGGCCCGGGAAGAGCTGCGAGCGGGCCTTCTGTTTCATCGGGGCCGGCGGCCACCACGCCGGCTATCGCCAGTTCTGGGGCGCCTGCTGCTTCAACGACGTGGTCATCGCCCTGACCCACACCCGGGAAATCAGCCCCTGGCGCCGCTTTGCCATTGTGGACACCGACGCCCACCACGGCGACGGCACCCGCCAGTTGGTGCGGGACGACCCCACGGTCTTTCACCTGTGCTTCTGCGCCGTCAACTTTATTAAAGCGATGACGGCACCAAGGTGGATGTCAATGCCCACCGCCTCGATCCCCACGCCCCGGGGACCCCGACGGCCGGTACGTCGAGATGGTGCGGCAAAAACCTCCCCCTGCTCCCGGCCTTTCAAGCCCGACCTGCTCATCTGGTATTACGGCTTCGACACCCACCGGGATGACTACGGCTCCCTGGGCCTCGCCGAGGCGGCCTATTTCGCCATCTGCGACCTGATGCTCGCCGCCGCCGACCACCTGGCCGTCCCCCTCCTGGTGGTCCTGGCCGGCGGCTCCATGTCCCACCTGGCCACCGCCACCATTCCCGAAAATCATCCGCCGCCTGGCCGAGGGTTAGCCCCTGGCCTAACGGACCTGACGAAATAGCTGGAATCCATACCAGGTCGAAGCCCCCCCCTGGCCCCGGATCGCGCCCGCCGAGGGCGGCGGCGCCACATTTTTCCCTGGTTCCGCAGCTCCCTGTGGCGAAA
>CAWEFJ010000008.1:0-10132 GCA_963808395.1 uncultured delta proteobacterium | reverse complement strand
TAACTGAGTATGGTCCGGCAACAAAATTGCGTTAAGAAGATTACACTATCTCGCAATTTAACTATAGACCATTGTAATTTCAACAAAATCACTATATTATACTAATATGAGCAAATCCCCTCTCCCCTGCGAGGGGAGAGGGATAGGGTGAGGGGTGGCTTCGTTGGGCCATTCATATCCCCCCTCACCTCCCCTCTCCCCCCCCCCAAGGGGGGAGAGGGAAAGAGCTTGTAAATTCCAGAAAATTGTTAGCTGTTGGGCTTGCGTTAGTTCAAAAAGTCCTCTACGGCCTGCCCCATCGCCAAAACCTTGCAGGATACTACTGATCCCAACTAGAATTATTTTTTGCCACCCTTTCCCGGCTGCCGGTGTTGATCATAAAGGGCAAGGTGGGCCTTGATCGTCTCCGGGATGGGCAACCCGTAAGGGCAGCGGTCGGCGCATTCCCCGCATTCGATGCAGGCGCGCCGCTTCCATGAACTTGGCCGCGAAGCCCGCGGCCTTTTCCGGACCCATGCGCCGGGCGAGGATGCCGTAAAGCATGGTCGGGGTGATCATCACCCCCTGGGGGCAGGGCTGGCAATATTCGCAGCGCCGGCAGAACTTATCCCCCAGTTCGGCCCGGTAACCCTCCATAACCTTCAAGTCTTCCGGGGTTACCGCATTTTCCCCGGCGTAGAGGTCAACCACCTCATCCACCCGGGCCACCGAATCGCAGCCGGGCAGGGGAATGACATCGGGAAACTGGCGCAGATACTTAAAGGCCACCCGGCCGTTGTCCACCAGCCCGCCGCAGAAGGGTTTCATGGCCAGCAGACCCAGGTGGCGCTCCCGGGCCATAGGGTGGAGTTCCGTCGCCGCCTCGGTCTCAATGAAGTTAAAAGGGAATTGGATGGTGCTGAAGAGGCCGGTGGCCACCAGCTTCCTGGCCATCTCCAGATTATGGGAGGTAATCCCCAGGTGCCGAATCTTGCCGGCTTCCCTGGCCCGCAGGGCGGCTTCCAGGGCGCCGTCTTTGGCGCTCAGGGCCTGAAAATCCTCCTCCTGAGAGACCTGGTGCAGTTGAAACAGATCCAGGTAATCGGTTTTGAGGAGCCGCAGACTCTGCTCCAGATCTCCTTCCAGCCCCAGCCGGTCCCGTTTGATACTCTTGGTGGCCAGGACCACGTGCGGCCGCAGGCCCTGAAAGGCCCGCCCGATCTTCTCTTCGCTGTCCAGATAGACATTGGCGGTGTCGAACAGGGTGATGCCCCGCTCCTGGGCCCGGCGCAGCACCAGGATGGCTTCGCTCAGGTCAGGCGAATGATGGGGATGCAGCCGAAGCCGACTTCGGAAACCTTCAGTCCGGTTTTCCCCAAGAGGCGATGGCGCATGGATTGGTCCCTCGTCTGCGAGGATAAACTGCTTTAGGGGGTCCTCTCTGCCGTTTTTGGCATTCCTCTTATCATACAGCTTACGGCTCCTTCTTTCAATGGGGCGCGGCTCGGTCGCGGCAGGCGGGGGTATGCGCCGCCCCCAGATTCTTCTACTTTTGCCGGCATCTTTGGTATGATGCTGTCAACGGGCTCCAATCCCTCGACCTCTCCTTGGGGTTCTGTTTATGGCGCCAATCCCCCTAATGGTGGTCGCTCCCCTGGAGGACGAGATCCGCCCTCTGCGTGAGCGGCTGCAAAACCAGTCCCGCCTGGACCCGGGCGGCCGCCTGACCCTGGGGGCCTGGGGCCGTCTGCCCCTGGCTCTGGTGCGCACCGGGATGGGCGCGGCCGCCATGGTCCGTACCCTGAGCCGCGCCCTGGAGCAGGGCTATCCCGGTCTTTGCCTGCTGCTGGGCTATGGCGGCGGGATTCTCCCGGAATTGCGCCCCGGAGACCTGGTGATCGCCACGGACCTCATTGATTCCTTAGAAAACCGTAACTATAAGGTGGCGCCGGAGCTGGTGGCTAGGGCCGCCAGGATTCTCGGGCAAACCGGCCTCCCCGGCCGCCTGGGTTCCCTAATCAGTGTGCCCCGGGCCGCCCTGACCCCCGGGGACAAGGCCGCCGCCGGGCGGCGTTCCGGGGCCCTGGCCCTGGACCTGGAGAGCGCCGCCTTCGCCGGGGTTTGCCAGGCCGCCGCCCTCCCCTTCCTGGTGGTGCGGGCCATCCTGGACCCGCTTGACCTGTCCCTGCCGCAGCCGGCTGGCGCCTCCCAGAGCCGCATAAAAAATCCCTGGAAAACCCCGCCCCTGCGGGAATTTGCCGGCCGGGCCCGGGCCAGCCTGACGGCCTTCGCCAGCGCCTGGCTGGATGATATGGCCGGGAACCGGGACCAGCGCCCTTAGCAGATTGTTGAAAGAAGAATTGTCACTGAGCCGAAGGCGAAGGGTCTCAAGTATTTTAAAATACGAGATTCTTCGCTTCGCTCAGAATGACAATTCTGCCTTTTAGGGGGTTTTTCAACACCCTTTAGGCGGCTCGGCCGCGCAAACCTTTAGGGCGACGCCTGGGGCCAACCACCCTCTAAACCGGATACTTTGCATATTCGCCGATTTGGGGTAAATTTAAGTTTATGGGCTGCCTTTTAATCCCCCACTCTCTCAAGATCGAACCTGAGCAAGGCGCCGGTTCATTAACAGCAAAGCCAACCAGACCTTAAACGGGTGCTTAGATGAGGAGATCAGGACCGAGCCGGGAAGAATTGTTGCGGCGGGTGGGCGAGCTGGAGCAGCGCCTCCGGGAGGCGGAAGCGACCCTCGCCGCCGGACGCCGCGCCCGGACCCTCCCTCCCCCCACCTCCAGGATACCCAAGCTGCCGGGGAAATTTCCCAATCCCTGTGGGAGGAACTGGCCGCGGCCAACGAAGAGCTGCAAACCCAGGCCGAGGAATCCCAGGTGCAAGCCGAAGAACTGGCGGCCCAGGCCGAGGAGCTGGAGATCCAGCGGGATGAGTTGCAGTCTGTGAACCGGGAGTTGGAGGGCGAGCGGGCCTTGTTGCGCACGGTGCTGGAGGAAATGCCCGCCGGGCTGGTCGTCGCCGCTCCTTCCGAAAAGCTGCTCCTGGGCAATCCGCAGATGGAAGCCATCCTGGGGCGGCCGCTATCCCAGGATGATTGCCTGGAACACTATGGCCTGTTTCTGGGCCGCCATGGGGACGGCGGCTCTTTTGCCAGGAAGGATTATCCCCTGGCACGTTGCCTTACCCGGGGAGAGATGGTTTCCAATGAGGAGTTCGGATTCATCCGGACCGACGGTTCCACGGGGTTCGTTCAGGTGAGCGCCGCGCCGGTGCGCAACCCTCAGGGGGAAATCATCGCCGCGGTGGCCGCCTACAGCGACGTCACCGGCCGCAAGCAGCGGGATCGCGAGATCCAGTTCCTGGCCTCTTTTCCCGAGTTGAATCCCAATCCCATCCTGGAGGTGGATACCTCCGGCCGCATCACTTATTCCAACCAGGCGGCCCGGGAAATCGTGGCCGCTTTAGGACCGCCGGCTAAATTGAAGGACCTCCTGCCCGCCGACCTTAAGCAAATCTTGCTGGCCATCAAAGGCACCGGAGAGACCCGCTTCCAGCGGGAAGTGCAGGTCAAAGAAGCGGTTTATCTCCAGAGCCTCTCCTATGTCGAGCCCTTCCGGACCATCCGCCTCTATGGCATCGACATCACCCGCCGCAAACGTGGGGAGACCGCGGTGCTACAGGCCAAGGAGGAGTGGGAGCGCACCTTTGAGGCGGTGCCAGACCTGATCGCCATCCTGGACAACGACCATCATCTGGTCCGGGTCAACCGGGCCATGGCCGCGGCCCTGGGAGCAGAGGCCCGGGAATTGGCGGGTAAGCCCTGCTATGAATTAATGCACCATAGCACCTGTCCCCCGGAGGTTTGCCCTCATAGCCGGCTGTTGCAAGACGGCCAGGAGCACAGCGCCGAGCTCCGTGAATTTGACCGGGATTTCCTGGTGACCACCTCGCCCCTGGTGGACGATAAAGGGAAGCTTTTGGGGAGCGTCCACGTGGCCCGGGACATCACCGAGCGCAAACGGGCCGAGGAGGCCCTGAGCCGGCTGAATGAGGAACTGGAGCAACGGGTCCAGGAGCGCACCTCTGAGCTGCGGCAGGCGGTGGCGCAATTGCAGGAGGAAGTGCTTCAGCGCCAGGAGGCCGAGGATGGCGTTAGAAGCGAGCGGCAGCGTTTTTATCAAGTCCTGGAGCGGATACCGGCCATGGTGGAGCTGGTTTCCGCTGATTGTAAATTCCCGTACGTCAACCAGGAATTCATCCGGCGCTATGGTGAGCCGGGGTCGCGGCATGGCTATGAATTTTTCTTCGGCCTGGACGCTCCCTGCGAGGGCTGCAAGACCTTGCCGGTGTTTCAGACGCAAACCCCGGTGGATTGGGAATGGCAAGGTCCGGACGGCAAATATTACCATGTCTATGATTATCCCTTCGTCGACGTGGACGGCTCTTCCTTGGTCCTCCAGATGAAGGTGGATATCACGGCTCGCAAGGCGGCGGAAGAGGAAGTGAGAAAACTGAACCAGGACCTGGAAGAGCGGGTCAGGGAGCGCACCGCCCAGTTGCTGGCGGCCAACCGGGAGATGGAGGCCTTCGCCTATTCCGTGTCCCACGACCTCAAGGCCCCCATCCGGGCCATCGACGGCTTCTCCCGCATGCTGATGCTGGAACACGCCGCCGGACTGGATAGCGAAGGCCTGCGGCTGCTGGAGGTGGTCCGCCGCAATACCGCCTTCATGGCCCACCTCATCGATGACCTGTTGGCCCTTTCCCGCCTGGGACGCCACGAGCTCCGGAAGACCCGCATCGACCTGGCGCCTGAGGTCACCCGGCTCATCAAGGAACTCCGGGCGGCGGAGCCGGAGCGCTCCCTGGAGCTGAAGATCAACGAGCTGCCGCCGGCCTTCGGGGACGTTTTCCTGCTGCGGCAGGTCCTGACCAATCTGCTGGCCAACGCCTTCAAGTTTACCCAGCTCAAGGAAAGTGCCGTTATCGAAGTGGGGGGCGAGAGCGTTGGCGGCGAAACCATTTATTATGTTAAAGACAACGGTATCGGCTTTGATATGCGCTTCCGGGATAAGTTGTTCGGAGTCTTTCAGCGCCTGCACCCCATCGGCGAATTTGAAGGCACCGGCGTGGGCCTGGCCATCGTCCAGCGGATTTTGCAACGCCACGAGGGACGGGTATGGGCCGAAGGCAAGGTCAATGAGGGCGCCACCTTCTACTTCGCCTTGCCTGCCGGGGAGGATAACCCTTAGCCGGGGAGGGGCGTGGCCCGCCTATTGGCTCAGGCGCCCGGGCGGCAAATAGACTCTGGGGGGCGGGTTGGCTGCCGCCCCTTTTTTTTAGGTGCAGGTAGCCTAGGCGTCCCGCCTGTGTAAAAATTGGGGGTTGTCGTCAAATTCGCAGGCCAGAGGCCTATGCTACCAAATCCAGGCAGAGACAGATAATATTGCCCCTGGCCCAGGCGGGGAAGTTATGATAAACCAGCAGCATCTCATACGGGGTTTTGCCTATTTTGCCTATTTCGCCTAGTTCGTCCAATTCGCCGGTGACGCCGCAAGTGCGGACTCGTTTCTCTCCCAGCCCCACCGGTTCCCTGCACCTGGGCGGGGCCCATACCGCCTTGTTCAACTGGCTGATCGCCCGCCATTGCCGCGGCGCCTTTATCCTGCGCATCGAGGACACCGATCAGGAGCGTTCCCAGGAGGAATTCGTCCGGGAAATCCTGGAGGCCCTGGCGTGGCTGGGGCTGGATCTGGATGAAGGCCCCTTTCGCCAGTCGGAGCGCCTGTCCCTCTATCGGGAATATATTGACCGCCTGCTGGACCGGGGTGCCGCCTATTATTGCGATTGCTCCCCGGAAGACCTGAAGGCGCGGCGGGAGGCGGCCCTGGCCCGGGGCGGCAAGCCCAAGTACGACGGCCGCTGCCGTGAGCGCGGCCTCAAGCCCGGGCCCCATACCGTGGTGCGCTTCCGGGGGCCCGACACCGGCGTCACCCGGTGGGACGACCTGATCAAAGGCCCCATCGCCTTCGACAACCGGGAACTCGATGACCTGGTGGTCCTCCGGGGCGACGGCCTCCCCACTTATAATTTCGCGGTGGTGGTGGATGACATCACCATGCGGATTACCGACGTCATCCGGGGGGAGGACCACATTCCCAACACCCCCCGGCAGATCCTCATTTACCAGGCCCTGGGGGCTGACCTGCCCCGCTTTGCGCATATGCCCCTGTTGCTGGCCCCGGACCGGGGCAAGCTCTCCAAGCGCCGGGGCGCCAGATCAGTCCTGGATTACCGGCAGCAAGGCTTTCTGCCCCAGGCCCTGCTGAACTACCTGGCTCGCCTCGGCTGGTCCCACGGGGATCAGGAGATCTTCACCCGGGAAGAGCTTATCCAATACTTCAGTCTGGAGCAGGCCACCAGCTCCCCGGGAGTATTCGACGAAGAAAAGCTCAAGTGGATCAACAGCCAGCATCTGATGGCCCTGAGCCCTCCCCGGCTGGCCCAGGAACTGGCTCCTTTTTTGACCGGGATCGGCATTGAGTGGCCGGATCAGGAATACCTGGCCCGGGTGGCGCCACCCTGAGCCCCGTTGCCGCACCCTGGTGGAGATGGCCGAGGCGGCCCGCTTCTATTTTCAGGATCCCCGCCCTTACGAAGAGAAGGGGGCCAACAAGTTTTTGACCCCGGAGACCCTGCCGGCTTTGCGAGAGGTGGCCCGGCGCCTGGAGCGGCTGCCGGAGTTTTCCGAGCCCGCCTTGAACCAGCTCTTTCAGGACCTGGCCGCGGAGACCGGCCTGAAGATGGGCAACCTGGCCCAGCCGGTGCGCCTGGCCCTTACCGGCCGCACCGCCAGCCCCGGGCTCTATGAGATCATCAATATCCTGGGAAAGCCGGAGACCCTGCGGCGGCTCGGGCAGGCCATCAGCTTTGCTGAAGGCCACCGCTGAAATCTTTCTGGATATTGCCGGCATCCGGCGTATAATTCGATCCATCTCCAAGGAGGTTTGGTCATATGGCGGGAAGCAATCAGGGTTATCGCAAAAAACAGGCCCTGCTGGTGTTGCTGGTCTTCGCTTGTCTGGCGGTCGCCGTTTTCTCCGGCAGCGCCCCGGTGAGCGTGGGCGCCATCCTGGCTGGCTGCGGCCTCTGCTTCTGGGCCGCCACCCTGGAACCCAAAAAGAGCCACGGCGAAGCCCATCATTGAATATCAATAGAAAATTATCCTCCTCTTACAAGACGGTGCCCAAACAGAGCTTGGGCAAGAAAATTCCGTTCCCCAGCAGGAGCTTGGGAACGAGAAAAATATAGAGCCGCCGCCCTCGGCGGTTCCCGCGGCTCTGGCGAGGGCGCCGGCAACGGAAAAAAGGGCGTGCGGGCAAGAGGGCCAGGAGGGGGCCCACCAATAAAAAGAGAGAAAACATCTGAACCTTGAACTCTTCGCCGCAGAGGAGGGCTGCCATGCGCATCGCCTTGTTTGGTCAGGCGGCTTTCGGCGCCGACGTCTTGAAAGGCTTGCTGGGCCACGCTCATGAGGTGCCGGGAGTCTTTTGCCCGCCGGATAGGGGCGCCCGGCCCGACCCCCTGAAGGAGGCCGCCCAGGCCGCCGGGAACGCCGGTTTTCCAGCCCGCCCATCTTCGGGACCCGGAGGCTTACGAGGCCATGGTCTCCTTGCAGGCCGACCTGGGGGTGCTGGCCTTTGTCACCGACATCATCCCGCCCCGGGTCTTCAACGCCCCCAAGTTGGGCTCCATCTGCTATCACCCCTCCCTGCTGCCCCGCCATCGGGGCTCCAGCGCCATCAATTGGGCGGTGATCAACGGCGAAACCCACAGCGGGCTCACCATCTTCTGGGTGGACCAGGGGATCGACACCGGCGACCTCCTCCTGCAAAAGACCGTGGAGATCGGCCCCTCCGAGACCACCGGAGAGGTCTATTTCAACAAGCTTTATCCCCTGGGGGTGGCGGCGCTCCTGGAAGCAGTGGAGTTGGCCGCCCGGGGCCAGGCCCCCCGGATTCCCCAGGACCATTCCCGAGGCACCTACGAGCCTCCCTGCGACGAACGGGTGGCCGGACTGGACTGGAGCCAGCCGGGCGTGCGGGTCTTCAATTTTATCCGGGGCTGCGACCCCCAGCCCGGCGCCACCACCACCTTCCGGGGTGAAAAGGTCAAGTTTTATAACGCCGCCTTCTTGGGAGAATCCCCTCAGGCCGCGGCCGGGGAGATCCTGGCGGTGAGCGACCGGGGCCTGAAGCTGGCGGTGGCCGGCGGCGCCATTTTGGTCAGCCGTTTCCGCACCAAGGAGTTGGGGAAGGTGAAGGCGCCTGAATTTATTGCCGCTAAACAGCCGCAGGTAGGAGATAAGTTCGGCACCTGATAAGGGGCCAGTAGCACAGGTTTAAAACCTGTACCACCCGAGCCGCAGGTGGGAGATAAGTTCGGGACCTGATGAGGGGGACTTCCCTGAGATGAAGGAAGTAGGCGTCTTCTACCATCCCTCTTTCAGCCGCAAGAGCTATCTGACCATCGGCAACCGGCTGCGGGATTTTCCCGAGGCCCTGGAACCCCTGCTGCAAAGGGCCAACGTCAGGATGTTCCAGGCCCCCCGCGCCTCCGAGGAGCTGATCCTCCAGGTGCACGCCCCGGAAATGCTGCGCTTGGTGGCGCAAGACAGCTTCTGCGCCACCGCCTACGAGTCCGTGGGTGCGGTGGTGGCGGGGATGATGGCCCTGGCCCGGGGAGAGCTGCAGCGGGCCTTCTGTTTCATCGGGGCCGGCGGCCACCACGCCGGCTATCGCCAATTCTGGGGCGCCTGCTGTTTTAACGACGTGGTCATCGCCCTGACCCACCTCCGCCAGATCAGCAGCTTCCGGCGCTTCGCCATCGTGGACACCGACGCGCACCACGGCGACGGCACCCGCCAGTTGATCCGGGACGACCCGGAGGTGCTGCACATCTGCTTCTGCGGTCTCGATTACCAATCCCCGGACGGCAGCAAGGTGGACGTTAATGTGCAGGCTCTCTCAGGGCAGATGGACCCCAACGCGCGCTACCTTGACCTGGTGCGGCAACAGGCGCCGCGGATTGCCCCTTTCCGGCCCGATCTGCTCATCTGGTATTACGGCTTCGACACCCACCTGGAAGATTACGGCTCCCTGGGGCTCACCGAAGACGCCTACTTCGACATCTGCGACCTGATGCTCCAAACGGCGGAGGAGGCGCAGGTTCCCCTGCAGGTGGTCCTGGGGGGCGGCTCCCTCTCCCACCTGGCCACCCGCACCATCCCGGAAATCATCCGCCGCCTGGCGGAGGCCTGACCCCTGGCCCCGCCTGTGTACTCTATTCAGGGTACGATACTTGAAATAATCTGGGATTTTGCGGCCGCCTTGGCCCCGCAGTCGAAAAAGATATTGTCCATAGCTTGGTGGATTTTTCCAGCTTTGTAGATAGGGGAATTTCTGTTTCTTGAGGGAGTATGGCCATACTTATTCGGCATCCTCGCATTGCCTGAAAAGGTCTGCTGATTTAATTATTCCATTGACCCGGTTACAGTAAAAGCTCCAGAGAAGCCAATTCACCACTATCCCCAAGACTCCGAACAGGGTGGCCGGGTTCAACCATGGCCATAGCAAATAGTAGTAAAATGGCGGATTGAATATCCCGAGCAAAAAGACAATAGCGTTAACGACTATGCTAGAGACTTTCAAGGCTAATCTTTCAAACACGAATGGGTCAGTGCCCTGGCTTTTCCGCACCGCGAATACAAAGCACTCATATTTGTTCCCGGAAAATTTTAGAAAGGCGCCAATGGTAATGGCCCGACAAAGATTATGCAGGCAGATGAGGTCGACATAGGCACAGAGGAGCGGTATGAGGCAGATTAACAGCTTGGTGCTATCCTCAGTGGGGTTGCAGTGTTTTGAGGTCAACCCCAGAGAGATGGGAAATACGGCGGCAACGGTAATGAGCTTCCACTTGAGGAAATCGGCCTGCATTTTTTGAGACTCGATGATCTCCTGGCGCAGAAATTTATCATTTAATGATATTCGGTCAACCATAGCAATTCCTCTGGAGCAAAAATTTCGCAACCTTGGCGACCGCAATCTATTGCCAGTATAATATCATGGTGGGTAGA
>CAWEFJ010000007.1:0-50559 GCA_963808395.1 uncultured delta proteobacterium | reverse complement strand
GGCGCCGGTTCATTAACAGCAAAGCCAACCAGACCTTAAACGGGTGCTTAGATGAGGAGATCAGGACCGAGCCGGGAAGAATTGTTGCGGCGGGTGGGCGAGCTGGAGCAGCGCCTCCGGGAGGCGGAAGCGGCCCTCGCCGCGGACCCTCCCCCTCCCCCCCCTCCCCAGGATACCCAAGCTGCCGGGGAAATTTCGCCATCCCTGTGGGAGGAACTGGCCGCGGCCAACGAAGAGCTGCAGACCCAGGCCGAGGAATCCCAGGTGCAAGCCGAAGAACTGGCGGCCCAGGCCGAGGAGCTGGAGATCCAGCGGGATGAGTTTCATGTATGTGAACCGGGAGTTGGAGGGCGAGCGGGCCTTGTTGCGCACGGTGCTGGAGAGAATGCCCGCCGGGCTGGTCGTCGCCGCTCCTTCCGAAAAGCTGCTCCTGGGCAATCCGCAGATGGAAGCCGTCCTGGGGCGGCCGCTATCCCAGGATGATTGCCTGGAACACTATGGCCTGTTTCTGGGCCGCCATGGGGACGGCGGCCCTTTTGCCAGGAAGGATTATCCCCTGGCACGTTGCCTTACCCGGGGAGAGATGGTTTCCAATGAGGGGTTCGGATTCATCCGGACCGACGGTTCCACGGGGTTCGTTCAGGTGAGCGCCGCGCCGGTGCGCAAACCCTCTGGGGGAAATCATCGCCGCGGTGGCCGCCTACGGCAACGTCACCGGCCGCGAGGCGCGGGATCGCGAGATCCAGTTCCTGGCCTCTTTTTCCCGAGTTGAATCCCAATCCCACTCCTGGAGGTGGATACCTCCAGCCACATCACTTATTCCAACCAGGCGGCCCGGGAAATCGTGGCCGCTTCGAGGCCCGCCGGCTAAATTGAGGGACCTCCTGCCCGCCGACCTTAAGCAAATCTTGCCCTAGCCATCAAAGGCACCGGAGAGACCCGCTTCCAGCGGGAGGTGCAGGTCAAAGAGAGCGGTTTATCTCCAGAGTCTCTCCTATGTCGAGCCCTTCCGGCCTCCGCCTCTATGGCATCGACATCACGCGGCGCAAACGTGGGGAGACCGCGGTGCTACAGGCCAAGGAGGAGTGGGAGCGCACCTTTGAGGCGGTGCCAGACCTGATCGCCATCCTGGACAACGACCATCATCTGGTCCGGGTCAACCGGGCCATGGCCGCGGCCCTGGGAGCAGAGGCCCGGGAACTGGCGGGTAAGGTCTGCTATGAATTAATGCACCATAGCACCTGTCCCCCGGAGGTTTGTCCTCATAGCCGGCTGTTGCAAGACAGCCAGGCGCCCAGCGCCGAGCATCCGTGAATTTGATCGGGATTTCCTGGTGACCACCTCGCCCCTGGTGGACGATAAAGGGAAGGTTTTGGGGAGCGTCCACGTGGCCCGGGACATCACTGAGCGCAAACGGGCCGAGGAGGCCCTGGGCCGGCTGAATGAGGAACTGGAGCAACGGGTCCAGGAGCGCACCTCTGAGCTGCGGCAGGCGGTGGCGCAGTTGCAGGAGGAAGTGCTTCAGCGCCAGGAGGCCGAGAAGAGATGGCGTTCGAAGCGAGCGGCAGCGTTTTTTATCAAGTCCTGGAGCGGATCCGGCCATGGTGGAGCTGGTTTCCGCTGATTGTAAATTCCCGTACGTCAACCAGGAATTCATCCGGCGCTATGGTGAGCCGGGGTCGCGGCATGGCTATGAATTTTTCTTCGGCCTGGACGCTCCCTGCGAGGGCTGCAAGACCTTGCCGGTGTTTCAGACGCAAACCCCGGTGGATTGGGAATGGCAAGGTCCGGACGGCAAATACTACCATGTCTATGATTATCCCTTCGTCGACGTGGACGGCTCTTCCTTGGTCCTCCAGATGAAGGTGGATATCACGGCTCGCAAGGCGGCGGAAGAGGAAGTGAGAAAACTGAACCAGGACCTGGAAGAGCGGGTCAGGGAGCGCACCGCCCAGTTGCTGGCGGCCAACCGGGAGATGGAGGCCTTTTGGCCTCTTCCGTGTCTCACAACCTCAAGGCCCCCATCCGGGCCATCGACGGCTTCTCCGGCGCATGCTGATGTCTGGAACACGCCGCCCGGACTGGATGGCGAAGGCCTGCGGCTGCTGGAGGTGGTCCGCCGTAATACCGCCTTCATGGCCCACCTCATCGATGACCTGTTGGCCCTTTCCCGCCTGGGACGCCACGAGCTCCGGAAGGCCCGCATCGACCTGACGCCTCGAGGTCCTCCCGGCTCATCAAGGAGCTCCGGGCGGCGGAGCCGGAGCGCCCTGGAGCTGAAGATCAACGAGCTGCCGCCGGCCTTCGGGGACGTTTTCCTGCTGCGGCAGGTCATGAAATCTGCTGGCCAACGCCTTCAAGTTTACCCAGCTCCAGGAAAATGCCGTTATCGAAGTGGGGGGCCGAGAGCGTCGCCGGCGAGACCATCTATTATGTTAAAGACAACGGCATCGGCTTTGATATGCGCTTCCGGGATAAGTTGTTTGGAGTCTTCCAGCGCCTGCACCCCATCGGCGAATTTGAAGGCACCGGCGTGGGACTGGCCATCGTCCAGCGCATCGTGCAACGCCACGGGGGACGGGTATGGGCCGAAGGGCAAGGTCAACGAGGGCGCCACCTTCTATTTCGCCTTGCCTGCCGGGGCGGATAACCCTTAGCCGGGGAGGGGCGCGGCCCGCCTGTTTGGCTCAGGCGCCGGGCGGCAAATAGACTCTGGGGGGCGGGTTGGCTGCCGCTCCTTTTTCATTAAGGGGTTTAGTGGCACAGGCTTCCAGCCTGTGTCGAAAATTGAGGCGGCGCCGCCAAAATTGGCGGCCACAGGCCACCTATGGGTTATAAGGCTGGCCGGTCAATCCCCTGGCCCAGGCGGGGAAGTTATGATAAACCAGCAGCATCTCATACGGGGTTTTGCCTATTTTGCCTAATTCGCCTAGTTCGTCCAATTCGCCGGGCACGCCGCAAGTGCGCACCCGTTTCTCTCCCAGCCCCACCGGCGCCCTCCACCTGGGCGGCGCCCATACGGCGCTGTTCAACTGGCTCATTGCCCGGCATTATCCGGGGACTTTATCCTGCGCATCGAGGACACCGATCAGGAGCGGTCCCAGGAGAAATTCGTCACGAGGATCCTGGCGGCCATGACCTGGCTGGGCCTGGACTGGGATGAAGGCCCCTATCGCCAGTCCGAACGCCTGTCCATCTATCACGACTACATCAACCGCCTGCTGGAGCAGGGGCGCGGCCTATTACTGCAACTGCCCCCCCGAGGAACTGGAGGCCCGCCGCCAGGCCGCCCTGGCCCGGGGCGAGAAACCCAAATACGACGGCCGCTGCCGGGAGCTTAGCCTCCCGCCCGGGCCCCATACCGCGGTGCGCTTCAAGGCGCCCGACACCGGCGTCACCCACTGGGACGACCAGATCAAGGGCCCCATCGCCTTTGACAACCAGGAACTGGACGACCTGGTGCTCCAGCGGGCCGACGGCATTCCCACCTATAATTTCGCGGTGGTGGTGGATGACATCACCATGGGGTCACCCACGTCATCCGGGGTGAAGACCACATCCCCAACACCCCCCGGCAGCTCCTCATCTATGAGGCCCTGGGAGTCGCCCCGCCCCTGTTCGCCCACATGCCCCTGATGCTGGGCAAGGACCGGGCCAAGCTCTCCAAGCGCCACGGCGCCCTGTCCGCCATGGCCTACCGGGAGCAAGGCTTCCTGCCCCAGTCCCTGTTAACTACCTGGCCCGGCTGGGCTGGTCCCACGGCGACCAGGAGATCTTCTCCCGGGAAGAGCTCATCCAATTTTTCACCCTGGAGCATGCCACCAAATCCCCGGGGGTCTTCGACGAAGAAAAGCTCCTGTGGCTCAACAGCCACTATCTCAAAGACCGAGCCGGCCCCGGAGCTGGCCCGGGAACTGACCCCCTTTCTGGCACGGGATCGGATCGAGCCCGGACCAGGATTACCTGGCCCGGGTGGTGCCCACCCTGAGCGCCCGGTGCAAGACCTTGGTGGAGATGGCCGAGGCCGCCCGCTTCTATTTTCAGGACCCCCGGCCCTACGAAGAGAAGGCGGCCAAAAAATTTCTGACCCCGGCCGCCGGCCCACCTTGAGGGAGATGGCGGCGCCTGGACGGCCTGCCGGAGTCTCACGAAGCGGCCTTGAACCAGTTCTTTCACGACCTGGCCGCGGCAGACCGGCCTGAAGATGGTCAACCTGGCCCAGCCGGTGCGGGTGGCCCTGACCGGCAACACCGCCAGCCCCGGCCTCTATGAAATCATCAGTATCCTGGGAAAGCCGGAGACCCTGCGGCGGCTCAGACAGGCCATCGGGTTTGCGGAAGGCCACCGACTGAATACTTTCTGGAAATTGGCGGCAATCCGGCTTATTATTCGATCCATCTTCAAGGAGGTTTGGCATATGGCGGAAAGCAATCAAGGTTATCGGAAAAAACAGGCCCTGCTGGTGTCTGCTGGTCTTCGCCTGTACTGGCGGTCGCCATTTGGGGCCGACAGCGCCCCGGTGAGCGTGGGCGCCATCCTGGCGGCCTGCGGCCTCTGCTTCTGGGCCTCCACCCTGGAGCCGAAAAAACCTGACGAGCACCATCATTGACATAGTCAGGGACCAGTGGCCAGTGATCAGTTTGAGAGCGCGAGCCCTGGCCTCAGGGCATGGCTCAGCCGCCGGGTACTCGGCTTTTTCCGCCTGCGACTCCAGCCAACTTCGCCGAGAGGAGGGCTGCCATGCGCATCGCCTTGTTCGGTCAGGCGGCTTTTGGCGCCGACGTCTTGAAAGGATTGCTGGGCAACGGTCATGAGGTGCCGGGCGTCTTTTGCCCGCCGGATCGGGGCGCCAAGCCCGACCCCCTGAAGGAGGCGGCCCAGGCCGCCGGAACGCCGGTTTTCCAGCCCGCCCATATGCGGGACCCGGAGGCCTACGAGGCCATGGTCTCCCTGAAGGCCGACCTGGGGGTGCTGGCCTTTGTCACCGACATCATCCCGCCCCGGGTCTTCAACGCCCCCAAGTTGGGCTCCATCTGCTATCACCCCTCCCTGCTGCCCCGCCATCGGGGCTCCAGCGCCATCAATTGGGCGGTGATCAACGGCGAAACCCACAGCGGGCTCACCATCTTCTGGGTGGACCAGGGCATCGACACCGGCGACATCCTCCTGCAAAAGACCGTGGAGATCGGCCCCTCCGAGACCACCGGAGAGGTCTATTTCAACAAGCTTTATCCCCTGGGGGTGGCGGCGCTCCTGGAAGCAGTGGAGTTGGTCGCCCAGGGCCAGGCCCCCCGGATTCCCCAGGACCATTCCCAAGGCACCTACGAGCCTCCCTGCGACGAACAGGTGGCCGGACTGGACTGGAGCCAGCCGGGCGGCGCAGGTCTTCAATTTCATCCGGGGCTGCGACCCCCAGCCCGGCGCCACCACCACCTTCCGGGGCGAAAAGGTCAAGCTTTATAATGCCGCCTTTTTGGGAGAATCCCCTCAGGCCGCGGCCGGGGAGATCCTGGCGGTGAGCGACCGGGGCCTGAAGCTGGCGGTGGCCGGCGGCGCCATTTTGGTCAGCCGTTTCCGCACCAAGGAGCTGGGGAAGGTGAAGGCGCCTGAATTTATTGCCGCTAAACAGCCGCAGGCGGGAGATAAGTTCGGCACCTGATAAGGGGCCAGTAGCATAGGTTTAAACCTGTGCCACCCGATGCCGCAGTGGGAGATAAGTTCGGGACCTGATGAGGGGGGACTTCCCTGAGATGAAGGAAGTAGGCGTCTTCTACCATCCCTCTTTCAGCCGCAAGAGCTATCTGACCATCGGCAACCGGCTGCGGGATTTTCCCGAGGCCCTGGAACCCCTGCTGCAAAAGGCCAACGTCAGGATGTTCCAGGCCCCCCGCGCCTCCGAGGAGCTGATCCTCAAGGTGCACGCCCCGGAAATCCTGCGCCTGGTGGCGCAGGACGGCTTCTGCGCCACCGCCTACGAGTCGGTGGGTGCGGTGGTGGCGGGGATGGAGGCCCTGGCCCGGGGAGAGCTGCAGCGGGCCTTCTGTTTCATCGGGGCCGGCGGCCACCACGCCGGCTATCGCCAGTTCTGGGGCGCCTGCTGTTTCAACGACGTGGTCATCGCCCTGACCCACCTCCGCCAGATCAGCAGCTTCCGGCGCTTCGCCATCGTGGACACCGACGCGCACCACGGCGACGGCACCCGCCAGTTGATCCGGGACGACCCGGAGGTGCTGCACATCTGCTTCTGCGGCCTCGATTACCAATCCCCGGACGGCAGCAAGGTGGACGTTAATGTGCAGGCTCTCTCAGGGCAGATGGACCCCAACGCGCGCTACCTTGACCTGGTGCGGCAACAGGCGCCGCGGATTGCCCCTTTCCGGCCCGATCTGCTCATCTGGTATTACGGCTTCGACACCCACCTGGAAGATTACGGCTCCCTGGGGCTCACCGAAGACGCCTACTTCGACATCTGCGACCTGATGATCAAACGGCGGAGGAGGCGCAGGTTCCCCTGCAGGTGGTCCTGGGGGGCGGCTCCCTCTCCCACCTGGCCACCCGCACCATCCCGGAAATCATCCGCCGCCTGGCGGAGGCCTAACCCCTGGCCTATTACTGACTATTCAGCGGTACGAAATACTTGAATCTAATCAGGCGAATTTGCGCCCCCCCTTGGCCCCGCAGTCGCAAAGATATTGTCCATAGCTTGGTGGATTTTCCAGCTTTGTAGATAGGGGAATTTCTGTTTCTTGAGGGAGTATGGCCATACTTATTCGGCATCCTCGCATTGCCTGAACAAGATCTGCTGATTTAATTATTCCATTGACCCGATTACAGTATAAAGCTCCAGAGAAGCCAATTCACCACTACTCCCCGAGACGTCGCGAACAGGGCTTTTCCCGTGGTTCAGCCATGGCCATACCGCAAATAGCTAGTAAAATACGCGGCGGTGAATATCCCGAGCAAAAAGACAACATGCGTTAACGACTATGCCCTAGAGCACTTTCAAGGCTAATCTTTCAAACACGAATGGGTCAGTGCCCTGGCTCCTTCCCGCACCGCCGAATACAAAGCACTCATATTTCTTCCCGGAAAATTCTAGAAAGGCGCCAATGGTAATGGCCCGACAAAGATTATGCAGGCAGATGAGGTCGACATAGGCACAGAGGAGCGGTATGATGGCAGATTAACAGCTTGGTGCTATCCTCAGCTGGGGTTGCAGTGTTTTGAGGTCAACCCCAGAGAGTATGGAAAATACGGCGGCAACGGTAATCAAGCTTCCACTTGAGGAAATCGGCCTGCATTTTTTGAGACTGCGATGATCTCCTGGCGCAGAAATTTATCATTCTCATTGATATTCTGGTCAACCATAGCAATTCCTCTAAAGCAAGAATTTGCCGCAACCTTGGCGACCGCAATCTATTGCCAGTATAATATCATGGTGGGTAGATTAATCAATCCTTCTAAGCCTCATTGCCTTGGAACGATTTTTCCTTTATAATTAATCATTAAGGCTTGAAATAGACGGGGCTCCCGCCTGGTTTTAACGCCACCGAAAATTAGGTGCATTATGCGAAGGGCCGTGGGTTTGCCGGGCCTCACCTGGCCGGCGCCCCGGGTTGCGGTAATCTTATGTTGATGGCCAGACTGGAAAAACTTGAAAGCAATATGTCGACCTGGAGCAGCAGCTCTCTGATCCGGCGGTCATTCGGGATCAGGAAGTCTATCAGAAACACCGCAAAGAGCACGCCGAACTCAGCCCCCTGATCCAGACCTTCCGGCGCTACCGGCAGGCGCAGAAGGAGCTGCCGGAAAGCCAGACCCTGCTGAAGGAAGAAACGGATGAGGAGCTGAAGTCCCTGGCCCGGGAGGAGATCCAGTCCCTCAAGGAGCAGACGGCCACGTGGAGGAAGACCTGCGCGTCCTGCTGCTGCCCAAGGACCCCAACGACGACAAGAACGTCCTCCTGGAGATCCGGGCCGGCACCGGCGGCGAGGAAGCGCGCCTCTTCGCCGCGGACCTCTTCCGCATGTACACCCGCCTGGCGGAGCGCCGGGGCTGGAAGCTCGAGGTCATGAGCCACTCCACCACCGGCATGGGCGGCCTCAAAGAAGTCATCGCCCCCATCTCCGGCGGACCGGGTCTACAGCCGGCTGAAATACGAAAGCGGGGTCCACCGGGTGCAGCGGGTCCCGGTAACCGAATCCCAGGGACGCATCCACACCTCCGCGGTGACCGTGGCCGTCCTGCCCGAGGCCGAGGAGGTGGACGTCCAGATCAGCCCCGAAGAGCTGCGCATCGACGTCTTCCGCTCCTCCGGTCCCGGGGGCCAGAGCGTCAACACCACCGACTCGGCGGTGCGCATCACCCACCTGCCCACGCGGCCTGGTGGTCACCTGCCAGGACGAAAAGTCCCAGCACAAAAACAAGGCCAAGGCCTTGAAGGTGCTCCGGGCCCGGCTGTTTGACCTGAAACAGCGGAGCAGCAGCAGCAGATCGCCCAGGAGCGCAAGATCCCAGGTGGGCACCGGCGACCGCAGCGAACGCATCCGCACCTATAATTTCCCCCAGGCCCGGGTCACCGACCACCGCATCGGCCTCACCCTCTACAAGCTGGAGGCCATTCTGGACGGCGACCTGGACGAACTTCTGCAAGGTTTGACCAGCCATTACCGCACCCAGGCCCTGGAACAGGCCTAAATGAAGGCGGCTTCCCAGCCGGCCTGGACCATCCTGGCACTCCTGCGCTGGACCGCCGATTATTTCAAGGAAAAAGGGGTCTCGGAGCCCCGGGCCTCCGCGGAGGTGCTCCTGGCCCACGTGCTGAACCTAAGCCGCCTGGACCTCTACCTGCGCTACGACCAGCCCCTCTCCCCGGAAGAATTGGCCCGCTTCAAGGCCCTGGTGGTGCGCCGCCGCCAGGGGGAGCCGGTAGCCTACCTCACCGGCCACAAGGAATTCTGGTCCCTGGATTTCCAGGTGACGCCCCGGGGTCCTGATTCCCCGGCCCGAAACCGAAATCCTGGTGGCCGTCGGCCCTGGAGGCGGCCCGCACCATGATGGGCCTGGAACCTTGGGTGCCGGGAACCTCAGGAATTCGACCAGCCCCAAGCAAACCGTCCTCTGGGGTCTGGAAATCGGGGTGGGCAGCGGCGCGGTGGTGGTGGCCCTGGCCAGGGAGCTGCCCCAGATGGCCTGGCTGGCCCTGGACCTCTCGGAAACGGCCCTGAGCGTGGCCCGGGACAATGCCCGGCGGCATGGCGCCGCCCACCGCCTGCGCTTTGTCCGGAGCGATCTCTTGTCCGGGCTCAAGCCCGGCCCGCGCTTCGCCTTGCTGGTGGCCAATCTCCCCTATGTGCCCCGGGCCCAATGGGAGCAGCTTCCCCGGGAGATCCAGGATTTTGAGCCGCAGCAGGCCCTTTTGGGCGGAGAAGACGGACTGGAGCTTATCCGGGCCCTGACTCAGGAGGCCCACCGCTATTTACAGCCCGGAGGCTGCCTGGCCCTGGAAGTGGGGGAAGGCCAGGCGGGCGAGGTCCTGGAACTGTTGCGGCAAACCGGGGCCTACCAGGGACTGGAAACCTTGGCGGATTATCAGGGGATCCAGCGGGTGGTGCGGGGCAGGCGGCGCGCAGATTAGAAAGTCTGCTCATTTTTCAGCATGATGGAATAGCCAGGACTGATCCTTGGGATTCTGACTGCAATACCGGGGGGTGATGTTGTAGCTGTCCCAGCCGTCGTCCTGGTTAATGCACAGGCGTGACACCCCGCCGTTATCCTTCTGTTTTTCATAGAGGACGCCGTTGCAGCCCGCCACCAGCAAGATCAGGAGGGCCAAGGCAACGAAACCCGCCCCGTATATTTTTCTTCTAAACATCTTTTTTTTCTTGCCGAGTCGGCTGCCTCTAAATTTGGCCAAAATATGCCATAGTTACGTTAAAATGTCAACTATTTTTTAGCATGAGGCAATATTTTTCTTGCTTGGGGAGTTCCGGTCATAGGACTCGCCTGTCGGTGACAGCCACTCCATCTTTCCGTCGACCATAATTCTCGTTTCCGCTAAAATCCCGGGGCAGCCGCACCACTGAAGTGATCATCTCTAAGGCAAAGGGGTGTAGTAAGCCAAATCCCTATATTCCTCTTCGCATAGACTTCCTCCAGATCCAGACCATTCCAGTCGGATATTATGCCGAGCAATTATGAACATGACGCCGGCGCCCCTGGTTCTACAGTTGCGCCGGTCCGCTAATGCGCCCGGTCACCGCCGAGGCCGCGGCCACCGCGGGGTTGGCCAGATAGACCTTGGATTCCGGATGGCCCATGCGGCCGACGAAGTTCCGGTTGGTGGTGGCTATGGCGGTCTCGCCGGGCGCCAGAATGCCCATGTGACCGCCCAGGCAGGGGCCGCAGGTGGGCGGGCCGATAACCGCGCCGGCCTCCAGGAAGATGGCCAACAGGCCCTGGTCCATGGCCTGCCGGTAGATCAGCGGGGTGGCGGGAATGATGATGAGACGCACCCCTTTGGCCACCTTGCGGCCTTTGATTACCTGGGCCGCCAGCTGCAGGTCTTCCAGCCGCCCGTTGGTGCAGGAGCCGATCACCGCCTGGTCGATGCTCACCTCTCCCAACTGGGATACGGGCTTGACGTTACCCGGCGACGGCGGGCAGGCCACCTGGGGCTCCAGACGGGCAACGTCATAAGTCCTGTCATAATTATAGGCCGCCTCCGGGTCGCTGTAAAGATTATCAGACCTTAAAAGGCCGCAGGGCCCGGCCCTGGACATACTCCAGGGTGACCGCATCCGGGGCGATGATGCCGTTCTTGGCCCCGGCCTCCACCGCCATGTTGGCCATGGAAAAGCGGTCCGCCATGGAGAGGCGGCCGATGGCCTCCCCGGTGAACTCCATGGCCATGTAGCTGGCCCCGTCCACCCCGATATCGCCGATGGTGTGGAGGATCAGGTCCTTGCCGGTGACCCAGGGGGGCAGGTCGCCGGTGTAGACAAACTTCGAGCTCTCCGGCACCTTGAGCCAGACTCCGCCGGTGACCATGGCCGCGGCCAGGTCGGTGGAGCCCACCCCGGTGGCAAAGGCCCCCAGGGCCCCGTAGGTGCAGGTGTGGCTGTCGGCGCCGATGATCAGGTCGCCGGGCACCACGATGCCTTTCTCCGGCAGCAGGGCGTGCTCCACCCCCATGTCCCCGCCCTCGTAAAAGTGCAGCAGGTCCTGCTCCTGGGCGAATTGCCGCAATATCTGCACCTGGATGGCGGAGGCGATGTCTTTGTTGGGGGCGAAGTGGTCCGCCACCAGCACCACCCGCTCCCGGTCAAAGACCTTTTTGGCCCCCACCTCCCGAAAGGCCTTGATGGCCAGGGGCGCGGTGATGTCGTTGCCCAGGGCAATGTCCACCCTGGCCAGGATCAGCTCCCCGGGTTCCACAAATTCTTTGCCGGCATGGGCCGCCAGAATCTTTTGCGGTTATGGTTTGAGGCTTGGACATATTAGTTTCCAGTTTGAGTTCGAGTTAGTCGAAGTGGCCAGGTTCAGTTGAGCCGTTTCCGAGTTGTCGCACGACCCACGGCCACAGTTTTAGTTTATGGCAAATTAAGTGCAAGACCCAATTACTGGCCATAAGCGGTTGTAGGAGCTTTCCGCTGACTGCTGGGACTACAGCTGTCCTGCCTCTACTACTGCTTCTTACAATTTCTCCGGGTTTTCCTTGGGGCCGTGGCCCATTTCCTTCAAGAAATGAAGGCGGTTCAAGCCGTTGATATAGGCCCGGGCGCTGGCGGTGACGATGTCCGGGTCCACTCCCTGGCCGGTGACCACGTAGCCGTCCTCCTCCAGGCGCACCGACACCTCCCCCAGGGCCTCGGTGCCCCCGGTGATGGAGCTCACCGCGAATTTCAGCAGGCGTGCACTTGGACTTGGCCAGCTCGGTGATGGCCCGGTAAGCGGCGTCCATGGGGCCGTCCCCGAAGGCCGAGAGGGTCTTGACCTCCCCGCCGATTTGCATCTTCACGGTGGCGTTGGGCTTGACCGTGGTGCCGCTGAGCACCACCAGGTCCAGCAGCCGGAAATGCTCCGGCACCGACTTGTAAATCACCTCGGTCTCCACCAGGCTCACCAGGTCTTCGTCGAACACCTTCTTTTTGCGGTCCGCCAGGTCCTTGAAGCGGGAAAAGACCCGGTTCAATTCCTCGTCCGCCAGGTAGTAACCCATCTCCTGGAGCTTGTTTTTGAAGGCATGGCGGCCGGACAGCTTTCCCAGGACCAGCAGGCTCTTCTTGATGCCCACCGTGGTGGGCGTCATGATCTCGAAGGTGCTGGCCTCCTTGAGCACCCCGTCCTGGTGAATCCCGGACTCGTGGGCAAAGGCGTTGGCCCCCACGATGGCCTTGTTGGGCTGCACCGGCACCCCGGACAGTTTGCTGGTGAGGCGGCTGGTCGGGGCAATGTACTGGGTGACGATGTCGGTGTAATAGTCAAACAGGTCTTTCCGGGTGGCCAGGGCCATGACCACCTCCTCCAGGGAGGCGTTGCCGGCCCGTTCGCCCAGGCCGTTGATGGTCACTTCCACCTGGCGGGCGCCGTTCATGATGGCCGCCAGGGTATTGGCCACCGCCAGTCCCAGATCGTTGTGGCAGTGCACCGAGATCATCGCCTGGTGAATATTGGGGATGTGCTCCACCAGGTACTTGATCTTGGCGCCGAACTCCTGGGGAATGGCGTAGCCCACCGTATCCGGGAAATTCAGGGTGGTGGCCCCGGCCTCGATGACCGCGGTGAAGACCTGGGCCACGTAATCCAGGTCGCTGCGGGAGGCGTCCATGGCGGAGAATTCCACGTTGGCGGTATAGCGGGTTGGCGTGCTTCACCGCGGCCACCGCCATCTCCAGGACCTCCTCCCGGCTCTTGCGCATCTGGTGCTGCAGGTGGATATCGGAGGTGGAGATGAAGGTGTGGATGCGGGGATTGCTGGCCTCCTTGACGGCCTCCCAGCAGGCGTCGATGTCCTTGGCAAAGGCCCGGGCCAGGCCGGCGATCTGCGGGCCCCGGATTTCCCGGGCCACCGCCTGCACCGCGGCGAAATCCCCGGGGGAGGAGAAGGGAAATCCGGCCTCGATGACGTCCACGTTGAGGAGTTCCAATTGCCGGGCGATCTGCAGTTTCTCGTCAACGTTGAGATTGGCCCCGGGGGTCTGCTCCCCGTCCCGCAGGGTGGTATCGAAGATAAATACTTTCTCAGGCATCTGAACCTCCTGGCCCCGGCTGGGCCGCAAAAGGCAATGGCATTATACCACTGCTCCGTTCAAAAAGAAGCAGTTAAAACAAGATTTTGCCGAATTTGGGGGAGGGAAGGTTTGCCTGCCTAGGCAGGCAGCAAGCCTAGCAGGGTCAGACCCTGGAGGGTCAGAAGGGAATGCGGCTGGTGGCTTCGGGAAACGTTCATTTGTAAGTCTTCCTCAAAGGATAGAATCATTATATATGAAGATTAGCTAAAATCAAGCCAAAAATGATTACCACGATGCCTCGGGAGGGGTTTGGTGGGGCAGGCGTCCCTGCCTGCCCTGGGTGGCGGGCACGGAGGCCCGCCCCACCTACCCTGGCGGCTCGACTAGGCTGCAAACGCCTTTTTATCTCCGCACCCATGTATTGCGCCGCCAGGGCTTGACCCCGGGCCGTCCAGTGGCCATCCCGGGGGACAAAGTACAGCTTGGTCAACGGCTCTGCCGAGGCGGCCAGCACCGGGGTTAACGATTTTAGCTCTTTCCCCTGTTTTTTAATAATTGCGGTAAACGCCGCTTCATCAGGGGATATGGCCCCATTTTGCCGATATTCTTCGATCTCCGGAGCCATGGGCAGATAAAAAAACATTATGGAGCTGCCGCTATCCTCCACCGCTTTGATTAAATGCCGCACATAGATCCCGGTTAATCTAAATTTGCTTTGGTCGCCGTAGCCCTTCTGCCTTTCCGGATAGGTAATCACCAGGCCGCCTTCCCGCGGTTGCGTTGGGACCGCTTCTGGAGAGATACCACTGGAGGCCCGCTTCCTTAACCAGGTTGGCCGCCTGGGACCAGGAAACCAGCCAGTTATAGCCGGGCAGCTCATAGAGCAGGTCCTTGACCAAACTGCTGCCGGAGCGCAAGCGTTTAGGGGTAACCTCCCCTTGCCGCCGAAACCGCATAATACTGGCCCCGGGAGTCATCGACAAAATTTTTGCCCAGAAAGCTAAATACGACCAGGTCGGGTTTAAATTTCGATCCCAGGACTTGAAAAAACTTCAAGGCATAATCAGTCCCCCGGCCCGGATTCCCGGCGTTGATCGCTTCCACCGGAATCTTCTCGGAGATCAGGTGTTTTTCGATCAGATAGGGAAAGGTTTGGTCGTCATTCACCCCCAAGCCGTAGGTGAAGGAATCGCCCAAAAACAGCAGGCGGGGCTCCGTATGCCTCTCAAACTGATATTCTTTAGCGCCGCGCAGGCCCAGGGAATTATTGCTGTAGGTGAAATCGAACGCCCCGGGCATGATTTGACGGCCCTGCTGATTGGGGGTGGGAATTTCCCCGCGTTGGGGGTCGAAGACAAAGCGGATCGGCGCCACCTCTTGCGGACAAAAGATCCTGACGCCCACTTCCGCGATGCCAAAGGCGGCCACCAGGCCTAAGATAATGCTGATAATCTTCAGGAGAGCCTGCCGCATCGATTCTCTCACCCTATCCGGCCGAATTACCCGGCCTCGCACCCGAAAATCAGCGCTGGCGTTTAGGTCAAGACAGGCGGGACGGCTGGGCCACCCGCTTACGGGTTGGATGGCTTGGGGGCGGGGGTTTCGCCCTCTCCCTTATCCGTCCAGGACGGCCGGCGATAATAGAGGTAGGTGCTGAGGGGACCGGAAGCCACGTACAGGATCATTACCAGGAACCCCATAATATCCGGGGCCGCGGCAATGACCACAAACAGCAACACCAGGCCTACCAGGGTTTGGAAGGGGTGACGCCGGAAGACCTCCACCTTCTTGAAACTGGCGTATTTGATATTGCTCACCATCAAAAAGGAGAGCACGTAAATCATGGCCAGGATGTAGATGTGTTTTCCCGGGAACCAATTGCCGATTTCATGATAGAAGGCCACCGCGGTGGCGATGAGCATGGCGGCCGCGGGGATGGGCAGGCCGTTGAAGTAGCGCGGGTCCAGGGAACCTTGCTGGACGTTGAAGCGGGCCAGGCGCAGGGCCCCGCACACCACGAAGAGAAAGGCCGCCACCCAGCCGAATTGTTTGAAGGGTTTCAAGGCCCAGAGATAGACCAGGAGCCCCGGGGCCACCCCGAAGGCCACCAGATCCGAGAGGGAGTCGTATTGCGTCCCGAAGCCGCTGGTACTCGAGGTAATGCGGGCGATCCGGCCATCCAGGCCATCCAGCACCAGGGAGATGAAGATCGCCCAGGCGGCGTGGTAAAAGCGGCCGTCAATGGCGGCCACGATGGCATAGAAGCCGGAGAACAGGCTGGCGGTGGTGATCAGGTTGGGGATCAGGAAAACGCCCCGAAAGCGGCGGCGATCCCTTTTCTTGCGTCTTCTGCGGAAGGCCATCTGGCCAACCCTCCCGGATCTTGCCCGGTGCACCGCCCCCGGCCACCGCCGGAGCCCGGCGCGGCCCGGACCGCCCTGGCCGGCCCCAGGAGCTTCGGGCGCGGTTTACCCGCACCCATACCTTAACCTGATTATATCATGAAAATATGTCGCCCTGCTGCAGAATTCAAGTCCAGCGGGCCACGATGCTGCTGCCGGCCTTGACCCGGTCCCCGGCCCGCACCATTATCTGGGCCTCCTGCGGCAGGTAGAGGTCCACCCGGGAGCCGAAACAGATCATCCCCAGGCGCTCCCCCTTTGCCAGGTGCTGGCCCGGCTGGACGTACGAGACGATGCGCCGGGCCAACAGCCCGGCGATCTGCACCACCAGCAGGCGGCGGCCGCCTTCCTCCAGGACCAGGGCCTCTGCTCGTTGAGGATGCCGGCGTCCTCCCGGAAGGCCGCCTTGAAGCAGCCCGGCCCGGTGCTGCGACCTCCCGCACCGTGCCCGCCACCGGCGCCCGGTTGACGTGGACGTCAAAGACGTTCATAAAGATCGCCACCCTACCGGGCCGGACCGTTCAGGTAGCGCTCCTCCTGGACCTCATCCGTCAGAATGACCTTGCCGTCCGCCGGCGACACCACCACCTCGGGCTCCGGGGGAATCAGGCGCTCCGGGTCCCGGAAGAAATAGCCGAAAAAGATCAGGGCCGCCAGCCCCGGCCACCAGAGCCAGCCCCAGTGCAGCAGCCAGCCCAGAAGGATCAACAACACGCTGGAGCCCAGAATTAAGGATATCCAGGCGCCGCAATGAGGCCCCATTTTGTGTTGGACGAGGATGGCTACAGCCATTAGTTGAAGGGGAAAGGGCGAAAAGTCGAAAAGGGCGAAAAGGTTAAAAACCCATGTCTTCTCCGGATGAGTATTTTCCCTTTTCCCTTTTCCCCTTTTCCCTTTTCGCCCCTATTTTCTTTGCAGCCAGCCCATCATGGACCGGAGCTTCTTGCCCACTGCCTCGATGGGGTGGGCCGCCTCCTGGCGGCGCAGGGCGTTGAATACCGGGCGCCTGGCCTGGTTCTCCAGGATCCATTCCTTGGCGAATTCGCCGCTCTGCACCTCGTAAAGGATCTGGCGCATCTCGTCCCGGGTCTCCTCGGTGATGATCCGGTTCCCCCGGGTGTAGTCGCCGTACTCCGCGGTATCGGACACCGAATAGCGCATGTAGCCGAGGCCGCCCTGATAGAACAGGTCCACGATGAGCTTCAGTTCGTGGAAGCACTCGAAGTAGGCGATCTCCGGGGCGTAGCCCGCTTCCACCAGGGTATCGAACCCGGCCTTGACCAGCTCCGAGACCCCGCCGCAGAGCACCGCCTGCTCCCCGAACAGGTCGGTTTCCGTCTCTTCCCGGAAGGTGGTCTCCAGGACCCCGGCCCGGGTGGCGCCGATGCCCTTGGCATAGGCCAGGGCGGTGGCCAGGGCCTTCCCCGAAGGGTTCTGCTCCACCGCCACCAGGCAGGGGACGCCGGCGCCTTTCTCATATTCGCTGCGCACCAGGTGCCCGGGGCCCTTGGGGGCCACCATGATCACGTCCAGGTCCGGAGCCGGCGCAATCTGCCCGAAATGGATGTTAAACCCGTGGGAAAAGAGCAGGGTTTTGCCCTTGGTCATCTGGGGCTTCAGGTCGTTTTCGTAGAGCATGGCCTGGACGTGGTCCTGGGTGAGGATCTGCACCACCTGGGCCTGTTGGCCGCGGCCTCGGCGGCGGACACCGGCTTGAAGCCGTATTTCACCGCCAGCTCGTAGTTGGGAGTCCCGGGCATCTCGGAAACCACCACCTCCACCCCGCTGTCCCGGAGATTGAGGGCCTGGGCGTGGCCCTGGGAGCCGAAGCCGATGATGGCGATCTTTTTCCCTTTGAAAATCCCCAAATCCGCGTCTGCATCATAGTACATTTTCATGGTTGAATTATTCCTTTGAAGTGGTGTAGGGTGCGTCTACGCACCGAAGGATGGCTTAAGCGCCACAGCTAAATTCTCAGTGCAATAACCTATTCTTACTCCTTGGTACTCAGTTTGTGATAGAGCGCGCTAATCTTAGCCCACCTGATCAATTACATTCTCAATTAGGGCAATGCTAGTGCGGTGCACCCTGATCGACCCTGACAAGTTTGATGGCGGGCACAGACTGACCAGACTGCCACTGCCCTGCTGACAACTGCACTGACCGCTCTAATCCTTCTTGCTCCGCTGGATGGCCAGGGCGCCGGTGCGGACGACTTCCAGGATGCCGTGGTCCTTGAGGATTTCCAGCACCGCCTGATCTTGTCGTGGTTGCCGGTGATCTCCAGGGTATAGGTGGTGGGGCTGACGTCCACCACCCGGCAGCGGAAAATATCGGCAGACGCGCAAGACTTCGGCCCGGGACTCGCCCTCGGCCCTCACCCTCACCAGCACCATCTCCCGCTCCACGTGGTCCAGCTTCGCTCAAGTCCACCACCTTGATGACATTGATGAGCTTGTGCAGCTGCTTGATGATCTGCTCGGTGATCTGCTCATCCCCGGTGGAGACGATGGTGATGCGGGAAACCTCCGGGTCCATGGTTTCGGCCACGCACAGGCTTTCGATATTGAAGCCCCGGCCGCTAAACAGGCCGGTCACCCGGGAGAGCACCCCGGGAAGGTTATCCACCCAGCACTGAAATGGTATGCCGCGGTTCCATCTCGCACTCCCCTCCTAGGCCAGCAACATCTCGTGCATGGCCTTGCCCGGCGGGCACCATGGGCATGACGCATTCTTCCGGCTCCACCCGGAAGTCCATGATCACCGGCCTGGGGGTCTTCAGGGCCTCTCGGATCACCGGCTCCACTTCCTCGGGCTTGGTGGCCCTGAGCCCCACGGCGCCGTAGGCCTCGGCCAGCTTGACGAAATCGGGGGCCGTCATGGGCGTGGAGCTGTAGCGCCGTTCGTAGAAGAGCTGCTGCCACTGGCGCACCATGCCCAGGTAAGTGTTGTTCAGGATGGCGATCTTCACCGGCAGTTTGTTTTCCACCACCGTGATCAGCTCCTGGATGTTCATCTGGATGCTGCCGTCCCCGGCGATGTCGATGACGATGGCCTCCGGTTGGGCCACCTGCACCCCCATGGCCGCGGGGAAGCCGTAGCCCATGACCCCCAGCCCGCCGGAGGTCATCAGGCGCCGGGGCTGCTTGAACTTGTAGAACTGGGCCGCCCACATCTGGTTCTGGCCCACCTCGGTGGTGATGTAGGCGTCCCCCTTGGTGAGTTCATAGAGCTTTTCGATGACGTACTGGGGCTTGATGACGGTGTCGCTCCAGGTGTAGGTCAGGGGATGTTCGTGCTCCCAGTCGGCGACGGTGTCCAGCCAGGGCTCCCGGCGCCGTGCGGTCCAATCCCGGGCCGGCTTGCTCGTCCAGCAGGTCGTTGAGCTGCTGCAGGGTATCCTGGCAGTCGCCCGACGATGGGGATGTCCACCTGCACGTTCTTGCTGATGGAGCTGGGGTCGATGTCGATGTGGATGATCTTGGCGTGGGGGGCAAACGTCCGACAGCTTGCCGGTCACCCGGTCGTCGAAGCGGGCCCCGACCGCGATCAGGACGTCGGCCTGGGACACGGCCATGTTGGCGCAATAGGTGCCGTGCATGCCCAGCATGCCCAGCCACAGGGGGTGGTCCCCGGGGAAGCCGCCCAGGCCCATGAGGGTGCTGGTCACCGGGATCTGCAGGAGCTCGTGGCGAACTTGTCGAGCTCCTCCGAGGCATCCGACAGAATGATGCCGCCCCCGGTATAGAGCACCGGCTTCTTGGCGCTGAGGATCAGCTCCAGGGCCCGTTTCACCTGCCGGGGATTGGCGTGGTAGGTGGGGTTGTAGCTCTTGATCTTGATGACCTCGGGGAACTTGGGCACCGATGCTGGCCTGCATCACGTCCTTGGGCAGGTCCACCAGCACCGGCCCGGGCCGCCCGGAGCGGGCGATGTAGAAGGCCTCCTGGATGGTCTGGGCCAGGTCGTTGATGTCCTTCACCAGGTAGTTGTGCTTGGTGCAGGGCCGGGTGATGCCGACGATGTCCACCTCCTGGAAGGCGTCGTTGCCGATGAGGGCGGTGGGCACCTGGCCGGTGAAGACCACGATGGGGATGGAGTCCATGTAGGCCGAGGCGATGCCGGTCACCGTGTTGGTGGCCCCGGGGCCGGAGGTCACCAGGGCCACCCCCACCTTGCGAGGCCCGGGCATAGCCGTCGGCGGCGTGCACCGCCGCCTGTTCGTGGCGCACCAGGATATGCCTGATCTGCGGGGTGCGGGCCAATTCGTCATAGATATCCATGACCACCCCGCCGGGATAACCGAAGATGTGCTTGACTCCTTCCCGCTCCAGACATTTCAGAAAGATTTGGGCGCCGGTCATTTTCATGGCATCCTTTCCTTGCTGGCGATATTTGGCCAGGATCTGCTCAATCCGGTCGCGGCCGGCCAGCTTCAGCTTCTGCAGCCGCTTGCGCTCCAGGGTCTCCGCGGCGGTGAGGTACGGCCGCCGGTTGAACTCTCCAAAAGCCGCTCATACTCATGGTGCTCGTCCCAGAATTTCTTCAATTCCGGGTCCTGTTCCCTCAACTCGCTCTATCAACTCCAGGTCTTGTTTCTCCATGGTTTCCCTTGCCTCTGAGGTTTTTTCTCCAAGGTATCCAAGATGCTAAAATAATGTGGGATAATTGTCAATTGCCAGCCCGCGGCCCCTCTCTAAAATCCCGCCTGCCGGCCCCGCAGACTAAAAGCGCCTGCGGCTCCCCAGGCTCGGGTCTTAAACCCGCCCCGGCAGCCCGCAAAAAAAACAGGGCCGCCTGCGGCCCTGCCTGGAGTCTCCGAAGTGGGGAGGGTCTTGATTAATTCTAAGAAACCCTCCTTGGCCCCACGCGGAGCCGAGCCAGACAGGCAGGCGCCCGCGCCTACCGGTACGACGACTACCAGCAGGACTCTAAATTAAGATAACCATCCGTTGCCATCATCTCACCCTGCTTCCCTGAAGAAGATTATTATCCAGGCGAGGAGATTTTGTCAAGCCCTCCCCCAAAGAAATTTACTCAACCCGCCTAAAGGCGGCAGAGTGGCGCAGGCTTCCAGCCGGTGCTCGGGCCGCCCCGAGTTACGGCGATTACTTGGCCCAGGATGTGGGGGCGGCCTCCGCTGGCACAGGTTTCGGAAACCTGTGCCACTCCGCCCTGGGCGGGGAAACCCCGCCCCTACCCTGCCCAGCAACCGGGCAAATTAAAAGGCCATGTCCCACAGGACATGGCCTCTCTTGAACGACCTGGCGGGACTGCAACCCCCGCATCGCGCCCCTTCCTTTCGCATTGCTTGAGGGGGGCCGGAGGCAGACTTTCCGGTCCTCAGGCCTTTGACTATAAAGTAATCATCATTTCGGGGTAGTCAAGGGGAGAAAGACGGCAATCCGGGCAATTTTTTATTGATCTATAAAGGATATTTTTTCAGTACGGACGCGGCCGGGCCAGCAAAGGCGGCGGGCCCAGCCCGCCCCATAGTTTTTAGGGCGCGCACTGCGCCCCAAATATTTTTATAGGGCGGCCGGTGGCCGCCATCGGGAGCGAGCCAAACTATATACGCTTTTTCATTTCTCGTTCCCCAGCTGAGCTTGGGAACGGGTGAGGAATAAAAATGGGCGAACCCCAGGCTTAGTCATGCCGGCCGGCTGCCGGCGCAGCAGTCCTGGCCATCTCCGGCAGAGCCCCATGCAGAGGTTTCCCGCCGGGGAGCAGCTCGCCGCTGATGGTGCCGATATTAAGGACCTCGGTCCAGGCCTTCCTGGGCACCCGGGAGTCGTCCAGGTAGGCATACACGGTGCCCCGGTCGTTGCCAAACGCCTGGTTATTGAGGGAGATCATCACCTTCCGCCCCCATTCGGTCTCCGGGCCGATCCTAACCTCGATCTCTTCCGGCTTGGGATAAGGTATCCCCTCCACTTTAAGGGTCTCCCCTTCCTGGAGCGGTCCCAGGAGGCCCAGGCGGTAGTTGTAGAAGGCGCTCAGCGGATCCTGGATGGGGCCCTTAAGACTGGTGTGCCATTTGCGCACCATGACGCCCCGGTCCTCCTTCCACTGCCACAACTCCAACTGGCCCTTCTGGTAGTCGAAGCGGTATTCCTTCAGGTAGCGGCTATGCTTTTTCCGAACCTCCTCCCGGTAAACCAGGGGCGCGTACTTCCCCTCCCGCCAGATCATCTCCGTCTGGTAACTATCGCGGCGCTCTCCGGACAGGGTCTTCATCAATCCCTGGGGTTCCCCGGAGAGTTCCACCCGGTAGCGGCCGGCTCCCAGGCTGGTCAAAGTCAGCCGGGCCCGGGCCACCTCCTTCCACAGGAGATATTCCACCCGGAAATTCAAATCCTCCAGCAATTGCCCCTGGGCCACGGCAGCCGGGGCCGGCGCCCCCGGCCAGGCCTGCAGGGCCAGGGCCGCGACCAGGGCCAGGAGGAGCAGCCCCCCCAGACGGCGCCGCGGACGCGGCTTGGCGCCGCCTCCGGTTTGCCTCATAGCTGCCCGCGTAAAATCTAATTCCTGCACTCAGTTCTTCTCCCTCAATTTCTGTTAGGTGGCGAGATAGTCTGGGATTAATTGGTCAGCCATTCCCCGGAGCACCTCTCCCGGGACACCAATTGCCCGGAGAGCTTGAAGAAAGGGAGGACCCGGGTCCAGACTTGCCGGGGCAGCCAGTGGGGGGCGCAGACGAAATAATAGTCGGCGGCCGCCGTGTCGCTCCCCGAACCCGTCACTTCCAGCATGAACTTCTGTCCCTGAGGGGTTTCCGGCCCGATGTGCAAGACCAGCTCCCGCGGCTCGGGGGCCGGGACCAGGGGCACTTTCAGGGTTTTGCCCGGGATTAACGGACCAAAGGCCCCCCGGCGCAGGTTGTAAAAGAAGCTCAAGGGATCGTAAACCGGTTTCTGCAAAGGCACTTCCAACTTCTCCACCGCCTCCCGGTCATCCTGGCTCCGCCAGACGGTTAGCAGCCTCCGGGAATAATCGAAGCGGTATTCCTTGCGGACGTGATGTCCCCCGGCCTGAAACTCTTCCCGATAGACCAGGGGTTTGAACCTGCCGTCCTCCAGAGCCATCTCGGTTTCGTAGCGCTCCGGCAACCAGCGGTTCAGGAGACTCCAGGCCCCTTGGGCGGCGCCGGCGAATTCGGCCCGGTAGCGCCCCGGCCCTACCTCCGTAAGGCGCAGGTGCACCCGGGCCACATCCTGGATCGCCCCCAAATCCAGGCGATATTGCAATTCCTCCAGGTGGTTTCCCGCCTCCGGCTCAGCCAGGCCCATTGCCGGACCACAGAGGCTGGCCAGGAACAGCAAGATCAGCAAACCACTGACTCGCATCACTGCTGATTCTCCCCCGGATCGGCGGGAGGCGGCGGGCTCCAGACCCCGGTGGCGAAGCGGTTGTGCCACCACTGCATGAGGTCCTCTTGGGCAGACCTTTCCACCAGCTCAATGCGATATCTTTCGATAAATTGGAGTACCCGCTCATAGGCGGCGTTAAGCTGCTGCATGCGGCGGCGATATTCCGCTTCCTCAGCAGCCGGGGCCCGGTCCGGATGCCAACGCCGCGCCGCCCGGCGATAGGCGGCCCGCACCTCATGATGGCTGGCTTTTTGACCCAGCACCAGCAATTGGCGGGCTTCTTCTAAGGTCATGGTTTCGCCTCGGGAGGACCCTGGTTAATCAGAAAGGGTCGAAATCGGTTAATTATATCCGGCTTTCCGTCCCCGGGGCAAATGCCGGGCCGGGCGGCGGCAGTCGGTCTATGGTTGTCCACGCTCGTAATAATATCGCGCATTAAATCAAGTGAAAACCTAAGTTCCAAGGGTATTAAAGTCCCCCTTTGGAAAAGGGGGATTTAGGGGGATTTCAGGAGGTTATTTTAAATCCCCCCTGCCCCCCTTTTTCAAAGGGGGGTTATAAAACCGTGTTTGAAATGTCCTGGCAATTATGAAACATCACACTCGCCTGCGCCCCTTTCCCATGTCTGCCCTGATTGATAAATATTAGCCCCCGCAAGCGCTTTCCCGGAGCACTGGGCAAATCCTGATCCCGCTTGTCTTTCCGGGGCTTGCGTGTTAAGTTAAAAATAAGTTGATGCACAGGCAGAGGCCTGTGCCACCGGTTGGAGCCAGGGAATTATCTTCAGGCCTGGCTTTTTAGGTCCGGCCTGAATCTGGCGGGCCAACCCCGCTTACTTGACCAATAATTAAAGAACACAAGGATCCTGCCTGACATGACTTCCAAAAAGCCCTCCGGCATGACCGCAGCCGAATTGAAACAAACCCTGGAGCGACTCACCGATGAGATCATGGGGCGCCACCGGGATACGGACTGCCTGGTCCTGGTGGGCATCCGCACCGGGGGCGCGCATCTGGCCCAGCGCCTGGCCGCCGCCATCAGCAGGCGCACCCGCAAGCCCATGCCGGTGGGGGTCCTGGATATCACCCTCTACCGGGACGACTGGACCCAATTGAGCCATAAACCCCTGGTGGGCAAGACGGAGCTGCCCGGCTCCATCGATGACCAGGAGGTGGTGTTGGTGGACGATGTCCTGTTCACCGGCCGCACCGTCCGGGCCGCCCTGGACGCCCTCATCGACTACGGCCGGCCCCGGCGCATCGAACTGGCGGTGCTCATCGACCGGGGCGGGCGGGAATTGCCCATCCAGGCGGATTTCGTGGGCCAAACCGTAAAGCTGCCCTCCGGCCAGCGGGTCAACGTCTATCTGAAGGAGAGGGCCGCAAGGACGCGGTGGCCATCGAGTCGGGCCTCCCCCGGGAAGCCGTGATGGCAGGGGCGAGAAAGGCCCGCGCCCGCCCGCACCGGACCTCGGCCCCCCTGCCGCCCGCGGCCGCGGCCGCCCTGCAATCCCAGCTAGCCGCGGTGATCGCGGCCTGCCAGCAGGGTGCGGACCCCGAAAGCTCTCAAGGGCCTGGTGGCCGACCCGCCGCCAGGACCTGCCCTGGGACCTGCACCTGATGGCGGGCCTGGGAAATATCCGCCACCCGGCGATCCCGGGCCTCCTGGCTGAGCTCTTCGGCAAAGCCCGGACCCTGCCAGGCGCAAGGCCTTGAAACGGGCCCTGCACCTCCTCCAGGACCCGGGGAGTTCCCGTACCTCGGGAGCTGTTGCCCCGGGAAGCGCCGGTTATCCGGGAGGAGCAGCCCCCGGCCACCCGGGCCCGGGTTTCCCCCATCTTGGGAAACGGCGACAGCATCGTCGTCCTGGAGGCCCCCCGGGAAATCCTGGGGGGGACCTTCCTGGTGGCCTTCGTTAACGATGCCGCGGGATTCCAGGAATGCCAGCTTCTCTCGCTGAATAGCCAGCAACAAAAAGAGTTTTGGGAGCACTACCGGGAGCAGGGCCTGGCGGAATGGTTCCCGGTGCCCGGACCCTACGCGGTGCGCCTCCTGGAAGAGGCCTACGCCCGGCAGGGCCGGGGCGGGGCCGCGGCCGGCAGTTATCCGGGCCTCCGGGAGCGTATCTGGAAATACTGGGGCCGCCCGGAGGAGGCCCCGGACCTGGAGCAAACCCTGCCGGCCCTGGACCCCGGCGAACAGACCCGGCTCTTGGAGCAATCCCGGCAATTGGCCGAGGAGCCCATCTTCCATTCCTGGCTGCCCGGTTTGCAGGAGATTGACCCCTGGTTCCAGAAGCTGCAAGAGATTCAGGAAAGCCCCCTGGTCCTGGCGGATCATCAGAAGCAGGGCCGCGCCGACGCCCTGATGCGAGGAGGCCGCCCTGGCCCTTTATCCCCCGGAAAGCCGGGCGCGCTGGCGCCGCCGCCTCCTGGCCACCGCCTATTACCTGGACCTGAGCCAGCGCCCGGAGACGGCCCGCATCGCCAGGGCCGCGGCCGCTGACCTGGCCAACCCTCCGGGCGGCGCCCTGGCCAGGGAAAACCCCTTCTTGACAGGACTGGTATCAGCTGGCCCTCAGGTTGGCCCTGGAGGACTTTCGCAAAACCCATGAGGCCCCCGCCCCCGGCGGATTGCTGACCCTGCCCGGCAACTCCCCGCTCATCCGGAGGTAGCATGTTGCAAACCCTGACGCTGCACACCAGCAGCCGCACCGAATTTCTGGACCTGACCCGGCAAATCCAGGCCGTCGTCCTGGAGAGCGGCGTGGGCGAAGGTTTCTGCCACCTCTTCGTGCCCCACACCACCGCGGCGCTGACCATTAATGAAAACGCCGACCCCAGCGTCAAGTCCGACATCCTCATGGTCCTCAACAAGATCATCAGCGATCAGGAGCCTTATCGGCACCTGGAAGGCAATTCCCCGGCCCATATCAAGGCCTCCCTGCTGGGGCCGCAGCTCACCCTGATGGTCAGCAGCGGCCGCCTGGTGCTGGGAACCTGGCAGGGCATCTATCTCTGTGAATTCGATGGGCCCCGCTCCCGGCGTCTGCACCTCAAGGTGGTGGCGGATTGATGAGCCCGGGAGAAATTCTTTGCCAAGGTGAGGCTGGATGGCTGCTCCCTGGCGGATGTCAACCTGGGCCAGGCGGCCATCCGGGACCGCTATCTCCTCAAGGACTTTCTGGAATACGTCCACATCAAGAAGGGCCTGCTGGAGGCTTACGACGCCGCCTATCCCCTGGTGGAGCCCCGGGAGCTGCTGCCGTCTTTCGAGAAGAATTTTGCCGAATACAATCAACTGCCCAGCTTCAGCCTGGTGGCCTTCAACCGGCCCCTCTCCTACCAGGAAGAAATCTTTCAGTTCGATCTGCTGCATCCCTGGGGCGACGGCAAACGCCGCAGCGCCCGGGAAAACCTGGAGAAGATCCTGCCGCACCTGGACCGGGACCGCCGCACCGCCTTTAAATCGGGGTTCGCTTCCCGGGATCTCACCGATCTGAGCCATTATGAGGAACTGGTGGAATTTCTCTTCCACATGGACCGGGCCCAGGTCATTGCCCGGCAGGAGCCCCAGGGAGATTTTCGCCTTTTGGGGGTGTACGCTTCCTTTCCCTCGGAGCTGGACAGCGAACTCAAGTCCTTCGGCTTCAGGTTGGGAAAGTTCAAAGACCGGGACAGCGCCTCCTACGAGCGGGAACGGGAGTTCGTTTACCAGTTTCTCATGGAACTTTACGGCTTTCCCATCGCCGCCGAGCGCCGCACCTCCGCGGCCCTGTTCGCCCGCAAGCTGAGCCGCCTGAAGGAGCAGTACCTCATCAAGGTCCTGGGGGCCTCGGACCGCACCATTACCAGCCTCTCCGGCTTTGAGCAGCGGCAATATCCCCTGGTGGAAAAGACCGCCCTCATCTCCCTGCCCCGGTCCATGGCGGAGGCCAACCCGCATCTTGCGGGATCAGGGCTTCTATCTGGACCGCAGGCGCCGGGTGGTGATCTTCAAGGTCACCTATCAGCAGCACAAGTACAACCGCTTCAACGTCCTGGAGGACCGGGCGATGTCGGTGGTCAAGCAGGAACTCATCCACCCGGTGCACGGCGGCCGGGAAGCCAGCCCCAACATCCTCAAGGACACCCGCCGCAGCCTGAAGGAGCTAACCGACATCGTCCGGGGCGAACACAGCGGCTCCATTTCCTACAAGCGCAGCGAGCTCATCACCACCACCAAGACCCATGAGGAGCGCCTCAAGTTTTTGTCGGCCTGGCTCCTGAAGAACATGCGCCGTCTGGGCCGCTACGGCCACGAGACCTTTGCCGCGGCCAAAATGCTCCTGAACAGCTACCTGCTCAACCGGGAATTTCGCGAGGCCTTCCTCAAATACCCGGACCTGCATCAGGAGGTGCTGCAGCTCTTGACCTATCTCACCCAGGCGCAGCGGTTGCAAGTCCTGGAGAGATTGGCTCAGGTGGATGAGAAACACCGGGGCTCCCCCGCCCGGCGCCTGAGCCAGGCGGTGGCCTTCCTGGAAGAAAACCAGGCGGACCTGGCCTACTTTTATCCCGACCTGTTTGCCAAATGCCTCAGCCTCTGGGAAGAACTCCTGAACCAGTCCTATTTCAAGAAGCTGGCCGGCTCGGAGCCGCCGGAGAATTCCTCCCGGCGCCGGGTCTGGGAAACCTTGCTCCGGGGACACCGGCTGATCGAGGAATTGCGGGAACGCTATAACCAGGTCGGGGATGCAGTGCAGCGGGGAACCCCCTTTCCGGTGATTCTTCCCAAAACTCCCCGCCCCTAAAAGCGTTTTTCTGTTGCACCCGCTCCCGGAGGCGGGGCACGCCCCCAGGAGGCGGCCACCCACGCGGCTCCACAAAATTATCGTTGATTTTTTGACCGCTTCATTAAACAATTAATCTGGAAGCTTTTTCAAAATCCCAGGGGCAACGGGCCCCTTTACAGGGAAAAACCGGATACCGACATGAAAAAAAACATCATTCCATTTGCCAAGGCGCAGCGATCCGTCAAAGAGGTGGTGGAGAAGTTTTATCAAGACCTGGATGACATCGAAGAGATCGTCATCATTGCCAAAGACCGGGAGGGGGAGTGGATCTTCGCCAACTCGGAGCTGGAAAACGAACTGGAATGGATCGGCAGCCTCTATAAGTTCATCAACAAGGCCATCCTGGAAGACGGGGAGGAATTTTAAGAGGGCTTGTAAGACGGAGCCGCCCGACCCGGGCGCGCCAGATTAGCCGTAGGCAGCGACACCGCTGGGTCGCCCTCCCGGCTACCCTCAAGTTTTGGTGGGCAGTCTCGTAGGGTGCGTCTTGCGCACCATTACCAGCGGCTCGATCACCGGCTGGAAGCCTGGCCACTAAAGCAAAAGGAATCGGTGGGCAGTGCCCACCCTACATATCTGAGGCGGCTATAGAAGTCCATCTTATTAATTCTGGGTTGAATTATCCTCTGAGCAGGCCTCACTTGATTAATCGCCTATCCGGGATTCCCTTCTTTATCCCCTCTCCCCCGACGGGGGAGAGGGTTAGGGTGAGGGGGAATTAAATCTCGTCTTTGCTCCCCTCAATAGCTGGCTCATCCAGGCATCAGCCTGGGCCGGTATTCCCGGCCCATTTGCTTGCCCCCCTGCACCACCGCGGCAAAGATATCTTCGACTCCGGCCCGCTCCGGATCATACTCCAGGGAAAACAGGTCCTGCTGCGGGTCGTAATTGACGCCCCCGACCCCCGGCAGCATTTGTACGGCGGCGCCCACGGCGTCCGGACAGCCCAGTCACACGAAGCCCCCCTGCTGTACCATGCCTTCCACCTTAAATCTTAATCTGGCCATGGCTCGTCGCGGCTTATTGGGCCTGTTTCAGAATTTCCAGGGCGCCTTCCAGGGTCGCCAGGAGATGGTAAATCGGCTCGCACTCCAGGCAGTTGACGATATTGTCCCGGCCCCGGGAGGTAAAGATGGTTTCCCGGCTCCCGGCGCACCTGGGACAATTTTCCGCGGCCAGCTTCAGGTCCGTGACCAGCTTGGTGAGGGTCAGGTTGTCGATATCCATTGCCTTATCCTTAATTTTGGTCTCCAGGCTGGGCCTGGGAATTTTTTTTGGGAATTATATATTTGACTCCCTATTCCGTCTCTGCCGTCAGGGGCGGCGTCCGGTGGCACAGGTTTCAAACCTGTGCTCCTGCCGCCCTGGGCGGGGAAACCCCGCCCCTACAACATAAATCGCAGGGAAGCTATATATATCACCTTTAAGGGAAAAAATTCCAACTAGGTGATGCTTCATAATTGCTATGGCATTGCCAACCCGGTTTTTAACCCCCCTTGAAAAGGGGGGCGGGGGATTTAAATAACCTCCTGAAATCCCCCTAAATCCCCCTTTCCAAAGGGGGACTTTAATACCCTTGAACCTGGGTTTTCTTGATTTATGCCATACTATTTAGAAGACAACTTAGAAGTCCAGGATGCGGCTAAAATCCGGGGGTACCGGCCCCATCAGGGTCGCGGCCCAGTTTTCCGGGCAAAACAGCTCCCGGGCCAGTTCCTGAATCTCCCCCGGGGTGACCCGCAGCAGGCCGGCGACGATGTCCTCCAAGGGAATATAGTGGCCGAAATGAATCTCGTTCTTGGCCAGGCGCATCATCATGTGGTCCACGTCTTCGGCGCTCAGATAGATGGAGCCCCGCAGGTAATCCCGGGCCGCCTGCAGTTCCGCGGCCGGGACCGCCTTTTCTTTCAGCCTCTTTAATTCCGGGCTGATCGCGGCCAGCAGGGCCTCCAGCTTCGTGGGGCTAACCCCCGCGGAGATGCCCAGCAGGCCGGTGTCGCGGAAAAAGCTGAGAAACGAGAAAATGGAATAGGCCAGGCCCAACTCCTCCCGGATCACCTGGAAGAGGCGGGAACTCATATTGCCTCCCAGGATCAACTGGAGCATGGTGGCGGCAAAGCGCCGGGAGTCGCTGGCGGCCAGGCCCCGGGTGCCGAGACAGACATAGACCTGCTCCAGGTCCCGGGGGACGGCGCTGACTCCGGGATGGTAACTGGCGCCCGGGCGTTCCCGGGGAGAGCGGCCGTTGGCAAAATCCTGCGAAATGGCGGCCCACCAGATTCACCAGGTCCTGGTGCCGCACCCGGCCCGCGGCGGCCACCACCGTCTCCTCCGGGCGATAACTGGCCTGCCGGTAGGCCAGCAGATCTTCCCGCTTCACCCCCGCGATGTGCCCGGCCTCCCCCAGGATGGGCCGGCCCATGGGCGTATCCCCCCAGAAATGGCGGCTAAAGGCAATCTGCACCTGGTCTTCCGGGTTGTCGTCCTGGGCGCAGATCTCCTCCAGAATGACCTGGCGCTCCCGCTCCAGGTCCTGGGAGGAGTAAAGCGGGTTTAAGAACAGGTCGCCCAGCAGGTCAACCAGCCGGTCCAGATGCTCCGCCAGCACCCTGCCGTGAAAGCAGGTCTGCTCCTTGCTGGTGAAGGCGTTGCAGGAGCCGCCGATCTGGTCGATCTCCCGGGCGATCTCCAGGGCGCTGCGCCGGGGGGTGCCTTTGAAGGCCATGTGCTCCAAAAAATGGCTGAGACCGTTCTCTTCCCGGGTCTCGTCCCTGGAGCCCATGTTGAGCCAAACCCCCACGGCCACCGAATGGAAGTGGGGCAATTCCTCGGAAACTACCCTGAGGCCGTTAGTCAAAACGCTTTTTTGGTACATGGCCGCGTCCCCTATCCGCTCTCCGGCTGCCGGCGTCATGCCCTCCGGCACCGGCAGCAGGGCCTTGCGGGACAGGCGAATCTTGCCCTGCCGGTCGACGTCCAGGACCTTGACCATCCAACTCGTCGCCTTCCTTGAGGATGTCGGTCACGGCCTTCACCCGCTCATGGGCCAGCTCCGAGATATGCACCAGACCGTCGGTGCCCGGGATGATCTCCACAAAGGCGCCGAAGTCCATAATCTTCTTCACCTTGCCGTGATAGACCTGGCCCGATTTCCGCCTCGGCGGTGATCTCCCTGATCATGCGGATGGCTTCGTCGGCGGCCTTCTGGTCCGGCGAGGAGATGTGGATGCGGCCATCGTCTTCGACGTCCATCTTCACCCCGGTGGCGGCCACGATCTGCTTGATCATCTTGCCGCCGGGACCGATGACGTCCCGGATCTTGTCGGGATTGATGCTGATGACGATGATCTTGGGAGCATGTTCCTTGAGTTCGGGAGAGGGGGCGGCAATGATCTTGTCCATTTCTCCCAGGATGTGCAGCCGGGCCTCCCGGGCCTGGGTCAGGGCCTGGCCCATGATCTCCCGGGTCAGCCCCGCCATCTTGATGTCCATCTGCAAGGCGGTAATCCCCTCGGCGGTGCCGGCCACCTTGAAGTCCATGTCTCCCAGGGCGTCTTCATCCCCCAGGATGTCCGAGAGCACCGCCACCCGGTCCTCCTCCTTGATGAGGCCCATGGCCACCCCGGCCACCGCGCTCTTGATAGGCACGCCGGCGTCCATCAGGGCCATGGAGGCCCCGCAGACCGTGGCCATGGAGGAGGAGCCGTTGGAGGAGAGGATCTCGGAGACGATGCGGATGGTGTAGGGAAACTCTTCCGCCGACGGCAATACCTGGGAGATGGCCCGCTCCGCCAGGGCGCCGTGGCCGATTTCCCGCCGTCCCGGGCCCCGCATCGGCCGGGTCTCCCCCACCGAATAGGGCGGAAAATTATAGTGCAGCATGAAGGATTTGAAGGTTTCCCCCACCAGGGTCTCGATCTTCTGCTCATCGGAGGGGGTGCCCAGGGTGGTCACCGCCAGGGCCTGGGTCTCTCCCCGGGTGAAGATGGCCGAGCCGTGGGTGCGGCTCAACATGGCGACTTCCCCGCTGATCTCCCGGACCTGGTTGAAGCTGCGGCCATCGATGCGCCGCTGCCGGTCCAGCACCAACTGCCGCACCACCCGCTTCTGGGTCTCCTTGAAGAGATTGGCCACCAGCTTTTCTTTTCCCAGGGCCTCCTCCCCCAATTCGGCCAATACTTCTTTATAGGCTTGCGCCATGGCCTGGTTGCGGGCTTTCTTCTCCAGCGGCTTTACCGCCTCCAGGATCCGCTCCCGGGCCTGGGCCGCGACTCTTTCCGCCAGGTCCCCATAATCCGGGGCTTCCGGGGGAAGCCGCTTGGGCTCACGCCGATTTCCTGGCGCATCCGGCCAATCAGCTCCAGGATGGGCTTCAGCTGCTCCTGGGCGTAAAACAGGGCCTCCAGCACCTCATCTTCCGAGATCTCCCGGGCTCCGGCTTCCACCATCACCAATCCCTGCGGCGCGCCGGCCACGATGAGGTTGAGGGTGCTTTCCTTCAGTTGCGAGTTGGTGGGGTTGACCACCAGTTGGCCGTCGATCTTCCCCACCCGCACCGCGGCCACCGGGCCCTGGAAGGGGATGTCCGAGATTTCCAGGGCTGCCGCCGCCCCGTTCAGGGCGACGATGTCCGGGTCGATCTCCATATCCCCGGACAACACCGTGGCAATGATCTGGATCTCGTTTTTCAACCCCTTGGGAAACAGGGGCCGCAAGGGCCGGTCGATGAATCGGGAAGTGAGGGTCTCCTTTTCGCTGGGGCGGCCGATCTCCCGCCGGAAAAAGCCCCCGGGGACCCGCCCCGCGGCATAGGCCTTCTCCAGGTAATCCACGGTCAGGGGCAAAAAGTCGATGTTCTCGCGGATATCTTCCGAGATGACCGCGGCGACCAGGACCGTGCTCTCCCCATATCTAACCAAAACGGAGCCGCTGGCCTGTTGGGCCAGGCGGCCCGTTTCGAAGCTGAGGTCACGACCTCCGATTTCCAACTTAAATATTTTGGGCATAGCCTTCAGATGAGCCTCCTATTTTCTCAGCCCCAGTTGCTCAATCAGGGTCCGGTAACGTTCGATATCCTTATTTTTCAAGTAGTTCAGCAGGCGCCGGCGCTGGCCCACCAGCTTGATCAAACCTCGACGGGAGTGATGGTCCTTGGCGTGCGTCTTGAAATGGTCCGTCAGGTAAGTGATCCTCTCGCTCAGGATGGCTACCTGCACCTCCGGAGAGCCAGTATCGGAGTTGTGCAGCCGATAGCGGTCAATGATCTCCTGCTTCAGTTCGGTTGTTAAGCCCACGTCTTCCTCCTTTTTTAGCGGTCGGCCTTCAGCAGTCAGCGCTCAGCCAAGGATTGCAGGATGATTCCTCAACCTGAGTCCCTTCAAACAACCCAAAATGCCTAAGGCGGCCTTAATTACCTGATTGGTTTTCCCGGCAGCGCCAAGCTGCCAGGTTATCACCTTATAAATTTTTCCTGGCGTCGGCCCCGGTCCCGGCCACCCAGGTCCTTGCCGCGTCCTGATCCCCGGCGGCTGCCTCCGGGCAGCCGGCAAACACCCGGATGGGCGCCAATACCACCCCGGCGTCCCGGAGCCGTACCCTGGCCAAGGCCAGCAACTGGCCGGCGGCCAGGATTTGCACCAACTCCCCCGGAGGCCAATTTTCTTCCGGCCGGACTAATCTCCCGCCCCTGGCGCAATTTGGCGGCCTCCCCGGGGTTGACGGCCACCTGCCTGACTCCCGGCAGACAACTGCTCAAAGGAATAATCCGGGCTAAAAGCGCCTCCGCCTCGGCTTCTTCCAGGGTGGCCAGCTTCAGGGCCGCCTCCACCCGAAAGGCCCCCACCTGCAGGCGCCGCAAGGCTTCCAGATGGGCGCCGCAACCCAGGGCGGCCCCCAGATCCGCGGCCAGGGTGCGGATGTAGGTCCCCTGGGAGCACTGCACCGTAAAGGTGACCCGGGGCAGCTCCACCTGCTCCACCTCCAGGCGATAAATGGTCACCGCCCGGGGCGGCAACTCCACCCTCTCTCCCCGCCGGGCCAGACGGTAGAGGCGCTCTCCCTTATAGTGCAGGGCCGAGTGCATGGGGGGCACCTGGCTAATCTCGCCCACCAGGGTGGCGGCCAGCCGGCGCACCTCCTCCGGCTCCGGCAGCGTCTCCGTACGGGACAGCACCCGGCCGGTGAGGTCTTGGGTGTCGGTGGCCTCCCCCAACCGCAAGGTGGCCCGGTAGCTCTTGCGCCCCGGCAGCAAATAGGGCGCCAGCTTGGTGGCCTCCCCCAGACACAGAGGCAAGAGCCCGGTGGCGAAGGGGTCCAGGGTCCCCAGATGGCCGATCTTCCGCAGCTTCAAGGCCCGCCGCGCCCGGCGCACCACCTCAAAGGAGGTGATCCCTGCGGGTTTATCAATGAGCAGGATGCCGGAGATCATATAAAATATTAATCTTTGAGAATTTCTTACTGTTTCGAAAGAATATTTTTTTGAATAATGTCCCAAATAATTTCAAGATCGACATTGCTATAATCATGAATAAGAATGTTGCGCAACCCAATAATTCTCGACCATTCAACACCGGAATATTTATTCTTAATATCCTCGGGAATTCTATTTGCAGCTTCCCCGATTACTCCTAAATTACGGTTTACTGCATCAATAGTCCTTGAATCACTACAAAACTGTTCAAATGACATTCCTTTAATATAGAGGCGAATCTTTCCAATTGATTCAAGTATATCATCTATATAAACTTTATAATCCTTGGGCATAGATCGTTTCTTTTAATACCGGTTCCCGCAACCGAGGTTTAAGGGCATCTTTCGTGACTAAATCAACCTTACAGCCGAACAATTGCTCCAAATATTCCTTTAAGTCCATGTAGGCATCGAAAGTCTTAGGCTCCATCTCCACTAACAAATCGAGATCACTAGTTTCCGTGGCCTCGCTCCGGGCGGCGGAACCGAAAACGCCCAGGCGGAGCACCCCGAAACCTTTAATCTTTTCGCGATGGGCTTCAATAATCTTGAGGATTTGCTCCGGGCCTCTTTTCATAATTCGGTCGCCCCCATGAAATCCCTGCGAAAAGCCAATCTGTCATCCTGAGCGCAGCGAAGGATCTCCTTTCCCTCTTAGTATGAGATTCTTCGGTCGCCTCGCTCCCTCAGAATGACAAGAATGCGCCCTTTCGCAAAGTTCTCATGATTTCAAAGAATTCTAACTATCAGAACCTTCACCGCGCCTGTCAGACAGCCCCGCCTCCCGAAACAACTCCTCCAGCCGGTCCACCTGATCCGGACCCGTATCCGGCAAAAAACCGATTTCCGGCAGCAGCCGGAAGAGATTCTCCCGGGCCACTTCCTGCTTGATGAACCCCAGGGCCCGGTCCAGGGCCCGGCGCAACTCCCCGGGGTCGGCCTCAGGCCGGGCCGCGTAAAAGACCCGGGCCTGTTTCAAATCCGGGCTCATCTCCACCCGGGTCAGGGTGAGCTCCCGCAGCCGGGGATCGGCGCACTTGTAGAGCAAAATCAGGGCCAGGCGCTCCCGCAGCAGTTCCGCGGCCCGCCGGGAGCGGCCGCTGGCCGGGCGCGGCGCCATCGCTCATTCATCCTTCAGGTAGCAGAGTTCCATCTGGCTGTCGATGATCTCCACTTCGTACTGGTTCTCAATGAATTTCATAATCTGCTGCATCCGGGACTCCAGCAATTGGGGATCATTGCCCACCAGGGCCACCCCCACCTGGGCCTTGCGCCACAGGTCGTTGTCTCCCACTTCCGCCATGGCCGCGTCAAACTTGTGCCTGGCCTTTTCGATGAGGCTCCTCACCACCTTGCGCTTTCCCTTTAAGGAGTCGTTCTCCGGGATGATCAAGGTTAGGCGGACCGCGGCGACGATCATCAGAACCTTCCTGAACCGGCAAGGATCACAGGCTGGAAGCCTGCGCCGCTAAGCCGGGTGCCCTTCCCTATGGTGATGCCCATAATTGCCAGGACATTTCAAACTACGCTTTTTTAACCCCCCTTTGCAAAAGGGGGGCAGGGGGGATTTAAAATAACCTCCTGACATCCCCCTAAATCCCCCTTTTTCAAAGGGGGACTTTAATACCCTTGGAACCTAGGTTTTCATTTGGTTCAATGCCAGACTATTTAGGAAACCCAACCCTATTCCTCTTTCTGGCCCCGGTTGGGCAGGCTTTCCAGGACGGCCTTCACTTTCTCCTGGACATAGGCCTCGATGATGTCTTTCACCTTAAAGTCGCTAAAGCGGTCGATGCCGATGCCACATTCATAGCCAGCCTGGACCTCCTTCACGTCTTCCTTAAAGCGCTTCAAGGAATTGATCCGGCCGCCTTCGGACACCGTCTTGCCGTCCCGCAGCACCCGGGCCAGGGCGTTGCGTTCCACCGCACCGTCCAGGATCATGCAGCCGGCTATGGTGCCGATCTTACTGACGCTAAAGACCTGGCGCACTTCGGCCCGGCCCAGGACCTTTTCCTCGACCACCGGCTCCAGTAGGCCCTCCAGGGCGTCGTGAATATCCTGCAGCAGGTTGTAAATGACTTCATAGTAGCGCACGTCCACCTGTTCCAACTCCGCCAGGGCGATGGCCTTGGGGTTGGCCCGGACGTTGAAGCCCACCACGATGGCATCGGAGGCGGCGGCCAGCATAATGTCGCTTTCGGTGATCTCCCCCATGCCGGCGTGGATCAGGTTAACCTTGATCTCAACGGAGCCCAGCTCCGAGAGGGCCTTGGCCAGGGCTTCGATGGAGCCGTGGACATCGGCCTTGAGCACCATCTTGAGCTCCTTGACCGCCCCATCCTTCACCTGCTGGTAGAGCTTCTCCAGGGTCACCCGGCTGATGCTGGCCAAGGTGGCCGCCCGCTGTTTCTGCTGGCGCATCAGGGCGATCTGCTTGGCCCGGCGCTCATCCTCCAGCACCATGAACTCGTCCCCGGCCTCGGCGATGCCGTTGAATCCCTGAACCTCTATCGGCAGTCCCGGAGTCACCTCCTCCAGCTTGTGGCCCTGGTCGTCAAACATGGCCCGCACCCGGCCGTACTGGGAACCGCAGACAAAGTAGTCGCCCACCTTCAGGGTGCCTTGCTGCACCAGGACGGTGCCCACCGGGCCCCGGCCTTTGTCCAGCCGGGATTCGATGATGCGGCCGGAGGCCGGCGCCTCTGGAGAGGCGGTGAGGTCCAGGATTTCCGCTTGCAGCAGAATCTTCTCCAGCAACTCCTGGATGCCGGTACCTTTCTTGGCGGATACCTCGGCAAACAGGACATCGCCGCCCCATTCCTCGGAAACCACCCCATAGTTCCCCAACTCCCGTTTGACCCGCTCGGGGTTGGCGTTGGCCTTGTCAATCTTGTTGACCGCCACCACTAAGGGCACTCCCGCGGCCTTGGCATGGTTGATGGCCTCCACGGTCTGTTCCATGACGCCGTCGTCCGCGGCCACCACCAGGACCACCAGGTCGGTGACCTTGGCGCCCCGGGCCCGCATGGCGGTGAAGGCCTCGTGGCCCGGCGTGTCCAGGAAGACCACCTCGCCCTGGCCCTCGGGGAGCTTCACGTGGTAGGCGCCGATGTGCTGGGTGATGCCTCCGGCTTCCCCTTCGGTGACCCGGGTCTGCCGGATGACATCCAACAGCGAGGTCTTGCCGTGGTCCACGTGGCCCATGATGGTGACCACCGGCGGCCGCGGCTTGCTCGCCCCTTCCTGGCGCGGCGCCAGGGCCAGCAGGTCCTCTTCCTGCATGGAGGCATGTTCCACTTCATAACCGAATTCGCTGGCCACCAGCGACGCGGATTCGAAGTCGATGGCATAGTTGATGGTGGCCATCACCCCCATCTGCAAAAGCTGCTTGATGATTTCGCTGCTCTTGATGCCCATGCGCTTGGCCAGTTCGCCCACGGTGATGGATTCCCCCACCTTGATGCGGCGCTTGATGGCTTTAGGCACGGTGAGTTCGGCCCGGCTCACCTTCTTGATGGCCTTTTTCACGCCTCGGCGCCGGGGGCCCCGGCCTTCGCCTTCGGCGATGCTGTAGAGGTCCGCCCGTTCCCGCACTTCCCGCTTCTTCAGCGTCTTGGCCCGGTTGGGATCAGGAGTTTCCGGGCGCCTGCTGCTCTTCCTCTTGCCCTTGATCTCTTTCTTCTCCTCCGGCAACCCGGGCTTGAGAGCCCCGGGCGGCGGGGCCATGCCGATCCCCGGTCTAGCCGCCCCCGGGCCGGGCCGGCCCGCGGCGGTCCGTGGCCGCGCCGCCTCCCGGGGACCCTCTTTGGGGGGCGGCGGCGCCGCCGGCGCCGGTTTTTCGCTGGGCAGGCTGATAATCCGGGCGGGAACCTCCTTCTTCCTGGCTTTGCCCCGCTGGCGCTTCAAGGCGGTTCCCGAGTCGGCCAAGGAGGCCGGGGTTGCCCCCTGGGGCGCCGCGGCCGCGTCCACCGCGGCGGGCTGGACTTCCTCAGCAGGTGGCGCAGCTTCCGCGGCGCCCTTTTCTTTGTGGGGTAAGGCCACGATGCGGGCCATTTCTTTGGGCTTGCGCGGCTTGGCCCCCTCCCCGGCCGGAGGGGCCGGCGGCGCTTCGACCTGCGGTTCCGGCTCCGGGGCTGGCGAAATCACCGGCGCCGAGGCTACCCGGCGGCGGCGCTTGACGTTTTCCCCCACCCGCAGTTCTTCCATCTGCGTGGCCGCGGCGCTGAGGCTTTGCCGCGCCCGCGTCACCGTCGCCTCATCCAAAGGACTGAGATGGGTAAGATGCTCCTGCAGTCCCAAATCGTCCTTCAGGCGCTGGATCAGCTCCTTGACGTCGATCTTTAATTCCTTGGCCAAATTAGCAATCCTGGTCGTCGCCATATACTAACCATACCCCCGAAACTATTTCGTTGCCCGCGTTTCAGATCAACCCTTATCCTTGCTGGACTTCCTGGGGAGCGGCCCCCTCGCCGCTCTCCTCTTCCGCCGCGCCTCGCACCATTTCCTGGGCCGAGGCAATCAGGCCCCCGCCCTTTTTCTCGCTCAGGCCGGTGGCCTGAATTAATTCTTCCAAGCTGGTTTCCGCCACTTCCCGGGCCGAATTATAGCCGCCCTCATGCAGCAGGTTGGCGGTAATCTCCCCCACCCCGGGAATCCGCAGCAGGGAGAGATAGCCTTCCTTCAACGACTTGGAGTACTTGGACTCGCTCTTAACGTCGATCTTCCAGCCCACCAGCCGGGAAGCCAGCCGCACATTCTGACCCCGCTTGCCAATGGCCAGGGACAACTGGTCGTCCGGGACGATGACCTCCATGGATTGGGTAACCTGGTTCAGGATGATGCGGCTCACCTGGGCCGGGGACAAGGCGTTGGTGGCGAACTTGGCCGGATCCGGATGCCAGGGAATGATATCGATCTTCTCGCCCCGCAGCTCCTGGACGATGCTTTGCACCCGGGAACCGCGCATGCCCACGCAGGCCCCCACCGGGTCCACGTCGGATTCCCGGGAGGCCACCGCGATCTTGGCGCGGCTTCCCGGTTCCCGGGCGCAGCCCAATACCTGGACGATCCCTTCGGAAATCTCCGGGACCTCGGCGTCGAAGAGGGCTATCAGGAATTGCGGGTGGGTGCGGGACAGGATGACCTGGGGCCCCCGGGTCTGCCGCTTGACGTCCAGGAGAAAGGTGCGGATGCGCTCTCCTTTGTGGTACATCTCCCGGGGCACTTGCTCCGACGGGGGCAACAGGGCCTCGGTGCGCCCCAGGTTGACGATGATCCCCTCGGGGTCCACCCGCTGGACGATGCCGTTGATGATCTCGCCCTTGCGGTCTTTGAAATCCTCAAAAACCAGGTCCCGCTCCGCGTCCTTCATGCGTTGCATGATCACCTGTTTCGCCGACTGGGCGGCGATGCGCCCGAAGGCCGAGGCGTCCATCTTGATCCCCAGGCTGTCCCCCACTTCGCATTCCGGGTCCAATTTCCGGCCCTCGGCCATGGAAATCTGCGAGCTCGGGGTCCTCCACTTCGTTCACCACTTCTTTGTATTGAAAGACCTCGATCATTCCGGTGTCATCATTGTATTCCACCTCGATCTCCAAGCGGGGCCCGAACTTCTTCTTGGCCGCGGAACGGATGGCATCCTTGATGGCGCTGATCAGCACCTCCTTGTCGATGCCTTTATCCCGGCTGACTTGATCGATGATCCGTTTTAATTCCAAGTTCATTTGAGGTGCGAGCCCTCCTTGCGGTGATTTTTTAGATCCAGCTCCAGCCGGGCCCGGGCGATTTCCTGCAAGGGGATGCGGCAGGTCTCCTCCCCCATCCGCAGGCAAACCTCGTCCCCCTCCAGGCCCAGGAGGATGCCCCGGTGCACCTGGCGGCCTTCCCAGAGGGTGTGGGTAGTGAGGCGCACCAGCCGCCCGATGTAGCGCCGGTAATCCTCCGGCTTCTTCAAGCGCCCGGGTCAGCCCCGGGGAAGAGACCTCCAGGTGGTAGGACCCGGGAATCAGCGTCGTGAACCTCCAGCAGTTCTCCCACCACCCGGCTGATCCGGGTCAAGACCTCAAGCGTGATGCCGCCGGGCTGGTCCAGAAACAGGCGCAGGGTGGACCGGCCCCGGCGCGGCCGGGCGTATTCCAGGTCCACCAGCTCCACTCCCTGGGCCTCCAGGAGCGGCTGCAAGCAGCTCCTTCACCCGGGCGATAATCTCTGCCGTAGTTTGCATCTTTAATTACTATAACTAAATTACAACACTTATGGCCATGCACCCGGATTTTCGGGTCTTCCGGCTCTAATGTTGGAAGAACATGATCAGGATGCGTATTCCCACCAGCCCCAGGGCCAGCGCCAGGCTGCGGACAATCCAGGGTCCCTGGATGCGGTTGGATAGCTGCGCCCCGATGGGCGCCCCCAACAAAACCCCGATGGCCAGGCACAGGGTATGCCTGATTACTCCCGTCTATGAAACGAACCGTCCAGATGTGCACCCCCGTGCCGGTCAAGGCCATGATGGCCAGAACGAAATGGGAGGTGGCCGTGGCGATGTGCACCGGAAAATCCAAGAAGTAAATCAGCACCGGCACGTGAATGATGCCGCCGCCGATCCCCAGAAAACTGGAGAGGTAGCCCACCAAAAAGCTGATGCCGATGCCCACGTAGAGATTGAAATTGTAATAATGCCTCTCTCCGTCGGCGTGGTCACTATGCGCCAGGCATGGCCGCGGTGGGCGTGCAGCTCGGAGCGCGGCTTGATTTCGGGGCGCAGCACCAGAAATATGGCCACGCCTATCAAAAGTATCCCGAAGATGCCGTTGAACAGGTGCCGGGGCACCAGGGAAGTGTTCAGCGCCCCGATGACCGCCCCGGGGATGGTGGCCGCGGCGAAAATCAGGCCCGACTTATAGTCTATCCGCCCCATAAAGGCATAGGCCTCGGAGCCGGCCAGGGCGTTGAAAAAGACCACCGCCAGGGAAATGGCCGTAAGTTCCTCAGGGCTGGCCCGGGGATACAGCAGCAGCAGGATGGGCATCAACACAAAGCCGCCCCCGGCGCCGATGAGGGTGCCGAAGAGCCCCACCGCCAGCCCCAGACCGATGAGCCAGAAATATTCACTTGGACGTGAATGGTCCCATTTACCGACCTGCTCCCGCCGCACTGCCGCCATAAAAAAAGTGGGCCGCAGCCCACTTCCGGGAAATTCCAAGACGTTGTTTAATCTCGGGGCGCCCCAGAGCAACTACTCAACTCCGCCCTCAAAGTAAACCGGCCATCCTGCCCCTTGCTGCCGGCCACCTCGATGGGGGAAGCGGGTCTCCCCGGCAAAACGACCAGGCCCCCTAGGCCTTCTCGTCTCCCCGGGCTGGAGCGGGCAACGGGATTCGAACCCGCGACACCAAGCTTGGGAAGCTTGTACTCTACCAGCTGAGCTATGCCCGCTCAACATTTATATTTATTAAATTTGCCGGCAGAAGTCAAGTGGGTTGTGGCAGCCACGGCGCTGCGAGCCTCTGCGGCCCCGCTAATTTCAGGTCTCCGGCTCAGCCGCCGCCAGATGTCTCGTCCGGGGCAGGAGCCGAAAAAACTTTCACCTACTCTGGCGCCGCGTTCTAGCCAGCGCCCCAGGCATTAATCGCCCGAGCCGCCCGGCTATCGCAAGTTTCGCACCCCTGAATTTAATACATCGCCGGGGCGCCTGTGCCGCCTGAACTTCGTAGGGGCGACCCGCTGGGTCGCCCGGGCGGCCTGACCCCTGAATGGGCGACCCAGCGGGTCGCCCCTACTATTACACTTACAAATCAACTTACACAGGCTGGCGACGCCCTATGCTACCGCGCGTGCAAGGGGTTCCATCTTTATCCCCTCTCCCCCGATGGGGGAGAGGGTTTGAGGGGGAATTTAATCTCTTTTCCGCTCCCATTAATACTTGGTGCAAACTTGCCTTCTATGATTCCCTTAGCCGCCGGCTCCCAGTCCTCACCCCGGCCGTGGGGCTAAGTATAAGTTTCTCTGCAATTTTGTTGCCGGCCACCTCCGCCAATTTACAGAATTTGCCGGGCGGCGGCGATGTCGGCATGGATCTGGGCGGCCAGGGCCGCAACCGAAGGAAAGCGCCGCTCTTCCCGCAGGCGGGCCACGAACTCCACCCCCAGGTCCTCGCCGTACAGGTCGCCGGCGAACTCCAACAGGTGCACTTCCAGGGAAGAGCCGCAACCGTCGAAGGTGGGGCAGGTGCCGATGTTGGCCACCCCGGGCCGGATTTCCGCCCCCCGCCGCACCCGCACCGCGTAGATGCCCGAAGCGGGCACCAGTTCGTTCACCGGGCGGATATTGGCGGTGGGCACTCCCAGGAGTTTGGCCCCCCGGCCTTGGCCCCGGACCACCTGGCCCGCCACCCCGTAAGGACGTCCCAGGAGGCGGCGGGCCTCCTCCACCTTCCCCAGGCGCAGCAGCGCCCGGATCAATGAGCTGCTCACCACCGCCTCGTCACTCTCCACGGCCCACACCACCTGGACCGTGAACCCGCAGACCTTGCCCATCTCCCGGAGGAGGTCCACATTGCCTTCCCGGCCACGCCCGAAGCAGTAGTCGTGGCCGATCACCACTTCCCGCACCCGCAGCCGTTCACAGAAATAGCCGGTAACAAAATCCCGGGCCGGCAGCGCGGCAAATTCCCGGGTAAAGGGCAGGACCACCACCGCGTCCAGGCCGCAGCCCTGGAGGAGTTCCAGTTTCTGCGCCGGGGTGGTGAGCAGCGGCAGATCCATCTCCGGCCGCAGCAGCTTCAGGGGATGAGGCTCGAAGGTGACGGCCACCGCCTGGCCCCCCAATTCCCGCGCCCGCCGGCAAACCCGGCCCAGAATGGCCTGGTGTCCCAGATGCACCCCGTCGAAATTGCCGATGGTGACCACCGTCAGCTCAAAGGGCGATGCCCCCGGAGGGAGATCATTAAGGACCCTCACCCCTGCCTCCGTTGTAAGTGGGCCACCTTGACAAGCATAATGGGTTATAATAGATTAATTATTCGAAAAACGCCAGGCAGCAGCCGGGCATCAGGCCGAAGTGGCGGAACTGGTAGACGCGCTGGGTTCAGGGTCCAGTGGGGGTTTCCCCGTCGGGGTTCAAATCCCCGCTTCGGCACCAGTTGATCTGATAAAGGCGTAATCCTCACGGGTTACGCCTTTCCTTTATGTTTCCCTACCCTTGTCTTAATTCAAGGAAATTATTAAAGATTAAATGCCCCATTATCCCCTTTCCCCCTGGGGAGAGGGTTAGGGTGAGGGGGAATTAATCGTTTTTCTGCCAGATGGAGCGAGGCAAAGGGTTATTTGAGGTCCGGGCTGCAGCCGCTCAGGGCGCCGGCTCGGGAGGACCACATGAGCGCCAGCCCCGCCAGAATTGCCAGAAAAGCCGCCAGGTCCCCCCAGCGCAGCCACGCCTGATAGAGGCCCCGGGCCGCTCTGCGGTCTTTCCCGGCGCCGCGCCGCATCAATTTGTGCGCCAGCCACAGGACGAACCCCAGCAGCGCTAGCGTCGGCCCCAAGGAAGGATTAAACCAAGCGCTCATGGCGAACTGTTTTCCGTTTTCGGTTTGGGTTGGTGGGGGGCGTTGTCGGAGCATGTAGGCGCCGAATCCGGATCAGGAAAACGGCTTAACGGCGTCTAAACCACGCCCGGCGGCATAAAGATAGTGGCGGAGAGAGAGGGATTCGAACCCTCGGTAGAGGTTTCCCCCCACACTCGCTTAGCAGGCGAGCACCTTCGGCCTCTCGGTCATCTCTCCGGACCTGCAAGGACTGTTTTGTGTTTCCTGTTTCCGGTTTTCGGTTTTCAGTTGTTGTGATGCATAACCTAAGTTATGATTAAATATCGACGGCCGATTTACTCTTAGCTGTTATTAATAGGAAGCGGAAAAGAGATTAAATTCCCCCTCACCCTAACCCTCTCCCCCATCGGGGGAGAGGGGATAAATAAGGGATCCCCATCAGGCTCCTATTAATACCTTCCCGCAGCCTCTTTCTCCCGCATCCGGGGTAATAGGATAAATGCTGCATTTAATCTTTAATATTTTCCTTGAATTTGCCGAAAACCGAAAACCGAAAACTGAAAACTGAAGTTTTTCCTGGCGGAGGGAGAGAGATTCGAACTCCCGGACCCCTAAAGGTCTGCGGTTTTCAAGACCGCCGCCTTAAGCCGCTCGGCCATCCCTCCTGCCCCGAATTTTTACCATCCGCTCCCCGGGATGTCAACTTGGGCGCTCAGGAGGCGTCGGTACGGAGTGCCTCGCAAGGGTTTCGCCATTAAACACGGCATCAGGGATTGTTTGAACCTGGGGCCGCCCACTAACTAATCAATTTATGGAAATTACCAGCTACTCCCCGATCGCCCCCTTTGGGTGGGGCGGAATGTAGTAACTCGTCATTGTAGGGGCAGGTTTGAAACGCCGCCCCTAACCCGATCCTCTGCCCCCAGTCGGAGGGGCAGGGGATTTCCCTGCCTCGGGCAATACCTCACATCGCTGGAAGCCTGTGCCACTAAGACGCCGCCCCTTCCCGAATTGGCCGAGACTGCTCCCCTACTCCTCTATTGGGGACGTTTATCCACCACCCGCTGGGCCTTGCCTTCGCTGCGCGGCAGGCTGTGGGGCTCCACCAGCTCCACTCGGGGGGTCACCAAGAGCTCGCTCCTCAGGGCCTCGGTGATGCGTTTCTTCAAGCCGCTCAAGTACTTGAGGTCCTCTTGAAAAAAATTGGCCTGCACTTCCACCTTGACGTGCAGCAGGTCGTTGAACTCCTCCCGGGTCACCTCCACCAGGTAGTGGCTGCCCACTTCCGGCATCGCCATCAGCACCCGGTCGATCTGCAGGGGAAAGATGTTGACCCCTTTAACGATGAGCATGTCGTCGGTGCGGCCCTGGATGCGGGAAAGACGCCGGAAGCCCCGGCCGCAGGGACAGGGGCCCTCTTCATAAGAAGCCAGGTCCCGGGTGCGGTAACGCAGCAGGGGCATCCCCTCCCGGCTGAGGTTGGTGAATACCAGTTCCCCCATCTCCCCGGGCCCCAGGGGCTCCAGGGTCTCAGGGTGCACCACTTCCAGCAGGAAGGCGTCCTCCCAGAGGTGCATGCCGTTCTGTTCCGGGCATTCGAAGGCCACCCCCGGGCCGTTCATCTCCGAGAGGCCATAGGAGTTATAGGCCTTGAGGCCGTAGGCCGTCTCGATGCGCCGCCGCATATGCTCCGAATGGGGTTCGGCCCCGATGAAGGCGATCCTGAGGGGCAGCTCCCGCGGGTCCAGGCCGTGCTCGGCGAAGCTTTTCAAAAGATACAGGGCGAAGCTGGGGATGATATGGATGACGGTGGCCCCGAACTGCTGCAAGAGTTGGATCTGCCGGGCGCTGTTCCCGGCGCCGGCCGGAATGGTGAGGGCCCCCAGCCGCTCGCCGCCGTAGTGGAACCCCAGGCCCCCGGTGAACAGGCCGTAGCCCATCATATTCTGGAAGACGTCCCCCGGCCGCACCCCGGTCATGTACATGGAGCGGGCCACCAGATCGGCCCAGGTCTCGATATCCCGGCGGGTGTAATAGATCACGGTGGCCTGGCCGGTGGTGCCCGAAGAGGCGTGCAGCCGGACGATTTCCGTCTGGGGGACGCTGAGCAGGTCCCGGCCCCGGGCCCGCAGGTCGTCCTTGCTGGTAAAGGGAATCCGGCGAATATCCTCCAGGCTGTGGATCGACTCCGCCCTCACCCCGGCCCGGGCCAGGCGCTCACCATAAAAGGGGCTGCGGGCCGCCCGGCTCACCGTCTGCCGCAGGCGCTGCAGCTGCAGTTCCTGCAAAGCGGCGCGCGCTCAAGGGTCTCAATGGTCCGGTCCCAATACATGGCTTCTCCCCCGCCTCGGCGTGGCTTCCTAGGGTTTGGTGGGCCGCGCCCGCCCTCCATGTTTTATGCGGAGGGAGACCGTCTGTCAAGTACTGGCCGGCCTCGGATTCCGCCTTGCCAAGCCGGGAAAAACTCCCTATCATATTCCTCAAAGAGGGCGGCCGTGGCGCAAAAGCAAGACATCCCCCAGGAAGTGGCGGCCCGGGTGCAGGAGCTCCGGGAGCAGATCAATTACCACAATTACCGCTACTACGTCCTGGATGACCCGGTAATCTCCGATGCGGAATTCGACCGGCTGCTCCGGGAGCTCGTCGCCCTGGAGCAGCGCTATCCCCGGTTGCTGACCCCGGATTCCCCCAGCCAGCGGGTGGGGGCCGCGCCCCTGGAAAAGTTCGAGACGGTGCGCCACCGGCTGCCGATGATCTCCCTGGAAAATGCCTTCAGTGAGGCCGAGGTGCGGGAGTTCGAGGCGCGCCTGCAGCGCTTTCTGCGCAGCCCCGAGCCCCTCCAATACGTCCTGGAGCCCAAGGTGGATGGCTGCGCCATTGAACTGGTCTATGAACAGGGGCGCTTCCGCGTGGGCTCTACCCGGGGCGACGGGGTGCGGGGGAAAACGTCACCCAGAACCTGAAGACCATCCATACCATCCCCTTGCAAATCCTCACCCGGGAAGAGCCGGCCCCGGAGCTGCTGGAGGTCCGGGGCGAAGTCTACATGGACCTGAGTGAGTTCCAAGAAGCTCAATGAGCAGCGCCTGGCCCAGGGCGAGCCGGCTTTTGCCAACCCCCGCAACGCCGCGGCGGGCTCCCTGCGCCAACTGGACCCCGGCATCACCGCGGCCCGCCCCCTGAAGATCATCTGTTACGGGGTCGGCGAGGTGCGGGGCCGCAGTTTCGCGTCCCACTGGGAAGTGCTGCAGACCTTGAAAACCTGGGGGTTTCGGGTCTCGGCCTCATCGAGCGGGGTGCGGGGATCGAGGCGGCCATCGCCTACCACCACCGGCTGGAGCAGCAACGCCACGGCCTGCCTTACGAAATCGACGGCATGGTGATCAAGGTGGACTCCCTCTCCCTGCAGGAGAGGTTGGGCGCCAAGGCCCGCAGTCCCCGCTGGGCCCTGGCCTACAAGTTTGCGGCCACCCAGGCGACCACCCGGGTGCTGGACATCGTGGTCAACGTCGGGCGCACCGGCGCGGTCACCCCCATGGCGGTGATGGAGCCCGTGGAGGTGGGCGGGGTCACGGTGAGCCGGGCCACCCTGCACAACGAAGACGAAGTGGCCCGCAAAGACGTGCGGGTGGGGGATACGGTCCTGATCCAGCGAGCCGGCGACGTCATCCCCGAGGTGGTCAAGGTCATCACGGAAGAGCGCCCGGCCAGGCGAGACTTCAAGATGCCCAGCCCTGCCCGGCATGCGGAACCCCCCTGGTGCGGCCCCCGGGCGAGAAGGTGACCCGCTGCCCCAACCCCGATTGCTTCGGGGCCCAGACCCGGGCCATCATGCATTTCGCCTCCAAAGGGGCCATGGATATCGACGGCCTGGGGGAAAAGATTATCCTGCAATTGGTTAACGCCGGGCCTGGTGAAGGACGTCAGCGACTTGTATCAACTGACCGAAGGCGACCTCGTTCCCCTGGAGCGCTTTGCCGAAAAATCGGCCCAGAACATCATCAGCGCCATTCAGGGCAGCAAACATCCCCCCTTCTGGCGGTTGATCAACGCTCTGGGGATCCGTTAGTGGGGGAGGCCAGCCCAGATCCTGGCCCGCCACTTCCAGAAACTTGAAGACTTGATGAACGCCATCCAAGGAAGAGCTGAAAGAAGTGGAAGGAATAGGGCAACAGGTGCCGCCAGCATCCGGGAATATTTCGACAACCCCCGCAACCGGGAAATTATCCGCAAGCTCCGGGAGGCCGGAGTGGAGGAGCAGCCGCCGGAGCGGCCGCCGACCGGTCCCCTGGCGGGCAAAACCTTCGTCTTCACCGGGGGGCTGGCCCATATCTCCCGGGAGGAGGCCAAGGCCCAGGTGACCGCCCGGGGCGGCAAGGTGAGTTCCGCGGTGTCCGCCAATACCGACTACGTGGTGGTGGGAACCGACCCGGGGAGCAAATACGCCAAAGGCACGCGAACTTGGAATCAGACGCTTGGATGAAAAGGCTTTTGAGGAACTGTTGAAGTGAAGAAGGATTTAGTGGAGGGGCCAGGGCCGGGAATTCATTGGTCCCCCGGTTCTGTCCCTTAAAGAATCATTTATAGGTACTCAGTTGACTTCAGTTATCACTATATCTGTAAAAAGTAGCGATGGCATAAATATTTATAAAGTTTCGTTCAATAATCGCGAAGGGATTATCAGTATTAGATGTGATTGTCGCGCCGGGGAATTAACTAAATTATGTAGACACAAACTTGCAATAATTAGAGGTGATGCTGCAATTTTATATGATAATAGCCAATATTCTGAATTTATTAAAATTAAAGGGTGGATAGAGACATCACCATTTGCTTATTTAATTTTGGAGCATGACAGCCTTGAAAAGGAACTTCAGGAAAAACAAAAAGAATTTAGAAAGATTAAAGATATTATTGAAATAGCAATGCTAAAAGGAATATAAATACTATGATAAAATCTATTTATATATTAGAAAATTTAATAAAAAAAGAGCCGACTAAAATAGTCAAAAGATCTATAGAATTATTAGCGGATTTTTCAAATGGCTATGCTGAGGGTTGGCATTTCTGTGTGCCCATATTTTTCTATGATGCGTTAGATATTAAATTTACCTCCCGGAAAAAAATGAAATTATGGACGCAAGGATCGACATTTAATTTTTCCACTGGCGATATGATTTGGAATCATGCCTACCCTTATTGTGAAAACTTTGTTTCAGATGTTAATGAAAATAAGATCGGCATACAAGTGCAATCGTCGGCACCTTGCTTACCGCAAACCAAGAATAGATTACGAAATTCAGGAAAAGTGAATTTCACCATATTTATAGAAAAGAATGATTCTGATTCAAATTTTATTTGGAAAATAGGGGGGAATTATAGTCTTTCTCAAGATAGCTTTATAGAATTTTTAATAAAAGGTTGGTCGCAATCCATTGACCTTAATTTAAATTCCAGGGTATTCAAATGACTATAGGTACAATTATATATTGTATGGCCATTTCGTGTAAATTCGGGAGCGGCTCATGGCGGACCAGGCGCGGCTCCATGTCCTGATTGAGGGCCGGGTGCAGGGGGTCTTCTTCCGGGCCGCCACCCGGGACGAGGCCCGGGCCTGGGGTCTGGCGGGCTGGGTCAGGAACCTGCCCGATGGCCGGGTGGAGGCCCTCTTCGAAGGCGAGCGGCCCGCGCTGGAGAAGATGCTGGCCTGGTGCCGCCAGGGTCCGCCCTATGCCTACGTGGACCACCTGGAGGTAGAGTGGCTGCCCTACCTGGGGGATCTGGCAGATTTTTACGTGGTTCGTTAACGAGATAATCCGAGCCACCGGCCGGAGGCCCAGGCTAACAAGTCTGGTAGCCTAGGCGTCCCGCCTGTGGCGAAATTGGAAGTTTAATGCACACAGGCCAGAGGCCTATGCAAGTACAGGTAGCATAGGCGTCCCGCCTGTGTAAGTTAATTCGTGAGTTTTAATTCACACAGGCCAGAGGCCTATGCTACCAAGTCCAGACAGCCCAGCCGTCCCGCCTGTGAAACAGTTCAAAATCACCAGGAGAAATCTACCTCATTGGCAAGAGCCGGGCCAGGTGTATTTCGTAAGTTGGCACTGCCGGGAAGGAAAGCAGTTATCGCCGGAGGCGTGTGCCATTAGCCTGGAGGCCGTTCGATATTGGGATGGCAGCAAATGGAAGGTTTATGTCGCGGTCGTCATGCCCGATCATGTTCATGCCTTGGTTCAGCCGGTTACCCTTGCTGATGGCGGGGCCATTGACCTGGGGGAAATTCTTCATAGCGTCAAGAGTTTCAGCGCCCATAAGATTAACCGGCTCAGTGGGGCCAAAGGACCCTTCTGGCAGCAAGAGCGCTATGACCGAATTGTCCGGGATGAGGCGGAATTTTTCGAAAAATGGCAATATATCAGAAATAATCCGGTAAGACAGGGATTGGCGGCGTGCCCGGAAGATTATCCCTGGCTTTATGAAAGAGTTTAGTCCACACAGGCCAGAGGCCTATGCTACCGAGTCCGGGTAGCATAGGCGTCCCGCCTGTGTAGGTTAATTTGTGAGTTTAAATTAACACAGGCCAGAGGCCCAGGCTAACAAGTCTGGCAGCATAGGCGTCCCGCCTGTGTAAGTTAATTCATGATTTTAACTCACACAGGCCAGAGGCCTAGGCTACCGACCTAGTTGAGGCGTCCCGCCTGCACAGTAAA